>NZ_JBATQW010000096.1:0-56010 GCF_049292215.1 Geothrix sp. | reverse complement strand
GGGCCGCCTGCCCTGGCGGGCCCTGGCCGCGGTGGCGACCGACGCGGCGGCCCACCCCCAGGCCGCCCAGCAGGCCACGGAGAAGCTTCTGCAGCTGTGGCCGGTCATGACCACCGGCGAGCGGCGCAGCCTCGCCATCCATGCGCCGAGACAGCTCTGGCCCATGGTGTGGAGGTGTCCTGCGCCCTCGGTGCTGGCGGCCTTCCTCCACCATCCCAAGCTCGGCCTGGAAGCCCTGGTCGCCCTCATCCAGCCGCCCCTGCGTCCGCCCCAGGCGGAAGCCCTGGCCCTCTCGCGCTGGCGCGAGGCCGGGCCCGTAGCTGAACAGGTGCTGCAGGCACTGGACCGTAGTCTCCCCCTGCCCGACTCCGGCCTGGCCCTGGGCCATGCGGCGCCGTGGATCAAGGCGCTGGACGAAGAGGCTCGCATCCTCGCCGCCAGCCGCATCCTGACGCCGGCGCTCCGGCGCATGGTTCACCCGCGGCGGATGGACAGCGAAGGACCGACTGCCTAGGCCATGGCCTGCCGGAATTCCGGAAGGCCCCAGCAGACACCGATAAAGCCAATGGGGTCGTCCCCATCAGTGCAAACCTGGATTTAACCGTGGCTGATCTTTAGGCCCGCTTGAGCACTTCCGCCACGCACCGCTCGATGCCCACGAAGACATCGCTGAGCCGGGCGTCGTCGAACATATAGGCGGGGGTGGTGACCAGGTTGTTCGCCTCGTCCACGACGATCTCCCGCGCGCTGGGCGTGCCCTGGTGCAGGTGCCCCAGCCGGCGCATGGCGTCGGCGCAGCCGGGATCGCCCCCCAGGGTGAGCCTCGCCACGCTGCGGCCCGAGAGCGCCAGGGCCACCAGGGCGGGCGAGATGCAGATGGCGCCCACGGGCTTCTTCGCGTCGAAGAAGCCGCGCAGGAAGGCGGCCACGTCTGGACGCACCTCACCCTCCGGCCCCTTGAAGGCGAAGGTGCAGAGGTTCTTGGCCACACCATACCCGCCGGGCATCAGCAGCGCGTCGTAGTCCTCGACGCGGGCCCGGGCCAGGTCCAGGCACTGCCCCACCCGGGCGATGCGGCTGGCCTCCTCCAGGATGTTGCGCACGGCGCCGGCCACCGGCTGGCCCGTGGCGTGGTTGATGACGTGGTGCTGGTCGGCGTCCGGCGCGATGCACTGGAAGGCGGCCCCGTGCTGGTCCAGGGCCAGCAGGGTCAGCACCGCCTCGCGCACCTCGGCGCCATCCAGGTGGCCGCACCCCGCCAGCAGCACCGCGACCTTGAGTGTCCTCGCCATTGGAGCCTCCTGAGCCTTCCGGTGATTATCGCGCCAATCCGGGAAGCGGGCTGCGGTTCTCGTCTACCCTGAACCCATGCGCCTCTCCTCCCGCCTGCCGCCGGGCTTTGAGCCGAACGCCCTCACGGCCACGCTGGCCCGGCTCCGGGTCCAGGGCCGGGAGGTCCTCGACCTCACCGTCTCCAACCCCACGCGGTGCGGGTTCGCCTATCCCGAGGCGGAGATCCGGGCGGCCCTCGCCCAGCCCGAGGTGCTGGCCTACGACCCCGATCCGCAGGGTTCAAGGACTGCCCGGGAGGCCATCGCCACCCACCACGGCCACGGCCTGCGCGCCGGGGACCTCCTGCTCACGGCCTCCACCAGCGAAGGCTACGGGCTGCTCTTCAAGCTGCTGGGCGACCCCGGGGACGAGGTGCTCGTGCCCAGCCCCAGCTATCCCCTCTTCGACTGGCTGGCGCGGCTGGAGGGCCTGTCAGCCCGGCCCGTGCCTTCCTACTTCCATGACCGGTGGCACCTGGATCTCGGCGCTCTCGAAGCCGCCGTCTCGCCACGGACCCGGGCCGTGGTGGTGGTGAATCCCAACAATCCCACGGGCCACTTCCTTTCCCGCGCCGAGTGGACTGCCCTCACGACCCTGTGCGCCGAACGCCAGCTCGCACTGCTGGTGGACGAGGTCTTCGCCGACTACGCCCTGGAGCCCGCCGAGGACCGGCTGGCCACGGCCCTCCAGGATCCCGAGCCACCCTGTCCGGTCTTCCTGTTCTCCGGGCTGAGCAAGGTGGCGGCCCTGCCGCAGCTCAAGCTGGGCTGGATCGCCGTGCGCGGCCCCGGCGCGGAGGCTCACCTGGAGGCCCTGGCCTTCCTGGCCGACCAGTACCTCTCCGTCTCCGCGCCAGTGCAAGCCGCGGCCCCGCGGCTGCTGGAGCTGGCGGCGCCCATCCGCACACAGCTCCTGGGGCGGCTGGGGGCCAACCTCGCCAGCCTCGATGTGGCCCTCACCGGCCAGCCGCACCTGTCGCGGCTGCCCGTGGAGGGCGGCTGGTCGGTCCTGCTGCGGCGGCCGGCCGTGGATGCGGACGAGGCCTGCGCCCTGCGGCTGCTGGAGGGGGCCTCGGTGCTGGTCCATCCCGGCTCCTTCTTCGACCTGGCCGGCGATGGCCACCTGGTGCTCAGCCTGCTGACCGCGGAGTCCGGATTCCGCGAGGGGCTCCATCGCATCTTCCCCTGGCTGTGACGCCCCTGCATAATCACCCCACCCCA
This sequence comes from Geothrix sp., assembly GCF_049292215.1. Lineage (GTDB taxonomy): Bacteria > Acidobacteriota > Holophagae > Holophagales > Holophagaceae > Geothrix. The sequence continues at coordinate 53,458 of NZ_JBATQW010000096.1, read as the reverse complement.
TGAGCATCCTCGCCTCCTGCCCCAGCTGTGGTGCCGCCCTGAGCTTCCGGCCCGGGACCATGGTGGCCGTCTGCACGTACTGCAAGGCCCTCGCCGCCCGGAAGGACCGCGATCCCGAGCTGATCGGCAGGGTGGCCGACCTGGTGGACACCGGCTCTCCGCTGGGACTGGCCGCCTCTGGAACCTTTGCGGGGCGCGCCTTCACCCTGGCCGGGCGGGTCCAGCTGAAGCATCCCCTCGGCGGCGTGTGGGACGAATGGTACCTCGCGCTCGATGACGGCCGCTGGGGGTGGCTCGCCGAGGCCCAGGGTCGCTTCTACCTCACCTTCACCCAGGACCCGCACGGATCCCTGCCCGCGGCCGACAGCCTGCAGGCCGGCGGTCTTGCCGACCTGGGCCCTGCCGGCCTCTGGACCGTAGGCGAGATCAGCGAGGCCGCCTTCCACAGCGCCGAAGGCGAGATCCCCTGGGCCGTGGAGCCCGGCACCACCTACCGCTTCGCGGACCTCTCGGGCCGGAACGGCGCCTTCGCCACCCTGGACTACAGCGAGGACCCGCCTCTGTTCTTCCTGGGCCGCGAGATCCCCCTGGCCGACCTCCACATCCAGGGCGGCACCCGCAAGCCCGCCAAGGTCGGCGTCCAGAACCTCAACTGCCCCAAGTGCGGCGGAGCCCTGGCCCTGCGCGCGCCGGACCAGACCCAGCGCGTGGGCTGCCCCAGCTGCGGTAGCCTGCTGTCCGCGGAAAACGGAAAGCTGGCCTTCCTGAAGAGCCTCAAGCAGCCGCATCAGGAGGTGGTGATCCCCCTGGGCACGGAAGGCGTGCTGAATGGCGAGAAGGTGATCTGCATCGGGCAGCTGCGCCGCAGTTGCACCGTGGATGGCATCGCCTATCCCTGGACGGAGTATCTGCTCCTGGACGCCCAGCACGGCTTCAAGTGGCTGGTGGAGAGCGAGGGTCACTGGAGCCTGGCCGTGGCCCTGCCACCCGGCGAAGTGCCCCAGGCGCGCGACGGGCAGAAGAACCTTCAGGCGCTCGGCGCCAACTGGCGGCGTTTCCAGGACGTCGAGGCCTTGGTCGAAGGCGTCTGGGGCGAGTTCTACTGGACGGTGGAGCAGGGGGAGCGGGTGCAGGTGGCCGAGTTCATCGCCCCGCCACGCAGCCTCACCCGCGAGCGCCAGGGGCACAAAGGCGGCGGCGAGGAGGTGAACTGGAGCCTTTCCACCTACCTGGATCCGACCGCGGTCTGGACCGCCTTCAAGCTCAAAGACGCTCCGCCCGCCCCCCGCGGCATCGCCTCCTTCCAGCCCAACCCCCACAAGGTGACCCTCTCCAAATCGGCCCTGTGGGTGGTAGGCGCCCTGGGCCTGCTGCTGGCCCTCGTCATGGTGGAGTCCGCCACCCACCGCAACGAGGAGTTGTTCAAGAAGCGGCTGGACCTCTACGAACTGGCGCCCGGCCTGCGCAAGGAGGCGGCCGAGGCCGTGCGCAAGGGCATTCCCGTGCGCCGGCCCAATGCGCCCGGTTCCCCGGTCGCGCCGGCAGCCGAGGCCCAGGAACCCGTCTACTTCTCCGGCCCCATCGAGATCAAGAACGGCCACCGCAACCTGGCTGTCACCCTCAGCGCCCCGGTCAATAACAGCTGGATCGGCCTGGAGGGCGCCCTAGTGAGCGAGACCACGGGCGTGGCCGAGCTCTTCCTCCTGGAAAGCAGCTTCTACCACGGCGTGGACGGCGGCGAATCCTGGGCCGAGGGCGGGCAGACCAGCACCGTCTACCTCAGCGCCGTGCCCGCCGGAACCTACGTGCTGCGCCTGGCCCCCCAGTGGGACGGGAAGTTCCCCCCCGTCGGCGTCATCGACGTGCAGCTGCGCCAGGGCGTCATGCGCTGGCTCTATCCCGGGCTCGCCCTGCTGGCCATCCTCGTGGTGCCCCTGATCCTGGTGATCCAGGTGGCGGCCTTCGAGGGGCGCCGCTGGCAGGAGAGCATGTATGGCACGGCGGCAACTGCCAGCGGAGGTGATGACTGATGCGGATCCTCTACCTGCTCTTTCTCGGCGGCGGCTTCAGCCTCATGGTCGCCAACGGCTTCTTCGGCCGGGAGTTCTTCGGCCAGCGACGCCGGGCCGATCTGCCACCCAGCGTCCGCCAGACGCCCGGCGCCTACCGCACCTTCCTGCACAACAACGGCTTCCACGGAGGTAAGTGATGTTCACGAACCAGATGCTGCACCAGCTCCTCGTCGCCGCCGTCTTCTCCGCCCTGGGGCTTGCCATCCTGGGCCTAGTCTGGCTATTCCTGGTGAAGGTGCTGCCCTTCTCCCTCCGCAAGGAGATGGAGGACGACCAGAACGTCGCCCTCGGCATCGTCCTAGGCTGCCTCATCCTGGGCATCAGCCTCATCATCGCTGCTGCGATCCATGGGTGATTTGCCGCAACCGGATGCGGAAGCTTCTGCTGCCCAGCCCACGCTAAAAGCGCCGCTGCTCTTCATCAGCGTGCTGCTTATCGCCAGCTGCGGTTTGATCTACGAGCTGGTGGCGGGAACGCTGTCAAGCTACCTGCTGGGGGACTCGGTCACGCAGTTCTCCACGGTCATCGGGGTGTACCTCAGCGCCATGGGCCTGGGCTCCTGGCTGTCGAAGTTCCTGAACCGGGGGCTGGCGCGGCGCTTCGTGGACCTGGAGCTGGCGGTGGCCCTGGTGGGCGGCTTCTCTGCGCCCATCCTCTTCCAGGCCTTCGCCCACACCCATGCCTTCCGGGTGGTGCTCTACAGCACGGTGGTGGCCGTGGGCACCCTCGTGGGCCTGGAGATCCCCATCCTCATGCGCATCCTCAAGGACCAGGTGCGCTTCAAGGATCTGGTGGCCGGTGTCCTCACCCTCGACTACATCGGGGCCCTCTTCGCGTCGCTGCTCTTCCCGTTGCTGCTCATGCCCAAGCTGGGTCTGGTGCGCACCAGCCTGCTCTTCGGCCTGCTGAACGCCGGGGTGGGCCTCTGGTCAACCCACCTGCTGAAGTCCCAGCTGGGACCCATCTTCTGGATCCGCTTCCGCTGTGTGGCCGTCATGGGCCTCCTGGCGATCGGCCTGGCCTTCGCCGGGAAATTCACTCTGGCTGTAGAAGAGGAAATCTTCGCAGACGAAATCGTCTACGCCCGGGACAGCGACTACCAGCGCATCGTGCTCACCCGGGGCCGGGGCAGCTTCCAGCTCTTCCTCAATGGCAACCTGCAGTTTTCCAGCGCCGACGAGTACCGCTACCACGAGGCCCTGGTGCATCCGGCCTTCGGGGTGCGGCCCGATGCGAAGCGCGTGCTCGTCTGCGGCGGCGGCGACGGCCTCGCCGTGCGGGAAGTGCTCAAGCATCCCTCGGTGCAGGAGGTGGTGCTGGTGGACCTGGATCCAGCCATGACCGACATGGCGCGCCGCCAGCCCATGGTGCGCCAGCTCAACGGCGCGGCCCTGGATGATCCCAGGGTGAAGGTCGTCAACGCCGACGCGATGGTGTGGCTGCAGGAGACCACCGCCCCCCCGTTCGACCTGGCCTTCGTGGACTTCCCGGATCCCAACACCTATGCCCTGGGCAAGCTCTACACGTCGCGCTTCTACCGGCTGCTCCAGCGCCGGCTCACCGACGACGCCATGATCACCGTGCAGAGCACCTCGCCCCTGATGGCGCGGCAGTCCTTCTGGTGCATCACTACCACCATGGAGGCCTCGGGGCTGAAGGTGCGCCCCTTCCACTTGGCTGTGCCGTCGTTTGGGGTGTGGGGTTTTGCCCTGGCCTCGAAGCGCGACTTCGCCCCGCCCACCCGCGTGCTGCCCGGCCTGCGCCACCTGTCCGACGAGGCGACCGCCGCCATGTTCGCCTTCCCGAAGGACATGGACCGGGTTCCGGTGGAAGTGAACCGCCTGGACAACCAGGTCCTCGTCCACCTCTACACCCGGGAGTGGCGGCGGTGGTCGTGAGGCCCCAGCCATGAGGCGCCGCGACTTCCTCGCGGCCACGGCGGCCTCCGCCCTGCCCCTGGCCTGCCGGAAGAAGCCCGAGTTCCCTTTCACCGGTGAGCTGGTGGGGCCGGACCTCGCCCTGGGACACCGGTTCCGGGGCCAGGGCATCCCGGTACCCGAGCGCTTCGAGCCGGTCTCCGTCCTCATCGTGGGCGGCGGGGTGGCCGGGCTCAGCGCCGCCTGGCGGCTGGCGGGCGGCGGCCTGGAGGACTTCCAGGTGCTGGAGCTGGAGCCGGAGCCCGGCGGCACCTCCCGCTCCGGCCGCAACCACGTCAGCGCCTTCCCCTGGGCCGCCCACTACCTGCCGGTGCCTGATCGTGGCAACCGCGCGGTGCTCCGCCTGCTGAAGGAGTGCGGGGTGCTGGAGGGCTTCGACGCCAAGGGCGATCCGCTCTTCGCGGAGGAGGCCACCGTCCGCGCGCCGGAGGAGCGCCTCTTCGCCTACGGCCAGTGGTGGGAGGGGCTCTACCTGCGCGCCGGGGCCAGCGCCGAGGACGAGCGCCAATACCACGCCTTCTTCCAGGAGGTGGACCGCTGGGCGGCGTTCACGGATGCGAAGGGGCGCCCGGCCTTCAGCATCCCCCGCTCGCGGTGCTCCAACGCGCCGGAGGCCCGGGCCCTGGACAGCTTCTCCTTCGCCGCGTGGCTGGATGGGCATGGCCTCACCTCGCCGCGCCTGCGCTGGCTGCTGGACTACGCCTGCCGGGATGACTACGGCTCCCACCTGGATACCACCAGCGCCTGGGCCGGCCTCTTCTACTTCGCCGCCCGGAAGCAGGGTCCTGGCGAGGACTCGCGCCCCCTGCTCACCTGGCCCGAGGGCAACGGGTTTCTCGTCAACCACCTGCGGAAGGCCAGCGGGGATCGGCTCCGGTGCGGCATGATGGCCACCTCCATCCGCCCGGAACAGAATGGCCTCCGCGTCGCGGCCTGGGATGCCACGCGGCAGCGCCCCGTCGGCTGGCTGGCCAAGCGCGTCATCTTCGCCGGGCCCCAGCATGTGGCGCGGCACACGATCGAAGGCCTCGGGACCGCGCGTCCGGCCCTGAACCGCATCCACAACGCCCCCTGGCTGGTGGCGAACCTGACGCTGCGGGCCCGGCCCCGGGAGACCACCTTCCCCCTGGCCTGGGACAACGTGCTGCGGAACAGCGAAGCCCTGGGCTACGTGGTGGCCACGCACCAGAGCCTGCGGGACCACGGTCCCACGGTGTGGACCTGGTACCGCCCCTTCGCCGGACCGGACTGCGAGGCCGAACGGGCGCGGATGCTCGCCATGGACTGGCCCGCCTGTGCCCGCCTGGTGATGGACGACCTCCGGCCGGTGCATCCCGATCTCGAAGGGCTGGTGACCCGGCTCGATGTCATGCGCTGGGGCCACGCCATGGTGCGCCCCTCGCCGGGCCTGCTCTGGGACTCCGGGTTCCTGACCCTCGCCCGCCCCTTCGGTGCCGTCCACTTCGCCCACACCGAGCTCAGCGGCATCTCCCTCTTTGAGGAGGCCCAGGATCACGGACTCCGGGCGGCGGAAGAGGTGCTCGCGGCCCTGGGCCGATCCGGGGCCACCTGGCGCTAGCGGCCAGCGGACTGTGATGTCCGGCACATGCCGTGCACGGCCCCCAAAGCCGCCTGGCATGAGCTTCCGCCGGTTTTCTCATAGAATCTCCAGCATGGCTCTAGGATGTCGAAGTCAATTATGTTCTAACAGCATTCATTGTTTTTGTTATGAACCATTTGGAATGTCTTTATTTCGCTTGACGCCCTCATCCCCAGGGCGTGGCATGACGACAACACAATCCGAAATCCATCTCCATTTCCACCTCCTTCCGAGGTCTGGCCCATGTCCATGGCCGAGGTCTTCCCTCCCGAGCGCGATCAGGCCAATGGCCTGGAGCTGCGCCTCGCCGGCCTGGCAGAGCACGTGGCCCGGCTGGAAGCCAGGGTGGCCGCCCTGGAAGGCCAGGGGACGGAGAGTACCCTGGCCGCGGTGATGACCCCGGCCGAAGGCCTCCGCTCCACCCCCGCCGTCCCGCCCACGGCACCCGCGACGGCGGACCTGCCCAATCCCGTCCGCCTCATGGGTCTCATCGGCAGGACCTGTCTCATCCTGGGCGGGGCCACCTTCATCCGGGCCCTGGTGGATGCGGGGACCATCCACCGCGGCTGGGGCGTGGCCCTGGGCCTCGCCTTCGCCATCACCTGGGCCCTCCTGGCGGACCGCGCGAAGCACCCACTCGACTCCGCCTTCCATGCCCTGGCCTCCATCCTCATCGCCTATCCGCTGCTGGTGGAGTCCACGGCCCGCTTCGGCATCCTCGAGCCGGGCCTGGCGGCCTTCCTGCTCCTGGCTGTCACCGGCCTGCATGGTGCCGTGGCCTGGCGGCGGAACCTGCAGCCCATCATCTGGCTGGCCACCCTCGCCTCCCTGGGCTCGGGCTTCGCCGTGATGACCGGCCGGCGGGCCATCGAACCCTTCCTGCTGGTCTTCCTCGTGCTCGGCATCGGCTCCCTCTGGGCCACCTACGGCCGCCGTTGGCATGGCCTGCGCTGGCCCACGGCCCTGGCCGCGAATCTTGGCGTGCTGATCCTCACCTCACTGGCCGCCTGGCCCGGTGGGGCACCGGAGGTCTACCGGGGCATCTCCCCCGCGCGCGCCATGGCCTTCGCCCTGGCCCTCGCCGTGCTCTACATCGGCAGCTTCGCCCTCCGGATGCTCCAGCAGAAGCGGGTGGTGAACGCCTTCGAGAAGCTCCAGACCCTCCTCGTCCTGCTCGTGGGCTTCGGTGGCGCCTTCCGCGTCGCCCTCGCCACGGGATCTGGCGCCGGCGTTCTGGGAGCCGGTGCCTCGGTGGCGGGCTTCGGCTGCTACGCGACGGCCCTGCGCTTTGCGGAGGACCGCGAGGAGACCCGCGCGAATTTCAATTTCTTCACCTTCCTGGCCCTCATCCTGGTGCTGCTGGGCGGGGCGGTCCTGCTGCCGCTGGCGGTCTTCGCACCCGTGGCCGGGGCCCTCGGCCTGGTGGTCATGATGGTCGGCCTCCGCCTCCCGCGGACCGTGCTGTTCGTCCAGAGCGGCATCTTCCTCCTGGCGGGCGCGGCGACCTCCGGGCTGCTCGGCTGGTCCTTCCGCGCCTTCTTCGTGGCCGGCGGGGCCAGTGCCGCCCTGTCCCTGCCGGGCCTCCTCTGCCTGGGTTGCCTGACCGGCGCGGTCGCCTGGTTCCTGCTGCGCCGTCCGTCGGAAGCCACCACCCGGCGGCTGCGGCCGCTGATCCTGGGCCTGGGCGCAGTGGCCGCCATCGGGGCGGGCGCCCTGATCGTCCGCACGCTCAGCGCCGCGCTCTCCTCGGGGGAACCGCAGGCCGATCTGCTCGCGGCGCTGCGCACCGGGGTCCTGTCGCTGCTCGCCATCGCCATGGCCTGGTCCGGCCGCCGGCTGCCCATCCTGGAGCTGCGCTGGCTCGTCTATCCCGTGCTCATCCTCACGGCCCTGAAGTTCCTGTTTGAGGACCTGGCCCTGGGACGGCCCCTGACCCTCTTCCTGGGGTTCATGTGCTTCGGCGCCACCCTCATGCTCGCGCCCCGACTGCTGAAAGCCCCCGCCCCCAAGGGCGTTGGCGACAATCCGAATGCTTCGATCCCGGAGGTGGATTCATGACTGAACGCCTGATCCGAACCGCAGGCCTGGTCCTGCTCCTGCTGGCGCTCCCCGCTGGCGCCAAGGAGCCGCCCAAGAAGGCGGAGCCCATCGCCCAGGAGGGCATCGAAGTGCCCAAGCCGCCCTTCACCGACGGGATCTTCCCCTGCACGGGCTGCCACGACGGCAAGCAGCTGAAGGTGGACACCAAACGCCGCGAGCTGGCCATGCACAGCGAGATCGAGCTCAAGCATGGCCTTGAGTCCCGCTGGTGCCTGGACTGCCACGACGCCAACAGCCGTGACAGCCTGCACTTGGCCAGCGGCGAGAAGGTCGAGTTCACGGCCTCCTACAAGCTCTGCGGCCAGTGCCACGGGGACAAGTTCCGCGACTGGCGCGTGGGCATCCACGGCAAGCGCACCGGCAGCTGGAACGGCCAGAAGCAGTACCTCCTCTGCGTCAACTGCCACAACCCCCACTCCCCCCGCTTCGCGGCCCTGAAACCCATGCCACCACCCACGCGGCCCGAAGACATCCAGACCAAGAAAGGGGGCGCCCGATGACGGACGGCAAGCTCACCTCCCAACCGGACAGCGCCCCACAGGCCTCCAGCGGCTGTGGACTGGACCGCCGCGACTTCCTCGGGGCCGGCGTCGCCGCCGTGGCCACGGCCCTCACCGGCTGCGGCACGCTCAGCAAGGAGGAGTTCCTCCAGCACAACTTCCAGGAGCTGTCCAAGGAGGAAGTCCTCTCCGTCATCGCCCGCCTGGAGAAGGAATACAAGGCTAAGTACGGCAAGGACGTGAAGGTCGGCACCACCCCCGCCATGCCCGGCGTGATCTTCGGCTACGCGCTGGACCTCAGCCGCTGCATCGGCTGCCGCCGCTGCGTCCATGCCTGCGTGAAGGAGAACAATCAGTCCCGCAGCCCGGAAGTGCAGTGGATCCGGGTGCTCCAACTGGACAAGGAGGAGGGCGTCAACCTCCAGCACGCGGACCAGTACTACAACCCGGCGGAGGTACCCGAGGAGGGCCACTTCTACATGCCGGTCCAGTGCCAGCAGTGCAAGAAGCCGCCCTGCGTGAAGGTCTGCCCCGTAGGCGCCACCTGGCGAGAGAAGGACGGCATCACGGTGGTGGACTACAACTGGTGCATTGGCTGTCGCTACTGCATGGCCGCCTGTCCCTACGGCGCCCGCCACTTCAACTGGGGCGAGCCGAACCTGCCGCCGGACCAGGTCAACACGGACACGCACTACCTGGGCAATCGGCCCCGGCCCAAGGGCGTGGTGGAGAAGTGCACCTTCTGCGTCCAGCGCACGCGCAAGGGCCTCTATCCGGCCTGCGTGGAGATCTGCCCGACGGGCTCCCGGAAGTTTGGCAACCTGCTCGACAAGACCAGCGAGATCCGCTACGTCCTCGAGAACAAGCGCGTCTTCAAGCTCAAGGAAGAACTGAACACCCAACCCAACTTCTTCTACTTCTACGGGGTGTGAGGCCATGCTGCGGAACTTCCGGCAATTCATCACCGACACGATCCAGATCGTCACCCACGGCAGCAGGTACTATTACGCGTGGGTCGGCTTCCTGCTGTTCCTCATTGCCGTCGGGACCTGGGCCTACATCGGCCAGCTGAACGACGGCCTCATCGTCACCAAGATGCGCGACCAGGTCTCGTGGGGCTTCTACATCGGCAACTTCACCTTCCTGGTGGGCGTGGCCGCCGCCGCGATCATGCTGGTCATCCCCGCCTACATCTACGACTGGGAGCCCATCAAGGAGATCACCATCCTGGGCGAGATGCTGGCCATCAGCGCCCTGGTCATGTGCCTGGGCTTCGTCATGGTGGACATCGGGCGGCCCGACCGCTTCTGGCACATCATGCCTTTCGTGGGACGGCTCAACTGGCCGCAATCCATGCTGGCCTGGGACGTGATCGTCCTGAACGCCTACCTGGTGCTGAACTACTTCGTGGTGACCTACCTGCTCTACTGCGCCTACACCGAGCGCCACTACGTGAAGAAGATCGTCACCCCGCTCGTGCTCCTTTCCATTCCCATGGCCGTCAGCATCCACACCGTCACCGCCTACCTCTACAACGGCCTGGGCGCCCGCCCCTTCTGGAACTCCGCCATCCTGGCGCCCCGCTTCCTGGCCTCGGCCTTCTGCTCGGGCCCCGCCATCCTGCTCATCCTGCTTCAGGTCCTGCGCAAGACGACGAAGCTCAGCATCAAGGACGAGGCCATCTTCAAGATCGCCGAGCTCATGGCCTACACCATGGGCTTCAACCTCTTCCTCACGGCCGCGGAATCCTTCAAGGAGCTCTACTCGGGCACTGAGCATGTGGTCTATTTCCAGTACCTGCTGTTTGGCCTCAAGGGGCACAACACCCTGGTGCCCTATGCCTGGGCCTCCATCATCTTCGGGTTCATCGCCTTCATCCTGTTCCTGGTGCCGAAGTTCCGGACCAACTGGAAGCTGCTCAACCTCGGCTGCGTGCTGATCTACGCCAGCGTCTACATCGAGAAGGGCATGGGCCTCATCATCCCCGGCCTGACCCCCGATGCCCTCGGCGAGATCTACGTCTACACGCCCTCCTTCACGGAGATTGCCGTGGCCGCGGGCATCTTCGCCATCGGCTTCCTGGTCTTCACCATCATGCTGAAGGCCGCCGTGCCCATGATGCTGGGCGAGTTCACCATCTCCAAAGGCCGGAAATCCGCGGAAGCCCCAACGTCCGATCCCGTCGAGGCGTAGCTTTTCTTCAAGGGCCTGCCAACAACAAGACAGGAAGACCACGAAAGAACACAAGGCAAGTGCCCTTGCAGTTCTTCGTGGTCTTTCCGTCTTCGTGGTGAATTTTAATATTTAGAAATTCCGCATCACCAGCGTTCCTGATCGGTCGCAGGCGCCAAGGCCCAGGGATCGGCCGCCACGCCGTTGATGGTGGCGCCGCTCTGCATCACGTGTCTCGTGTTGGCCAGGAACCCGTGGGGGAAGATGGGCGCGGGAGCGCTGGCGGCGTCCAGCCGGGCCGTGAGCTCTGCGGGGAGGTCCACCTCCAGGGAGGCGAGGTTCCCCTCCAGCTGGGCCAGGGTGCGCGCGCCCAGGATCGGGCTGGCCACGCCGGGGCGTGCCAGCAGCCAAGCCAGGGCTACCTGGGCCACGCCGGTGCCCAGCTCGGTCGCCACGGCCTCGGCAGCCTCGATGATGGTGTAGTTCCGGTCCGTGAGGCTCTTCGACACGCCCGGGACGTGGCGTCCTTCACCCTGCGGCTGCTTGTTCCGCCCGTACTTCCCCGTCAGGAGCCCACCCTTCAGGGGCGACCAGGGCGTGACACCCAGCCCGCAGGCCTGGGCCATGGGCAGCAGGTCATGCTCCACCGTGCGCTCGATGAGGGAGTATTCGATCTGCAGGGCGATGAAGGGCGACCAGCCCCGGAAGATGGCTTCGGACTGGCCCTGCACCACCTTCCAGGCTGGCGTGTCCGATACGCCGAGGTAGCGGACCTTGCCCGCCCGCACCAGATCGTCCAGCGCCCGCATGGTTTCTTCGATGGGCGTGTGCGGATCATCAAAGTGCAGCCAGTAGAGGTCCACGCAGTCGGTGCGCAGACGCCGCAGGCTCTGCTCCAGCTGCTGCTGGATGGCCTTCCGGCCGGCCCCGCCCCCGTTGGGATCGCCCCGGTGGAGGCTGCCGCAGAACTTGGTGGCCAGCACGGCCCGGTCGCGGCCCCCGCGCTCGGCGAAGTAGTCGCCCAGGATCGCCTCGCTATGGCCCTTGGTGTAGATGTTGGCCGTGTCGATGAAGTTGCCCCCGGCGCCCAGGTAAGCGTCCAGCATGGCCCGGCTCTCGGCCACCTCGGCGCCCCAGCCCCAGTCGCTGCCGAAGGTCATGGTCCCCAGGCACAGGGGGCTGACACGCAGGCCGGAGCGGCCCAGGGTGCGGTAGTCGGTGAGCTTCATGGCGGCCTCCAGGGCCCCCAGCGTACACCCGCGATCAGATGCCGGGGTCCTCGTCGTGGGACTCGTCCGGATTCGCGTTCAGGATGGCCCGGAAGCGCTCCAGGTGCGCCAGGAACAGCTCCACCAGACGGGGGTCGAAGTGGACACCGCTGCCCTTTTGGATCAGCTCCACCACCCGCTCCTCGGGCCAGGGCTCCTTGTAGTGGCGGCGGTTGCTCACGGCGTCGTAGACATCCACCAGGGCGGTGATCCGCGCCTCCAGGGTGATGGCCTCGCCCTGCAACCCCTTCGGATAGCCGCTGCCATCCCACTTCTCGTGGTGGCCGATGGCGATGCGGGCGCCCATCTGGATGAAGGGCACCGTGGAACCCTTCAGGATGGTGGCGCCCATGGAGGTGTGCCGCTTCATGGTCACCCACTCCTCCTCCGTGAGGGCGCCGGGCTTCTGCAGGATCGCGTCGGGCACACCGATCTTGCCGATGTCGTGCATGGGCGCCGCGGCCCGGATCGTGTCCACGCCCTGCAGATCCCAGCCCAGGAGGCGGGCCATCTCCGCGGCGTAGAGCCCGATCCGCCGCACGTGCATGCCGGTCTCATTGTCCCGGTGCTCGCTGGCCGCGATGAGCCGAAGGGCGATCTCCTCCCGGGAGTCCCGGATCTCCAGCGTCTGCTCGCGCACCTTCTGGGCCAGCTGCGCCTCGCGGTCCCGGAAGGCGATCTCCAGCATGCGCCGGCGCAGGGCGGAGTTGACCTGCACCAGGATCTCCCGGGGCTGGTAGGGCTTCAGGACGTAGCCGAAGGCGCCCCGCTGGAGGCACTCGATGGCCGTCTCGGCGTCCTCCAGCGAGCTGACCATGACCACGGAGGTGTCGGGGATGCGGTGCTTGATGGCCTTGACCAGGTCCAGTCCCGAGGCCCCGGGCATCTGGATGTCACAGAGGATCAGGTCGATGGTGTCCACGTCCAGCACGGCCAGCGCGGCGGCCACGTCCTCCGCCTCCCGGCAGCGGTAGCCCGACTTCGTCAGGATGTGCCGAAGGGAGAGCCGCACGATGGCAAGGTCATCCACGATCAGGACGCTCACCTGCTGTGGAACCACCTGGATGTCGTCGGTCATGGCTTCCCCGTGTTCCTTCTCAACGGTGGCGGAACGGGATGGCTGTACTACCAGATCATCGCACAGGCAGAAAAGTCCCGGTTCGTCGGGCTCCGTTGCGTCCTTGCAGTTCTTGCCGGCGGCAGGCTCAGCGAGCCCACTCCAGTGAATCCCGCTTGGCCGAATAGTGCGCGCCCAGCCCCAGCTTGATCGCCTGCTCGCAGAGTTCCAGGGCCGCATGGAAATCCCCCAGCTCGCTGTGAGCCTGAATGCCGCGCTCGAAACAGGTCAGACCTTCCAGCAGGCGCCGGTATTCGTGGGGAAAGGCAGCCTCCAGCTCAGGCAGGTAGCCCAGAACCTGATTCACGGATTCAATGCAGGCGCCCCACTGGCCGGACTGACCCTGCGCGTCGGCGCTCAGATCATAGGCCACCGCCTTCACGGCGTTCGGCAGGCTGGCCTGGCTTTCGAAGGTGCGCCGCAGGTACTTCAGGCCGGACTCCGGGCCGCTGAAGGCCGCCTCGCGGTGCCCCGCCAGCAGGTCCTCCAGGACGTCCTTCACCGACTTGCGGACGGGTTCGTTGCGCTTGGCCACTACTCGTACTCAATCGTCGCAGGCGGCTTCGAGGTGATGTCGAAGACCACCCGGTTGATGCCGCGCACTTCGCGCACGATGCGCTGGGCGATGCGGTCCAGCAGTTCGTGCGGCAGCCGAGCCCAGTCGGCAGTCATGAAATCCTCACTGGTCACGGCCCGCAGGGCGCACATCCACTCGAAGGTGCGCTCGTCGCCCATGATGCCCACGGTCTGCACGGGCAGCAGCACGGCGAAGGCCTGGCTGGTCTTCGCATACCAGCCGCTCTCCCGCAGTTCCTGGAGGAAGATGGCGTCGGCGTTCTGCAGGATCGTCGCCCGCTCGCGGGTGATGGCCCCCGGCAGGCGCACGGCGAGGCCGGGCCCCGGGAAGGGATGCCGCTGGTTCATCTCCTCGGGCAGGCCCAGGGCCAGACCGGTGGCGCGGACCTCGTCCTTGAACAGCTCGCGCAGCGGCTCCACCAGCTGCATCCGCATGCGGTCCGGCAGGCCGCCCACGTTGTGGTGGGACTTCACCAGGATGGCGCCGCCGATGCCGCTGCTCTCGATCACGTCGGGGTACGTGGTGCCCTGGCCCAGGAAGTCAGCCTTCACCTTGCCGGCCTCGCGCTCGAAGACCTCGATGAACCTGCCGCCGATGATCTTCCGCTTCTGCTCGGGATCCGTGACGCCCGCCAAGGCTCCCAGAAACTCGTCGGAGGCATCCACCCAGATGACGTTCAGCTCGAAGGGCGCGAAGTAGGCCTGCACCTGCTTCATCTCATCCTTGCGCATGAGGCCGTGGTCCACGAACACGCAGGTCAGCTGCTTGCCGATGGCCTTGTGCAGCAGCAGGGCCGCCACGCTGGAATCCACACCACCGCTGAGGCCCAGCACCACGGTGCCGGTGCCCACCTGAGCGCGGATGGCCTTGACCTTCTCGTCGATGAAGTTCCCGGCGTTCCAGTCCAGGGTCATACCGCAGTGCCGCAGGAAGTTCAGCAGCAGGGGCGTGCCCTGGGCACTGTGGGTGACTTCGGGGTGGAATTGCAGGCAGTAGATCCCGCGCTTGGGATCCTCCATGGCCGCCACGGGCACGCTGGGCGTCTTCGCCGTGACCGTGAAGCCGGCCGGGGCCACCTCCACATGGTCGCCGTGGCTCATCCACACCTGCTGGGCGTGGGGCAGCCCCCCGAACAGCATCGACTGCTCGGGCATGGCCTGGATCTCCGCCTTGCCGTATTCCCGGCTCGCGGACCGGTGCAGCTGGCCACCCAGGTTGCGGGCCAGGAGCTGCTGGCCGTAGCAGATGCCCAGGATGGGCACGCCCAGGTCCAGGATGGCCGGGTCCAGGTCCGGCGCGCCCGCCTCCAGCACCGAGTTCGGTCCGCCCGAGAGGATCACGCCCCGCAGGTCCGGACCGGCCACCTCGGCGGCAGTGGCGCCACTGCTGTAGACCAAGCCGAAGGCACCCAGCTCCCGCAGCCGCCGCGTGATGAGCCGCGTGTACTGGCTGCCGTAGTCGATGATCGCGATGCGTTCGTGGTGCACGGGTGCTCCTACTGCCAGAGGCTGAAGTCCGCCACGCGCAGAAACGCCTGGCGGAGTCGGTGGAGGAGGCTGAGGCGGGCGGCGCGGAGGGCCGGGTCCTCGCACTTCACCATGACCGCGCTGAAGAAGGCTTCCAGGGGCTGGGCGAGGTCGGCCAGGGCGGCGAGGAGGGTGGCCTGATCTGACGAGTCCTCGATGCCGTTCAGCCGTTCCGCGAGCGCCTGCTCGGTGGCGTCCTGAAGCGTGGCCGCGTCAAAAACATCGGCGGGAGCTTCGTCCTTGAGGATGTTGCCGATGCGCTTGGCGCTCTGGGCCAGGGAGGCGAAGCGGGCATCCTCGGCGAAGGCCGAGAGCGCTTCGCAGCGGGCCTTGAGGTCCGCTAGGTCCTCCCAGCCGGTGGCCAGGGCCGAGCGGCGCACGGAGCCGGCATAGCCGGCCTGTTCCAGCTGGTAGGCCACGCGGTCCCTGAAGAAGGCCAGCAGGGCCTCGGTGGTCTCGGCGGGGGGACGGGTGGCCTTCTGCCCCACGGCCATGAGCGCGGTGTGGATGAGGTCCGTGGGCGTCAGCGCCCAGCCCTGTTCCCAGAGGATGCGCACGATGCCCTGCCCCGCGCGGCGCAGGGCCAGGGGATCCTTGGAGCCGCTGGGAATGAGTCCCACGGCGAAGCAGCCCACCACCGTGTCCAGCTTGTCGCAGAGGGACAGCAGGCAGCCCAGGGGCGTGCCGGGGATGGCATCCTCGGCGCCGATGGGCCGGTAGTGCTCCTTCACGGCCATCCAGACTTCCTCGTCGGCCCCCTCGTGCTTCAGGTATTCGCCGCCCATGATGCCCTGCAACTCGGGGAACTCCCCGACCATGAGCGTCCGCAGATCGCATTTGGCCATGCGGGCCGCTTCGAGGGCGCGGTTGACGTGGGCCTCGTCCTGGGAAAGCCGGGTCGCCAGCATCTTCACCAGGGCCACCACCCGGCCGGTCTTGGCGTGGTAGCTCCCCAGGTCCCGCTGGAAGGTGAGGGCCTGCAGCTTCTCCAGGCGGTCGGACAGGGGGTGCTTGCGGTCCTCGGCGAAGAAGAAGCGCGCGTCGTAGAGCCGCGCCTTCAGCACCCACTCGTTGCCCGCCTTCACATAGCCCGCGGGATCGTCCGTGCGGTTGGCCGCGGTGAGGAAGCAGGGCAGCAGGGCACCATCGGGCCCCTCGATGCAGAAACTCTTCTGGTGCTCGCGGAGGCTGGTGACCAGCACCTCCTTGGGCAGCTCCAGGAAGCTGGCCGGGAAGTCGCCCCGCACGATCTTCGGGAACTCCACGATCTCCGCCAGGGTGTCCAGGAGCTCGGCATCGGGCACCACGCGGCCCCCGGCCTCGGCGGCCAGGGCGTCCAGCTGCTGGGCGATGCGGGCACGGCGGATGTCCACGCTGACGACGACGCCCGCGGCCTCCAGGGCAGCCTCATAGCCTTCGGGCGTGGAAATCGTGATCGGCGCCGCGTCCTGGCGATGGTGGAGGCGATGGCCCCAGGTGCTGTTCGTGGCCTTGACGCCATCCACGGTGATGGGAACGACCTCCTCACCAAACAGGCACAGGATGTTGCGGATGGGCCGCACGAACTCGAAGTCCGACTTGCCCCAGCGCATGGCCTTGGGCACGTGCAGGCTGGCGATGAGCCCCGGGAGGGCCTCGGCGAGCAGTGCCACCGTGGGCCGCCCCTGCTTCGTGAGGGTCACCACGGCGCAGGGCTCCTTCTTGCCTGCAGGCTGTTCGAAGCGCACGGCCGAGAAGGGCACGCCCCACTTCTCGGCGAACTTTTCGCCCTGGATGGTGGGCTTGCCCGCTTCGTCCACGCACATGCGCTGGGGCGGACCCACCTGGGTCTCGGTCTGATCGGGCTGGGAAATGGGCAAGCCCACGCCACGCCAGGCCAGCTTGCGGGGCGAGTAGAAGGCCTCCAGATTCGAAGCCGTGAGCCCCTGGGCGCTCGCCCAGGTGGTGAAGGCGGCCGAGAAGTCGCGGGTCAGCGGCTCCAGGAACCGCGCCGGGATCTCCTCGCAGTGCAGCTCCAGCAGGAAGGTCTGGGTGGCGCTCACTTCGCACCCCCCTTCGCGGCATCCACAGGCGCGGGGGCACCTTCCTCGTGCTCCAGGTAGGCCTTGGCGCACCCACTGGCCAGGTCGCGCACGCGCTTGATGATGCCGGGGCGCTCGGTGGTGCTCACGGCGCCGCGGGCATCCAGCACGTTGAAGGTGTGGCTCATCTTGAGGGCCTGCTCGTAGGCGCTGAGGAAGTGGCCGTGGTCCTTCAGCAGGCGCCAGCCCTCCTTCTCGAAGGACTCGAAGAGGGTGCGGTGCAGGTCCAGGTCCGCGTGCTCGAAGCTGTAGGCGCTCAGCTCGAACTCCTCGCGCTGGCGCATCTGGCCGTAGGTGACGGGGAACACGCCGTCGTCGGTCTTCACCTCGCCGTGCACCAGGTCGAAGATGTTGTCGTAGCCCCCCAGGAACATGCAGATGCGCTCGATGCCGTAGGTCAGCTCGGCGCTCACGGGCCGGCAGTCGAGGCCTCCCACCTGCTGGAAGTAGGTGAACTGGCTGATCTCCATGCCGTCCAGCACCACCTGCCAGCCCACGCCCCAGGCGCCTAAGGAAGGTGATTCCCAGTTGTCCTCCTCGAAGCGCAGGTCGTGCTTGGAGAAGTCGATGCCCAGGGCCTCGAGGCTCTCGATGTAGAGGTCCTGCACCTTGGCGGGGCTGGGCTTGAGGATCACCTGGAACTGGAGGTGCTTGTAGACGCGGAAGGGGTTCTCGCCGTAGCGGCCGTCCGCCGGGCGTCGGCTGGGCTCCACGTAGGCCACGTTCCAGGGCTTGCTCCCCAGGGCGCCGAAGAAGGTGAGCGGGTTCATGGTGCCCGCGCCCTTCTCCAGATCGTAGGGCTGGCCGATGAGGCAGCCCCGGTCGGCCCAGAACCGCTGCAGGCGGAGGATGAGTTCCTGGATGTGCATGGGGGCTCGCCAAAACGAGTATTCTAGCGGGTTTTCAGGGGTTTGATAAGCTCGGGGGATGCAGATCCGACCTGCCACTTCCGCCGATGCCAGCACCCTGGCGCTCCTCGGAGAGCGCCTGTGGCGCGAGACCTACACGGGGCTCATTCCACAGTCGAACCTGGAACTGCACCTGGCGGCGACCTTCGGGCTGGTGCAGCAGACCGCAGAGTTGGTGGATCCCGCCAACTGGACCCTGGTGGTGGAAGTCGATGGGGTGCTCCTGGGGTATGCGCTGCTGCAGGCCCATGGCCCCAAGGCGGCCACCCCGCAGGTGCCCTTCGAGCGCCCGCTGGAGGTGGCCCGCTTCTACGTGGATCGCACCCTGCACGGCCGCGGCGCGGCCCAGGTGCTGATGGCGGAGGTGCTCGCCCGGGCCGAGGCCGCCGGCCACGATGGTGTCTGGCTGCAGGTCTGGGAGCAGAACCCCCGCGCCATCCGCTTCTACGCCAAGGCCGGCTTCAGCGATGCCGGCGACGCCACCTACCGCATCGGCGAGCAGGTGGACCGGGACCGGCTTCTGGTGCACACGCTGATGACGAGGGGCACGGGCCTCGTCTCCTGAACCGTCACCCTCACTCCGGTTCTTCGATTGGACGGCCCAGGGGAAGGTCGTCCAGATCTTCGTCGACAGGTGGCGGCATCGTCAGCCGCAGATAGGCGGCCTTGGCCTGCTCGTCACCCTTTTCCATGGCCTGCTTGTACCGGGTCAGAGCCAGGTCAATGTCTCGGGGGCCTCCCAGGCCGTTTTCGAGGTAACGGCCCAGTTCCACCATGGCCCCCACATGTCCAAGCGCAGCCGCCTCTGCAAAGGCATGACGAGCCTTGCCCAGATCCCGGGAAACCAGTCCCTCTCCCGAGGCATAGAGAAGCCCGGCATTCCACCAGCCCGTCTTGCTACCTCTGGCCCCTGCCTTGAGGTACAGCCCGAGTGCCACTTCGGTGTTCTTGACGACAACCAGGCCGTGCGCGTGAAACCACCCCAACTGGTTCATCGAGGACTCATCCCCGCTCTCCGAAGCCATCTGGTAGTACCGGATCGCCTCCGTCAGGTTCTGGGTGACTCCGAGTCCGTTTTGATAGGCCCATCCAAGTTGGTGCTGGGCGGCCACCCAGCCCAGGTCCGCCGCCTTGCGGAAGCAGTCCACTGACCTTGAGAGATCCTTTGGAACGGGGTCGCCATTGAGGTAGCAGTGACCGAGCTGGTACCAGGCCTGAACCCAGCCGCGCTCCCCGGCCTGCTGGTAGAAGTCTATGGCCTTGGCCCCATCCTTCTCCAGCCCCCACCCGTTCTGGGTGAACCATCCAAGCAAGTAGATCGAGTAGGCGGAGCCAAACCTGGCCCCCTGCCTCAGCCAGCGGACGGCCCGGTTGTCATCCTGAGTGACCCCCTGTCCTCGGTGGTAGAGCATGGCCAGGCGGGGATAGGCCCAGTGGAACTCCTGCTCTGCCGCCTTCGTGTACCACAGGACCGCCTGCGGGAAGTCCACGGGCCCGCCGATGCCGTTCTCGTGGCAGTTGGCGACCCAGTACATGCCGACCGGAGCGCCCGCCTTCGCGGCCTGCCGGTAGAGAGCTGCCGCACGGTCCGTGTCCTTCTTCACGCTGTTTCCGGACTTCAGCATCTCCGCCAGGGCCACCAGGGCCAGGGGGTCCTCCAGGGCATCCGGTTGGGTGAACCACTCCAGGGCGGCCTGGGGGTTCTTCGGTACTCCGGTGCCGTTGAGGAAGTTCAGGCCCATCCGCCGGGGGCCGTCCATGTACCCCTGCGCGGCGGCCAGCTTCGCGTATCCGAAGGCCGCCTCCGCATCCTTCGGAAAGCCGGATCCCATCTGGTACATCCAGGCGAGGGTCATGGGATAGAAGCGCGATTTCGGCTGCTCCGCCGCCCGCTCGTACCAGCTCCTGGCCTGGGCAGGATCCCAGCCCATGCCTACGCCGTACTCATGGCACTGACCCAGCTCCGCCATGGCATCCGCGGAACCCAGGTCGGCGGCCTGGCGCAGCAGCCTGGCATATTCGGCGTGGTTCACCGGAACTCCGAACCCGTTCTGGTACAGCTCCGCCAGATGGTAGAGCCCGCGGGCATTGCCCTTCGCCGCGCTGGCCTTCAGCCACGTCATGGCCTGGGCGGCATCCTTGGGGATGCCCTCGCCACGGAAGTGCATCCGCCCCAGGTGGGCCATGGCCTCGGCGTCGCCCCCCTCCGCTGCCTTCAGGTACAGCTCCGCGGCGCGGCTCCGGTCCCGCTTGACCTCCCCCTGCCCCAGCCAATGCCGATGGGCCTGGACCAGGGCATCAGTCAGGACTGGCGATGGCGGCACTGTCCGTTCCTGCGCCACTCCAGGCAGGGCGAGCAGGAGCGCGGGCAGCGTCAGGCGAAGGTCCACGGCGGCGCCCTCAGGCCTTGATCACATGCGTGTCGGCGAAGAGGTCGTGCAGGCAGCGGCGGGTGGGCTGGAAGATGAGGAGGGCATCCACCAAGTGGATGACGTTGCCTAGCCCGCGCACCTTGAAGATGAGCTCGATGGTGGCGGCGGTGACCACGAAGGGCAGCCAGCGGAGCAGGAAGACGCGCCAGAGGCTGGGGATCTCGCCTTCGCTGGTGATCATGCGGATGCCCAGGACCTTCTTCCCGATGGTCTGGCCGTTCTTCACCAGCAGCACGATCTGGGTGACCAACAGGGCCACCCACACCACCGCCGCCGCCAGGAGGCCGACCACCAGCATCCCGACCTGGCCGGACAGCATGGCTCCTGGCAGCAGCAGGAAGATGGGCGCCAGCGGGGCGAACTGCAGCACCACGTCGATCAGCGCCGCGCCCAGCCGGCTGAGCCGGGTGGCGGCCTCGACTTCGTAGGTGTCCTGGGTCTGGTTGGGGTCCATGGCCGTCCGCTCCCTTCTTGACAGGGTGCAAAAGGCCGATGGCCGAAGCAAGGGTTCTGTGGGCTGTCCCGGGGTTCCTGTGATGTCTGTCCTTTGCTACCCAAGGCCACGACTGTATGCTCCTCGTTTCCCCGGGGTATGGCATGACCCGAAAGATCGCACTCCTCGCCATCGGCGGCAACGCGTTGCTGAAGGAAAAAGAACGCGGGCTCCAGGAAGAGCAGCTGGAAAACGCCCGGGAGACGGCCGAGATGCTGGCGAAGGTGGTGGCCGAGGGCTACTCGCTCTGCGTGGTGCACGGCAACGGGCCCCAGGTGGGCAACCTGCTCATCCAGCAGGAGGCCGCCTCCGGCCAGGTGCCGCCCTACAGCCTCGATGTGTGTGGGGCCATGACCCAGGGCTCCATGGGCTACATGCTGGAGCGCATGCTCATCAACCGGCTGCGCTTCCTGGGTGTCGATGCGCCGGTGACCTCGGTCCTCACCGAGGTGGTGGTGGACAAGGAGGACAAGGGCTTCCAGGACCCGACGAAGCCCGTGGGCCCCTTCTACCCCGAGTTCCGGGCCATGGAGCTGATGCGTTCCAAGGGCTGGAAGATGAAGGAGGACTCGGGCCGCGGCTGGCGCAAGGTGGTGCCTTCGCCCAATCCCCTGGAGATCGTCCAGCTCGACGCCATCAAGACCCTCCTGCAGGCCGGGAACTCCGTCATCGCGGGCGGCGGCGGCGGCATCCCCGTGATCCGCGATGCCAGCGGCTTCCTGGTGGGCGTGGAGGCCGTCATCGACAAGGATCGCCTCAGCGCCCTGCTGGCGACCCAGCTGGGCGCCAACCTCTTCATCATCCTCACGGGCGTGGCCAAGGTGGCCCTGGACTTCGGCAAGCCCAGCCAGCGCTGGGTGGACCGCCTCACGGCCAGCGAGGCGCGGCGGCACCTGGCCGAGGGCCAGTTCCCCCCGGGCAGCATGGGCCCCAAGATCGAGAGCGCCCTGGGCTTCCTGGAGGGCGGCGGCGACGAGGTGCTCATCACCACCGCCGAGGCCCTGGCCACCGAGGATCCCGCCACCGTGGGCACCCGCATCGTGCGGGACTGAGTCGGGCGAAGCCAACGGTCGCAAGAATGAAAAGAAGAACACCGATAACTGCTGATTCACACCGATCAAGCAGGTGGAGCGGACGACCGGCCAGCCGCAGCCCAGTCAGTTGCCCTTATCGGCGTTCATCATGTTTTTTCAGTGTTCATCGGTGTTAGGTTTTTCTTGCTGCCCAATTCGGTGGCAGCTTGTGTTCGTCTTCGCCATGGCTGATTCGGAGGCCCCATGTACGCCATGATCATCGTCCGCTACCGCCGTCCGCTGCCGGAGATCGAGGCCGTCACGGAGGCCCACCGGGCCTACCTCCGTGACCTGCAGGCCAAGGGCACACTCGTGGCCTCGGGGCCGCTCGATCCGCGCTTCGGCGGCATGTGGCTGGTGCGGGTCCAGGATGAGAACCCCCTGGCCGACCTGGACGCCTTGATGGCGGGCGACCCCTTCCACCAGCAGGGGCTGGCCAACTACGAGCTGCTGCCCTGGAAGGTCATGCAGGGCAAGGAAGGGCTCGACCGGATCTGATCAGACCGCCTGCGCCAGCACGTCGGCCACGGTGGCGAGCAGGGTCTCCTCCTTGAGGGGCTTGTGCAGGATCTGGTTGACGGCCTGGCTCTTCAGGGCCTCCATGACGGCCGCGTCGTGCAGGGCGGTCACCACGATCACCGGCAGGCCTGGCTTGGCCTTCCTGGCCATCCGGGCCACCGTCAGGCCGTTGCAGCCCGGCATCTGGTAGTCGGTGACCACCAGGTCGGGGTCGCTGGCCAGGATGCGGTCGGCCACCTCCATGGCCGTCACCTCCGCCCAGGCGTCCACCTGGTGACCGGCCTGCTCCAGGATGTGCTGGATCAGGTTCCGCATGAGCTTGCTGTCGTCCACGACGACGATCTTCGACATGGCCGCTTCCTTTCAGGCAGGAGTGGCGTGCGCCCTACTTCCGGTCGTTGGCCCGCTTGAACTCCACGTAGCCCATGTCCACCTCGTTGATGTGGTGCTTCAGCCACTCGGCGAGGAACCTGGAGACTTCCATGGTCACGGGCTTGCCCTCGGCGAGCTTGCCCTGCAGCTCCTTGGCCTTAGCCACCAGCTGGGAGTGCTCGGCCATGTGCGAGGTGAGCTTGGGATAGCCCATGTCCTTCATGACCTTCTCTTCCGTCTGGAAGTGCTCGACGGTGTACTTCACCAGGAAGTCCATGCTCTCCTTCACCGCCGTCTTGGAGGTGCCGTCCTTGAAGGAATCGGCCAGCTTGTTCACGGCGTCGAAGAGCGCCTTGTGCTGGGAATCGATGATGGCGATGCCCGTCTCGAACCGGCTGTTCCAAACTGCGATGGCCATGGTACCTCCAAGGTGGGTGACACCCTCTCCATCGGCCCTGCCGGAAAGCCCCTTGAATTGCAGCGCTCAAGAACCGGGCGACCAGACCGCCTGCCAGCCTTCGCTCAGAGCCGTTGGACCGTCACGGTGGGCGGCTGCTCCGTGAAGAAGCGGGCCATGGCCAGGTCGTACTCGTTGATGTGGTGCTTCAGGAGGTTGGCGAGGAAGATCGCGACGTCCAGGGTGACGGGCCGGCCGTCCGCGTACCGGTCCAGCAGCTCCCGGGCCTTCCCCACCAGCCGGGCATGCTCGGCCAGGTGCTCGGCCAGCCCGGGGTAGTTCCGCTCCCGCATGTAGCGTTCCTCGGTCTCGAAGTGCTCGACGGTGTAGGCCATGAGGGACTGCAGGCTGCGGTCCACGTGCGCGCTGGAGGTCCCCGTCCGGAAGGCCTCGCCCAGCTCATTGAGGGCCGAGAAGAGGGCACGGTGTTGGTCGTCGATGACCTCGATGCCGGTCTCGTAGCGCTGGTTCCAGCTGGCGATGTTCATGGATGGACCTCGGGGATGGCAGGGCGGTGGGCGGTGGGGGTCCCGGTCACTCCCGGTTTTTCTCCCGCACGAACTCCGCGTAACGCAGGTCCGAGCCGCTGATGTGGGAGGTGAGCCACTCAACCAGGAAGATCGTCACGTCCATGGTCACGGGCTGGCCGGCCACGAGCCTGCCCTGCAGCTCCTGGACCTGCTGCAGGAGCCGGGCGTGCTCGTCTTCGTGCGCCGCCAGGCCGGGGAAGCCGTCCTCCCGCATGAACCGCTCCTCGGTCTGGAAGTGCTCCACGGTGTAGGCCACCAGGAAGTCCAGGCTCTCGACCACCTGGTTCCCGGCGTTGCCCGCCTTGAACGAGTCGGCCAGCCTGTTCACGGCCTCGAACAGGCCCTGGTGCTGGGCATCGATCAGCTCGACGCCGGTCTCGAATCGGCTGTTCCAAACGGCGATGGGCATGGCGGTCCTCGGGGATGGGTCGGGTTGGCGAAGGCGGCGGACGCCGCCTCAGACGCCGGGGGTCTCGGGGGTGGGCTGCAGGTGGAGGTTGGCGATCTTCAGCTGGATTTCCTTGAGGCTGTAAGGCTTCCGGATGCTGGAAACCGAGGGCCGCCCCTCCAGCAGGGGCGAGATCTCGTCATCGCTGTAGCCCGAGGCCATGATCACGGACAGGCCGGGCCGCAGGCTCAGGAGGCGCGGCAGGGTCTCGGCGCCGCTCAGACCGGGCATGTTCATGTCGAGGAGCACCAGGTCCACCGCCAGGCCATCCTCCAGCAGCTGGATGGCCCGGGCCCCGGTGGCGGCCTCGGTGACCTTGTGCCCGATCACTTCCAGCAGGGGCACGGCGGACTCCCGGATCAGGTCGTCATCGTCCACCAGCAGGATGTTCAGGGAGCTGCCGGACTGGAGCGCCGACCCCGGTTCCGGGGACGCCGCCAGCTCGGGGACCGCCACGCGGCTAGCCGGGAACCGGAGGATGGCCTCCGTCCCCTTCCCCAGCTCGCTGTGCAGCTCGAAGGCGCCCTCGTGGGCCTGCATGGTGCCGTAGACCATGCCCAGGCCCAGCCCCGTGCCCTTGCCCTGGGGCTTGGTGGTGAAGAACGGATCCATGGCCTTGGCCAGGACCTCGGGCGGCATGCCCTCCCCCGTGTCTTCCACTCGCAGCACGAGCCCCCCGGCCTCGTCGGCCTGGGTGCGGATCCGGAGGGTGCCGTTGCCCGGCATGGCGTCCAGCGCGTTCACGCAGAGGTTCATGAGCGCATGGCTCAGGGCGCCCGGATCGCCCCGCAGCCAGCCGAGACCCTCCGCCAGCTCCAGCCTGAGCTGTATGCGCTTCGGGGTGGTGTGGCCCAGGAGCTGGCTCATCTCCCGCACCAGCTCGTTGAGGTCGATGCTGCGCTCCTCCTGGAGGTCCTTCCGCGCGAAGTAGAGCAGGCTCTTGACCACGCCCCGGCCGCGCATGCAGGCGGTCATGATGGTGTCGAGGTTCTTGGCGGCCGGGCTGAAGGGATTCGCAGTCTCCCGCAGGGTCGAGGCCAGCCCCAGGATGGCGCCCAGCACGTTGTTCATGTCGTGGGCAACTCCCCCGGCCAGACTGCCCAGGCTCTCCAGCTTCTGGGACTGGTGCAGCTGGGACTGGAGGTCGGCCTTCTCCTCCTCGGCCCGGTGGCGGTCCGTCACGTCCCGGTTGACGCCGACCATCCGCACGGGATTGCCGTTGGAGTCCCTCAGGATGGTGGCATTGGCCTTGATCCACAGGACGGTGCCGTCCCGGTGCCGGACGCGGAACTCGGTGTCGAAGGGGGCCTCTCCCCGGAGGGCGGCTTCGCACTCCCTTACCGCGCCCTCAAGGTCTTCGGGGTGCAGACCGTCCTTCCAGTCCTGCAAGGATCCCTGGATCTCCTGGCGTGTCGTTCCGTAGAGTTCGAACATCCGGTCGTCCCAGATCATGGTTCCCGCCTGGAGGTCCCAGTCCCAGACGGCCATGCGGGCTGAGTCCGAGGCGAGCCGCAGGCGTTGATTGCTCTCCACCAGGGCTTCTTCGGCCAGCTTGCGCTCGGTGATGTCCTGGATGATGCCCACCATGGCCACGGGCTGATCGTCAGCATCCCGGTGGATCTCCCCCTTCCCGTGGACCCACCGGCGCTGGCCGTCGGCGGCGCGGAGGATGGGGTAGTCCAGGTCGAAGGGCTCATGGCGCTCGATGATCCCGGTGAAGTAGGCCGCCAACCGGTCCCGGAAGTCCGGGGCCACGACCTGCAGCCATCCCTCCAGGGTCCGGGGATGGTCCGGGCCGATGCCGAAGAGCTGGTCCAGATACGGGCTGCCTGTCCAGCAGTCCTCCCGGATGTAGAACGTGTAGGTGCCGATGCCACCCGCCTCCTGGGCCTCCTTCAGGCGCCGCTCGCTTTCGAGTAGGGCGATCTCGGCGCCGCGGCGCTGGTCGTCCAGGGCCAGGTGGTCCAGGGCGAAGGAGATGTCCATGGCCGCTTCCACCAGGAGGGCCTCCTCGGGTGCGCCGAAGAACCCCACTTCCCTGGAATAGACGCAGAGGGCTCCGATCACCTGGCCTTCAAGGCGGATGGGGAAGGCGGCCACAGCCCGGAACCCGGAATCCATGGCATCCGCCCGCCAGGGCTCGGTGCCCGGGGTGTTCAGGAAATCGTTCATCACACAGGGGCCCGCCTCCCGGATGGCCCGGCCCACGGGCCCGGCGCCGAACACCGTCGGGCCGCTGGCAACCTGGATGCGGTCGAGGTAGCCGCGGCGGTCGCCATGGCTGGCGGCCATGCGCACCTGCCCGGCCCGGGGGTCGTCCAGCCCGATCCAGGCCATGTCGAACTTGCCGAACTCGACCATGACCTCGCAGATCTTGGCGAACAGTGCCTCCCGATCCGGGGACCAGACGATGGCCTGGTTCACCTGGCTCAGCGCCGAGTAGAGCTCGGTCATGCGCTGCACCTCGTGCTCCTGTGCCCGCCGCTCCGAGATGTCCCGCACGAACCCGATCACCGCCGGCGCGCCGTCGAGCTCCAGGGCCCGCACGCTCACCTCCACAGGGAAGGCGATGCCGTCCCTGCGCTGATGAACCGCCTCGAAGCGGGCGGAGCCCGCCTGCACCATGGCCCGGTAGCGATCCCGGCTCTCGGCCCGGCTCCCGGGTTCCCGCAGCTCGAAGACTTCCAGGCCCACCAGCTCGCTTTGGGTGTAGCCGTAATACGCGGCGGCCTGGGCATTGGCCTCGAGGATGCGGCCTTCGCCGTCCATGACCAGGATGGCGTCCCCGGCCTCCTGCATGAGCACCTGCACGCGCTGGACGAGGTGCAGCTGCCCGCGCAGCCGCTCCGCGTCCCGGTGCCGCTGGAGCACCCCCAGGCCAGCCCCCAGCAGCAGCAGCAGGAGCAGCAGGCCCAGCCCACCCAGCCAGACGCCCTGGCGCAGGGGACCGTAGACCTCCGCCGCGTCCACCTTGGCGACCATGTGCCAGGGGGTGCCCGGCACCTTGCGGAGCACCGAGACCACGGGCACGCCCCGGTAGTCCCTGCCCTCCATCAGTCCTTCCAGGCCCAGCACGGCGCGGGTGGCCGGCATGTCGGGGTGGGTGGCCAGGTCGAAGCGCAGCCGCAGGGCCGTGTGCTCCTGGTGGCGCAGGTTGTTGAGGTAGAGCACCTGGTCCCCCTCCCGGCGCACCAGCAGGGACTCGGCGCTGGGGCTGGGAGTGGGCCAGGACTGGATCAGGGGGAAGAGGTGGGTGCCGGCGTCCGCCATGAGAAGGAGGGCGCCCTGGGCGGGCCCCCCGGCGGTGCCGCGGACCGGGATCCAGAAGCCCAGGTGGACCTCCTCCGAGCCCGGCAGCTGGTGCAGGTCCGCCACCGTCACCCCGGGGGCCACCAGGGCCGCCCTGACCTCGGCCGACGGCTCCGGCGGCTGGACTGGCAGGTGGTCGGGACGCACCAGGAGGCGCACCTGGCCCTGGGCGTCGAAGAGGGTCACCTGCCGGTAGCTGAAGGTCCGCTGCAGCTCGGCCATCCAGCTGCGCACCTCGCGCTCGGGCGGGGCCTGGGCCGCGCCCGCCAGGTAACGCTGCAACTGGGTCTGGATCAGGGCGCCCTGGGCGATCACGTGGGCATCGCCCCGCCGCTCGGCCACCCACTCTGCGATCTGCTTGGCCTTCAGGTCCGCGATGGTCGAGAGCTGAGTCTCGACCTGGGTCCGGGTGGCCCGGAGCTGCTGGCGTAGGAGGAAGCTGCCCCCGACCAGGATCCCGGCCACCAGGCATAGGGTGATCGTGAGCATTCTTGGCGAGAACCCGAAGGTCGCGCCGGGGCGGTCACTGCGGAAGGCGGCCAGGGGCCAGGTGTCCCGCCCCGCCGCCAGCAGCTGGGCGCTGCCCAGAAGCAGCACGCAGAGCGCGGCCGGCAGCGACATGGGGATCCGGGCCGTCCCATACAGCAGGGGCGCGCCGGAGGCGTAGCTGAACAGCACCGCCAGGCCGAGCAGGAGCGGGGCCAGGGCCAGCAGGGCGGCGGCCTGCCGGGTGCGCCACCCATCGCCGGGCAGGCGCCGGACCAGGCAGGAGAGGGCGATGCCAAGCAGCGACAGGTCCGTCAGCACGGACGTGAACTGCAGCTTGGGCCAGAACCGCAGCAGCCAGGTCTCGAAGGCCAGGGTGCCACCGGGAAGATGGCCCAGGACAAAGGCCAGGCTCACGGCCCCCACACCGCCCAGCATGGCCAGCGCTGAAGCCCTGGCCGGGCCGGTCCAGCGCTCCACGCCCAGGAAGACTCCGACCAGCAGGAGCACCAGGGCGGCGGCCAGGGGTGACATGGGCACCAGGCTGTGGCCGAGGGCCGCGAGCAGGGGCTGGCCGAAGAAGGTGCCCACCAGGGAGCCCACGGCCACCAGGGCGGCCCCCAGCGACAGGCCCCGGACCAGGCGCAGGGCGCTGGCGGACGGGGTCGTGGCGGGTGACATAGGTGACGCGTTCATCTAGAGGCCTTGATCCAGGTTTCGGCTCAATTTTCTGGACAGTGAGTCCTGGCAGGGCGGGGAAAGCCACGCGGGGATCGCGTATGAAAGCACGGCGGCTACGGCCTACGCCTGCAGTGTGACGCAAATCACATGAGGGTCGTCAATAACTCACAGACCCCTCATGTCCACCGATGAAGCCCTATTCACATCCGACCCGCTGTCCGTTCAAACCTTCATGTGAACTACAACCTAATTGGAAATTTACGCTCTTGTCGCGACATCTTTCGGATCTTCAACTAACAGCCTCATCCGTCTAGATTTTCCATCCCCCACTCAACTTCCGGAGGTTCCCGTGAGTTTCCTCGACAACATCAAGATGGGCCCCAAGCTCATCGGTTCGTACCTGATCCTGGCCGCCATCACCGCCGCCGTGGGGGTGCTGGGCATCCAGAAGCTGCACGCCATCGATGCCGCGGATACCAGGCTGTACGAATTGATCACGGTGCCTCTGGGCGAGCTGGGCGATATTCGGCAGAACTTCCAGCGCCAGCGGGTGAACTTGCGCGATGCCCTGTCGACAGGCGATGTGCAGAAGTTCGGCAACCGGATCAAGGAGCTGGATGCCGAACTCGCCAAGGTCGATGAATCCTTCCAGAAGACCATCCTCACCGAGGCGGGCAAGGCGGATTTCAAGGCCTATAAGGATGCCACGAACAAGTACGATGCCACCGGAGCCCAGATTCTGGCCCTGGCCACGGCCGGCAAGGCAAAGGAAGCCGAGGGCCTGCTGCGGGGCGAGGGGGCCAAATTTACCACTGAGGTCAACGCGGCACTCGACAACCTCCAGAAATCGAAGCTGAAGCTCGCCAAGGACACCTCCGACGCCAATACCGTCCTGGCCAACTCCGCCACCAACCTGATGATCGGGATCATCGTCGTCGGCGTGATCTTCGGCATCTTTACGGGCATCGTCATGACCCGGGCCATCACCCGGCCCCTGGCCCGCTTCCAGGATGTATTGGAGGCCGTCGCCGGCGGCGACCTCAGCATCCACTCCGACATCAAGAACAAGGATGAGCTGGGCCAGATGAGCGAGGTCCTGAACGGCACCATCAGCAACCTGCGCGAGTCCATGCTGCAGGTGCAGGAGAGCGCCATGGCCATCTCCACGGCCTCGGGCGAGATCAGCATGGGCAACACCGACCTGAGCCGCCGCACGGAGGAACAGGCCGCCAGCCTGGAAGAGACCGCCAGCAGCATGGAGCAGATCACCAGCAACGTGAACCAGACCGCCGACAACGCCCGGTCCGCCAACAATGAATCGAGCAAGGCCCGCCAGGTGGCCACAGAGGGCGGCACCGCCGTCACCCAGGTCATCGCCGCCATGGAGGCCATCAACCAGAGCTCCGCCAAGATCAACGAGATCATCGGCGTGGTGGACGAGATCGCCTTCCAGACCAACCTGCTGGCCCTGAACGCCGCGGTGGAAGCCGCCCGGGCGGGTGAACAGGGCCGCGGCTTCGCCGTGGTGGCCGCCGAAGTGCGCAACCTGGCCAAGCGCAGCGCCGATGCGGCCAAGGAGATCAAGGGCCTGATCCGCGAGAGCGTGGCCAAGTCCATGGACGGCAACAAGGTCGCCGCCCACGCCGGCGAGACCATCGCCGAAGTGGTGAACAACGTCCAACGGGTCACCTCGCTGGTCAGCGAGATCGCCAACGCCACGCAGGAGCAGAGCACGGGCCTGAACGAGATCAACAAGGCCGTGGTGCAGATGGATGAGGTCACCCAGCAGAACGCCGCCCTGGTGGAGGAAGCCGCCGCCGCCGCAGAGTCCCTGGATGCCCAGGCCCACGCCCTCACCGAGATCGTCGGCCGCTTCAAGACGGGCGTCGAGGTCCGTCGCACGGCCGCAGCCCCCAAGGCCCGCACCACGGTCACGTCCTCCCCGGCCGCCCGGCCCGCCAAGAACGGGCACCCCGCCCTCAAGCGCGCCGCGGCGCGTCCTGAGCTGGCCGCCGCCAAGCAGCCAGTGCCGACGCCCAAGAGCGACGATGACGGCAACTGGGAGGCCTTCTGATCGCTGCAGGGTTCCCGGCGGGTATTCAGGCACTGCTCTCCCTCTTCCGAAACCATCTGTAGCCCGGTCGCAGCCACTGGACCGTTGCGGAGAACAACATGGCAAGCACTGAAGCCAGTTCCCAAGGTCTCCAGCAGGTGCTCTGCTTCGCCCTCGCGGGCGAGGCGTACGCCCTGCCCATCCTGAAGGTCCGGGAGATCCAGGCCCAGGCCACCATCACCCGGATCCCCAAGGCGCCGCCCTACATGCCCGGGGTCATCAACCTCCGCGGAGCCATCGTCCCCATCCTGGAGCTGCGGCACCGCTTCTCGCTGGGGGAGGCCCCCGAGGACACCCGCCCGGTCATCGTCATCGTGGAGGTCCAGGGGCGCACCCTGGGCATCCGCGTGGACTCCGTGTCCGACGTGCTGGACCTGGATCCCAACGCCATCCGGCCCGCGCCGGAGCTGGGCACCCAGAGCGCCCTGGGCCGCGAGTTCATCGCGGGCCTGGCCAGCCTGCCGGGAGCCACGGGGACCGACTCCATGCTGATCCTGCTGGACCTGGACCGTCTGCTCTCCGACGGCGAGCTGATGGCCCTCGAAAGCGCCACGGCCTGAAGCCATGGTCAAGAAAGCGGCTCCCTCCAGCCCCAAGCTCTCCTTCGAGGGCGATCTGGACATCTTCGCCATCCATCAGCAATGGGAGCTGGCCCTGCCCCTGCTCACCACCGGAAACGGCAGTGCGGAGGTGGACCTGTCCTCCGTGGGAGACCTGGACCTGTCCGGGCTCCAGCTGCTCGGCGCCCTGGACCGGGATCTCCGGGCCAAGGGCATGCCCGTCTCGGTGGTGGGCGCCAAGGCGGAGTGGGCCACCCGCTTCGCCGCGCTCGGCCTGGGTCACCTCTTCGGTGGGGCCCAGCCATGAGCCGATGGTTCTCCGGCGGCTCCGCAGCCGGACCCACGCCCGTCGAGGCGCCCGCGCCCCCGATGGCGGGCCATGGGGAGGCTCTGCTGCGCCTCGCGGCCTGCGAGGCCCGGATGCTGGAGGGCCAGGTGAACTTCCTGACCCCCGAGCTGCTCCAGGTGGACAGCCTGGTGCGGGAGGCCGCCGGCACGCTGGAGGATGCCCTGAAGACCCTGGACCGCAGCGTCCAGCACCAGCACCTGCTGGCGGGCGAGATCCAGGCGGCCATGCAGAGCACCCTCGAGGGCGATGCCAGCGAGGCCAGCGGCAGCACCTTCGATGCCATGAGCGCCACCATCATGGGCACCCTCGACGGCTTCGTGAACCACATCACCGAGATCTCGGAATCCACCGCCCAGCTGGCGGACCAGGTCAACGACATCCGCGAGCGCTCCTTCCGCATGGAGACCATGCTGGAGGAGCTCTCCGAGATC
The DNA here is from genome assembly GCF_049292215.1 of Geothrix sp. GTDB lineage: Bacteria > Acidobacteriota > Holophagae > Holophagales > Holophagaceae > Geothrix. The sequence continues at coordinate 21,347 of NZ_JBATQW010000096.1, read as the reverse complement.
GCGGGCCGCACCCACCTGCTCTCCCTGAACGCCAGCATCGAGGCCGCCCACGCCCGGCAGTTCGGGGCGGGCTTTGCCGTGGTGGCGGGCGAGGTCTCCAAGCTGGCAGACCGCAGCACGGCCCTGAGCAACACCATCCAGGAACAGGTCCTCGGCACGCGGCTGGCCCTGGAGCGCACCGACGCCCATGTGCACGCCATCGCCAGCCAGGACATGAACGTGGCCATGGCCTCCCGGGGCGAGTCTGAAGCCCTGGTCATGTCCCTCCGCACCTCCAACTGGGTGGTGAAGGACCTGGTCGTCCAGCTTGAGGAGAACGCCCGCAAGGTCACCGAGCAGGTGGGCCACGTGGTGCGCAGCCTCCAGTTCGAGGATCTGGTCCACCAGACCCTGATGGCCTGCCTGAAGGAGCTGGGCAACCTGCTGGAGCAGTCCCAGGCCTGGAAGGCCCTTGAAGTTGCGCTGAAGGCCGGCGAACCGGAGGGCCCCGCCCTGGCGGCGCTGGAAGCCACCCTGGGCCAGATCGAGGCGGCCCGTGTGCAGTTCCGTGCGGTGAAGAGCGGTTCGCTCGCGGCCGGTGAAGTTGACCTTTTCTGATCAGGAGCCAAAACGATGGGCCGTCTCATCCTCACCGTCGATGACTCAAGCACCATGCGCCAGATGATCACCTTCACCCTGAAGGGCGCGGGCTTCGATGTCCTCGAAGCGGGCGATGGCGTGGAGGCCCTGGAAGTGGCCGCGGGCAAGAAGCTGGACCTGATCGTCACCGACGTGAACATGCCCCGCATGGACGGCATCACCCTGGTGCAGCGCCTGCGCGCCCTGCCCCAGTTCAAGTTCACGCCCATCCTGGTACTCACCACCGAATCCGACGCCTCCATGAAGATGAAGGGCAAGGAGGCGGGCGCCACGGGTTGGATCGTCAAGCCCTTCAGCCCGGAAAAGCTCCTGGACACCGTGAACAAAGTCATCTGAGGTTCCCCATGTCCGATGCGATGGCCCAATTCCGCGATGCCTTTTTTGAAGAGGCCACCGAGCTGGCCGACGGCATGGAGGCCACCCTGCTCTCCATGGACCTGGCGTCGGTGGAGGTCGAGGATCTGCACACCCTGTTCCGCGCCGCCCACTCCATCAAGGGCAATGCGGCCACCTTCGGCTTTCCCGAGGTCGCTGCCTTCACCCACAAGCTGGAGAGCACCCTCGAGCCCGTCCGCCAGGGCACCCGACCCATGACGCCGGACCTGCGCGAGCTGCTGCTCCAGGGCGTGGACCTCATCCGCAGCCACCTGCACCATGCCCGCCGGGGCGAGCCGCTGCCCGCCAAGGACAAGCAGGGGCAGGAGGCCCTCGTGGCCCTGCTGCAGGCGGACCCCGGCTCCGCCCCGCCTCCGCCTTTCCAGGCCGCGCCGACCCCGGCCCGGACCGTGGCCATGAAGGGCGGTCGCGGCTTCTCCATCCGCTTCGAGGCCCCCACGGACGCGTTCCGCCGGGGCATCAACCTGGAGCGGCTGTTCCGTGACCTGGCCAAGCTCGGCACCCTGCAGATCTGGCCCGACCTGACGCGGATCCCCCCGTTCGAGCAGCTGGATCCCGAGGACTGCCACCTGGCCTGGGACATCCGCCTAGAGACCGCCCACCCCCAGATCGACGTGGATGACATCTTCGAGTTCGTGGCGGAGGGCGACAACCTCCGCATCCAGCCCCTGGCGCCCGAAGGCAGCGTGCCCTCCCTGGGCGAGATCCTCCAGACCGAAGCCGGGGTCAGCCCCGCCGACATCCGCGAGGCCCTGTCCCAGCAGAAGCGCCTGGGCGAGCTGCTGGTGGACATGGGCAAGGTCAAGCCCGAGGCGGTCAACAAGGCCCTCGACCAGCAGCAGAAGAAGCGCAACCAGGCCGAAGCCTCCACGGTGCGCGTGGCCACCGAGAAGATCGACCGCCTGGTGAACCTGGTGGGCGAGCTGGTCATCACCCAGGCCATGCTGGCCCAGGCCTCGCAGCAGTCGAACACCCTGCAGGGCGAAGAACAGATGAGCGCCGCCCTGCTGCAGTTGGACCGGCAGACCCGCGAGCTGCAGGAGCGCGTGATGGGCATCCGCATGGTGCCGGTGGAGATGGTGTTCTCCCGCTTCCCGCGCATGGTCCACGAGCTGGGCAAGCAACTGGGCAAGGACGTGGAGCTGGTGATGGAGGGGCAGTCCACGGAGCTGGACAAGACCTTCATCGAGATGCTGGTGGATCCCCTCACGCACCTGGTGCGCAACGCGGTGGACCACGGCATGGAGGACAAGGCCGAGCGCCTCAAGACCGGCAAGCCCGCCATGGGCACCATCGGCCTGCGGGCCTCCAGCCGGGGCGGCCACATCCACATCGAGGTGAAGGACGACGGCAAGGGCCTGAACCGCGACCGCATCTACCAGAAGGCCCTGGACCGGGGCTTGATCCAGCCGGGCTCCCGGCCCTCGGACGAGGAGCTGAACCTGCTGATCTTCGAGCCGGGCTTCTCCACCGTCGAGCAGGTCTCGGACCTGTCGGGCCGCGGCGTGGGCATGGACGTGGTGAAGCAGAACGTGCGGTCCCTGGGCGGCCGCATCGAGGTGGAGAGCCAGCCCGGCCGGGGCACCCTCATCCGCCTGGTTCTGCCCCTCACCCTCGCCATCCTCGATGGGCTCACGGTCCGCGTGGCCGAGGAGACCTACGTGTTCCCCCTGGCCTCCGTGCTGGAGAGCTTCCAGAGCCGGGGCGGCGACGTGCAGACCGTGAAGGGCGACCGGGAGGTGATCAGCCTCCGGGGCGAGTTCATCCCCGTGGTGCGCCTGCAGCGCCTGCTGGCGGTGGGCTCGGGCCAGGAGGCCTCCGACCGCTCCCTGCTGGTGCTGGTCGAGTCGGAGGGCCGCCGCGCGGCCATGGCCGTGGACGAGCTGCTGGGCCAGCAGCAGGTGGTCATCAAGAGCCTGGAGACCCACTACCGCCGCGTGGAGGGCATCTCGGGCGCCACCATCCTCGGGGACGGCCGGGTGGCCCTCATCCTCGACGTGCCGGGACTCATGCGGCTGGAGGCAGGGGCCGCCGCGGTCGGGGTATGAACCGGTCGCGCAGCGCGGATGCCGAGGCCCTGAACCAGGGCCGGGAACAGCTGTCCACGGCCACCTTCACAGCCCTGCGCGACCTGCTGCATGCCCACTCCGGCATCGCCCTGGCCGGCCACAAGCTGACCATGGTGCAGTCGCGCCTGGCCAAGCGGCTGCGCGTCCTGGGCCTCCAGACCTACGAGGAGTACCTCCAGCGGCTGGAGAACCCTGAATCTCCCGAGTGGCCCGAGTTCATCAACGCCCTCACCACCAACCTCACCAGCTTCTTCCGCGAAGGCCACCACTTCACCCAGCTGGTGCCGCTCCTCAAGCCGTTCCATGCCGCCTCGCGCCGCATCCGGATCTGGAGCGCGGGCTGCTCCACCGGCGAGGAGCCCTACACCCTGGCCATGACCCTGCTGCAGGGCTTCGGCTCCGCGGCGACCATCCAGATCCTGGCCACCGACCTGGACACGGCAGTGCTGGAGACCGCCGCGCGCGGCGTCTATCCCATGGCCCGCATCGAAGGCCTGGACGACGCCTGGAAGCGCCTAGCCTTCCTCAGGGGTTCCGGAGCCCAGGAGGGCCAGGTGCGGGTGCGGCCCGAGGTGCGGCAGCTCATCACCTTCCGGCAGATGAACCTGCTGGAGGACCGGTGGTCCGTGCCGGAGGCGCCCTTCCAGGCCATCTTCTGCCGCAACGTCATGATCTATTTCGACAAGCCCACCCAGCGGAAGCTCCTGAAGCGCTACCACGACCTGCTGGAACCCAACGGCCTCCTCTTCGTGGGCCACTCCGAGGCGCTGCTGGATGCCTCCCTGGGCTTTCAGTCCCTGGGCCAGACCATCTACCGGCGCCGGGAGGCGGCCCCATGAGCCCCCCCGCCCCCCTGGTGCACGGCCGGGCCTCCAAGTACCTGGACCGCAACTTCAACCGCCAGGCCATGAAGATCCTGCCCGGCGAGTTCTACGCCACGGCCGAGGACGAGGTGATCGTCACCGTCCTCGGCAGCTGCGTGGCCGCCTGCATCATGGACCCCATCGCCATGGTGGGCGGCATGAACCACTTCATGCTCCCGGTGAAACAGGGCGAGCGGGATCCCGACGTGTTCTTCGCCGCCCGCTACGGCGCGGCGGCCATGGAATACCTGATCAACAACCTGCTGCACCTGGGTGCCCAGCGGGACCGCCTGGTGGCGAAGGCCTTCGGGGGCGGCAAGGTGATGCGCGGCATGTCCACGGACGTGGGCGGGCAGAATGTGGACTTCGTGCGGGAGTTCCTGCGCAACGAGGACATCCCCATCTGGAGCGAGGACATGGGGGGGCCCTACCCCCGCAAGGTCTACTTCTTCCCCCACACGGGCCAGGTGCTGGTCAAGCGCATGGAGACCACCCACAACGACACCGTGCTGAACCGCGAGCTGACCTATATCCAGGAAGTCGTGGGCAGGCCGATGAGTGGGGACGTGGAGCTGTTCACATGAGCACAGAGCGGAAGCGGCGCGTCCTGGTGGTGGATGACAGTGCCCTGGTGCGCCAGGTTCTGACCAACATCCTGTCGCGCCATCCCATGCTGGAGGTCGTGGGCACCGCCAAGGATCCCTACGATGCCCGGGAGCGCATCAAGGAGCTGGATCCGGACGTGCTCACCCTCGATGTCGAGATGCCCCGCATGGACGGGCTCACCTTCCTGGGCAAGCTCATGAAGGCCCACCCCATGCCTGCGGTGATGCTGTCCAGCCTCACGGCCAAGGGCACCACCACGGCCCTGGACGCCCTGGACCTAGGCGCGGTGGACGTCATCGGCAAGCCCGTGGCGGACCAGGCCGCGGGCCTAGAGCGCATGGGCCTGGAGATCGCCCAGACGGTGTACGCCGCCTCCCTGGCGCGAGTGGGCGGCCACCGCCCGCCGGTCCAGGCCCCGCCCTCCCTGGCCTCCCTGGCCGCCCGCGCCAAGGCCGGACGGGCCCTCATCGCCATCGGTTCCAGCACGGGTGGGACCGAGGCCCTGCGCCAGGTCTTCGAGTCGATCCCGGAGAACCTGCCCCCCATCGCCGTCGTCCAGCACATGCTGCCCGGGTTCACCGCCGCCTTCGCCGAGCGCCTGGATCGCAGCTGCCGGGCCCGGGTGAAGGTGGCCGAGGACGGCGAGTCCCTTAAGGCTGGCACCGTCTACCTCGCGCCCAACGAGGCCCACCTCACCGTGGGCCGCCACAGCGTGGGCCTGGTGGCCATCCTCACGACCGGGGACCGCGTGTCCCACCACCTGCCCTCGGTGGACGTGCTCTTCGACTCGGTGGCCGCGTCCTGCGGCGCGCACGCCATGGGGGTCATCCTCACGGGGATGGGGGACGACGGTGCCCGCGGCCTCCTGAAGATGCGCCAGAAGGGGGCCAGGACCCTCGGCCAGGACGAGGCCAGCTGTGTGGTCTACGGCATGCCCCGCGCGGCCTTCATGCGCGGCGGCGTCGAAGAACAGGCCCCCCTGGGCGCCATCGCCAAGCACCTAGTCGCCTGGTGCGAACGCGACACCTGAACTTATCCACTCCCCACCCATCGGGACCAGGTCCATGCTGCTACGGCTCCCCACCATCCTCGCGAAGACCGGCACCCTCCGGGCCGCCTTGGTGCTGCTCGGGGTCTGGACAGCCCTCATGGTGTCGATCCTGGGGATCTCGAACTTCTTCGACGTCAAGGAGGCCCAGGAGATCGCCTTCAACCGGGCCATGGACAGCTACCACAAGGACCTGGCCTACCGCCGCTGGGCGTCGCTGCGCGGGGGCGTCTACGTCCCCCTGGACGGCCAGACGCCCCCCAACCCCTACCTGGCCCACCGCCCGGACCGGGACATCACCACCACCGGCGGGAAGCAGCTAACTCTGGTGAACCCCGCCTACATGACCCGCATGGTCCATGAGCTGGGTGAAAAGGAATATGGGCTGAAGGGACACCTCACCAGCCTCCACCCCATCCGTCCCGAGAACGCCCCGGACCCTTGGGAGCGCAAGGCCCTGGAGTCCTTCGAGCGGGGTCAGAGGCAATTCTCCGAAGTGCTCCACCAGGAGGGGAAGCGGATTCTCCGGTTCATGGGCGCCTTCGTGGTGGAAACCAGCTGCCTGGGTTGCCACGCCCAGCAGGGCTACAAGGTCGGAGACATCCGCGGGGGCATCAGCGTGACGGTTCCCGTTGGGACCATCCACTCGCCGATGCGCCTGGATCACAACGACATCTCCCAGCTGTTCATCGCGGGCTTCTGGCTGCTGGGGAGCCTCGGCATCCTCATCTATGTCCGCCGATTGGTCCGTTCCGCCCGGGATCACCAGGCCATGCTGGCGGCCGTGGAGGATAGCTCCCACCGCTTCCACAAGCTCTTCCAGTCCTCGCCGGCGCCCATGTTCATCCACCGCGAGGGGCGCTTCATTGAAGTGAACCAGGCGGCCGCCCACCTGCTAGATGCCGACGAGCCGACCCAACTCATGGGCCTGGAGGTCCTGAGTTTCATTCACCCGGAGTATCGGTACCTCGTGGGGGAGCGCATCCACTCCGTCCAGCAGACCGGGGAGATCGCTCCGGCCCTCGAAGAGGTCTTCCTCACCTACCGGGGGCGGGAGGTCTGGGTGGAGGTCCAGACGGCCGCCATCGAGCTGCCGGGCGGCCCGGCGATCCTCGTGTTTGCCCAGGACCTGAGCGAGCGGCGGCGCGCCGAGGAGGAGCGGCGCAAGATGGAAGCCGAGATCCAGCACGCGCAGAAGCTGGAGAGCCTCGGCAGCCTGGCCGGCGGCATCGCCCACGACATGAACAACGTGCTGGGAGCCATCCTCGGCATGGCGACCCTTCTGCAGATGAAACGGGAGGGGGACGTGGCGCTGCTCAAACCCCTGAAGACCATCGAGAACGCCGCCAGCCGCGGCCGCGACCTGGTGAAGGGTCTCACGGACTTCGCCCGGAAGGGCCTCCAGCAGGCTCAGCGCCTGGACCTCAATGCCCTCGTCCGCGAGGAGCTCGACCTGCTGGTCCGCACCAGTCGGCAGCGGTTCACCTTCGACGTGGAGCTGGACGAGGCCCTGCCCCCGATCATGGGCGAGAAGAGCTCGCTGGGCAGCGCCTTCATGAACCTCGCGGTCAACGCCTTCGACGCCATGCCCAAGGGCGGCACCTTCCGGGTCAGGACCTTCCTGGACCAGGACCAGGTCTGCCTGGAGGTGGCCGACACCGGCGAGGGCATCCCCGCCGACATCCTCTCCCGGGTCACGGATCCCTTCTTCACGACCAAGGCCCCGGGCCGGGGCACGGGCCTGGGCCTGGCCATGGTCTACGGCACGGTCAAGGCCCATGGCGGCTCGCTGCACATCGAGAGCGAGGTGGGCCTTGGGACCTGCATCCACTTGCGCTTCCCGGCCATGATTCCCAAGGCTCCCTCGGGCGGGCCCGAAGCGCTCCTCGTGGCCCATGCCGACCGCCCCTTGCGGATCCTGGTGGTGGACGACGACGAGCTCATCCGGGACATCCTGCCGCCGATGCTCGAGCAGCTGGGTCACCACGTCGAGTGCACCTCGTCGGGCCTGGAGGCCATCCGGCGCCTGGGCGCGGGTCTGGAGGTGGACCTGGTGATCCTGGACCACAACATGCCCGGCATGACCGGCGCCGAGGCCCTGCCGCGCGTCTTCCAGCTACGCCCCACCGTACGGATCCTCATCGCCACGGGCTTTCTGGACACGGACCTCAAGCTCCTCCTGGCCGACTTCCCCACGGTTGCCAGCCTGCAGAAGCCCTTCTCGCTGGTCGAGCTCCGCAAGGTCCTGGAGGCCATCTCGACCGAACTGGGACACTAGCCTTCAGGGTTTCGGCGGGGCCAGCTTGCCGGTCTCCACCCGCTGCTTCGCCTTCTCCCGCTCCGCCTCGCTGGGCGTGCCCCAGACGACCCGGCTGGGCTTCTGCTTCAGGAGCTCCAGCAGCTCCTCGACGGAGGCCAGGGAGCGGCGCAGACTCTTGAGGCTCTGTTCAAGCTCCGGGTGGTCCTGGGCGGTGAAGCGGCTCATGAAGGCATCCGCCTGCTTCAGGGTCGAGGCCAGACTCACCAGGATCTGGTCCAGTTCGGGCCCGCGCTTCTCCATGAGCCGGCGCACCGTGGTGAGGCTCTGGTCCAGGGAGGCCAGGGCCTTGTCCGCCTCGCCCATGCTGCGGTCCGCGTGGCCCACCAGGCCCCGGCTCTCCTTCGCCAGGGTCTGGAATTCCTTCAGGGTGCCGTCCAGGGACTGCAGGGCCTGGCGCACCGAGGGATGCTCCAGCACATCGCCCAGGCCCTTGCGCTCAAGGCGCTCGCGCAGGCCGTCCACGCCCGCCTGCAGGCTGGCCATGAGACGGTCGGTGCGCTCCAGCACCCCGGCGATGGACACGCCCGAGTCCCCGGGGATCTCGTCGCCCGCGACGAGCGGCACCACCCGCTCGGCCACCTCGGGCAGCCGCAGGTCCAGCATCACGCTGCCCACGCCCTTCGGCGCGAGGTTCGCCCGGGTGCCGCGCCACAGCCTGATGTCCTCGCGGACGGCGATGCGGGCCAGGAAGTGGTAGACCTTCCCCTCCAGTCGCATGTCCACCCGTTCGACCGAACCGACGCGGAAGCCCTTCAGCTGCACGTCGGTGCCGGGTGCCAGCCCCTCCATCTGCTCAAGCCGCACCACCAGCGGGTAGCTGCGCTCCGTGACCGCGCCGGCGTTCTTGTAGGCCACCAGGGCCAGGAACAGGGCCAGGGCGCCCAAGACGAGCAGACCGAGGCGGGCATCCTGCTTCTCGAAGTTCATGGCGACTCCATGGGCACGGGACTGAGCTGGAGGCGTGCCACCTCCAGGTGGGTGAAGGCATGGGGCTCTTCCGCGGCGATGACCAGGGTGCAGGCGTGATCTGCAGTCCAGGTCTGCAGCAGCTCCAGGGCGATGGCCCGGTCCGCGGCGTCGAGGCCCTCCATCGGGTCATCCAGCAGGATCAGGTCGGGCTCCATGGCCAGCACCCGCGCGAGGTTGCCGTGCCTGCGGGCGGAGGCGCTCACCGCGTGGGGACGGAGCTCCGCCACCGCGAGCAGGTCCAGGCGTTCCAGGGCCGCTTCGGTCCGCTGCCGGGCCTCGGCCGCTGGGGTCCCCTGGAACCGCAGGGGGAGGGCGAGGTTCTCCCGCAGGGTGAGGTTCGAGAGCAGCCCACCCGAGGCGAAGGCAAAGCCCAGCCGCACCTTCCCCGCCAGCGCCAGGACACCGTCCCCGGGCCAGACCGGGTGACCGCCCACCAGGACTGTGCCGCGGGCCGGGCGCTCGATCCCGGCGATGACCTTCAGGAGACGGCTCTTCCCGGCGCCGCTGGGCCCGGTGAGCAGCAGGTTCCCGCCTCGCGGCAGGGCCAGGTCGAGTCCCTGCACCAGCAGGCGGCCATCCGGGGCATCCAGGGCGAGGTCGTGGAGCTCGATCATCCCCGCCCCGTCAGAAGTAGAGGAGGGCGGCAATGAGGCCGTCCAGGCAGAACACGGCCACCAGCGCCGAGACGACGGTCTTGGTGACCGCCTGGGGGATCTCGGTCTGGCTGCGCCGGATGCGCAGGCCGAAGTGGCAGGCGTGGAAGGTGATGGCCCCGGAGAAGAGCACCACTTTGAGCAGGGTGGCGGCGAAGTCGCGGTTGGAGAGCGCCTGGCGCACGGAGTCCATGTAGAAGCCGAAGGTGACGCCGTACTTCAGCTTGGCCACCAGAAAACCGCCGCCCAGGGCCAGGGCATCGAAGCAGACCACCAGGGCGAACACGGAGACCAGCACCCCCAGCCAGCGGGGCAGCAGCAGGTACTGGTAGGGGTTCACGCCGTGGGTGGCCAGGGCATCCACCTCGCCGTTCAGCTGCATGGCGCCCAGCTCCGCGGCGATGGCCGTGGCACTGCGGCCGATGACCAGCACCGCCGTGAGCAGTGGGCCCAGCTCCCGCAGGATGATCAGCACCATCAGGGTGCCGATGTAGTTCTCCGCCCCCAGGCCCGAGAGCTGGCTGAAGGCCTGGATGAGCGTCACCGCGCCCAGCAGCAGGGCCGTGCCGCTCACCAGCCACAGCGCGTCCAGTCCCGTGAAGCGGACCTGTAGCTTGGTCTGGCCGCCCACCACCGCCAGCTGATCCATTCGCAGAAGGAGGGCATGGCGCAACGTGCGCAGCACCAGGTGCGCCTGGTCGCCCAGGAACTCCAGGAAGCCGCGGACCGGTGCGCCCAGCCTGGCGAGAAAGAGCATCACGTTTCACCCGCAGATTGGGCCCAGGCTAGCAGGTCACGGGTTCAGCACGAAGCCATCCGCGTAGTCGATGACGGTCACCACCCGGTAGTCGCGGTGGGGCCCGCTGCCCGCCCCGGCCTGGTGCAGGTCCGGGTTGAAGAGGTTGCGGCGGTGCCCACGGCTGGGCACGCAGTCGTCGATCAGCAACTGGAGGACCACCTGCCGGGCCTCCACCTCCAGGGTGCCGATGTTCTCGGCGATGAGCCCATGCCAGGTCCCGAGCCGGTTCAGCCGGTCCGAGAGCTTGCTGCCGTCCGACCCCACGTGCTCCAGGGCTCCGCGGGGGCCGATGTCCCGGGCGTGCAGGCGGGCGGCCCGGGCCAGCCCTTCGTTGAAGCGGAGCGGCCCCACGGGCTTCTGCTGCTCCAGGAAGGAGATGGCCTCATCCAGGGCGGCCACCCCTTCCTCGGTCCGCAGAGGCGTCCGGCCCGGGCGGTTCCAGAGGGTGCCCTCGAAACAGTCCCGCAGCTCCCGCAGGTGTTTCGCGTAGGCCCTTGGCTGCAACCGGGCGTCGCTCATCTCTTGCACCACGGCCCGCTCGAAAGCGGTGGCCTGCTCCGGCGGCACCTGGGCGCCAAGGCCGGCCCACAGCAGGGCTGGAAGGACTGGGCGGAGGAATCGGAGGAAGGGGTTCCGCATGGGGGCCTCGGGATCCAAGACTCTAGCGGATCCGAGGCGACACTGCCTGCTGCTTGAGCGACTCGGCTTTGGATCGGAGCACCCAGGCCGCCTGCGCCGACCCGACCAGCAGGGCCAGTCCCAGGCTGAGGGCCAGGGTCACCGACACCCAGCGGTGGCCGCGCTGGAGATCCGCCCTACCCTGGGCCACCTGGAGGTAGCCCGCCAGCGCGAGGCCCAAGGTCACCACCACCAGCAGGACCAGCCAGAGGTGCAACATGGCCTCGAAGGTCCCGGCGCCGATCAGCCTCAGGCTCAGCTGGCGCACCCCCCAGGCGAAGGTCGCCCAGGCGGCCAGATCCAGTGCCAGCCAAGGTGAACGGGACCGCACCTGGATCGACACCGCATGGAACAGGAGGAGGCAGACGAGGCTGCCGGCCAGCCAGGTACCCACTGTCTGGCCCGCCTGCTTCAGGGAGAACAGCCGCCAGAGGCCGCCAAACAGAAGGGTCGGCAGGCACAGCACCATGGCGGCAAGCACGGCCATGCCGACCCCTGCCCCCACCTTGCCGGCGAAGATCTCGCCGGTCCGGAGCGGCTGGTTCAGCAGGAAGCCGAAGCGCCGCTCCTCCAGGTCCCGGCCCACCATCGTGGCGCCGAAGAGGGCGGCCACCACCCAGGCGAGCAGGGTGCCCGAGCCCACGGCCAGGAGGGTGGTCTTCCCCACTTCGGCCTCGAACTGCATCCCGACCAGCTGGATGCAGCCCATGCCCAGGGCCAGCAGGAAGACGTTGCGCCGGCCGATCCATTCCCGACGGAAGACAGCGAGGGTGGTCATGAGGCTACCTCCGATTCCGCGCCCACCAGGGCGACGAACAGCTCTTCCAGGGAGAGGGCGTGGACCCTCAGGTCGGGACGGTCGCCATCCAGCAGCCGCGTGGGATCGCCCTGGGACAGCACCGCCTCTCCGCCGAGCCCGCCCTCGCGGAGCCGCAGTGGCGCATAGGGTGCCAGATCCTCGGCCCGCAGCGCCTGGAACGGCGCCCAGCTCACCTTGCGATGGCGGGCTTTGAGCTCCTCCAGGCTGCCGTCCACCAAGAGCCGACCCTCGTGCAGGATGCCCACCCGGTCGGCGATCCCCTCGATGCCCGCGAGATCATGGGTGGTGATGAGAATCGTGGTGCCCCGGTCCGCCAGCTCACTCAGCAGCTCATCGTAGACCTCGCGCCGGGCCACGGGATCCAGACCCAGGGTCGGATCATCCAGCACCAGCAACTGGGGTTTCGGGCCCAGCGCCAGCGTCAGGGCAAGCTGGGCCTTCTGGCCCCGGGAGAGCTTCCCGAAGGGGACATCGAGGGGCACCTGGAAGCGAGTCAACCGCTCGTCCGCGGCGGCGGCGTCCCAGGTGGGATGAAGGCCCGCGCAGAACCGCAGGAGCTGGCGAGGCGTCATGGCCGGCGGCGCATCCGGTTCTTCGGACACCACCCCCACCCTCTGCATGAGCGCGGTGCGTGAGGACCAGACGTCCTGCCCGAGCAGGTCCATCTGTCCAGATTGGGGCTTCTGGTGGCCCAGCAGGCACCGGACCAGCGAGGTCTTGCCGGAGCCGTTGCGCCCGAGCAGGGCATAGACCTGGCCGGGCTCCACCGTGAAGGAGACCCGGTCCAGGGCCTGGGTCCGGCCGTAGCGGACGCTGAGGTTCCGGCAATCCACAGCGGGAATCACCTGGATGGTCGTCATGATTTGCCTCCCGCACGGGATGGTTTGAGGGACTTCCACACCGTGGCGAGGCAGGTAGTCGCCTCGGGCAGATCCGCGCCAGTGGTCAGGGCTGTGGCGGCGTAGCGGAGGGCACCTTCGCGGAGCAGGGCCGCCCGCTCGCTGGCCCGGAAGGCCGGGGGCGAGTCCGCGACGTAGGTGCCGTCACCCCGGCGGACGCTCAGCACGCCGGCCTCCACGAGGTGCTGGTAGGCCTTCACCACCGTGTTGGGGTTCACGCCGAGGTCCCGGGCCAAATCCCGGACCGAGGGCATCAGGGACCCGGCCGAGAGTCCCCCGGAGGCCACCAGGCGGCGCACGCCCTCCTCGATCTGTCGCCAGAGGGGGGCCGCTTCGGCGGAGTCCACTTGAAGAAGGGTCTTCATCCCGTGCCTCCTGGGCGAGGATTACTGTATCAGTGAACTAATACAGTAAATCAGACAAGGCTGCCGTCAAGGGCCTGCCCTAAAAAAAATGAGGGCCCCGAAGGGCCCTCGCCTGGTGCTGCTTCGATGGAATGCCTTCAGATGGCGGGACCGTCGATCTCCGCGAACAGCGGATGCGTCAGGTAGCGCTCGCCGGTGTCGCAGAGCACGGCCACCACCGTCTTGCCCTCGCCCAGTTCCTTCGCCACCTCCAGGGCCGCGAAGACGATGGCGCCGGTGCTGATGCCGGTGAGCAGGCCCTCCTCCCGGGCCAGGCGGCGGGCGATGGCGATGGCGTCGTCGTAGGCCACGGGCCGGATGCGTTGGAAGGCCTTTCGATTGAGGATGCTGGGCACGAAGTTAGGTCCGATGCCCTGGATCTTGTGGGGACCCGCCTGGCCCGCGCTCAACAGTGGCGAGGTCTCGGGCTCCACGGCGACCACCAGGGTGCCGGGCTTCTTCTCCGCCAGCACCTCCCCCACGCCGGTGACCGTGCCGCCGGTGCCCACGCCCGCCACGAAGGCGTCGAGCTCCGGCACCTGCTCCAGGATCTCCAGCGCGGTGGTGCGGCGGTGGACCGCCGGGTTGGCGGGGTTGTCGAACTGGCGCACCAGGAAGTAGCTGGGGTCGGCGTCGGCCAATTCCTGGGCCTTGTCCACCGCCGCTTTCATGCCGCCGGAGCCCGGCGTCAGCACCAGCGTCGCGCCGTAGGCCTTGAGCAGGGCGCGGCGCTCCTGGGTCATGGTGTCGGGCATGACCAGGGTGATCTTGTAGCCCTTGGCCGCCGCCACGAAAGCCAGGCCGATGCCCGTGTTGCCGCTGGTGGCTTCGAGCAGGGTGCTGCCGGGCTTCAGGACGCCCCGGTCCTCCGCGTCCTGGATCATGCTTAGGGCGATGCGGTCCTTCACGCTGCCGCCGGGGTTGGCGCTCTCCAGCTTCACGTAGACCCTGGCGGAGCCCGCCGGCACGATGCGATTCAGGCGCACCACGGGGGTGTAGCCCACCAGGTCGTAGGCGTGTTCCACGCGGTTGGGGCGCTGGGTGGGAGTCTGGCTCATGGTCGTGGCCTCCTTCAGGCTTCGGGCGAGCCCGAAGCCTGAAGTATGGGAAAGTGAAATTATTTGTCAAGTTTGTCAATTGTTTTGATTATATATTCGTGTCAGGATGGCGACGGAGGTTTGGCCATGAAGAGCTCAGCCAAGGGACGTTACGGATTGCAGCTCATGGTAGAGCTGGCCCTGCAGGCGGGGCGCGGCCCGATCCTGGTGGAGACCATCGCCGTCCGCCAAGGGCTCCCGCCCAAGTTCCTGCGGGTGCTGCTGGGCAGCCTCAAGACCGCCGGGCTGGTGAAGGTGCAGCGCGGACCCAGCGGCGGTTGCGAGCTGGCCCGGCACCCCAGCCACGTCAGCGCCCTGGAGGTATTGGAAGCCCTGGAAGGCCGCTTCGGCAGCCCGGGCCTTCCGCCCGATGCCACCCATGGCGCCCAGACCGTGCGCGAACTCTGGAACCGCGGCACCGAGGCCGCCCGGGCCGTGCTCAAGGCCACCACGCTCGCCGACCTCGCCACGCGCCATCAAGCGCTGGAGGTGGACAGCCAGGGGTACTCGATCTAGGCCAACCCGTACTGGCTGAGAACCTTCCGCAGTTGGGCCAGGCTGTAGGGCTTGGGCAGGAACCCGGCGACCCCTTCCCCCAGTTCGCTGGTCTCCAGCGAGAAGCCGCTGCTGAGGATGATGGGCAGGTCGGGATCGAGCTGATGGATGAGCCGGGCGGTCGTCCGCCCATCCACCCCCGGCATGATCTGATCCATGAGCACCAGGGCGAAGCCGTCGGGCTGGCCCTGGATCCACTCCAGGGCCTCGCGGCCGTTCTTGGCGGTCACGGCGTCCAGCCCCAGCCCGGCCATGAGCTCTGCCGCATTGAGGAGGATCATGGGCTCATCGTCCACCACGAGGATCTGGGCCCGCCGGGTGGCCTTCACCGGAGGCTCGCCCGCGTCGTGGGAGGGGAGGTAGATGGTGACCGTGGTGCCCCCCGAGGGCCGGCTGGTCACGCGCACACCGCCTTGATGGGCCCGGAGGATGCCGAGAAGGGCGGAGAGCCCCAGGCCCCGGCCCGTGGCCTTGGTGGTGAAGAAGGGGTCGAAGATCCGGGCGAGGGCCTCCGCCGGGATGCCGCAGCCGGTGTCGCTGACCTCAAGCACCACATAATTCCCGGGCGACATGGGCGGCGAGGGCGGGGCCAGGGGCAGGTGGTCCGCCGTCAGGCATTCCACACGGGTGGACAGGGTGATGGTGCCTTCGCGCTCGCCGATAGCCTCGGAGGCATTGGTGACCAGGTTCATCACGACCTGATGGATCTGGGTCGCATCGGCGAGGACTGCCGGCAGCCGCGGACTCGGCATCACCAGGAGCTGCGCCTGCTTGGAGATGGAGACGCGGAGCAGTCCGGTCATGTCCTGCACCGTGCGGTTCAGGTCCATGGCCGCCACGTGCAACTTGCCCCGGCCGCTGTAGTCCAGCATCTGGCGCGTCAGGTTGGAGGCCCGCTCCAGGATGGACTCGAGGTTGCCCAGGTGCGCATGGACGGGGCTCTCGGAGGGCAGCTTCATCTGGGCCAGGTTGAGGCTGCCGGTCATGGCGGTCAGGAGGTTGTTGAAGTCGTGGGCGATGCCCCCGGCGAGGAGGCCGATCCCCTCCAGCCGCTGGCTTTCCCGCTGGGACTCCTCGTGGAGCTTGCGCTCGCTGATGTCGGTGAGCACCCCCACGATCCGCATCACGCCATCGGGCTGGAGATCGACCCGCTCCATGTGGTCCAGGAGCCAGATCCAGCGGCCATCCTTCCGCCTCAGCCGATACTCGACGACCGCCGACCCCGTGCTCCGCGTCTGATCAAGCGCCTTGTGCAACTGGAGGCAGTCCTCTGGATGCAGGTTCTGCTCCCAGAGGTCGGGCACCGTCTTCAGCTCCTCCTCGGTGAAGCCCGTTACCTCGGCCACGTTCTCGCTCACCCAGGTGGCCGCCATGGGATGCGGAGTCTCGGCATCGTAGAAGACCACCGGGAGACTGCGCAGGATCCGCCTCAGCCGCCGCTCGGTGGCCCGATGAGCCTCCTCGGCCTGCCGGCGTCCCAGGGAGAAGGCCACGTGCCCCGCCAGGGTCTGGGCCAGTTGCACTACATCCGGGTGGATATCCCCAGGCTGGTCGGCGTACACCATGAGCTTGCCCAGCAGCCGCCCCTGGTAGAGCAGCGGAATGAAGGCCAGTCCATGGATGTCCTCACTGCGCAGCACCGCCTTGATGTCCAGGCTGAGCGGCTCCTGGAGGGGGTCGGCCATCAGGATGGGCTCCGGCTCGATGGCATCCCGGGACCACGGCGAGTGCCCGTCCGTGACCTCGCGGTATCGGTCGCTGAGCCCCATCCAGGCACGGAAGTGCATCCGGCCGTCCTCGCCCCAGGTGAGGATGGCCGCCCGGGTGATGGGCAGGGCGGTGAGGATCCCCTGAATGGCCGCTTCGAAAATCTCGTCCATGGTGGCCGCGCGGGTCACGGCCGTGGCCAGGCGGTGGATGGCCTTGAGCTGGAGGTAGGGCTTGCTGGCGTAGAGGCCAGGATCCGTATCGCCGTCGAGACGGCCCACACTCGGATCGAATTCAAAATGCAATGGCTGGTCTCTCAAGGATGGCGTGAACTGGATTCAGCCCATGCTAGCCCACCCCAGAGCTGTTCGAACAAGAATCGTGATGCACAGCATCCACTGGAATGGAATCGGCCGCCGGGTGGGCTAGTGGCTGGGCTTTATTTGCCCAAGGATGATGTCCAGCGCTGCCGGAACCGTGTGCCCCTTCTGCTGCACCTCACTGCCGCGATAGAGGCCCCAACCGGGTAGCCCCCTCGGCCAGGCCTTGGTCATCGCCCACTGCTGGATGCGGCTGTTGGCCAGCACCACGACCAGGAAGCGCTTGGGGTTCCAGGGGTTGGGGAAGGCAGCGAGGAGGCCGTCGTCGGGCCTCCCGTAGGTGCGTCCCTGCCACTTGAACCAGCCGGCCCCCACCTTGACCGGGAAGCGGCCCTCGGCCTGGAGGCGGGCCGCCACGCCGTTGTCGGCGGGACCACCGAAGAGCAGGAGATCGCTGGCGGCCAGCTCCGCATCGCAGACCTCGGCATCGGCCTGGACGGGGAGCAGCACTTCCGTGGTCAGCTCGGCCAGAAGGTCCCGGTACTGCAGAGCCAGGGTGCGCTGGGCCTCGACCTCGCGGGCGGTGCCAAACACCAGCCGCGTGGCGGTCCAGTCGTCCAGCACGTTGCCGAGGACCCAGAAGTTCGGACGGGGCACGGGGATGTCGTGCCCGGCGTTGAAAGTGACCCGGCTGGGCAGGGCCTCACAGGGAAAGGTAAAGGTGCCGGTGGCGCCGGTCATCTGGATGCGCTCCAGGCGGGCGCCCTTGAGGGTCTCCAGGTTCACGGAGGCGATGAAGGGATAGGCGAAGCCTGACTGCTCCACCGTGAGGGTCACGGCGTAGCCAGTCTCGGCCTTCTTCACATCCACGTTCATCCGGGGTGCAGGCAGGTCGGCGCGTTCCAGCCAGGGCTTCAGGATCGGCGCCACGTCGCGGCCCGCGCCTTCGGAGAGGGCCTTGATCAGGTCCTTGGTGCGGGCGGGCTTCCCGTTGAAGCGCTCATGGGCCGTGCGCATGGCCTTGGCGAAGGCGGCGTTGCCCAGGTGCAGGCGCAGCTGGTGCAGGGCGAAGACGCCGCGGATGCGGGGGATCTGGTAGGCGCCGTAGCGGTCGTAGGCGGTGGCGGTGGCCAGGGGCGCCTGGGCGCCTTCCTTCGCCTCCAGGTAAAGGTAACGGGTGTTCAGATCCGCCAGAGTGGCGGCCTGGGCCTCGAAAGCCTTGGCGGGCGCGGCGGGCAGGCCCTTGAGCTGCTGCCAGTAGGCCGCAGACGCACTCACGAACCAGCTCTCCGCATCGGTGGCAGGCTTCACGGTGCCGGACCAGAGACCCTTGGCCTCGAAGCCATAGGCCTCCTTCATCCCCGCCACCTCCGGTGAAGGCGCAGCCTTGGCCGGCTTCTCCTCTCTCCAGGACGCCTTCGCGGCCTGGAGCTTTTCCGTCACCCAGATGGGACTGAACGTCGTGTAGCCATGGGTCAGGTGGGGCGTGGCGCCCGGCAGATCAGCGATGAAGCGGCCGCCCACCAACTTCTCGCGCAGGGTGGTCTTGCCCTGGTGGGCGATGAAGACCAGCTTCTCGGCCATCTCGGAGGTGGTGAGCTTGCCGTCGCAGGCGTGGGGCCGGTTGATGGGACTGCTGGCCAGGATGCGGGTGGAGGCGTCGATGTCGAAGCCGCCCTTGCCGTAGGTGCGGAAGGCCTCCTGGAAGGCGATGTCCCGGTTCCAGGTGTTGAAGGCGAGATCAGCCGGGGCGTTCTCGGGGTTGGCGCCGTACTCGCTGCGCACCTCGAGGTCGCGGTTGTTGTTGTTGGCCCAGATGAAGTCGCGGTGGTTCCCCGGGGTGTCAGCGGGCCTGCCCTTGGTGCCGGTACGCCACATCTTCGTCTTCTCAGTGCCCAGCAGGAAGCAGGCGCCCTCGTCGGTCTTGGTGTCGGCCATGGTCCAGTCGTTTGTGTAGAGGCCGTTGTTCTGCTTGAGGAGGATGGCGGCAGCCTCGTCGATGGTGGCGGCGTACTGGGCGGCCTTGCGGATGCGGTTGCTCTGGGGCGTGCCCTCGGGGTTGAAGGGCGTCTGGCCCACCGTGGTCTCGCCGATCACCAGGCCCGAGCCGTTCAGGTACCAGTCGGTGCCGCTGTGGATGCCACCCGCGAAGGTCTGCATCACCACGCGGTGGCCCTTTTCCGGGACGATGTCCAGCATCACGCCCCACTCGGTGCCGGTGTAGCCGTTCCACATGAACAGCTGGGTGAAGATGAAGCGGCCGCTCTTGGTGGCGCCCTTGGTGGCCACGAAGGAGGAGCAGTGGTCGCCCTTCCCGGCCTTGTCCGCCTCGTCGTCGCCGGTCATGAAGGTGCGGCCCGTGAGCGGGTTGGGTGCGTGGGTGAGCCCGTCCTGCAGCGAGCTCATGTCCACGGCACTGTTCAGGGTGACGATGTCCAGCAGGTCGAGGTCCCGGCCCTTGAACTTGGCGCCGGCCTTGACGGCGCCATCGGCGATGCCCTTCATCTCCTCAAGGAACTCCACGTCGTACTTGCGGAAGAAGAGGGCGTCGGCCATCTGCCGCTGGTCGGCCCAGCCCCGCACGGGGTCGGCGGCGTTCTTTTGCACGCCCAGCTTGGTGATGTAGCGCACGATCTCGTCGGCCATGAGCTCGCCGTGCTGGCGGCCGCGGGCATAGGGCGCGCCCTCGATGTGCAGGAAGGTCCAGCCCCCCATCTCGTAGCGGAAGCCCTTGCCCGCCCAGCGCACGGTCTCCATGGGGATGAAGGCTGTGACGTCCTCCACCTTCTCCAGCTTCACGGCGCTGAAGGTGGCGGCGCCCGTGGCCTTGCCGTTGCGGCCCAGGTGCAGCTGCACGCGGTCCGTGGGGCTGGTGGCCAGGAACAGCAGGGAGACCTTGCCTTCGGAGGTGCCCGCCACGCTCTGCGAGGCGTTGGTGAAGGGGAAGCTCTCCATGGTCAGGCAGGCGCCCAGGGCGGTGGGGTAGCGCACCAGGGCGTCCACCTTCACCCCTTCGGTCTTGATGTTGGCGGTGAGCCGGTAGAGTTCTCCAACTTTCAGCGGCAGGGGCGACGAGACCAGCGTGGCCTCGGAACCATCCCCGGAGGCTTGCAGGCGCAATCCGGCCGCCTGCCCCGTGGAACCCGGCTTCAACGTCCAGCCTGAGACCGGAAGGTCGGCGGCGGTGGCCAGCAGCGTCACAGCCATCAACAGCCCGGCGCGGAACATTCGGATCATAGGAGCCTCCACCCTCCAGGATGCCAAACCCATCGCGGAATTGCCTCGTTTTTTGAGGCAACCCCGGGCAGCGGCTACCCTTGGGACATGGCGCTGAAAAAATGGACCTTCACCGTGGACCCGGAAGACGCGGAGCTCCGCCTGGACCAGCTCATCGCCAAGCGCACGGAGCTGTCCCGGCGCTCGGCCCGGGAGGCCCTGAAGCTGGGTGGCGTCCAGGTGGACCGCAAGCGGGTGAAGGTGGCGGGCAAGGTGGTGAAACCCGGCATCGAGGTGCGCGTGGCCTTCGATCCCGACCTGCCGCCGGTGCCCACCACGCCCATCCCCGTCGTGTTCGAGGACGCCTGGATCATCGCCGTGGACAAGCCCGCGGGCATCGCCACCCAGGGCACCTGGGCCACGGACCGCCACGACCTGCTGGCCCTCCTGAAGACCCAGCGCCCGGACCTGAGCCTGTTCCTCCACCACCGCCTGGACCAGGGCACCTCGGGCCTGCTGGTGCTGGGCAAGGATCCGAAAGCCAACAAGGGCCTGGCCGAGGCCTTCGCGGGCCGCGACCTGGAGAAGCTCTACATCGCCCGCATCTCCGCACCCCTGGCGGCCTGCACCGTGGACGCCCCCATCGGCCGCATCCGGGGCGCCGATCCCGGCCGCTTCGGCACGGCCGGGGACCTCATCGAGCCCCGCTCCGCCCGCACCGACTTCCGCCCCGCCACTGCGGAGGAAACCGCCGGCCTTGTCCCCGGCCACTGGATCGTGGCCCGCATCCACACAGGCCGAACCCACCAGATCCGCGTCCACCTGGTCCACCTGGGCCATGCCATCGTGGGCGACACCCTCTACAGTGGCGCCGCCTCGGACCGCCTGTGGCTGCATGCCTGGCGGCTGGGGCTGAAGCATCCGGTGACCGGGGCAGACCTGCAGCTGGAGGCTCCGCCAGAGCGGTTCCGCGCATGAAGCTGCCCATCCTCTTCAACCCTGCCTCCGGCATCTCGCCCAAGGCCCCCGACGTCCTCCTGAGGCCGCTACCGAAGGAGCTGCGGGACCGGGTGGAGCCCCTGCCCTTCGGCCCTCCCTGGGATTTCGAGCCTCACATCGCCCAGGCGATCCAGGGGGGTGGTCCGCTGTTCGTGTGGGGTGGTGACGGTACCATCCACCACGCGGCGAAGGCCCTGATCCAGCGCGGCTGTCCCGTGGCCCTGGCCGCGATTCCCGGCGGCAGTGGCAACGGGCTGGTGCGCGGGTTGCGCACGCCGCTGGAGCCCGCC
>NZ_JBATQW010000095.1:0-5959 GCF_049292215.1 Geothrix sp. | reverse complement strand
GGCCAGAGCTCCGGCAGGTTCGGCGGCCTGGGGGGCGGCCTTCGCTTCAGGGGCGGCCTCGACCGGGACCTCTGGCTTGGGCTCGGCCTTCTTTACCAGCACGGCGGGAGCGGGCTTGGAGGGTTCAGGCTGTGGCTCGGCCTTCGGCTCGAGGCGGACGGCGGGCGCCGAGGTGGGGGCGGGACCCTTCACCACTTTCACGGCGGCGGAGGGCTTGTGCAGGGCGAGGGGGGGCGCTTCCTGCTCCCCCTTGTGCTTGCCCTGGAAACCACGACGCAGCTGGTCCGCCTGGTCATCGGTGAGGTTGGAGCTGTGGCTCTTCCCTGGGAGGCCCAGACGCTTCTCGCAGGCCTCGATGACCTCCTGATTGGCGACTCCGAGCTCTTTGGCGAGTTGATTGATACGCAGCATGTAAGCGGATTACCTCGGCCTGGGGTGGGAAGAAGGAAGGGGGCTGCAGGACGACAGCCTACTCCCCGAAGTGAGCCTGGACGGCATCGATGAGACGGAAGGCCAGATCCTGATCCATGCCTTCCACCTGCATCAGCTGTTCGGCTGTAACAGTGTAAAGGGATTTGGCGTCGGGGTAGCCGGCGGCGGCCAGACGGTCCGCCAGGGCGGCGTCCAGGCCCTCGACCTGGAGGGTGTCCAGGAGGGTGGAGGCAGGGGCCGCGGCCACTTCTTCGGGGACATCCACGGCTTCTGGGACCGGCAGAGCCAGGCCCATGGCGACTTCCGCTTCGCGGCGCTTGTCGGCCTCGCTGCGGACATCGATGTTCCAGCCCGTGAGCTTGGCAGCGAGGCGGACGTTCTGGCCCCGCTTGCCGATGGCCACGCTGAGCTGCTCGTCGTCGACCACGACCTCCACCCGGCGGCTCTCGGGGTCGCCGAGGTTCACGCGGATGGCCTTGGCCGGGTTCAGCGCGTTGGCGATGAACTGGGCCGGGTCGTCGGAGTAGCGGACGATGTCGATCTTCTCGTTCTTCAGCTCACGGATGATGGCCTGGACACGGCTGCCCTTGAGGCCCACGCAGGCGCCCACGGGATCGACGTCGGGATCGAGGCTGTGGACGGCCACCTTGGCGCGGTCGCCCGCTTCGCGGACGCAGTTCCGGATGACCACCGTGCCGTCATGGATCTCGGGGACTTCATTCTCGAAGAGCTTGATGAGCAGTCTGGGATCGGTCCGGCTGACCTGGACCTGGGGGTCCTTGGCGCTACGGTCAACGCTGACGATGACCACCTTGATGCGCTGGCCCTTGTCGAAGCGGTCGCCACGGAGGGCCTCGCTGCGGCGGAGCATGGACTCCACCCGGTCGATCTCGAGGATGATGGCGCTCTTCTCGAAGCGCTTGACCTCGGCCACCACCACCTCGCCGATGCGGTCGGCGAACTCGGTGAAGATGCGCTCACGCTCGGCTTCGCGAACTTTCTGCACCAGCACCTGCTTGGCGGCCTGGGCGGCGATGCGGCCCAGCTGGCTGGTGTCCTGGGGCAGCCAGAGGGTGTCACCCTCGGCGGCATCCGGGTTCAGGGTCTGGGCTTCGACCAGGCTGATCTCCAGGTCCTCTTCCTCGACCTCGGCCACGACCTGCTTCAGGGCGTAGACATGGAACTCGCCGGTCTCCCGGTCCATCTGGGCCTGGAAGTTGCCGTAGAAGTCCTGGGCGTTGAAATACTTGTCCGCAGCCTTGGCGAGGGCTTCCTCCACCGCGGCAAAGACATCCTCTTCGGGAATACCCTTTTCAGCGGCGATCATCTTCACGCTGTCGAAAAAGGTCGTTGCGACGTTTGCCATTTCAGGCCTCCTCTTCTTCGGCGGCGCTTGTCTCTACGCCGTCGGCATCAGGCAGTTCGGTGAATCGCCCGACCAGGTGCTTGGGCCGGGGGGTCTTGTCTTCGTCAAACGGTGCGAGGCGCGCCTTCTGAATGCCCTCGATGGGCACGGTCTTGAGCACGCCATCCTCTTCGAGGGTGACGCTGCCATCGGCCACGGGGCCGATCCAGCCCTTGAAGCGCTTCTGGCCATTGATGGGCGCCGCGGTCTGCACGCGGCAGAGGCGGCCCGCGAAGCGCCTGAAGTGATCGGCCTTCACCAGGGGACGTTCCATGCCGGGGCTGCTCACTTCCACGCCGAGCTTCTCGCGGAGGTCGGGGAATTCCACGTCCATCCAGAGCAGCAGGCCCTCGTGGGCGGTGGTGCAGTCGTCCAGGGTGACCTTGCGGTGGCTGGTCTCTGCGTCCAGGTGGTCGATGTATAAGCGCAGGATCTCATCCTTGCCCTCTCGGACAAGCTCCAGGTGCACCAGCTCATAGCCCAGCAGGGCCAGCTGGCGCTCGAGGGGAGCCTGCACTTTCTTCAAATCCACTGAGACTCCGACAGGACAACAAAAAAGGTGGGTCGAACCCACCCAGTCTTGGGCCCGAAACGGGACACCATGGCCGAATTGAGCTTGAAGTCTAACGCTTTTCCCCCGAATGCTCAAGAGAACAGAATCTTGATGAGGGCCACAGGGGCCTTGGGATTCAATGGAATCTGGAGGTTGCCATGGCCATGATCCTGGATGGGAAGGCCCACGCGGACCGCATGCTGGAGGAGGTCCGGCAGGGGGTCGAGGGGCGCCTGGCCAAGGGCCTGAGGGCCCCGGCCCTGGCCGTGGTGCTGGTGGGCGATGACCCGGCCAGCCACGTCTACGTTCGGAACAAGTCGGCGGCCTGCACCAAGGTGGGCATCACCTCCATCGAGCACAAGCTGGCGGCAGACACCCCCCAGGCCACCCTCGACGCCCTCATAGACCAGCTGAACGCCGACGCCGGGGTGGACGGCATCCTGGTGCAGCTCCCCCTGCCCAAGGGCCTGGACTCCAAGCGTGCCCTCCACCGCATCAGCCCGGCCAAGGACGTGGACGGCTTCCATCCCATGAACCAGGGGCTGCTCCTGGAAGGCCTGCCGGGTCTCCGCCCCTGCACGCCCACGGCCTGCATGTCCCTGCTGGCCCACCACGGCGTGGCATTGAAGGGCATTCGCGCCGTAGTCCTGGGTCGCAGCGAGATCGTGGGCAAGCCCATGGCCCTGATGCTGCTGGAGCAGCACGCCACCGTCACCATCGCCCACAGCCGCACCCAGGACCTGGCCGCCGTCTGCCGCGAGGCGGATCTGCTTGTGGCCGCCGTGGGTCGCCCCGGCCTAGTGGAGGGCTCCTGGATCAAGCCCGGCGCCGTGGTCGTGGACGTGGGCATCAACCGCGTGGAGGACGAGGCCCTCGGTGCCCGGATCTTCGCCGCTGAACCCAAGAAGCTGGAGACCCTTCGCGCCAAGGGCGGGGTCCTCTGCGGCGATGTCCGCTTTGGGGAGGCCATGGAAGTGGCTTCGGCGGTGACGCCAGTCCCGGGCGGGGTGGGCCCCCTCACCATCGCCGGCCTGCTCAGCAACACCCTGGTGGCCGCGAACCAAGGCGCCTAGCTGGGCCCATTGCCGCTCGAGGGTGCGAAAAGCCGGCGCTTCGGTAACACTTGCCATGGACCCCCTGATGCCGACGCTCCTCCTGGTTGAAGATAACGAGATGAACCGGGACGCGATCTCGCGCCTCCTGGAGCGCCGTGGCTTCACCGTGATCACCGGCGAGGACGGGGAGCGGGGCCTGGAACTCTGCCGGGAGCACCAGCCAAACCTGGTGCTCATGGACGTCGGGCTTCCCGGCATCGATGGCTACGAGGCCACCCGGCAGATCAAGGCCGATCCCCGAACCGCCCACATTCCCGTCGTAGCCCTGACCGCCCGGGCCCTGACCTCTGATCAGCAGGAAGCCATGGCGGCGGGCTGCGATGACTACGACACCAAGCCCGTGGACCTGGTCCGACTGGTCGGCAAGATCAACGCGCTGCTAGGGCCGCGGGTCACCTAAGGGCACAGGCCGCCATCTACGTTGATGATCTGGCCGCTCATGTAGCTGGCCCACTCGGAGCAGAGGAAGGCCACCACGCCGGCCACTTCCTCGGGTTCGCCCTCCCGCTTGAGGATGGCCGGGGCCAGCATCTCGCGGCGCATCTCCTCGGTGATGTCCTGGGTGAGCTCGGTGTGGATGAGACCGGGATTCACGGCGTTCACCAGGACGCCGAAAGGGGCCATCTCCCGGGCCAGGCTCTTGGTGAGGGCGATCACCGCACCCTTACTGGCGCCGTAGTTGGTCTGGCCCGCCTTGCCGATGATGCCGGTGGGGCTGACGATATTGACGATGCGGCCCCACTTGCGGGCCATCATGCCGCGCACGAAGGCCTTGGTGGCGTAGACGGTGCCGCGGAGGTTCACGTTCATGACCTCCTCCCACTTCTCATCGCCCATGAGGATGAAGGGACCGTCCTGCCGGGTGCCCACGTTGTTCACGAGGATGTCCACGGGGCCCAGCTCCGCCTTCACGCGGTCGGCGGCGGCTTCCAGCTCCGCCTTCACCCGCACGTCCGCCAGGACAACCAGGGCGCGGCGGCCCAGACCCCTGATCTCGGCCGCCACGGCCTCGGCCAGGTCCAGGTTCTTCTGGGCGTGGACCACCACGTCCGCCCCCCAGTGGGCCAGCTCCACAGCAATGGCCCGGCCGATGCCCCGGGAGGATCCAGTGACGAAGGCGATGCGGCCGAGGAGGGGGGGATGGTTGAAGGGCATGGCGGGACTCGAGGAAGGCGTAACAAAACCGAAGGCAACGGATTAGGATGCACCAGGGGGGAAAGCATGTCCAAGGATCTGGTCAGCCCTGAGGCCATGGAGGCCTTCCTGGAGCGGCACCCCGACTGGGTGGCCCAGGGCGATTCCCATGGCCTGACCCTGCGCCGGCGCTTCGTGTTCTCGTCCTACCCCCGAGGGCTCGGCTTCGTGGTGGCCGCCGCGGAGCACGCCGAGGTCGTGAACCACCACCCGGACCTGACCCTGGGCTACCGGTGGGTCGTGGCCGTGCTCATGACCCACGTGAGCCTCGGCATCACCCAGCGGGACCTGGACCTGGCCGAGGCGCTGGACCGCTTGTACCTGGAGCATCTCTAGGCTTACTTCACCCGCGAACCGTGCGGGGGCAGCCGGTTGAAGCGGTCCTGCAGGGACTTCACCTTGGTGAGGTCCAGCTTCTGCGGCTGGCTTGGATCGGACTGCATGATGTCGTTCAGCTCCAGGGCCTGGAGCTTGGGGGGCGGTTGTGCGAAGGCCCTGGAGAGGCGCTCCCGCAGACCACCCAGATAGAGGGTGAATGCCTCGCGGCGCGGCGAACTGGGCGGCAGCAGGTCCCAGACCTCGACCGTGGCCTCGGGGTTGGATCGGTGGCGGGCTGACCGGACGGGGGCCCCGAGGAGCAGTCCGTCCCAGCAGCCCGGGGGCGCCAGCTGGACCCCGGCGACCGGATCCACGCCCAGCGTCGACCAGCCCTCAGGAATCCACTCAAAGTCCGGTCCCGGCGCCTGGGCGGCCAGGGTCGAGGCGAGGAGGAGGCAGCACAGAATTCGCATCGGCATAGGGATGCAGTCGAATTGTTCAGGGTTTCCGGGGCTTGGGCTTTCCCGTCCGCGGTGCGGGCTTGCCCTTGGGGCGGGCACCGGGGCCTTCCCGGCGGGGACCCGCTGACCGGTCGGCGGGCCCGAAGGACCGCTTAGGCCGGGCCTCGCTGCCCTCCGAACGCGGGCGGGCCGGGCGATCCGCGGGACCCGATGCGGGTCTGGGCCGACGGACTTCGCCATCCTCCTTGCGGGGTCGGGCTGGCCGCTCGGCGGAGCCGAAGCTGCGTCGCGGGCGCTCAGCATCATCGTCGCGACGTGGTCGGGCCGGACGATCGCCGGGGCCCGTCGTGGGCCTGGGGCGGGGGGAATCGCCCTCATCCCGGCGGGGACGGGCTGGCCGGTCGGTGGATCCAAAGGTGCGGCGGGGACGCTCGTCACCGTCCTCGCGGCGGGGGCGGGCCGGGCGGTCGCTAGGGCCGGA
>NZ_JBATQW010000094.1:0-5387 GCF_049292215.1 Geothrix sp. | reverse complement strand
GCCCATCCCGGGTGGCGCTCTGGCGGAGCATTTCCGGCCGGCCCGCGTGGCCCGGCTCCACGGCGGGTGGTGGTGGGGCCTCCAGCACCTGGGCGTCCGCCGGGGGCGGCGTGTTGGTGATGTGGGTCTGGCCGGCCGCATCCCGCCAGTAGTAGGTGCGTGGCTGCGGCTGGCCCAGGAGGGCCAGGAGCAGCAGCCCCGCCACAGCCATCACCGGAAGGCCTCAGAAATGGGCATCGAGGGCCTCGCACCAGAAGTGGTAGACCATCTGGTGGACCTCCTGGATGCGGGCCGTGACCGTGGAGGGCACCACCAGGGCCTCATCCATGAGCCCGGCGAGCTTGCCGCCGTCCCGGCCCAGCAGGCCCAGGGTGCGGACCCCCAGCTCCCTGGCGGAGGCCACGGCGCGAATGACGTTCGGGCTGTTGCCACTGGTGCTGATGCCGATGAGCAGGTCCCCCGGGCGTCCCAGGGCCTCCACCTGGCGGGAAAAGATCTGATCGAAGCCGTAGTCGTTGCCGATGGCAGTGAGCGCGGAGGTGTCGGTGGTGAGGGCGATGCCAGCCAGGGCCCGTCGTTCCTTGACGTAGCGCCCGCTCAGCTCGGCGGCCAGGTGCTGGGCATCGGCGGCGCTGCCCCCGTTGCCGCAGACCAGGATCCGGCCGCCCCGCCGGAGGCGTTCGGCCATGTCATCGGCCTGGGCGACGATGCGATCCATCTCCCGGTCGAAAAAGACTTGCTTCAGCTGGATGGCAGCCTGGACGTGCTGGAGAAGGGTCTGCTTCATGGCGGCAATTGTGACAGCAATTCCCCTCCCTAGATCCGGCGGGGGCTGGCAGACTGCGTGTGAATGCCCATCGACAGGTTCGGGTCCCATGGATTGGATTGCCCTCAAGCACGCGCTGCTGTCCCACCTCCCCGTGGCCACGGGCCTGCTGCTTCCGTGGGTCCTGCTCGCCTCCCAGCGGCCGGGGCGGGGGATCCGCCCCTGGTGGACCGTGGCCCGCTACCTGGGCTGGGCAGGACTGCTCGGGACCCTCTGCGCCTTCGTGAGCGGCATTGCCACGGGACGCTTCCTGGCCCTGATTCCGCCCCACCGCCTCCTCCCTGCGCTTCCCCATGGGCCAGGGCCCGAGGCGCTCCTCTTCCGCCATGCGCTCTGGGGTGCGGGTTCCCTCATCGTGGGAATCGGTGCCACCTGGGCCATGAACCGGCCGCGGAAGGACCATGAAAGCCTGGGCCTCCTGGCGCTGCTCCTGGGGTTGACCTGGTGCGCCGTGCTGCTGGTGGTGGGGGAGGGTGGATACCGGCTGGCTCATGAGCAGGTCCGGGTCGTGGCGCCCCTGGCTGCTCCCGTGGCCATGCCTGCACCCAAACCCGACCTTGATCCCGAGGGTCGGCTGCCGATCCGCGTCCTGGACTACGCCTCGCTGGAGGCCATCCATCCCGAACCCGTGAAGTCCCTGGCCCACGGCGGCCGGTGGATCCGCGCCTGGGTCAGCCCCGAGGCCGCCCCGGCCTACCGGGCGGGCCAGCCCCTGCCCCCGGGAGCCCTGGTCGTGCTCAGTTCCACCGAGGACCGCTGGGGCCGCCCCGGTGTGGAGGCCGGTCCGCTCCACGCGCTGGAGATGAAGGCCTCCGGGCCCTCGCTGACCTTCTACTGGGCCCGTGTCCCCATGGCCCGCCGCCCCGACTTCGGCGGCGAGTCCCGGGTCTACTGGCGGGGCCAGGATGCCCACCTAGAGGCCTGCCGAACCTGCCACGCCCAGGGCATCGCAGATCCCTCCCAGCGCAGCCGCTGGCGGGCTAAGCGGGCCGTGGCGGAGGCGGCGGACTGAGCTGGCCCTACTCGGCCTCGACCAGGACTTCACGGGGCTTGCCGGCGCCGCGATCGGGGCCCACGATGCCCTCTTCCTCCATGCGGTCGATGAGGCGGGCCGCGCGGCCGTAGCCGAGGTTCAGCTTCCGCTGGAGTAGGCTGGTGCTGGCCTTCCGCTCCCGGCGCACCACGGCGAGGGCCCGGGCGTAGATGTCGTCGACGCCGTTCATTTCCGTCTCGTCGAAGAGGGCGGTCTCCTCCTCGGTCTCCATGGCGCTGATGAGGGCCTGGTTGTAGTCGGGACGGCCCCGCTCGCGCAGCCAGGTGACCAGGCGCAGGGTCTCATCCTCGCTGAGGAAGGGGGCGTGGATGCGCTTGGGATGGCTGGCGCCGTTGGGCAGGTAGAGGGCGTCGCCCGCGCCCAGCAGCTGCTCGCCGCCGCTGCAGTCGAGGATGGTGCGGCTGTCGATCTTGGTGCGCACGCGGTAGCTGAGGCGGCTGGGCAGGTTGGCCTTGATGACGCCCGTGACCACGTCCACGGAGGGGCGCTGCGTGGCCAGGATGAGGTGGATGCCCACGGCCCGGGCCTTCTGGGCGATGCGCGCGATGCTGTCCTCCACCTCGCTGCGGGCCACCATCATCAGGTCCGCCAGCTCGTCGATGACCACCAGTACGTAGGGCAGGTGCTCCAGCACCGCCGGGCGGTCCGGCCAGCGCGGGTTGGGCGTGCGGTCCGTCAGGTCCAGCATGCCGCCGGCCTCGGCGATCTTGGCGTTGAAGCCCTTCAGGTCGCGCACGCTGAGCAGGGCCAGACGACGGTAGCGATCCTCCATCTGGGCCACCACCCACTTGAGGACGCGGCCGGCCTCCTTCATATCCGTGACCACCGGGGCCCAGAGGTGCGGGATGTCCTCATAGACGCCCAGCTCCACCATCTTGGGATCGACGAGGATCAGCTTCACCTCGTCGGGCATGGCGCGCACGAGGACTGAGCAGATCATGGCGTTCACGCCCACGCTCTTGCCGCTGCCGGTGCTGCCGCCGATGAGCAGGTGGGGCATCTTGTTCAGGTCCGCCACGATGGGCCGACCCGCGATGTCTTTGCCGAGCGCCAGATGCAGCATGCCGCCCGCATCCCGGAAGGCGGGGCTGTCGATGACTTCGCGAAAGGTGATGATCTCCCGCTTGGGGTTGGGCACCTCGATGCCCACCAGGTTCTTGCCGGGGATGCGATCCATGCGCACTGCCTCGGCCTGCAGGGCGAGCGCGAGGTCCTCCTCCATGCCCAGGATGCGCGACAGCGGGATGCCAGCGTCTGGCTGGAACTCGAAGACCGTGACCACGGGGCCGGGCTGCATGCCGGTCACCAGGCCCTTGATCTTGAATTCGGACAGCTTCTGTCCAATCTTCTCCTTGATCACTTCCAGGGTTCCGACATCGATCTTGGCGTGCTGGCCCGGCGGATCGAAGAGGCGGCGGGGCGGCAGAGTCTCCCGCTCGGCGAGGGAGGGTTGGGCAGGTTCCTGCGGCAGCGGCGGCAGGGGCCTCGAGGGGGTGGGCTCGGTGAGGGGCAGAGGGGGCTGGACGATCTCCCGGCCGAAGCGATCCTTCATGACCTGGGCCTTGGCCAGGGTGGGCTTGGGCTTGGGTGGCGGCGGCGCGGCGGCCAGAAGTTTCGTGCGGAACGCGGCGGTGGGTTCTGCGCCGGTGGCCACCGGACCAGCCACGGGAAGAGTCTGCGCTTCAAGCACCGTCGAGGCCGCGTCCAGATTAATGGAGTGGATGGGGGGCAGCAGGTCCTCCGCGCGGATCAGCGGCTGCTTGCGCTTCGCCTCGGCCGTCTCCAGCTCTGCCCGTAATAGGGACTCCCGCTGATCCTCGAGGGCCTGCTGGCGCTGGGCCAGGGCTTGCAGCTCGGCCGCGTCGCCCGCGTCGATGTCAGGCTGATCCAGGTTGCGGCTCCGCAGGAAGGGGCGCCTCACCATGCTGAGAAACCCCTGGAACCCCTTGGCGGGCATGGGCTTCACCCAGGGCCAGGCCTTCTCCCCGAACCAGCGCGTCAGGAGGCGGCCCATGGCGCGGGTCAGGGAGGGCGCCAGCACCAGTGAGCAGATGGTGACCACGATGAGCAGCAGTAGCGGCAGGCCGACGGGCCCCAGGAAGCGCCGCTCCACGGGCCAGAGGGCGCTGCCCAGCCAGCCGCCCCAGCGGAGCTGGAGGGTGCCGCCTTCGGGCAGGCCGGTCCAGGTGCGATTACCGAGGGCGCCGAGGGCGGTCCAGTATGACAGGGCGAGGCCCAGCCAGGCCAAGCGTCCCGGCCAGTGGCGGCCGTCCCGGGGCCAGGCTTCCCAGATCAGGTAGGGCGGCACGATCCAGGCGCCAATGCCCATGAGCGTCTGCAGGAGTCCCGCCATGGTCGCGCCGACGGTGCCGCACAGGTTCTGCACGGCGGCCACGGCCGCTCCCTGCGTGAAGGGATGGGGGTCCAGGGGGTGGTAGCTGGCCAGGGAGAGCAGCAGCACCAGGGCCGTGAAACCCAAGCTCGCCCTCAGCATCCAGCGGCCGATACCCTGCAACGCGACTCCCAGAAATGAATCCCAGTGTAGCCCACCGGCCGCAGATTCAGTGGGCCTGCGCGGGGGCTCCGTTCAGCAGGGCGAGGCGGTGCTGGGGGTCCCAGGCGGGCTTGCCGAGGTCGCGAAGGATGGTGCCCGCGGACACGAAGGTCCAGCCTTCCTTGCGGGCCCGGTCCATGAAGGCGCCGAGGCCATCCGTGGGACGGTCACCCTCCTCGCGGCCCGAACCCAGGTGCATGAGGACGATGAGGCCGTCGCCATCGCGGCCCAGGCGCTGCTGGAGGCGCGCCACGATGGCCTCGCCGCTGCGGTAGAGCTTGCGCTCCTTGGGCGTGGCCCAGTCGAGGGTGTCGGCCCCCTCGCTCCATCCCACGTGGCGGTAGCCCAGCTCTTCGGCCCAGCGGCGGATTTCCGCCGTGTGCTCGCCGTAGGGTGCGCGCCAGTAGGGATCCATGGGGCGGCCGAGCAGGCTCACCAGGGCCGCGTCCGCCCCCAGCAGCTCAGCCTGCACGCGCTCGCGGGTCCACTTGGGATCGCGCTTCATGCCCGGGGCGAAGTGCGGGTGGTTCATGGTGTGGTTGCCGAGCTCGTGGCCCTCGGCGGCCATGCGCTTCACCAGCGCCGGGAAGCGCTGGATGAAGGCGCCCGTGAGGAAGAGGGTAGTGCGTACGCCCCGGGCCTTCAGGATGTCGAGCACCTCGGCGGCCACCTCGTTGCTGGAGCCGCCGTCGAAGCTGAGCAGGATGCGCTTCTGCCCCCCGGGCCCCCGCGTGAGATTCAGCGCCTCGCCCACGCCGGGCCAGGCGGAGCTTGCACCTGCGGGAATCCTGACCGGGGCGACGGTGGCGGCGGGCGCTGGTGCCGGGATGGCCGGCCGCGGCGCCGCTGGGGCCACCCGGGGGGTCACGGGCTCCACGGTGATCGGCGTGAAGAGCGAGGCCCGGGGGCGCGGCCCACTCGGGGCCTCCGAGGCGCTGGGCAGGTCGCGGCCT
>NZ_JBATQW010000093.1:0-4186 GCF_049292215.1 Geothrix sp. | reverse complement strand
GCTGGACGGCGAGCCCTTCCTGAACCTCTGCGGCACGGGCTTCGAGGCCGCCGTGGCCCACCGGTTCGACGCGATGCCCGGCCGGGGCTTCGGCACCTACGCCCGGGCCTGCTGGCAGCTGTGGCGCAGCTGGCAGGCCACGGCCCTGGACTGGGAGGCGGAACCGATCGCCTTCACCCCTTCGCGGGGCCGCCTCGAGCGCATCCAGCAGGCCTTTCATCCCCCTGCCGCAGACCTGCCGCCCAGCGCCTGGAGCCTCTGCTTGGCCAACCTGCCTCAGTACGGCTCGGGGCTGTGGATCGCCCCGGGGGCCGATCCCACGGATGGGGCCCTGCAGTGGGCGACCCTGGCCCGGCCTTCCTGGTTCGACCTGCTGACCGAGGCCCACGTGCTGTTCCGCGAAGGCGGACGTACGACGCTGCGCCACGAGGGGCGCTTCCGGAGGGCCACCTTGCGCCTGGAGCGCGCCCTGCCCTGGCACCTGGATGGCGAGCCCGCGGCCGAGCGCGACCGTGCCGAACTCACGGTGGAACCTCGCGCCTTCCGCATGCAGGTGACCGGGGCGTGCCCCTGGATATGAGGCCCCCCGAAGAACCTGGATGAGCAAGCAAAGGCCCGGCTCAGCCAGGCCTTTGCGCGGGGGTCCGGGGTATGCGCGCAGCGCCGCACCCCCGGACAGCGTCAATGCGGGTAGACAGCGGGCCCGGTCAGGCTCGGTCCGCGGAACTCGGCGCTGACGCTGGGGCTGGCGCCCCAGAGGCCCGCCACCATCTTCACCTGGCTGAGGTCAGTCTTGGCTGGATCCCAGTCGCGGCGGACGGCCAGGGTGTAGGGATCCTTGGCATCGGACCACCAGGCGGGATCGTCCACGATGACGTAGATGGCGGTGGCTTTGTTGTTGGGGTTCTTGTAGGTGACCATCACGGGATGGGGAGCGATGGCCGCCTGCAGCATGCCAGGACCCGGCGTGCCCCACTTGTCCACGAGCATGAGCCGGAACCAGGCGGTCTTCTGGTGCTGGACCTCGATCTGGACGGTGCCGCCGGCGGGCACGGAGATCCCGTAGGCGCGCCAGCCGGCCGGTGTCTGCACGTAGTCGGTGAGCAGGTCGACGCTGTCCCCGATGGGGCTCACCGGGATGAACCCGCTCCTGGACAGCCACTGGATCTCGGCCATGAGATCGCGGCTGCGCCAATAGCCTGCATTGGGGATGGAAGTGCAGCGGTGCCAGGCCGGGGGTACCACGACGCGCGTCCCGGGATGCAGGCTGACCCTGGTGACCCTGGGAGCCGGTCCGGGGCGGGGTGCCATGTCCACCGACCGCGGGCCGGCAGGACGGCGGACGCTGCCACCGCCCGGAGCCACCGGCATCGGATTCGTCGGGCGGGGCCCCTCGGACCCGCCGCGCCCCCCCACTGGGCCCTGGGGGTGTGGCGTCGCGCGACGATCCTGCTCAGCTTGTGGCGAAGCGCCACAGAGCGCCGAAACCAGGGCCAGCCCAGCAACTGCGGTCATGAAACGGTGTTGCGGAAACCTGGGTCGCATCGCACACCTCCTTGGGTTGGATTGGATGTCCATCATGCCAGACCCATGCCATCCACCTCGGGGAACCTGCCATGGCGGTATGCTGGCGGTTTCAAGGATGGGGGCTCCCAGGTGTTCGGCAAGATCCAGCACATCCATTTCGTGGGCATCGGCGGCATCGGGATGTCCGGCATCGCCGAGGTGCTCGCCAACCTGGGCTACCAGGTGTCCGGCTCCGACCTCAAGGAGAGCGCCGCCACCGAGCGGCTGCGCAGCCTCGGAATCACGGTGCACCTGGGCCATGAGGGCCGCGCCATCGAGGGCGCGCAGGTGGTGGTGATCAGCTCCGCTGTGAAGGGCGACAACCCCGAGGTCGTGGCGGCCCACGCCGCCAAGGTGCCCGTGATCCCCCGCGGTGAGATGCTCGCGGAGCTGATGCGCATGAAGTACGGCATTGCCGTGGCGGGTTCCCACGGCAAGACCACCACCACCAGCATGGTGGCCCAGGTGCTGAACCAGGGGGGCATCGACCCCACCATCGTCATCGGGGGCAAGCTCGGCACCATCGGCAGCAATGCGAAGCTGGGCAAGGGCCCCTTCCTGGTGGCCGAAGCCGACGAGAGCGACGGCAGCTTCCTGATGCTGAACCCGACGCTGGCGGTCATCACCAACATCGACCGGGAGCACCTGGACCACTACAAGGACCTGGACGAGATCCAGGATGCCTTCGTGGCCTTTGCCAACAAGGTGCCCTTCTACGGCTCCGTCTTCCTCTGCCTGGATGATGCCAACGCCGCCGCCGTGCGGCCGCGCCTGAAGCGCCGTGTCCGCACCTACGGCACCCACCCGCAGGTGGACATCCGCGCCCGGGAGATCCGGCAGGATGGCTTCCGCACGCACTTTAAGGTGACGGCCCAGGGCTTGGACCTGGGCGCCTTCAGCCTCGGCGTCCCCGGGCACCACATGGTGCTGAACGCCCTGGCGGCCATCGGCATCGCCCTGGAACTCGACGTGGAACCCGACGTCATCCGGGCCAGCCTCTCCAGCTTCACGGGGGCG
The DNA here is from genome assembly GCF_049292215.1 of Geothrix sp. Classification (GTDB taxonomy): domain Bacteria; phylum Acidobacteriota; class Holophagae; order Holophagales; family Holophagaceae; genus Geothrix. The sequence continues at coordinate 1,603 of NZ_JBATQW010000093.1, read as the reverse complement.
GACCGCCGCTTCCACCTGAAGGGCGAGCGGGGTGGCGTGCTGGTCGTGGATGACTACGGGCACCACCCCACGGAGATCGCCGCCACTCTGGCCGGCGCCCGCGCCGGCTTTCCCGAGCGTCGCCTGGTGGCGGCCTTCCAGCCCCACCGCTACAGCCGCACCAAGGCCCTGCTCGAGGAGTTCGGCACCGCCTTCTTCGAGGCCGACTCCGTGCTCGTCACGGACATCTACGCGGCCGGCGAGCAGCCCATCCAGGGCGTGGACAGCAGCGCCGTGGTCGAGGCCCTGCGTTCCCACGGCCAGAAGGAGGTCCACCTCGTGGGCCGGGTGGAGGACCTGCCGGAAGCCCTGAAGCGCCACACCCGCAGCGGGGATCTGGTGATCACCTTCGGCGCCGGCTCCATCACCCATGCCGGCCCTGCATTCCTCGACCTGGAGTGACCTTGGGAGTCCGGATGCGTCCCGCCCTGCTCGCCACGCTCTGCGCGGTCCCGCTCTGCGCCGGCCTGCCCGCCGGATGGCTCCCGCCCTCCGACCACCGGCCGGAGGTGCCCCAGCCCGAGCTGGGCGGGCGCTACACCAGCCACGAAGCCCTCCTCGCCTATGTGCGGGCCCTGGCCGCCGCGGCGGCGGACCGCCTGTGGCTGACCACCCTGGGCGTCACGGAGGAGGGCCGCGAGCAACCCTTCCTCGTGATCACCTCGCCCGCCAACCTGCAGCGTCTCGCTGAGTGGAAGGCGCTGAACGCCAAGCTCGCGGAACCGCGGACCTGCTCCGAGGACGAGGCCCGCCGCATCGCGGAGACCAGCCCCGTGTTCGTGTGGCTCGGCTACTCCGTCCACGGCTCCGAGGTCTCCGGCTCCGAGGCCGCCCTGGCCGTGGCCTACCACTTCGCCGCGGCCCGCAGCCCCGAGGTGCTGAGGCAGCTGGACCGGGTGGTGATCCTCATGGACCTCACCCAGAATCCGGACGGCCGGGCCCGCCACCTCCAGGGCGTCGCCGAGGCCACCACGCCCTTCAACGCCAGCGATCCAGCGGATGCCCAGAACACCTCCCGCTGGCCCAGCGGCCGCTTCAACCACCGGCTCTTCGACCTGAACCGCGACTGGGCCTGGCAGACCCAGGGCGAGACCCGAGCCAAGACCTCCGCGCTCATGCAGTGGAATCCCCAGGTGGTGGCGGACTTCCATGAGATGTGGCCGGAGACGACCTACTACTTCCCCCCCACCATGCAGCCCATCCACGAGGCCCTGCCGAAGGCCTTCTCGGGGCGCTGGCAGGCGACCTTTGGCAAGGGCGTGGCCCAGGCCTTCGACGCCCTGGGCTGGGCCTACTTCAGCCGCGACGTGTTCGACCTCTTCTACCCGGGCTACGGCGACTCCTGGCCCACCTTCCAGGGCGCCGTGGGCATGACCTTCGAGGTGGCCGGTCAGGGCGGCATGGCCTATCGCCGCACCGATGGCGAGATCCTCACCCTGGCGAGCCGGATCCAGCGCCACGCCACGGCCAGCCTCGCCACCGTGGCCACCGCCGCCGCCGAGCGCCAGCCCCTCCTGCTGGATTTCCAGCTCGCCCGGCGCGAGCAGGTGGCCCTGGGCGAGAG
>NZ_JBATQW010000092.1:0-13011 GCF_049292215.1 Geothrix sp. | reverse complement strand
GCCTTCGCCCGGGCATCCGCCTCGGGGGCGCGACGGCCCTCCAGCAGTCCCTCGATGGACAGATCCTCGTCCAGTCGCGGCCAGTGGATGCCCCTGCCGCGGCCCGTGAAACGCCAGTCCGCCAGGTCTTCGGCGGAAGCCGTTGCCAGCCGCGGAAAGAATGCCAGTGGGCAGGCCAGCTCCCGGCCGTCCTGGAGCTGAACGACCAGTCGCCCCCGCTCAAACCAGAGGTGGGTGGCGCTGGGAGGCTCAGGGTTCGCCAAGGTGCTCATGCCAGGCCTCAATGAAGCTGTCTCGATGGGTCATCACGATGGCCACCACCCGCTGGAGATCGCGAGGTGAAAAGCCGCCGGAATCCGCGATGGCGCCATCGTGCAACCAGATTTTGGCGATGGCATCGTCGCGTTCGATGTGGACATGGGGTGGCTCGCGGGGTTCATGGCTGTAGAAGAAGAACCGGAAGGGCCCCTCCCGGTGGATGGTGGGGGTCATCGGGCCTCCATGAATATTAGGCTTTTATTGGCTTGTTTCAAACCGTATTCCACCCAGCCCGGCAGGATGGCCTGATCGGGGAAGCGCTTGCGAAGGCGGGCCAGGGCGGGCTCGAGGCGCTCGAAGCGCTGCTGGAGCGGATCCTGGAAGAGGCTGCGCTCGCGGCCCAAACCCCAGGCCAGGCGCAGCTCCACCTCGCGCACGAGGAGGCGCCGGGGGGCGCCCGTCAGGAAGGCCTGCTGGAGGCGCCGGGCCAGGATCAGGGGCGGGGCCGTCAGGTCCTCCGGCAGGGCACGCCAGGCGTGGGGTTCGCCGTCCACGTCCCACCAGCGCAGCACCAGGTGGCGCGGATGGCGGGGATCGGACCAGAGCCAGTCCAGGCAGCGGGCGGCCAGGGCCACCTCCTCGGGTAGGCAGGGCGGCTGCAGCCGCCAGCCGTGGCGGGCATGGCCGGGGCGCTCCGTGAGCAGGGGCAGCTTGGGCCGGTCCTCGCCGCGGATCCGGGCCCGGAGATCGGGCGCCAGCTTGGGGTGGGTCAGCTCCGCCAGCACGGGCAGGGGCACGGGCTGCAGGTCGCCGAAGGAGCGCAGGCCCAGGCGGTGGAAGCGTTCCCGGATGCGGGGGGCCAGGTCCGGCAGGCGGCGCAGGGCCTGGGGGGCCAGGAAGGCGCTCTCGGCGCCATCGGCCACCAACTCCAGCTGATGTTCGACGTGGGCCGCCAACTGGGCGGCGGTGGCGCTCAAGGACAGGCCCCCGTGGCTGGCCCAGCCGTGCCGCTCGGTCAGCTCCCGGCGCATGCGCTCGGCGGTGTCGGCCAGGGGCCCAAAAATCCGCTGGGTGCCCTGGAGCTCCACCAGGGCCTCGCCCAGGCGCCCCAGCTGACCCTGGGGCGTCCAGTGCTGGAGGAAGTCACCCAGGCTACCCTGGGCCTCCCACCACACCTGGGGGGCCGGATCCAGCACCTTCAGGCCCGGCGCGATCCGCAGAGCCTGGTCCAGCGGCAGGCCCGGGGCCAGCCCCTCGGCGCGACCCAGGCGGTTCACGAACCAGAGGCTGGGCGAGCGGGGGCTCTCGGGGTTCAAAAAGGCCAGGGGCCGATCCCGCAGAGCTCCATCCCGCCCGCAGGCCAGCTGGAACGGCAGTTCAGGAACCCACATCGCCAGCACCAGGACCTCCAGAAGGGATCCAAGTATGGCGAAATTTTAGCGAAAATCAATTGTCGGACTTTTCTCAGGGAACGTGCCGCCCCCCCCTACTTCCCCTTGTTGCCCCCCCGCTGGTGGGCGATGGCGGTGCGGGCGGGGCGGATGCTCTGGCGTTCCGTGAGGCGCTCGATGGGGCTGGCCTCCGAGGGCTTGGCCACGGGGATGGGCCCCTTCTTGGTGGCGCTGACTGCCGCGATGGCCTTGAGGAGTGCCGGGGGAACGATGGGTTTGGCCATGCCTCATTCTAGGGTCTGCCATGAAGGCTCGCCGCGAACGGATCCACCGAACCTTTCCGGTCCCCCTGCGTTCATGATTCAGAGGCCCCCTGCCCCGGAGCATGAAACCCGAATGGAACTCCCCCAGCTGCTGGACCTGGTTCGACGCGGCGACGAGCTGGCCTGGGAGGCCTTCGTCCGGCGGTTCCAGTCCCGCGTGTTCGGGCTGGCCTACCACTACACCGCCCACGCGGAGGATGCGCGCGACCTGGCCCAGGAGGTCTTCATCCGCATCTACCAGAACCTCGCCCAGGTGCCCGGCGAGGCGGGCTGTCTGCCCTGGATCATCCGCATCACCCGCAATGCCTGCATCGACCACCTGCGGCGGCGGAAGGCCCGCCCGCCGCTCTGGGACCTGCCCGCCGACGAGCTGTTCGACCTGCGGTCCACGGACCGGAACCCCGAGGAGGCCCACCTGGAGGCGGTCCGGAAGACCCTGGTGCACCGCGCCCTCCAGCAGCTCACCGACCTCAACCGGGAGATCATCCTGCTTAAGGAGATCCAGGGCCTGGGGCTGGATGAGATCGCCGCCATCCTGGAGGTGCCGGTGGGCACGGTGAAGTCCCGCTCGCACCGCGCCCGCCTGGAACTGGCCCAGAAGCTGGTGGCCGTGGGCATGGGGGCCTGACCATGGTTGAGCCCCCCATGCAGCCCCTGTCCCCCGACCCCAAGGTCGTGCCCCTGGATCCCGGGGCCTCCCCGGAGCTGACCCGGGCCATCCTGGCCCGCACCTCCGGGGATCCCTGCCATCGCCTGCAGGGCCTAGCCTGTGACTTCGTGGATGGCACCCTGGAGGCCGAGCAGGCCAGCCTAGTCCGCCTCCACCTCGGGCACTGCGGGGCCTGTGCCGCCCTGGTGGAAGCGCTGGCCAGCCTGCAGACCGACCTGCCCGCCCTGGCCCAGGTGGATCCGGGTCCCTGGTTCACCCAGGCGGTGCTGCGGGCCACCCGGCACCAGCCCATCCGGCGGAGCGCCGACCTGCGCGACCTCTGGTGGCGCCTCATGCACCGCCCCCGCATCGCCCTGGAGGCAGCCTACCTGGGCGCGGCCGCGGGCCTGATGGGGGTCTACCTACCCCTGCCCGCCCCCCAGGTACCGGCCCTGGTGCAGCCCCTCGGCGACTCCGCCCTGAGGGTGGCAGGCCAGGTGGCCCAGGCGGAGCGCCGCACGTCCGCTTCGCTGCAGCGGAGCCTCCGCTCCATCGTCAGCCCCCGGCCGGCACCGCTACCGAGGGGGAGCCTCTGGCAGCGGCTGTCCTCCTGGGCCAGGACCCGGCTTCAGGCCTTCCGGAAAGCCCCGGCACCCCCGCCCAGCCCGGAAGCCCAAAAGCCCCCTTCGGCGAACCCTTGAGGGCAGGGCTGCGTCTTTCCCCCTAGGCGCCTGAATCCACGAATCCCACCCCACACCTGGAGCGATGCATGACCCCCCACCCGGACCTTGAAGCCACCCCCGAAGCGATGCCGAAACCCGCGCCCTACCTGCTGCCGCCGGGGGCCCGTCCCGACTACTACCGGGATCCGCGTGCCAAATCCCCCGTTCTGACCACCGTGCTGTCCCTCATGCCGGGCCTGGGCCAGGCGTACCTGGGCTACACCCAGCTGGGCTTCATCCACGCCGCGGTCTTCGCGTCCCTCATCGCCCTCATGAGCAGCAACCAGCTGGGGCGCCTGGAGCCCTTCGTGGGCATCTCCATGGCGTTCTTCTTCCTCTACAACCTGGTGGATGCCCACCGCCGGGCTCTCCTGCTGAACGAGAGCCTGGCGCAGCTGGAAAGACTGCCCCTGCCGGACGGCTTCGGCACGGTGTCCCTGGGTGGCCGTCTGGCCCTGGGGGTGGGCCTCATCCTGGTCGGCCTGCTCACCCTGCTCAACCTCCGCTTCGGGCTCTCCCTGGTCTGGCTGGAGCGCTGGTGGCCGGCGGGGCTGGTGCTGCTGGGGATCTACCTGGTGGTCCGGGCCCTCAGGGATCGCGCCGCCAGCCAGACGGAAACGGAAGGCTGAATGGGAGGGCCTCCAGAGGTCCGCCACGTCCAACCAGCCCATCCATCCCAACGCCGTCTTCGCCACCCTCGGCCGCCACATGATGGTGGACGGGTTCCACCTCCATCAAGGGCAGGATGAGAAACGCAGGAGTTCAACCCCAAGCAAGGCGGATTCGCTCCTGTCTTTGTCCACCCTCACCCGCCCCCTTCCCTCCCGGTATCTCCGTTCGACCTCAGGAATGGACCAGCGCTCCCGGGTGGCTGGGCCGGTGGCAAGGAGTTCCTCAGGTGAGCTCAGCTCCAGCCTGTAGTCGGGCCAATCCAATTCGGTGGACGCATTGAACCAGCGCTCCAGCCCCCGCCGTTCGAAGCCACCAGTCAGCCCACCCGACCGCCCATCGAGCAGATTCAGCCCCCGGCGCGTCAGCGCGAGGACCCTGGATCCGTCCGTAGCCAAGGCCAGCGGGGCGAGATAGCCCTCGGCGAACACCCACAGGGGCCTCCAGTCCGTGGTGCCGAGCATGCAGAAGCCCCGGATGGGATCTCCAAGCAGGACGCGGTCGCCCGCAGCGGTGAAGTGGACCTCGCAGGGATTCCACCCCCCTGGCTTGATGGTGGCCATGGGAGGTGGGGGCCGGACGGTGGCGGCCAGCCGACCCTCCCGCGCATCCCAAATCCTCGCGACTCCCGCCCACCAAGTGACGATCCAGCGTCCATCCGGACTGATGGCCAGCGCATGCTGGTTCCTCTCCCAATTAGCCCACTGTGGCGGCTCCCAGGCCGGAAGCAGCACCCGCACTTCTAGGGTTGCGAGGTCCTGCTCAAGCAGCTCACCGGGCGCCTCGAGGGTATACCGATGCCCCCCGAAAATGGCCATCACGCGCTTGTTTTCGGAGGGAGACAATGAAATCCGGCGGTCTGGACGATCGCAGCTGACGTGTTGAACGGAGACAACCCGATCTCCATCGAACTGGACGAGCACACGGTGGACCCCGGAGCCAAAGGACCATCCGTAGGCGGGGTAGAAGCCCACGGCAAGGCTTCCCCGGTTCACAGCCCAGTCCCAGGCATAAACCGTGGCCAGTTCCAGGATGTTCGGCCTCCCGAGTTTTCTTCGAATGGAGGCCCGGGTATCCACACCCGGCTGGATGGAGAGAACATCCTCCCGGGCAGCCGTGTGCGTCACTGGAGGCACATAGATGCACCCCACAAGGAGACAGATTTGCAAAATCGCCACCGCCAACAAATGCCGACCCGACTGGTTCGAAGGCATCTCTCTATCCCCCAAAGGAACGACGCCATTTAGATCCCGAAATCCACCGAGCGGGCGCAGCCCTCCGGGGCAGGGAGATCTCGCCGCGAGAGGAAGAGACCTGTCTCGCCTGAAAGCATCGCGGGCCATGAGATCCAGTTGAAGGCTGGGCGTGCTCTTGGCCTCTTTCACTCTCACCAAAATGGTGATTCCACGGAAATGACGGCCACCATCGCATGCAGCCACCCCTGCTCGGAGAAAGATGCGCCCAGTATCCGCGCCTCCTGCTTTCGTCACAAGGAATAGGGCATCTGCGAATAACAGACTTCAATCCATCCCTATGCGCGCAGGCTCCACTCGCGGGTTAACGCAAATTGCGCATTGATTTGCGCACTGAGGCCTGAAGACTCAGGACTGCAAACCGCCCTACATCTGAAACCGGTGAGTGCACTCCACCCAGCTCTCGCTGCCGTCCCGGTATTTCTCCCGTTTCCAGATGGGCACGCGTTGCTTGATCTCGTCCATGATCCAGGCGGCGGCCTGGAAGCTCTCCGCGCGGTGGGCGCTGCTGGTGGCCACGATGACGGCGGCCTCGGTGAGGGGCACCACGCCGATGCGGTGGTGGACGGCGCAGCGGGTGAGGCCGTAGCGCTCGATGGCCTTCGCGCGCAGCAGGCCCAGCTCCTTCTCGGCCATGGGGGCGTAGGCCTCGTAGGCCAGCTCCAGCACGGCGCGGCCCTCGTGGTGATCCCGGGCCCGGCCCTCGAAGAGGACCAGGGCCCCGGCGTGGGGATCTTCCATGACAGTTCGTAAAGCCATCGCGTCCAGAGGCGCTTCCTGAACCGCTATCCAGGGAATCATGCGTGTCTCCGCTTCAGGCCCAAACATACACTGAACTGTTTCCAGAGGTCCGCCATGTCCAGCCAGCCCATCCACCCCAATGCGGTGTTCGACACCCTCGGCCGGCACATGCTCGTGGACGGCTTCCACCTGGTGATGGACCTGGAGAAGTCCCACGGCTCCTGGATCGTGGATGCCCGGGATGGCCGCAAATACTTGGATTTCTATACCTTCTTCGCCACCACGCCCCTGGGGCACAACCACCCACGCCTGCGGGAGGCGGCCTTCGTCCAGCAGCTGGGCGAGATCGCGGTCAACAAGCCGGCCAACTCGGACATCTACACCACGGCCTTCGCGGAGTGGGTGGAGGCCTTCGGCACCCACGCGGCGCCGGACTACCTGCCCCACTTGTTCTGGATCGACGGCGGATCGCTGGCGGTGGAGAACGCCCTGAAGGCGGCCTTCGACTGGAAGGTGCGCAAGAACCTGGCAGCGGGCAAGGGCGAGAAGGGCACGCAGGTGATCCACTTCCGTGAGGCCTTCCACGGCCGCAGTGGCTACACCCTGAGCCTCACGAACACCGCCGATCCCCGCAAGCACCAGTATTTCCCCAAGTTCCCCTGGCCCCGGGTCCCGAACCCCAAGCTGACCTTCCCCATGGACTTGGCGAAGATCGAAGTGGCTGAAGCCGAAGCCGTGGCCGCCATCGAAGCGGCCGTGGCCCAGAACCCCGACGACATCGCCTGCCTCATCGTGGAGCCCATCCAGGGCGAGGGCGGCGACAACCACTTCCGCGGCGAGTTCCTGCGGAAGCTGCGCGTCCTGGCAGACCGTCATGACTTCCTGCTGATCTTCGACGAAGTGCAAACGGGCTTCGGCGCCACCGGCAAGTGGTGGGCGCACCAGTGGTTCGACGTGCAGCCCGACATCATCGCCTTCGGCAAGAAGACCCAGACCTGCGGCATCGCCGCGGGCCGGCGCCTCGACGAGGTGGACTGCGTCTTCAAGGTGCCCAGCCGCATCAACAGCACCTGGGGCGGCAACCTGGTGGACATGGTGCGCGGCACGCGCATCATCGACGTCATCCGTGAGGAGAACCTGCTCGATCACGGCGTGACCCAGGGCGAGCGCCTGCTGAAGGGACTGCAGGAGATCCACCGCGACTTCCCCGAGCTCACGTCCAATCCCCGCGGCCGCGGCCTCTTTTGCGCCCTGGACATCGCCAGCCCGGAACAGCGCAACGCCGTGGTGGCCAAGGGGCACGACCTCGGCATGATGATCCTGTCCACCGGCGTGCAGGGCCTGCGCTTCCGTCCAGCCATGAACCTCACCACGGAGGATCTGGACCTGGGTGTGGAGCTGCTGCGCAAGGCCGTGGCTCAGGTGGCGGCCACATCGCCTACCCTGGTGGGATGAAGATCGAGCTCTACTGCGACGGCGCGTGCTTGGGGAATCCCGGTCCGGGTGGCTGGGGCTACTTGCTGCGCGTGCACCTAGCCACGGGCATCCAGGAGAAGGAAGGCTCGGGCCCCGAGGCCGACACCACCAACAACCGCATGGAGCTGATGGCCGCCATCAAGGGCCTGGAGGCCCTTACGAAGCCCTGCCAAGTGCTGCTGCACAGCGACAGCCAGTACGTGGTGAAGGGCATCACGTCCTGGCTGAAGGCTTGGAAACGGCGGGGCTGGAAGAAGGCGGACGGCAAGCCCGTGCTGAACGCGGACCTCTGGCAGGCCCTGGACGCGCAGCTGGTGCGACACCAGGTGGAAGCCCGCTGGGTGAAGGGCCACGCGGGCCATGCGGAGAACGAGCGCGTGGACCGACTGGCGAACGATGCGGCCCAGCAGGCATGAACGGGGCCCCTGGGGCTGAAAGCGGCGCGGATCAGCGCCGCTTCTGGAACTTGTAGACGATCTCGGAAGTCCAGCCCTTGACCGGCTTGCCGTCGCGGGTCGCCGGGCTGTAGACGGATTTGTTGGCGGCATCGATGGCGGCCTCGTCAAAACCGAATGCGCCCGACACGCCTTCGACCACGGAAACCTTCAGGGGCTGCCCCTGTTCGCCCACGAAGATCTTCAATTTCACATACCGATCCTCGTTGGCTTTGCCCATCTGAACGGCGCGCAACGGGAAGACTGGAGCGGCCTGCGAGACCATGCGGGCAGGTTCATTGACAGGCGCCGCGGCCTGGACCGACGGGGTGGTCGCGGGCGTGGGGACGGATGGCTTCGGCGCCTCCTGCATGGGCTGGGGCTTGGGGATCTCGGGGGCAGGCGGAGGCGGGAGGGCAGGCTTGGATTCCGCGGCCTTCTTCTGCTCGGCCAGCTTGAGCTCGTTCTGCTTCTGCTCGGCGAGCCGCTGCTCCGCGGCCTTCTGCTGCCGCTCCAGCTCCAGCTTGCGGTCCTGGGCCTCCTCCAGCTGCTTCTGGATCCGGGCCTTGTCCTCTACGGACCGGGTCTCCGTCAGCTGCTTCTGCAGCTGGACGGTCTTGTCGGCCTCAGCCTTGGCCTTGGCGTCAAGATCGGACTTCTGCTGCTCGATCTGCACCTTCAGCAGCTGCAATTCGGCCAGCTGCTTCTGCATGGCCGGATCCACCTTCGTGCGCCCGAAGAAGATGTAGCCCAGGCCGAGGATCACCACAGCCGCAAGCCCGCCGCCAATGAGCAGGGTGGAGTTCTTCTGGCTGACCTTCGCCTCGTCATGGCCGTCGATGTGCTCGACGCGGGTGGCGCCGCTCCGCAGGGTCTCGCCGGCGGCGGTGTAGGCGAGGTAGTTGTCAGCCTTCTCCGCCTTCATGGCTGTGGCGTCCCGGTCGTTCTCCTCCCTGAACAGGGTGTGCATGAAGAAGGCCATGTTGAAGGTGGTCGGGCTGTACTCACCGTCATAGAGGACCCGCTCCAGCTCTGTGCTGAAGGCCTCCGCGGTGGCGAAGGGCTGGCGCCCCAGCAGCAGCCTTCCGAGGAAGGCGCGGATCTCCGCCGGCAGGGGAGCATCCTCCTGGGCCGCCTTGAGGGTGGCCTGGTCCAGCGTGGCCTGGAGGTCGCCGCCGACGGGCAGGCGCTCGAAGGTCAGCAACTCGTAGAGCACCGCCCCCAGTGCGAAGAGGTCCTGCTGCAGCGCATCGTTCTCTGGCCCCTGCAGGTAGGCGCTGAGCTTGTGCTTGGCGGCCGGGGCCTTGGCCAGCAGGCTGCGGGTGAGGGCGGCATAAGGCGCATCCACGAGCTGGGTCGCGCCCTCGAAGCTCACCCACACGCTGTGGGGACTGAGGATGCCATGGCTGACACCCTTGGCCTGCATCTGCACGATGCCCTGGGCCACGCCCTGGATCACGGTCAGGGCGTGATCGACACCGAAGGGGATCTGCTCCTGCCTGGCCTTGTCGATGAGCTGGGCCAGACTCCGCCCCGGCACGTAGTCCCAGGCGACATGGGGGGACTTGCCGCTCTCGATCCGGTAACCCAACCCGAAGATCCTGGCACCCCCCAGAAGGGGCACCACCCGACCGGCCTCCGCCAGGCGATTGTTCATGCCCGCCTGGAACAGCTCCTCCGAGAAGGTACGGACCAGAACATGGCGGTCGAAGCCGTTGCCCGTGATCACGACCGCGCGGTGGATGGCGCCGCAAGGATCGTTGGCCAGATCAGAAGCCAGCAGGTAGGACCCGAGGCGGGTGTAAGTACCCATGTCCATCTCCAAAGGAATGCTTGGAAAGATAGCCCGAAAGTCGGGTTTCGCCTAGGGCCCTGCCCCCCACCTGTGAGGCGATTTGTGATCAGGGTCCCGCCGGAATCTCCCACTGGTCCCCCGCCGCCCGCCAGAGCAGGATCCACAGGTTGGCGGTGGCATGGACCCCATTGGAGAAAGCCAGCTGTAGCTGCGCGAAGGGCAGGGACAGGTCATCCCAGGGCCCGATGCGCCGGCCTGAGCCACCATCGAAGTGGTCCAGCAGACGCCGGTTCCGCTCGAGCTTGACGGCCAGCAGCCGGCGCAGGGCCGCAGTGGGCTCAAGGTTGCCCTTCACCGCCCAATAGGGCTCCTGGGTCACCAGCAAATGGACCAGGCGCTCATCCGCGTAGGCCTCGAAGCTCTCCCGGAGCGGGCTCATCCCCGCCACAGCCGAGGGGTCCGTCAGCAGCTGGACCTGGTGCGCCAGGACGCCCAGGTCGCGGACCAGCTCCTCCGGCCGGCGGCGTTCCTCACTCAGGCGCAGGATGGTGCGGAACTGCGCCTCCACCTGCTCCACCGTGGGAGGCTGGTCGTTCGCCACACCCCGGGCGCCCTCCAGCAGGGCCTGGGGGTGGGCCCGCAGCAGGACCGCCATGCGCTGCGGAACCATCCGGATGGCCTTGGCGGTCTGGGCTTCGTGGACCTTGGGGGACCAGGACCACAACGGAGCGCAGCCTAGCAACCAGGCGCAGAGCAGCGGAACCGGACGACCGAGCACTAGGACTCCCTGGCCAGGGTGGATTCCGCCTCACCCATGGGATCCATGGGGATACCGAGTGCGCGCAGGCGGTGCAGGAGGGTGGTCCGGCGCATGCCAAGACGGCGGGCCGTCTCGCTCTTGTTCCAGCCGGTGGCCTGGAGCGATTCCAGGATCAGGTGCCGCTCCAGGTCTTCCAGGAACCGTCCCAGGTCCTGGTGCTGCGGCAGCCTCGGGAAGGCCACGGAGGGCAGCACGCCGGCGATGGAAGCTGGCAGGTCTTGCAGCAGCAGGCGCTCTGGATCGGAGCCCAGCGCCATGGCCCGCTCCACGGCGTTCTCCAACTCGCGGACGTTGCCAGGCCAGCCATAGGCTTCCAGCGCCTGGAGGGCTGCGGGTTCCACCTGCTTCAGGGGCAGACCCAGCTCCTTCGAGAATTTTCGTGCGAAGTGCGCCACCAGGACGGGGATGTCCTGGGGATGCTCCCGCAGCGGATGCAGCTGGATGGGGATCACGTTCAGTCGATAGAACAGGTCTTCGCGGAACCGCTTCTGCTCCACCAGGCTGCCGAGGTCTTCGTTGGTCGCCGCCAGCAGCCGGAAGTCCGACTTCAAGGTGCGCGTGGAGCCCAGGGGTGTGAACTCCCGCTCCTGGATGACCCGCAGCAGCTTCACCTGGAGACTCATCGGCATGGTGCCGATCTCGTCGAGGAAGAGGGTGCCACCCTCGGCCTGCTGGAAGCGGCCAGGCCGGTCCGTGCGGGCATCCGTGTAGGCGCCGCGAACGTGGCCGAAGAGCTCGTCCTCGAGCAGGTTCTCCGGGATGGCGCCGCAGTGGATGGGCACGAAGGGGCCGCTCGCCCGGGGGCTCCACTGATGGATGGCCTTGGCCGCCAGTTCCTTGCCGGTCCCCGAGGGGCCGGTGATGAGAACCGTGGATGGGGAAGGCGCCACGCGCCGCAGGAGGGCCTGGAGGTTCTGCCAGGTCTCTGAGCGGCCCACCATCTGAGGACCCGGCACCTGCCCATGGATCTGTTCCCGCAGCCGCTTGTTCTCCTGGTTCAGCTGGGACTTCTCGATGGCCCGGAGCAGGGTGTGCTCCAGCTCCTCGGCCCGGAAGGGCTTGGGCACGTAGTCGTAGATGCCCATCTTCACGGCCTGGAGGGCCGTCTCCACGGAGGTGGAGCCCGACAGTACCACCACCACCGTGTCGGGCTTGGCCACAGCCTGGCGGGCCAGTTCCAGACCGCTGAGGTCCGGCAGCATGAGGTCCACCACGGCCAGGTCGAAGTGCTCGCTGCGCAGGAACTGGGCCCCGCGCAGGCCAGACCCCGTACCGACCACTTCATGGCCGTGCCGGGACAAGAGCGAACCCACCACCTCGAGGATGGTCGGATCGTCGTCCACCAGCAGGGCCCGGGCGGGGTTCATAGCCTCCAGAGTCCCCAGGCCAGCGCCCCCTGTCAAGGTTTGGACAGGCTCGCTAGGCTCTTCGGATGCTTTCCAGATCCGGCCTGTGGCAGCGCCTCTCCGGAGCCCCGCTCTGGCCGCTGGCCTGGGACCTGGCCGCCGCCTGCGCCGTGCCCTGGCTCCTGCCCGAGCGGTGGGACGGCCGGCTGACCTCGGGCTGGGTCCTGGCCGGAGCGCTGATCTGGCTGACCTCCCTTCCACTGGCCCGGACCCGCCGCTGGGCGGTGGTCCCCCTGGTCCTGGCGCTGGCGGGGTTCACGGCACTGGGCCTGGCCCGCAAGGCCCAGTGGGAGACCGCCCTGCCGACCGGCTTCCAGAGCCTGGAAGGGCGCATCTCCACCCCCTGGACCCGCCAGGGCGCGCGGCGAGGCGGCCCTCAGCGTGCGCTGGCCCGCCCTGGCCTTCGCCCTGCCGGACGCCAACATGGTCTCCGCAACCGCTTCGAGCGTCCGCATCCCGAAACGCTGGCGACCATGCGGCGTCAGGGCCTGACGCCCTGGGTGACGGGACCTGCCTGCGGTATCCGCGTCGCAGTGGTGGATGGGGGCTGGCGCATCGAGACCGGCGACGGGTCCTCGGCTTTCACGCCTCTTCGAAAAACCCTGTCGCCTTGAGACGCTCCACCAGCCGACGACTGCCTTCCGCGTGGTTGGCCGTCCACTGGGCCTGGGCCTCGGGACCCACATCGTTCACCACCACCAGGGCCGCGCCGCAGGGCACCTTCGCCAGCCGACAGGCTTCGAAAACACCGCTTAGCTCCAGGTGCTCGACCGGAGCCAGCGCGGCCAGCAGGGCCGCGCCTTCCTTCGTGCAGGTGATGGCTGGCGGCACGGCCACCGCATGGCCCGGCAGGACACCAGGAAGGGAGGCCATCCAGCGGCGCCGCTCGATGCCCGGCCGATAGGCGCCTCCACGGAGTTCCTCCAGGGAGGTGGCGATGGCCTCGGTGGCCCACAGGCACTCGAAGAGGGGCAGCCGCTGGTCGTAGCGCCCGCAGGTCCCCAGGAACACCACCGCCTCGGGCCAGCGGTCGAGCACCAGGGCCGACGTCGCCGCCGCCGCGCTGACCGCGCC
>NZ_JBATQW010000091.1:0-64353 GCF_049292215.1 Geothrix sp. | reverse complement strand
CGGGCAGGGCGCCGAGCTCGGCCGCCAGGGCCGCGCGATCCTTCGCCGCCCGGCGCAGCAGGGCGTTCACCAGGCCCTTGTGGGGCAGAAAGCCCAGGTCGCGGGTGGCCGCCAGGTCCACGGATTCGTTCACGGCGGCGTGGTCGCTGACGCCCGGCAGCCAGGCCAGCTGTGCCAGCCCCATGGACAGGCTGACCCGCGTCCCCAATGGCACACCGCGGTCCGGATCCTTCAGCTTCGGCTTCACCCAGGCCTGGAGGCGGCCCCAGTGGCGCAGGCAGAGTCCCAGCAGCGCCTGGGCCAGCTGGGCATCCTCCCCCAGCTCGCGATCCCAGATGTCCGGCACCCGCCCACCTTCTCCGAAGACCTCGTGCAGGGCGTGGGCGACGTGGATGCGGGCGGGCGTGGGCATGGGGCTCCGGAGGCAAATCCAGGCTAGCACGCAGGCTGTGGCATCCTGGGCGCAGGCATTCCAGGAGGACCCCATGGCCCACCACTACCCCCTTCAGCTCCACTGGACCGGCAACACCCTCGACGGCACCTACAACCGCAATGCGACCGTCACGACCGACGGCAAGCACCCTCTCTCGGTCAGCAGCGCGCCGGAATACGCGGGCGACGCCACCCGCTGGAACCCCGAGGACCTGCTGGGCACGGCCCTGGCCACATGCCACATGCTGACTTTCCTGGCCCTCTGCGCCAAGGCCAAGGTGGGGGTGGTGGGCTACGAGGACCACGCCGAGGCCATCCTGGACACCGTGGACAAGGTCACGCGCGTCACCCAGGTACACCTGCGCCCGGTCATCCGAGTGACACGGGGCACCAGCATGGCCAAGGTGGTGGAGCTCTTCGAGAAGGCCCACAAGTACTGCTTCGTGGCCAACTCCGTCACCTGCGAAGCCGTGATGGACCCACGGATCGTCGAGGTCTAGCCACCAGGAGTGGTATGCACTGTCCCTTCTGCGGGCACATCGAGGACAAGGTGGTGGACTCGCGGGAGTCCCGCGAGGGCGATTCCATCCGCCGCCGCCGCGAGTGCCTCTCCTGTGGCCGGCGCTTCACCAGCTACGAGCGGGTGGAGGAGGTGCCCCTGGTGATCCTCAAGAAGGACGGCCGCCGGGAGCCCTTCGAGCGGCAGAAGCTCATGAAGGGCCTGCTGGCCGCCTGCCAGAAGCGCCCCGTGTCGCTGGATCGCATCGAACAGCTGGTGGGAGACGTCCACGCCCGGCTCATGGAGCGCCCCGACCGGGAGATCCGCAGCCGCGAACTGGGCGAACTCATCATGGACGAGCTGAAGGGGCTCGATCAGGTGGCCTACGTGCGCTTCGCTAGCGTGTATCGCGAGTTCAAGGACCTGCCCGATTTCGTGAAGGCCCTGGAGGGCCTCATGCACAAGGAAGCCGCCACGAGCCGCGGCACGGGAGCCCCGAAACCCGGCCACGGTATTCCGACGCCGCAGCCACAGGCCCTCTTCCCGGGCGAGACCGTGGACGTGGCCGCCATGAAGTCCCGGAAAAAGTAGGGGTATCCTGAGGTCCGAGGTTTTTCTGTGGCCGATGATGTCCTCCTGCCCCCCCCACCCGACGAGACGCCGAAGCTGCCGGAGGAACTGCCCGTCCTCCCGCTGCGGGACGTGGTGGTCTATCCCTATGTGATCCTGCCCTTGAGCATCAGCCGCGAGAAGTCCATCCGCGCCGTGGACACGGCCCTGGTGGAGAACCGCATGATCCTGCTGCTCTCCCAGAAGCAGACGGAGATGGACAACCCGCGCCCCGAGGACCTCTACCAGGTGGGCACCGCGGCCCTCATCATGCGCGTGCTGAAGCTGCCGGATGGCCGCATCCGCGCCCTGGTGCAGGGCCTGCAGCGAGTCCGCGTGGAATACTTCACTGAGACGGAGAACCTCTTCAAGGCCCGGGTCGAGCCCCTCGCGGAACCCGAGCTGAAGACGCCGG
Organism: Geothrix sp.; assembly: GCF_049292215.1. Lineage (GTDB taxonomy): Bacteria > Acidobacteriota > Holophagae > Holophagales > Holophagaceae > Geothrix. The sequence goes on along the minus strand of NZ_JBATQW010000091.1, from coordinate 62,398 downwards.
ACCTAGAATCGGACGCCCTGCTCCGCAGTGTGAAACAGACGTTGGAGAAGGCTGTGGCCCTGGGCAAGACCCTGCCCCAGGAGGTGCTGGTGATCGCCAGCAACCTGGACAACCCGGGGCGCCTGGCGGACCTGGTGGCGTCGAACCTGGACCTCAAGCTGGAGCAGACCCAGGAGGTGCTGGAGATCGCCCACCCGGGCCAGCGCCTGAAGCGCGTGAACGAGCTGCTCATGCGGGAGATCCAGCTCCTCGAGGTGCAGCAGAAGATCACCATGGAAGCCCGCGGCGAGATGGACAAGAGCCAGCGGGAGTACTACCTCCGCCAGCAGCTCAAGGCCATCCAGCAGGAGCTGGGCGAAGGCTCCGAGCTCTCCGAAGAGGTCGCCGCCTTCCGCGACAAGCTGTCGAAGATGAAGGTGCCCGACGAACCCCTGGTGGAGATCGAGCGCAACCTGAAGAAGCTGGAGCGCATGCACCCGGACTCCAGCGAGACCGCCGTGACGCGCACCTACCTGGAGTGGATGACCGAGCTGCCCTGGGGCGTGCAGACCGAGGACAACCTCGACCTCAAGCAGGCCCAGACCGTGCTCGACGAGGACCACTTCGGCCTAGCCAAGATCAAGGACCGGCTGCTGGAGTTCCTGGCCGTGCGCAAGCTCAAGCCCGACCTGCGCGGCACCATCCTCTGCTTCGTGGGCCCCCCGGGCGTGGGCAAGACCTCCCTGGGCAAGTCCATCGCCCGGGCCCTGGGCCGCAAGTACAGCCGCATCTCCCTGGGCGGCGTGCATGACGAGAGCGAGATCCGCGGCCACCGCCGTACCTACGTGGGTGCCATGCCGGGCCGCATCGTGCAGGCCCTGCACCAGGTGAAGAGCATGAATCCCGTGATCATGCTGGACGAGGTGGACAAGATCGGCCGGGACATGCGTGGCGACCCCAGCGCGGCCCTGCTGGAGGTGCTGGATCCTGAGCAGAACCACACCTTCCGCGACCACTACCTGAACGTCCCGCTGGACCTCAGCCAGGTGCTGTTCCTGGCCAACGCCAATGAGCTGGAGCCCATCCACCCGGCCTTCAAGGACCGCATGGAGATCATCTACCTCAGCAGCTACACGCTGGAGGAGAAGATCGGGATCGCTGAGCAGCACCTGATCCCCAAGCAGCTGGAGAAGCACGGCGTCACCCGCAAGCAGGTGGCCATCCCCAGGGCAGCCCTCAAGGCCATCATCACGGGCTACACCCGCGAGGCGGGCCTTCGCCAGTTGGAGCGCGAGATCGGCGCCATCTGCCGCAAGGTGGCCCGCCGCGTGGCCGAGAACACCCTGAAGAAGAAGCTCACGCTGGATGACAAGAGCATCCACGAGCTGCTGGGGCCCGTGAAGCTCCTGCAGGACGAGCGCCTGAAGGCCCCCCGGGTGGGCGTGGTGACCGGCCTGGCCTGGACCGCCGTGGGCGGTGACGTTCTCTTCGTCGAGGCCCTGAAGATGCCGGGCAAGGGCCTGCTCACCCTCACGGGGCAGCTGGGCGACGTCATGAAGGAGAGCGCCCAGGCGGCCCTCAGCTACATCCGCAGCCGGGGCGAGGCCTTCCAGATCGACCCGGAGGTCTTCCAGAAGCAGGACATCCACGTGCACTTCCCCGAGGGCGCCATCCCCAAGGACGGGCCCAGCGCGGGCCTCGCCATCGCCACAGTGCTGCTGTCCGTGCTGAAGGGCGTGCCGGTGCGGAACACGCTGGCCATGACCGGCGAGATCGACCTGCGGGGCGAGGCCCTGGCCATCGGCGGCCTCAAGGAGAAGTCCCTGGCGGCCCTCCGCGTGGGCATCAAGGACATCCTCATTCCCCACGCCAACCAGAAGGACCTGGAGGAGATCGACCCCGGGCTGCGGAAGCAGCTGCGCTTCCATCCCGTAAAGCACGTGGAGGAGGTCTTCGAATTCGCCCTGGTGGGTTGGAAGCGGCCCGAACAGGCCAAGCCGACGCCCAAGCCCAAAGCCAAGGCCAAGCCCCGTTCTCGCAGGTAGGGTGTCGGGGTTTCCGGGCCGTCATCGATAAATACCCAGTCCATCCCTTGTGTGACCAGCCCCTCGGCGGTACATTCCTCACCAGAGGGTCACCATGCTCGCCGAGGCCTTCTCCCTGGTGCTCCAGCTCCCGCCCCTAGCCTTCGGTCCCGCCAGGGCTCCCGAGGCCTTCGCGCCCCCCAGGTCCCTGGTCTGCGACGTGCGCCAGCTCGGCCAGGTGCAGGTGCCGGAACGCGCCCTTCGCGTCACCGCCTCTTCGTATTATCTGGATCCACGGAACCTGAGGCCAGCCCCCGAGCGTTACCTCGTGAATCGCCCCGTGGATATCCTGATGTTCCTGGCCATGGCCTATTCCGGCCGGGCGACCTGGGATGACACGCCCTGGTCAGTCCGGACCTGGCAGGCCACGGGTGCGGCAGCGCCGGTCCTGATTCCGCCCCAGGCCCCTCCCTATCAGGCCGTGACCAATCGGTAGTTCCACGTGGAACACTACTTACCCTTGAGTGAGCTCAGGTATTTCCCCAGCTCGGCGGCCTCCTGCTCGGTGCCGGCGAAGGGCGGCATGCGGTCCAGGTAGGGGTTGAGGGCCGGGTCCAGCTCGCGGAGGGCCTGCACGAAGGCCTCGTTGTCCCCCTCTGAGTTGCTGGCCGTGAGCGCCTTCAGGCCCCGGTAGCCGTCCCGGGTGTGGCAGGCCAGGCACTGGCTCCGGAGGAGCGCCTCGCCCCTGGCCAACTCGGTGTCGCCCTTCGAAGCGGCGAAGGTCCGGGCCCATGCATTCCGGGGCAGGAAGCCCTCCTTCTGGTAGTCCGCCACCTGCTCCACCCGAATGCCATTGGAATACATCACGTCCCGGATGACGAAGGGCTTCCGGGCCACCTCACGGATCCACTCGAAGCCACCGAAGCCCCAGCAGGCCAGGAACAGGCCCACTAGGGCCAGGGGGCGTCGGAAGGACGCGGAGGCGAAATAGGCCCAGAGCACCAGCAGACCCGGCACCAGGAAGGCGCCCAGGCCCCAGAGCGCCCAGCGGAAGCCGCGGGCCAAGCTGGTGGCCCCCTTGAGGTTGCCCAGCACCAGCTCCCGCGCGGCCGGGGGGAAGCTCTGGAAGTAGTACCAGCCCGAGGCCACGGCCAGCAGCACGCCTGCGAGCGTGAAGAGGGCCGTGGGCTTCAGAATCCGCGGCCGCAGCGCCGGCCGGGCAGTGGCCCCCGCCGCCAGGGCCCAGAGCCCGCCCAGGACCAGGGCCACGCAGGTCCGCAGCAGCAGGCTGGGCAGGTAGGTGGCATTGAAGAAGCCGTCCCACATGGCGTGGCTGGCGACCCAGCCCTTCCCTGGGCTCAGCATGAAGGTGATGATGCCGTTGATGACCACGAGGCTCAGCCAGGCGCAGAGGGCATAGAGCCAGTAGACGGCCAGGCGCTGACGGGGCCGCAGCCGGTCGTAGGCCCGGACCAGGACGATGAGGGTGGCCATCTCGCCCACGAAGACCAGCCACTCGATGGCCCAGCCCATGACGAAGGCCCGGATGAGGTGCTGGGTGGCCGTGGGGTTCACCAGGCCGATGGCCACCCAGATGCCCACGCCGGTGGCCGCTCCGAAGATGCTGGACAGCCAGAGCAGGGCCTTGGCCCGGCTCCGCAGCCAGGCCTGCAGCTCCAGATCTCCGGCCCGCTGGGCGCGGCCCTCCAGGAGCGGCAGCCAGAGGCCGGCGCCTACGACCAGGTGGGCGATGGAGACGTGGACGATGCTGATGAGGCCGATGATCCAGCCGCTGCCAAGGAGGGGGATGTCCCACACGGGATGGTTCATGGCCGCTCCTCCACCGCCGCCCGCGGTTGGGTGGACCAGCGCAGGAGCACCACCAGCAGCACCACCAAGGCCGCGAGGGTGAGTCCGAAGACACCCAGGGACAGCCAGTCGGTCTTGTGAGGCAAGGCCCCGGGCTGGAAGCCGAAGGCGGCCAGGCTGGCATCCCGGGCCTGGTCCCGCAGCAGGACCATGCCGAGCACCGAGGCCATGCCCAGGGTGAAGGGGCCCCACACGGACCTGGCGGGCGAGCCTTCCTGACTGGCGGGAATGGCCATGAACAGGGCCAGGCCGCCGCAGGCGATGGAGCCCCACATGGTCAGGCTGGGGGCCGAGGCGGCATTCATCAGCAGGTCGAAGACGGGGGCGGGCTGCTTCACCAGCAGCCAGGTGCCCCAGGCCCCCTGGCTGGCCGTGGCGGCGATGAACCAGAGGAGCCCGACCCGGCGGGCGTAGGCGTGCTCCCGCCAGGCCCCCCAGCCCGCCAGCAGCAGCCCGGCCACGGCGGCAATCCCGGCCACCATGTGGAGGTACCGCGGCCAGAGGGTAGGGTCGGCGGTGTTCATGCGGAGGCCGTGGGGCGAGGCGGCCGCGTGGGCGGCCCACAGATCCGGGCGCAGGGAGAGCGTGGTGACGTTCACCAGCATCAGACCCACGGACAGCAGGAGGAGGGCGCTCAGAATGCCAGTGAGGGTCCGGACGGCCTCCGAGGCCACCGAGCCCACGAAGCGGTAAAGCAGCACATAGCCCGCCATCAGGAGGGCGAGGAGCCCCGCCCAGGGGATGGCCGTCAGCACAGAGGCGGTGTAGAAGAAGGGGCCGTAGGTCAGCTGCAGGAAAAGCAGGGGGGCCACGCCCAGGGTGATGGCGAAGGTCACGGCCCCGGGCAGCATGGGGGCGAGACGCCGCACCAGGTCGCGGTCCTCCGGCCTGCCGCGCAGAGCATGCACGGCCGCGATGAGGCTCCCGCCGACCCCGAGGTTCACCGCCATCAGGTGCAGGGTGAAGGTCGCCAGCAGCAGGGCCTTCAGCACGGAGGGCGGCATGGGCAGCAGCAAGGGATCCGGGGATGGGATGGGCGGGACCAGCATGGGGACTCCGGGGCATTCCTTGGGATGCCGCCTAGGCTAGCCGGATTCCAGCCACGGGGAACCCTCAATGCTTCGGTAGACTGGACCTTCGCGAGGTGTCCGTGGGTCTGCTCGGTGGCCTGTTCAACCAGTTCAAGAAGGGCCTGAAGCGCACCCAGGAGCTGGTACTGGCGCCCATGGGGCGCCTGCTGGGCCTGCGGCGCCTGGACGAGGCCCAGCTGGAGGAACTGGAGGACCTGCTGCTGCAGGCGGACCTGGGCGTGAAGGCCGTGGATCGGCTGATGACGCGGCTCCGCCAGGAACTCAAAGGGGCCGGGGACGTCGATCCCAAGGCCATCCTGAAAGACGAGCTGTTGAGGCTGCTGCGCCAGGTTCCGCCCCGGTCCTTCGCCGCCTCGGGCACCCAGGTGGTGCTGCTGGTGGGCGTCAACGGCGTGGGTAAGACCACCACCCTGGGCAAGCTGGCGGCGCACCTCAAGTCCCGGGGTGAGGGTGTGCTGGTGGTGGCGGGCGACACCTTCCGCGCCGCGGCCATCGACCAGCTAGAGCGCTGGGGTGAGCGGGCCGGCGTGCCCGTCATCCGCAACCAGATGGGCGGCGATCCCGCGGCCATCGCCTTCGACGGCGCCACCAGCGCCCTGACCAAGGGCACGCCCTGGGTGCTCATCGACACGGCGGGGCGGCTCCACACCAAGGACCACCTCATGAAGGAGCTGGACAAGATCCACCGCAGCCTCCAGAAAGTCATTCCGGCCGCGCCCCACCGGGTGCTGCTGGTCCTGGACGCCACCACGGGCCAGAACGGCCTGGTCCAGGCCGAGGCCTTCGCCCAGGTGGCGGGCGTCACCGACCTGGTGCTTACGAAGCTGGACGGCAGCGCCAAGGGCGGCGTGGTGGTGTCCATCCTGGACCGGCTGCGGCTCCCCATCGCATTCGTGGGTGTGGGCGAGGGCGTGGAGGACCTCATCCCCTTCGATGCCGAGGCCTTTGTGGACGGCCTGCTTGATGTCTGAGCCCACCCTGACCCCCGGGCTGGCCTGGGCCCTGGCCACAGGCGGGCCCTGGCCCGATCCGGCCACCCTCGAGGGCGATGCCCGCTTCATGGCCCTAGCCCTGCAGGAGGGCCTCAAGGGGGTGGGCCTCGCCAGCCCCAACCCACCAGTCGGCTGCATCCTGGTGAAGGGGGACCGGGTCATCGGGGCTGGCGTCCACACCCGGGCCGGGGACCCCCACGGCGAGGTCATGGCCCTCCGCGATGCCGAGGCCCGGGGCGAGGATCCGAAGCGCGCCACAGCCTTCGTCACCCTGGAGCCCTGCTGCCACCAGGGCCGCACTGGACCCTGCACCCAGGCCCTCATCCGGGCGGGCATCGCCCGCGTGGTGGTGGGGGTCCGGGACCCCAACCCCCGCGTCGATGGCGGCGGCCTGGCGATCCTGCGGGCCCAAGGCATCGCCGTGGAGGAGGGGCTGCTAGGGGAGGCCTGCGCCCGCTTCCACGCCCCCTTCTTCAAGCTGATCCGCACGGGCCTGCCCTGGGTGACGCTCAAGCTGGCCCTGGGCTCCGATGGCGCCCTGGGCCCGGCGGGACAAGCGACCCCGGTGACCCCGCCCGAGGTCCAGCGACTGGCCCACGCCCTGCGGCGCACCTCGGAAGCCATCGTGGTCGGCCGCCACACCATCGGGGTGGACGATCCCCAGCTCACGGACCGCTGGCCCGCGATGACGGCCCCCCATCGCAGCTTCGCCCGGGTGGTGCTGGACGAGGATGGCCAGCTCCCCGCCACGGCCAGGGTGTGGGCCCCCGTGGCCGGCCAGCCGGTCTTCCGCGCCGTGACGGGCGATCCCGCACCCCTGCGGGGGGTGGAGGATCTGCGCCTACCCCCGGATGGCCGGGGATGCAGTCTGCGGCACCTGTTGCACGAACTCGCCGCCCGCGGGGTGGGCCGGGTCCTGGTAGAGGGGGGTGGCACCCTCGCCCGGGCCTTCCTGGACCTGGGCTTGGTGGACGAGTTCCACCGCTTCCAGAGCGCTACCCCTGCCGGCGGCAGCCCGGTACCGTTGGCTCTGCCGCGGTCCTGGCACTGCCGCGCCACCGGGACATGGCCCACGGGGCGCTGGGAAGTTTGGCGTTAGCCAACCCCGGGCTTTACCTATGGCATGACCTTTGAAAAGACGTCCCGTCCCCCAACCTCCCGTGGAGTCTCTCGTGAAGCATGCCACTCTCGGCCTCGGATCCCTGGCTGCCACCCTCCTGTTCCTGGTGGGCTGTGGCGGTAGCAGTGACGGTCCCGGCACCATCTCTGTCACCGTCCAGGGCCAGTATGAGAAGCGGGTGCTCTCCGGCGCCGGCTTCAGCCCGGCCCTCACCACCCTCCCCACCCGCTACGCCTACGCCCAGGTGGTGAACAGCACCTCGGGCCGGGTGGAGGCCGCCGGAACCCTGGGGGCCGATGGCACGAGGACCTTCGCCGTAACCAAGGGCATCACCTTCTTCGTGGCGCTCTACGCCAGCACGGAGGTTCCCGTCAGTGGTTCCGGAGGTGGCTTCTACTTCTACGGCGGGGTCAAGAAGGCCCTCCCCGCCTCGACCTATGCCAGTGCCGAGGCCTTCAACCTCATCCCCACCTGGTACGCCACCAGCGCCGACAGCGCCGCCAACAGCAGTGGCAGCCTCACCTTGAGGGCCCTGGACTCCACGGGGGAGGCCGGCGCCTTCGCCATCGCCGACCAGCTGACCACCTTCGCCCTGGGCATGCGGTCCCTGGAACCGACCCTCCAGCTGCCCGAGCTGTATACCTTCTGGAACTCCGGCACGACCGCCACCACCTATCCTGCCGTGGCACTGACCACCGGGGGCTCGGCGGTCCTGAAGCAGGGCGCCGCCCTGGGTGGGCGCGCCATCTTCCAGCACGAGGTCCGCTACGCCGGCCCCGCCGCGGCGGACCGGGGCGCCGATGCCTACAACGACAGCGTCCTCCTGGAGGCCTGCGCCCGGCTGCTCTTTGCAGACGACAGCTTCGCCTACACCAATGGCACCTTCGGCCAGATCATCCGCCGGGACAACGACAATGGCTTCGTGGCCCCCGGGGACGCCTCGGAACCCGCCATCGCCTTTGTGGGGGGCTTCAGCAGCTTCCTGTCCGCGGCCTTCCGGAACGATCCCTCCAGCTACGAGATGCCCGCGGGGGGCGGCCTGCCCACGGTCTTCCGCCTGGACCAGCACACGGGCTTCACGCCCACGGGCGGCGGCGAGTTCTATGCAGGCTCCGTGGCCCGCACGCTCTGGGGCATCTGGAAGAACGCGGCCATCTTCAATGGCAGCCAGGCAGGGCTCGGCACGCTGTGGAGCACCACCATCCCCACCACCGCCTTCCAGGGCTACGAATACGGCAACACGCCCCTCGCCTGCTATCCCACCTACCTGACGGGCCTGCGCCGCCTGGCGGGACCGGCGGCGGGCATCGCGATCCTGGATGAGCTCACCCTGGAGAACGTGGGCAACGGCACCGACCCCACCTCTGGGCTCTACCTGAACGGCACCACCCTCTGGCGGCTACCGGCGGTCCCCTTCGTGGACTCGGGCAGCTTCCCCACCTATGCCGCCGGGTGGTCCTTCGACTGGAACCAGGCCCAGGCCTTCCGCTTCAGCCACATCGGCGGGGTGCGCACGCTGACCCTGAGCACCCCGGGACCGGGCCTAGTGCTGGAGCTCTTCGACAGCGTCGGCCTGGTGCGCCTGACGACGGCCTCCTCCTCCGGCAACGGCGTGATCAGCCTGCCCAGCCTCCCGGCCGGCACCTACGTGGTCCGCGTGCGGGTGGATCCCTACGTGACCTACCCGAATGGAACCATCAACTATAATCTTTCCGTTAATTAACCACCGCCCACCAGCCGCACCACCTCCAGCCGGTCCCCCTCCTTCAGGGGCGTGGCGGGGTGGTCGGCCCGGCGGATGACCTCGCCATTCAGCTCGATGGCGCTGCCGAAGGCCGGCAGCTCCAGCCACCGGGCCAGGTCCGCCAGGGTGCCCAGGTCCGGCGCCTCCCGGAGCTCACCGTTGAGGTGCAGCTTCACCGCGCCTCCGCCGCCGCCTGGAAGCCCTTTTCCAGGTCCGCGATGAGGTCCGGCTGGTCCTCGATGCCCACGGAGAACCGCAGCAGCCCGTCAGTGATGCCCAGGCGCGCTTTCACCTCGGGGGCCGTCTTCAGGTGGCTCATGCTGGCCGGGTGCTGGATGAGGCTCTCCACGCCGCCCAGGCTCACGCCCCGGGTGATGACCTCCAGGGCCTCACAGAACCGCTGTCCGGCCAACAGGCCCGCCCGCAACTCGAAGCCCACCATGGCGCCATAGCCCTTTTCCATTTGTCGGACGGCGATCTCGTGCCCGGGGTGGCCGGGCAGACCTGGGTAGTCCACCCGGGCCACGTGGGGTTGCCAGAGCAGCCACTGGGCCAGCGCCTGGGCGTTGTCGGAGGCACGGCGCACCCGCAAGGCCAGGGTCTTGAGGCCCCGATGCAACAGCCAGGAGGCCATAGGATCCAGGGTGGGACCCAGGATCTTCGCCAGGTGCCAGCAGGCCACGATGTCCGCCTCGGGCCCGGCGATCACCCCGGCCACCAGGTCCGAGTGCCCCCCCAGATACTTGGTGGCGGAGGCCACGCTGAGGTTGATGCCGAAGGCCAGGGGCCGGGTGTGGATGGGGCTGGGGAACGTGTTGTCGGCCACCGTGCGGACGCCATACTTCTTCCCGAGGGCCGCCACGCCAGCCAGGTCCGTCAGGGCCAGGGTCGGGTTGGAGGGGGTCTCCACCCAGATCATCTTCGTCTCCGGCCGGAGCGCGGCCTCCCACTCGGCTAGGTCCAGGGTGCTCTGTACCCAGGTCACCTTCAGGCCGCGCTCGGCCTCCCAGCGGCGGATGAGCTGTTCCGTGCCCAGGTAGATGGCCGCGGGGGCCACCAGATGATCGCCGGGCTTCAGGAAGGCTTCGAATACCAGCGCGAAGGCCGCCATGCCGGAGGCCGTCGCCAGGGCCCGCTCCGCACCCTCGAGCTCGGCCAGCACGGCCTCGACCTCGCTGGTGTTCGGGTTGCCCCACCGTGTGTAGAAGGTCGGCGGTTCGACGCTGGCGGAGAACTCGGCGCCTTCGCTGTTCTCCATCAGCTGGAACACTGAGGTCTGGAAGATGGGCGTGGTCACGGCCCGGGTGGTGTTGAAGCGCTTCCCGGCGTGGATGGCGGTGGTGGTGGGTCCCCAGGGCTTGGGCATCGTCGACTCCAGCCCCCAGGATAGGGTCAGCGCTTCCAGAACACGATGGCCAGCGCGATCACGGCGAAGGCGAGGACCGTGATGAGCCGCCACACGGTGGGGCGCCCGTCCGGCAGGTCGTAGGGGCCGCGGTCCTCCAGGGCCGCCCGCGTCAACTCGTCCTCGGGGGCCGGCACCAGCCCCCGGCAATCCACGCAGCGGAAGGGCTCGCCGGGCGTGATCACAGCGTCCACGACGGAGCAGCCGCAGCCCTGGCAGACATGCACCACGCCCGGATGGCAGGCCTCAAGGGCGGAGGGGATCTCGTTGCTCACTCGGAAGCTCCTGCGCCGCCACTTTCGGGGCTCATGAGCCCAGCATGGGGCGGGGATCAAGGTTTGGCCAGCAACTCGGCCAACACTTCATTCACGAGCTTCGCGTCCAGCCGGCCCTGGCCCGCCTTGAGCACCTGGCCCACAAGGAAGCCCTTGAGGCTCTCCTTGCCGGCCCGGATCTGCTCGACAGGGCCCGGGTTCGCCTTCAGCACCTTGACCACGAGGCCTTCGATGGCCCCTCGGTCGCTCACCTGGGCCAGGCCCCGCGCGGCCACAATGGCCTCGGCGGAACGTTCGCCGTTCAGCAGGGCGGGGAAGACCAGGTCCTTGGCGGCGCCGAAGCCCAGGGTCCGTGCCTCCACCAGCCGGACCAGACCAGCCAGGGTCTCCGGGGTCACCGGGAATACCTCGATGCCGAGCCCGCGCTCGTTGAGGGTGCGGCTCACCTCCCCCAGCATCCAGGCGGCGGCGCCGCGGCCCGAGCCGCTCAGGCTCGCCACCGCCTCAAAGTAGGCCGCGAAGGCCGGGCTCTGGGCCAGGGTCTGGGCCTCGTCCAGGCCCAGGCCGTGGGCTTCGCGCCAGCGGCGGATGCGCTGCTCGGGAAGCTCGGGAAGGGTGGCCCGGACGGCCTCGATCTCGGCGGGCTCCACGGTCAGCAGGGGCAGGTCGGGCTCCGGGAAGTAGCGGTAGTCCATGGCCGCCTCCTTGGTCCGCTGGGCCCGGGTCTCGCCCGCCGCGGCATCCCAGCCCCGGGTTTCCATCTGGACAGAGACGCCCGCTTCGAGCAGGCTCGTCTGCCGCTGGAACTCGTGTTCCAGGGCCTGCCGCACGAAGCGGAAGGAGTTCAGGTTCTTCACCTCGACGCGTGTGCCGAAGGTGGACGACCCGATCGGCCGCACGCTGACGTTTGCGTCGCAGCGGAAGCTACCCTCCTCCAGGTTCCCGTCGCAGATGCCCAGGCCCACCACCAGCCGGTGGAGGGCCTTGAGGTAGTCGGAGGCCTCGGCGGCGCTGCGGAGGTCCGGCGCGCCAACGACCTCGAGCAGGGGCACCCCGGCCCGGTTCAGGTCCACATGGCTGGCGTTCCCGTCCAGGTCGTGGTGGCTCTTCCCGGCATCCTCCTCCAGGTGGGCCCTCTCGATCCGGATCCGAACGGGACCTTCCGCTCCGCGCACCCGGGGATCGCCGGGGATGTCCAGGTGGCCTTCCTCCACCAGGGCCACGGGTCCCTGGGTGATCTGGTACCCCTTCGGCAGGTCGGGATAGAAATACTGCTTGCGGTAGAAGGCGCTGCGGGGCCGGATCTCCGCCCCCACGGCCAGGCCCAGGGCCAGCGCCACGTGCACGGCCTCGGCGTTCAGGGCCGGCAGGGCGCCGGGCAGGCCCAGGCACACTGGGCAGGTGAGGCTGTTGGGGGGGGCTCCGGTCAGGTTCCTGCAGGCGCAGAACATCTTGGACCGGGTCCGCAGCTGGACGTGCACCTCAAGGCCGATCACCACTTCATACCCTGAATTCATGCCGGACTCCCGGGCCCAGTCTACTTCGGCAGGCCTACTTCCCGAGGCAGAAGCCACGGAAGAGGGCGTCCAGGGCACTCTCGGCCCGGTCCTCGCCCGTGAGCCGGGCCAACAGGCTCCAGGCGCCCTGCAGCAGGGAGGCCGGCAGCTCCGGCGGACAGCCCGGGTCCAGCCCCAGCAGCAGGTCCAGCTGCCGCGTCAGATCATCCAGCAGCGCCACCTGCCGGTCAGTGGCCAGCGCTCCAAGGCAGGCATCGGGCGCGAGACCGCCCAGCAGTCGGTCCTTGAGGGCCACCTCGAGGGCATCCAGGTCACCCTTCTGGGCGGCGATGGCCACACCCTGGGCCTCCGCCAGGTCCGCGAAGGTGCGCACCTCCAGCACCTTGGCCTGGAAGGGGAGGAGGGCCGCTTCCACTGGGGCCGAGGCCGCCTCGCCGGCGGGCACCAGGTGGAGGATCAGGTCCGCGCTCTCAAGGAGGGGCGCCACCCGGGCCATGCCCAGGCGCTCCACCGGGTCCGGGGATTCCCGGAGTCCCGCCGTGTCGAAGAGCCGCAGGGGCAGGCCCCGCCATTCGCAGCGGATTTCGAGGCTATCGCGGGTGGTGCCCGGAATCTCCGTGACGATGGCCCGGTCCTCCCCGGCCAGGGCATTGAAGAGGGTGCTCTTGCCGGCGTTGGGCCGCCCCACCAGGGCCAGCCGGAGCCCATCCTGGAGGCGCCGGGAGGCCCGGGCCCTGGACTGTTCCACGTGGAACCGGGCCGCCAGTGGCGCCAGGGCCTCGGTCAAGTCCTTTTGATTCAATAAAATTCCTTCCTCTTCCCCGTAGTCCACGGCCGCCTCGGCCCGGGCCACCCAGGGGGCCAGCAGGCTCCGGGCCTCCATGATCCAGCCGGGTAGGGCCCCGGCCCGGGCCTGGGCCAGGCGGAGCTGGGTGTCGGTCTCGGCCCCCACCAGGTCCCGCAGGGCCTCGGCCTCCAGCAGGCCCTGCCTACCGTTCAGCAGGGCCCGGCGGGTGAACTCCCCCGGCTGGGCCAGCCGCACGCCGAGGGTGCCCAGGTGGGCCAGCAGGCGCCGCACCAGCAGGGGATTGCCGTGGGTCTGGAGTTCCACGATGTCTTCGCCGGTGTAGCTGTCCGGTCCTGGGAAGTAGAGCACCAGGGCCCGCTCTTGAAAGCCATCCCAGGCCAGCGTGCGCACCGCGGCTCTCCGCGGAGGCGGCAACTGCACGAGTGGCGCCAGCAGGGCGGGCAGGCCGGGCCCGGAGACCCGCACCACCGCCACCGCCGCGGGCAGCAGGGGCGTCGCGGGCGCGCAGATGGGATCAGGGGCCGGAGTCACCGGGCCAGTCTACTTCCGGAACACCTTCACCGGCTTGAAGGTCCCCGTGCCTTCGCTTTCCGTGCCCAGGCCCGCCTCACGGCTCACCACGAGGTGCACCCAGCGGCGCTCGCGGGCGCTCAGGGCGCCCAGGGTGTGGCTGCCCAGCTCCCGGGCCTTGGCGGCGGCGAACTGGCCCATGGCCATCACCTCCTGCATGCGGAACAGGCGGGCGCCCTTCACGTCCAGGTAGGCGAGCTTCTGGTCCTCGCGCTCGCCCTGGGCCTCGTGGACCAGGAACTGCAGGGCGTCCAGGGCCACGCCCCGGTTCGTTCCGAGGTGGGAGGCGTCCGGGCCGGAAACCGCCACTCGGTTGGGGAAGGCCTCTTCGTCGCCAGAGGGCGAGAACCGGGCCTCCAGCGTCAGGCCAAGCTGCTGGCCCCAACGGGTGATGAGCTCGGGAACGGACTCCAGGGTGACGCCGCTCTTCCGCATGGCGGACTCCTACACGGTGATTGGCTGGGGCTGATAGGACCGCATGATCCACCAGGTCTGCAGAATGCCGATCAGGTTGAACACAAGGTAGTAGAGCACCAGTCCCGCGGGGCTCTGCATGAAGAAGAAGGTCATCATCGCGGGCATCAGCACCAGCATCATCTTGCGCTGGGCGGGATCACCCACGGCGGGCGTCATGTACTGCTGCACGAACATGGAGGCGCCCATCAGGAGGGGCAGCAGCCCAATGGGAATCCCAAGCCCCGGCAGGCGGAAGAGAACCTCTGCCTGGGACAGGTCCTTGATCCAGAAGACAAACGGCGCATGCCGCAACTCGAACACGGCGTTTAGCATGGACCAGAGGGCGAGGAAGATGGGCATCTGCAACAGCATGGGCAGGCAGCCGCCCATGGGGTTGTGGCCGTTCTTCTTGTAGAGGGCCATGAGCTCTTTCTGCATCTCGGCCTTCTTGGTCATGTCGCTGCCGAACTTCTCGTACTTGGCCTGGATGGCCTTCTGGTGCGGCTCGAAGTCCTTCATCCGCAGCATGGAAATGGTCTGTTTCGTGTTCAGGGTCCAGGTCGCCAGGCGGATGATCACCGTGAAGAGGACGATGGCCCAGCCCCAGTTCCCGACCAGGGCGTGCACCTTCTTCAGGATCCAGAAGAGCAGGTGGGACACGGCGCCGAAGAAGCCGTAGTCGATGACCTGGGTGAAGGGCTTTTCGAAGGCCAGCAGGTGCTCGGCCTGCTTCGGGCCCAGATAAAGGCTGGCCTCCAGGTGGCCATCCTTGGGCAGAAGTTCGTAGCCCGCGGCGTCCCGGCTGGCCGGACGCGGCAGCTTCCAGAGGGCGGCAAAATAGTGATTTTGCTGCGGTTTGTCATCCTTCCCAACACCCGCGTCGAGGCCCAGGCGATCCGAGGAGGGGGGCAGCACCTTGCGCTTGGATCCCAGGAAGCTGAAGAAGGGGTCGTGCAGCATCTCGGCCCAGGTCACAGCCTCCACGCTCTTTTCGTTCAGGGTGAACACCCGCCCGAGGTGCTTGACGGGCTCGTCGGTCGTCGGGTTCACGATCAGGTGCAGGAGGGCGTTTCCGGGCGCAGTCGCCTCCACCTTCAGGCTGTGGCCCTGGTTGGGTACGAGGTAGCTGAGCTTTTCCCCCGCGGCGTTCTCGAAGATGACGGCCGTGCCCGCAGGCGCCGTTTCCTGGCGCACCGTCTCGAACCCGGCACCCCTGAGGGCGCCGATGCCGGCGAAGTTCTCCGGGAAGAACCGCGTACCGTCCTGCTTCCAGACCACCTGCTTGATGGCGCCGGTCGCCACCTGCCAGGTGAGCGTGAGCTCCTGGGAAACCAGCGTATGGGTGGCTGCGGGATCTGCGGCCTTCGGGTTGCCTGTGGCCGGGAGAGCCGCCGGGGCTGCGGTGGGTGGGGCCGGGGGCTCGACGGGCTTGGGCTTGGCTGGCGCCGCCTGCTGGACCTCGGCAGTGGGGGCGGACTTGGCGTATCGGGAGGTGAGCCAGAACTGGCCGCCCAGCAGGATCATGCTGCCGACCACGAAAAGGAGGACATTGCGGTTGTTCATGGGGCACCCGGGGCGGGAAGTCGATGCAGGGCCAGCCGGAGCTGGCTTTCAATGTCCTTGAGGCAGATGGTGTCGAGCGGCGGGGCAGAGCGGCCAGGGCGCACCCAGACCACCCAGGGTTGGCCCCGCAGGACATCGGACTCACCGAGGAAGGCCATTCGCACCTGGCGGCGGAACCGGTTGCGCTGCACGGCGGAGCCCGTCTTCCGGGGCGAGGTCACCAGCAGCAGCGGA
The DNA here is from genome assembly GCF_049292215.1 of Geothrix sp. GTDB lineage: Bacteria > Acidobacteriota > Holophagae > Holophagales > Holophagaceae > Geothrix. The sequence goes on along the minus strand of NZ_JBATQW010000091.1, from coordinate 46,751 downwards.
CCGTCGGTTGCGGGAAGGGGCCAAGCCCGCACATCCAGCCACGAAGCTTGCCCCAGCAAGGGCCGGGGCAGCGGTGTGGGCACCGCGTGGTCTTTGTGCCGAACCGTGCGGAAGCGGCCTCTGTAGATCACGGACGGGGGCTAGAGCGCCAGGACGTGGCGGCCCTTGGCGCGGCGGCGCTTGAGCACGAGGCGGCCGTTCTTGGTCTTCATGCGGCTCAGGAAGCCGTGGGTCTTGGCGCGGCGGCGGTTGTTGGGCTGAAAGGTGCGCTTCATGGTTCCACCTCGGGAGTCCCCTCCCGGAGAGGAGAACGAACCTTTGAGCCTACCAGCGAGGACCTTCGGTCTCAAGGGGATTTCCGCTCCACCGCCACCCCCGTTGGGTGCTAGATTGGGTTCCCCCCCGCGAGCCTGGCGTGGACGGAGCGTGCGCAGCGCCCTCCGTCAACGATGTGTGCCCGCGCTCCGCCCCACCCCTGCTGGTGAAACCATGCGCTCCGCCGATCCCACAGCCCTCTGGGACACCATCCGACTGGGCTTGTCCAAACAGTTGCCCGAGGCCAGCTTCAAGGAGTGGATCGCGCCCTGCGAGCCCATGAAGGTCTCGGAGGGCGCGCTGTGGATCCAGGTCCCCAGCGCGGCGGCCAAGCTCTGGATCGAGCAGCAGCTGCCCGAGGAGTTCAACGACGCCCTGGCCCAGGGCGGCCTTGCGGACCTGCGCCTCGAGTTCCACATCAACGGCACTCCGGCGCTGGAGCCGAAGGTCGCTCCCAAGAAGAGCGCCAGCACGGCCACCTCGGGCCCCGTTGAGACTTCGATCTCCTTCCCCCACCTCTTCAACCGCTACACGCTGGACCGCTTCGTCGTCGGACCCGGCAGCCAGTTGGCCTTCGCGGCGGCCCGCGCCGTCGTGGACAGCTTCGGCAAGGCCGCCACACCGCTTAGCATGAATCCCCTGTTCATCTACGGTGGCGCCGGGCTCGGCAAGACGCACCTCATGGTCGGCATCGGCAAGGGCCTGCTGGAGCGCGATCCCAGGCTCCGCGTGGTCTACCTCAAGGTGGACAACTTCTTCAACGAACTCACGGTGGCCATCCGGGCCAAGAACACCGAGCCCATGCGCAAGAAATATCAGCAGAACGACGTGCTGCTGCTGGACGACGTGCAGACCCTGGGAAAGATGGAGCGCACCCAGGAGGAGATCTTCCACATCCTTGAGCACCTGCTGCAGCACGGGAAGCAGATCGTCATCACCTCCGACAAACCTCCCCAGCGGCTCGAGGGCTGCCACGAGCGTCTGATCACGCGGTTCAAGTGGGGGCTGACGGCTGACATCCAGCCCCCCGACTTCGAGACCAGGATCGCGATCCTGAAGAAGAAGCTGGAGGACGTGGATTTCCGCCACGTTCCGCCCATTCCGGAAGATGTCCTCACCTTCATCGCCCACAAGGCAAAAGGCAGTGTCCGGGACCTGGAGGGCTTCCTGACCCGGGTGATCTTCCAGGCGAGCCTCATCGGCGTGCCTCCGTCCTTGGAGGTCGCCCATGCCGCCTTCCAGGGCCAGAGCGGGGAGGAGCCCACGGCGCCGGTGCACCCCGATCGCATCTACCGCATGACCGCCGAGACCTTCAATGTCTCCTTCGTGGACCTGATGAAGAAGCGGTCCCGCCAGCAGGCCATCCTCCTGCCGCGCCAAGTGGCCATGTATCTTGCGCGGGAGATTGCCTCCCTGCCCTTCGCGGACATTGGAAGGGCCTTCAACATGCATCACTCAACCGTGATGAACGCGATCGATTCCGTCCGGGACCGAATGAAGCGTGATCCTGATTTCCACAAGATGGTACAAGCACTTCTTAACAGTATTCACTGATTTGATTATTGTTGTTTATTTTTACACAAGCTTGGACCCACGGGGATCCACAGTGACGTTCCTGGAGGGTTCCAGGGCCCGTCAGGACCGTCCTTCCACGGGCTTCCACGGGCTTTCCACAGCCTGTCCCAGGCAGTGAAACTCCGGTAAGATGGGACTTTGACTCGCCTTTCCACAGGTTGCCCCGGTCCTCAGCATCATCAAGGGTGATTCATGAATCTTCAATTACAGGTTTCCAAGGATCGTCTGGACCGAACTCTGGGTCTGCTGAAGCACGCCCTCGACCGCCGGGTGACCCTTCCGATCCTTCAGCACATCCTCGTGGATGTGCGCCCCAAGGAGGTCGTCCTGAAGGCCACCGACATGGAACTGGCCTTCGAGGCCACCGTGCCCGGCGAAGGCCAGGGCGAGTGGACCATGGCTGTTCCGGGCAAGAAGTTCATCGAGACCGTGCGGGTCTTCCCGGAAGGCATCCTCAGCCTCGAGTGTCCCGATGCCGGCGGGCGCCTCTGGCTGCGCGCCAAGGGCATGAACTCCGAGCACAACATCCAGCCCGGCGAAGGCTTCCCCGAGCTTCCCGCCCCGAGCCGGGAGCTGCCGGTGGTCAAGATCCCCGTGCTCCGCTTCAAGCGGGCCATCCAACTGGGCTCCATCGCCGTCAGCAAAGACGCCACCAAACCCACCTTGTCGGCCGTGCTGGTGCACCTCTCGAAACACCACGTCCGGGTGGTCTCCACCGACGGGTTCCGTCTGGCGGTGGCGGAGGTGCCCTGTGACACGAAACTCAAGGACGAGGTCCGCCTCATCGTGCCGAAACGGGCCCTGGACCTCATCCCCACGCTTCTTGGCGACGAGGGAGAGGTCGAACTCTGCTGGGATGGCACCACGCTCTTCCTCGACCAGCCGGGGCTGAAGTTCAGCACCCGCCTTGTCACTGGGAACTACCCTGCTTACGAGAAGGTGCTGCCGGCGGAGCTGCCCAAGCGAGTGATCATGGACCGCGAGGTCTTCCTCCGGACCCTGCGCTTCGTGGGCCTGAAGAAGGATGACTACAACAAGAACGTGCGCCTGTTCTACGAATTCCCGAACCTCCGCACCGTGTTCCAGCACCCGGACGAGGGCGTCAACCAGGCCACGCTGCCCTTCACGGGCGAGGAGCATCCCTTCGAGCTGGCCTTCAACATCGACTACCTCACGGAGCTGCTGGAGCGGCTGCCGGGCGAAGAGGTCGTCTACCAGTTCAAGGACGAGGTCGGGCAGGGCGTCTTCATGTCCCCCAGCCTGGAGGACTTCAGCTTCCGCTACGTCCTCATGCCCGTCCGCTTTGCCAACAGCGCCACCGCCTGAGCCGCGCTGGAACACCGCACTTCACCGCACCCAACCAAGTGAGTCTTGATGTCTGAAGAAGTCCTTAGCGCACGCGTGCACACCCCCCTGGAAACCGACAGCTACACCGCCGACAACATCACGGTTCTGCGAGACCTCGAGGCCGTCCGCAAGCGGCCCGGCATGTACATCGGCGATACCGACGACGGCAGCGGCCTGCACCACATGGTCTACGAGGTCGTGGACAACTCTGTTGATGAAGCCCTGGCGGGCTTCTGCAAGCGCGTGGACGTGATCCTGCACGGCGATGGCTGTTGCACGGTGGAGGACGACGGCCGCGGCATCCCTGTGGACATCCACAAGGAAGAGGGCCGCAGCGCCGCCGAAGTGATCATGACCGTGCTCCATGCCGGCGGGAAGTTCGACAACACGAGCACCGACGGGAAGAACGCCTACAAGGTCTCCGGCGGCCTCCACGGGGTGGGTGTGTCCTGCGTGAACGCCCTCTCCGCCAAGCTCTGGCTCACGGTCTGGAAGGACGGCCAGGAATACGCCATGACCTTCTCCCAGGGCAAGGCGGACGCCCCCCTGCGGAAGGTCGGCCCCACGGCCCGGCGGGGCACCAGGGTGAAGTTCCAGCCCGATCCCGAGGTGTTCAACAACGTCCTCGAGTTCAGCTTCGAGACCCTGAGCCAGCGCCTCCGCGAGCTGAGCTACCTGAACCAGGGTGTCCACATCCGCATCACCGACGAGCGCACCGGGGACACCCACGACTTCGTCAATGCCGGCGGAATCAGCGCCTTCGTGGAGCACCTGAACCGGAACAAGGTGGTCCTCCACAAGCCCCCGATCTTCATCAAGGACGAGAAGCAGGACACCACCGTGGAGGTGGCCCTCCAGTGGAACGACTCCTACCAGGAGACGCTGTACTGCTTCACGAACAACATCCGCAACCGGGACGGCGGCGCCCACCTGGAGGGCTTCCGGGCCGCCATGACCCGGGTCATCAACGCCTACGCGGAGAAGAACAACCTGCTGAAGAGCGCCAAGGTGAGCCTCTCGGGCGAGGATGTGCGCGAGGGCCTCACGGCGGTTGTCAGCGCCAAAGTCCCTGACCCCAAGTTTTCCAGCCAGACCAAGGATCGCCTGGTCTCCAGCGAGGTCAAGGGCATCGTCCAGACCATCGTCTACGAGAAGCTCTCCAGCTTCTTCGAGGAGAACCCCCGGGAGGCGAAGGCCATCCTGGAGAAGGCCATTGAGGCCGCCCGGGCCCGCGAGGCGGCCCGCAAGGCCCGCGAGCTGACCCGCCGCAAGGGCGCCCTGGATGGAGGCGGCCTGCCTGGCAAGCTGGCGGACTGCCAGGAGAAGGACCCGGCCCTCAGCGAGATCTTCCTTGTGGAGGGTGACTCCGCCGGCGGCAGCGCCAAGCAGGGCCGCCACCGGGCCACCCAGGCCATCCTGCCCCTCAAGGGCAAGGTCCTGAACGTGGAGAAGGCCCGTTTCGACAAGATCCTGGGCCACAACGAGCTTCGGGTCCTGATCCAGGCGCTGGGTACGGGCATCGGCAAGGAGGAGTTCAAGGTCGAGAACCTCCGTTACCACAAGGTCGTGCTCATGACCGACGCCGATGTGGACGGCTCCCACATCCGCACCCTGCTGCTCACCTTCTTCTATCGCCAGATGCCGGAGCTGGTGGAGCGGGGCCACCTCTACATCGCCCAGCCGCCGCTCTACAAGGTCAAGAAGGGCAAGACGGAGAAGTACCTCAAGGACGAGCGGGCCCTCGAGGAATTCCTGTTCCAGAAGGCCCTGGACGGCTGGAGCCTCACCCTGCCGGATGGCAGTGAGCACAAGGGCGCCGTCCTGGTCCGCGAGATGAAGAAGTGGGGCGAGGTCCAGCAGCTCTACGGCAAGCTCAACCGCCGCGGCTATGCGCGCCCCATCGTGGACGCCCTCCTGGCCGAGGGCCTGCTGGACGTGGACCGGTTCGCCAACCGGGAGGCCCTTGAGCAGCTCTCCGCCGCCATCACCAAACAGAAGCTCGGCACCTGCGAGATCGAGACCACGGAGGCCGTCGAGCTGCCGGCCGAGGGCGAGGATCCCGCCATCACCATCCCCACCAGCTACCGCCTCCGGGTGGTGCGCATGCACCTGAGCCGCCCCATCACCCTCTGGATCGATGACCAGGTGGCCCACTGGGGCGAGTTCCGGCGCCTGGCCGCCCTCCAAGTCGAGCTGGCCGCCTTCCACGGGGGCGAGCTCCGGCTGCGCCGCCTGAAGGACATCAAGGAGCCCGCCAAGGAGAAGGAGGACGAAGCCGAGGAGGGCACCACCAAGTTGGGCAAGGAGCAGGTCTTCTTGGACCCGGAGGCCATGCTGGCCATGGTCCTAGAGGAGGGCAAGCGCGGCCTGGGCATCCAGCGCTACAAGGGCCTTGGCGAGATGAACCCCGAGCAGCTCTGGGAGACCACCATGGATCCGGAGCGCCGCACCCTGCTGCAGGTCCGGGTGGACGACGCCGTCGAGGCGGATGAGATCTTCACCATCCTCATGGGCGATGCCGTGGAACCCCGGCGCCGCTTCATCGAGACCAACGCCCTCCTGGCGGAGAACATCGACATCTAAGCCGTTGTTTTTCAGGCATGTCGAGCAGCGTTCCACGTAGAACACCGAAGGACACATGAACCAGAACCGAATCGAGCCGTTGGAAATCGAAAAGGAAATGCGGAAGTCCTACCTGGACTACGCCATGAGCGTCATCGTGGGCCGGGCCCTGCCCGATGTCCGCGACGGCCTGAAGCCCGTGCACCGGCGCGTGCTCTTCGCCATGAAGGAGGCCGGCAACGACTGGAATCGGGCCTACAAGAAGTCCGCCCGCACCGTCGGCGACGTGATGGGTAAGTACCATCCCCACGGCGACTCGGCCATCTACGACACCCTCGTCCGCATGGCCCAGCCCTTCTCTATGCGCCACGTGCTGGTGGACGGCCAGGGCAACTTCGGCTCCATCGACGGCGATTCTGCAGCGGCCATGCGCTACACCGAGGCCCGCCTCTCCCGCCTCGCGGCGGAGCTGATGGGCGACATCGACCAGGACACGGTGGATTTCGGGCCCAACTACGACGGCAGCATGGAGGAGCCCCTCGTCCTGCCCTCCCGGTTCCCCAACCTCCTGGTGAACGGATCCCAGGGCATCGCCGTGGGCATGGCCACCAGCATCCCCCCCCACAACCTGCGGGAGTGCTGCAACGCCCTGGTGGACCTCATCGACAACCCGGCCCTGGGCATGGACGGGTTGATGGCCCACATCAAGGGGCCCGACTTCCCGGGCGGCGGCATGATGCTGGGGACGGAGGGCGTGCTGGATGCCTACCGAACCGGCCGCGGGCGCTGCGTCGTCCGGGCCAAGTCCCACGTGGAGCAGATCCGGCGGGCGGGAGACCGGGAGCAGCTTGTGTTCACCGAGCTGCCCTACCAGGTGAACAAGTCCACCCTCATCGAGAAGATCGCCGAGCTGGTCCGGGACAAGAAGATCGATGGCATCAGCGACCTGCGCGACGAGTCTGATCGGGAAGGCATCCGCCTGGTCGTCGAGCTGAAGAAGAACGAGCCCAGCGACATCGTCCTGAACCAGCTCTACCAGCAGACACAGCTCCAGAACAGCTTCCCCATCACCATGCTGGCCATCGTGAATGGCCAGCCCCGCGTCTGCACCCTGCGCGAGATCCTGCAGGAGTTCATCGGCTTCCGCCGCGAGGTGGTCACCCGCAGAACCCTGTTCCAGCTGCGGAAGGCCGAGGAGCGCCACCACGTCCTCATGGGCCTCAAGATAGCCCTGGATCACCTGGACGCGGTCATCAAGCTCATCCGCGCCGCCAAGAGCCCCGAAGAAGCCAAGGCCGGCCTCATGGCGGGCGCCTTCGCCACCGCCGCGGCCCTGAAGAAGGACCCCACCCTCTGCCTGTCGGCCGTACAGGCCCAGGCCATCCTGGACATGCGGCTCCAGCGCCTGACCGGCCTGGAGCGGGAAAAGATCCTCGACGAGCTGGCTGAGCTCGAGAAGACCATCGCCAAGCTCAAGGCCATCCTGGCCGACGAGGGCCTGCTCCTGAAGGTGATCAAGGAGGAGCTCCAGCAGGTGGCGGAGCAGTTCGGCAACGACCGCCGCACCGAAATCACCGGGTATTCCGGAGAAATCCGCATGGAGGACGTGGTCCCCGATGACCCCATGGTGGTCACCATGTCCAAGGCGGGCTACATCAAGCGCACCGACCTCAACGCCTACCGCCGCCAGCGGCGGGGGGGCAGGGGCAAGGTGGGCATGAAGACCAAGGACGAGGACTTCGTCGAGCAGCTCTTCATGACCAAGGCCCACGACACCCTCATGGCCTTCACCGATAAGGGCATTGTCTATGCCCTCAAGGTCTACGACCTGCCCGAGGCCGCCGCCTCCACTCGGGGCAAGCACATCCGCAACCTCATCTCCCTGAAGGACGGGGAGAATGTCGTGACCCTCATGGCCCTCCGGGACTTCCCCGAGGGCGAATACCTGGTCTTCGCCACCAGCGACGGCACGGTGAAGAAGTCCAGCCTGGCCGCCTACGCCAACATCCGCGCCAACGGCCTCATCGCCCTGAACATCGATGACGACAACCGCCTGGTGACGGTGCGCCGGTCCACTGGCGCCCAGCAGATCGTCCTGGCCACAGCCCAGGGCAAGGCCATCCGCTTCCCCGAAGAGGATGTCCGCGCCACGGGGCGCGCCACCACCGGCGTCCGCGGCATGAAGCTGGCGGCCAAGGACCACATCGTGGACATGGAAGTGGCAGATCCCCTGCCGGACCTGCCGGAAGGCGTGGAGCCCGACGAGAGCACCGAAGACCACGGCATGCTGCTGACTGTCTGCGAAAAGGGCTACGGCAAGCGCAGCCTGCTCCAGGACTACCGGCTCCAGGGCCGGGGTGGCACGGGCGTCATCAACATCCGCGCGGGCGTCCGCAACGGCCACGTGGTGGGCTTCAAGCTGGTCAAGCCCGGGGAAGGGTGCCTCCTCATCAGCCAGGAAGGCATGGTCATCCGCTTCCTCATCGACGAGGTCCGCAAGACAGGGCGCAATGCCCAGGGCGTCGGCCTCCTCAAGCTGGCCAGCGCCGAAGACCGCGTGGTCGGCCTGGCCAAGATCGACGCCAGCGCCATGGCCCTGGACGAAGAGGACGACCTGACCGAGGCCGAGCTGGCCCACCCGGGCCCCGACGAGGGTGGGGAGCAGCCCAAGTTGTTGTAGCCGACGATTCTTTCGTCATGCACAAAACGGTGCGGACTTGTCCGCGCCGTTTTAGCGTTAGAGGTAGGGCGCCCAGTCGCCGTCCAGGATTTCCAGGGCTTCCCGCTCCAGCCGGGGCAGGCGTTCCACATGGAACAGGTAGACCCATGCGTGGTACCGGAGGCCGCCCTCCAAGACCACGGGCCGGACCTCCCGGGTGAAGAGTCCCTCCTCCACGCCCTCCAGGGGGTCCAGGTCCGCCAGGGCGAAGTCTAGGTCGGCCCCGTCCTCGTACCCCACGAAGTCGCCTCGAACCCAGCCGGGGCCAGGGGGTGGTACATCGGGATCCGTCACGGGTACCAGGGCCGGGTAGCCCGCCGACAGGTGAAACAACCGCCCTGCCACCCAGGCCCCGGTGAGGCCCTCCGGGTGGGTGCGCTGCAGCCAAGCATGGTTCGAGCCGCCCTCGCGCAGCGTCCCGTAGACGAACAGCCCGTCGGCCTCGACCATCATGCCCTCCCCGAAAAACATACCGCCAAAACGCGAAGCGTTTTGGCGGCGGGATGAGGTCGAAACGGGTTATTCGGGGATCGGGAACTGGTCGGTCAGGTGGAAGACCTCCTGGCGGACTCGCGCGAAGGTGCTGTCATCCGCACGGTGGCGCAGGGTCAGGTCGAAGAAGCGGGCGATCTGGTCCATCTCCTCCTCCTTCATGCCGCGGGTGGTGAGGGCGGGACTGCCGAGGCGGATGCCCGAGGGCTTGAGGGGGGGGTTCGGGTCGAAGGGGATGCCATTCTTGTTCGTGGTCATGCCAGCGCGGTGGAGGCAGTCCTCAGCTTCGTTGCCAAGCAGGCCGTGGTCACGCAGGTCCACCAGGAAGAGGTGGTTGTCCGTGCCGCCGCTGACGATGCGCCAGCCGCGCTCCTGGAGGCCCTTGGCCAGGGCGTGGGCATTGCGGATCACCTGGCCGCTATAGGCCTTGAACTCGGGCTGCTGCATCTCGTGGAAGGCCACCGCCTTGGCGGCGATGATGTGCATGAGGGGACCACCCTGGACGCCAGGGAAGACGGCCCGGTCGATGTCCTTGGCATATTGGGACTTGCAGAGAATCAAGCCACCGCGGGGGCCGCGCATGGTCTTGTGGGTGGTCGTAGTTACATAATCAGCGTGCGGCACGGGGTTCGGGTGGTGCCCGGTGGCCACCAGTCCCGCAATGTGGGCCATGTCCACCATGAGCAGGGCGCCCACCTCATCGCAGACCTCACGGAAGCCCTTGAAGTCCCAGGTCCGGCTGTACGCGGAGGCGCCCACCACGATCATCTTGGGGCGGTGCTGCAGGGCCAGGGCACGGACTTCGGCCATGTCCACCCGCTCGTCCTCCTGGCGCACGTGGTAGGGAACGAAGTTGTAGAGGATGCCGGAACTGTTCAGGGGGTGGCCGTGAGTGAGGTGGCCCCCGTGGGCCAGGTCGAGGCCCATGACCGTGTCGCCGGGTTTCAGGGCCGCCAGGTAGACGGCCATGTTGGCCTGAGCGCCGCTGTGGGGTTGCACGTTGGCATGCTCGGCGCCGAAGATCTGCTTGGCGCGATCCCGGGCCAGGTTCTCGATGATGTCCACCTGGCTGCAGCCGCCGTAGTAGCGCTTGCCGGGATAGCCTTCGGCGTACTTGTTGGTGAAATGGGAGCCCATGGTCTGCATGACCGCGCGGGAGGCGTAGTTCTCCGAGGCGATGAGTTCCAGGTGGTGCCGCTGGCGCTGGACTTCCAGCTCCAGGGCCTGGAACACAGCGGGGTCAGAGGTTCGGATCACTTCATACATGGCGGGGGCTCCCGGGTGATGCCCCTATCCTAGCGGCTGGGCGGCTTCGCGGGGCGCGCTGTTCGTGAGCGGGATCACAGGTCGGCGGCGTGTGAGACACTGGAGGGCCGGAGTTCTCATGCCCTTCCTGCCGCCCCACGATGGTCCCGAACTGGAGCGTTTCGAGCATCCCCTGGCCAGCCGCTACGCCAGCAAGGCCATGGTGCGCCTGTTGTCGCCGCTGTACCGTCAGCGGGTGTGGCGCCGGCTCTGGATTGCGCTGGCGGAGTCCGAATCCGAGCTGGGCCTGCCCGTGACGGCCGCGCAGATCGCCGAGCTGAAGGCCAGCCAGGACGATGTGGACTTCGACGCCATCGCACGCCACGAGGCCGCCCTGCGCCACGATGTGATGGCCGCCATCCACGCCTGGGGCGAGCAGGCGCCGGGTGCGCGGCCCATCATCCACCTGGGGGCCACCAGCTGCTTCGTCACGGACAACGGCGACCTGCTGATCTCCCAGGAGGCGCTGCAGCTGCTGCGCCGCCGCCTGCAAGACGTCATCGCCGCCCTGGCGGCCTTCGCGGCCCAGTGGCAGGATCAGCCCACCCTGGGCTTCACCCACTTCCAGCCGGCCCAGCCCACCACCGTGGGCAAGCGCGCCTGCCTGTGGCTGCAAGACCTGCTCCTCGACCTGGAGGACCTAGACCACGTCATCGGCACCACGCCGGTCCGCGGCGTGAAGGGCGTGACCGGCACCCAGGCCACCTTCCTGGAGTTGTTCAACGGCGATGGCGCCAAGGTGGAGGAGCTCGAGCGGCGCTTCTGCGCCAAGGTGGGCTTTCCCGCCATCCCCGTCTGCGGCCAGACCGCCACACGCAAGCTGGAGGACCGCGTCGGGCAGGTGCTCTGCGGCATCGCGGCCTCGGCCTCCAAGTTCGCCTGCGACCTGAGGCTGCTCCAGCATCTGAAGGAAGTCGAGGAGCCCTTCGAGACCAAGCAGATCGGCTCGTCGGCCATGCCCTACAAGCGCAACCCCATGCGCAGCGAGCGCATCAACAGCCTGGCCCGCTTCGTCCTGGGCCTCATGCCCAGCAGCTACCAAACCACGGCCACCCAGTGGATGGAGCGCACGCTGGATGACTCGGCCCACCGCCGCCTCACCATCAGCCAGGGCCTGCTGGCGGTTGACGCCATCCTGGTGCTGCTCAAGAACGTGGCCTCGGGCCTGGTGGTGAACCCCCGGATGATCGAGGCCCGACTCATGAGCGAGCTGCCCTTCATGGCCGCCGAGGTGATGCTCATGGAGGGCGTGAAGCGCGGCGGGGACCGGCAGGACCTCCACGAGGCCTTCCGTGTGGCCTCCCTGGAGGCCGGTCGCCGCATCAAGCAGGAGGGGCGTCCCAACGAGCTGCTCTCCCTGCTGGCGGCGGATCCCGCCTGGGCCATGAACGAGGCCGAGCTGGCCGCCCTCCTGGATGCCGCCCGGTTTACGGGCCGCGCCGGCGACCAGGTGCGCCAGTTCCTGGCCGGCCCCGTGGCCGCGGCCCTGCAGGACCACGTCCCAGCCGAAGAAGCCGCCGTCCGCGTCTGAGCCCGAAAGGTATTCCATGCTGAAACTTGCCGTCATCGGCGCCCAGACGCTCCTGGGGCGCGAGCTCGTCAACGCCCTCGAGGCCCGCGAGGCCTCCGTGGTGCCCCTCTCCATCGGCGCCCTCACGGTGGAGGAGGAGATCGGGGACCTGGTGGTCTTCGCCCCCAGCAAGCTGCTCCTGGAGGGGCTCGACGCCGTCCTCCTGGCGGACACGCCCGACTTCGAACTCCTTGAAGGCTTCCCGGGCCGCATCCTGGACCTGCGGGCCGAGCCCGAGGCGCGCCTCGATCCGATGCCCCTGGCCGGGCCCTGGCCCCAGGGCGCCAAGTCCCTGCGCGGCCGCCCAGCCCTTGAGCAGGTCCTGGCCCTCCTGCCCAGCCTGCTCGAAGGCTTGGGCGAGGTGGGCGGCACCCACCTGCGCTCCGTGGCCTGGATGGGGGACCGGGGCCTGGAGGGCCTCGTGGAACAGACTCTGGCCGTGCTCAACGGCGAGGACCCCGACCTGAAGAAGCTGGGCTACCGCCAGGCCTTCGAGGTGGTGCCTGTGACGCCCACCGTGGGAAAGGGGCGGCTCATCGAGATCCGGGTGCCCTCCTTCCACGGCGACCTGCTGGTCCTGCAGGTGCGTGCCTTGGACGGACAGTCCCTGGCCAAGAAGGAGGCCCCCGCTGGCGTGAAGTGGGTGGATGCCGCGCCCAGCTCCCGCGATGTGGCGATCAGCCCCGAGCTCCTGGCCCACATGGACCTGACGAGCGACGGGAAGGCCGCAGTCCTCACCCTAGGCTTCGATCCCGTGCTCTGGGGGGTGCTGCGGCCCACCATGCGCGTGCTGGGTTTGATGTAGGACGCCCCGTGGCCAAGAAGCTGGACGAACCCCAGGAGCGAGGGGACTTCTTCAAGTCCCTGGGCACCCTGTTCGCCGGCTTCGTGGCCAACCGTGTGGAGGATGCGGTGACAGGCCTGGGACCCAAGCTGCTGCGGCCGCCCGGGGCCCTGGACGAGTTCGAGTTCCTGACCAAGTGCACCCGCTGCGACCGCTGCATGCGTGCCTGCCCCGAGAACGCCATCCTGCTGGCGGCGCCCTCGGCGGGGCTGGCCCTGAAGACCCCCTACATCGATCCCCGCAGCGTCCCCTGCTTCCTCTGCACCACGCTGCCCTGCATCCCCGCCTGCGACGACGGCGCCCTGGTCTGGCCGACCCTCAAGATGGCCGGTGGCAGCGGGCTCGAGGGCCCGAGGGCCGTCCGCATGGGCACCGCCCGCGTGAAGCCCGGCCAGTGTGTCACCTGGGGCACCCTGGAGCGTGAGGCCCGCGCCTGCCGCATCTGCGTGGACCGCTGCCCATACCCCGAGGAGGCCATCCGCATCGCGCCCCCCGCCGAAGGCGAGACCCAGGGCCACCCCTTGGTGGAGGCCGATGTCTGCACCGGCTGCGGGCTCTGCGTGTTTGCGTGCCCGGCGGAGCCCACGGCCATTGTGGTGGAGCCACGACGCGGATGACCCGCAACCAGGCGACCACTCGAGGTGTCATTGAGGTGCCGCCAGGACCTTGCTAGAGTCGGTCATCACGCTGTTCAAACAGATACCGTCATCCTGCCGAGGGATTCATGCTGTCATGGAACCAGCCTTCGGCATTTGCCGTCCAGCACCGATTTGACCGACTGTTCTACCTCGGCTTCGCCGTGGTCGCCTGGGCTGTGGTCATCATCGGCTTCGGCCCGGGTCTGGTGGATCGGCTACAAGGCCGGCTGCCGCCGCCGCCCCTCATCCTGCATGCCCATGCCGCGGCGTTTACCGGATGGCTGGCTCTGTTCACCACCCAGACCCTCCTGATCCGGGCGCATCGGACGGACGTGCACAAGAAGCTGGGCACCATCGGAGCCGCCCTGGCTGTGGCCATGGTCTACCTGGGCATTGCCACGGCCTTGGCGGTGCATCGCGAGCGGTTTGAGGCCGGGCATGGCGAGCGCATCTCGTTCCTGATCGTGCAGATCATGGGCATGGTCATTTTCGGCACCTGCGTGACCCTGGCCCTGTTCCTCCGCAGGAACCCCTCCGCGCATAAGCGGCTGATGGTCCTCGCGACGGTCGAGCTGCTGGGTGCCGGCTTTGGCAGATCCCTTGGGCGCGTCCTGATGAAGCAGTTCGGCAGTGGCCTGATCGGCTTTCCGCTGGCCCTATTCGCCGGGGGCTATGCGCTGATCGTTCTGGCCATGCTTTACGACCTCTGGACCCGCCGACGCGTCCATCCGGTCTATCTCATCGGCCTGCCCGCCATGATGGCTGCGCACCTGGTGATGTCGGTGATCTTCCACCACCCCTCCTGGCCTCCGGTGGTTCGGACGCTGATCGGCCATTGATCCGGCAGGGGAGCCAAGCCAAAGACGTGATCGCGGCCTTGAGTAGAGCCACGCTAGAGGAGAAGCAGCAGGCTCAGCGCCATCACCGCCATGCCGGCCACCAGGCCGCCAATGCAATGGTGGTGCTTGCCGTACTTTTCGGCCGTGGGCAGCAGCTCGTCCAAACTGATGAACACCATGATTCCAGCCACCCCTGCGAAGACCAGGCCGAACAGGGCATCGCTGACTAAGCTGTGCAACAGAAAATAGCCGAGCACAGCGCCCGCAGGCTCAGCCAGCCCTGAGAGGAAGGAGTAACCGAGGGCCTTCCTCCGGCTTCCGGTGGCATAGTAGTTCGGCACGCTGACGGCGATGCCTTCCGGGATGTTGTGGATGGCGATGGCGGCCGCGATGGGTAGACCGAGCCTGGGCTCCTGCATGGTGGCCATGAAGGTCGCGATTCCCTCAGGGAAATTGTGGATGGCGATGGCCACAGCCATGAACAGGCCCGTTCGGGCAAGGGCCGGCCGGCCGGCGGGATCTTCGTGCAGCTCTTCGATCCGATGCGCTTCATGGGGATTCCCGGCCCTGGGCACGAGTTGGTCAATGAGGGCGATCAGGGCAATGCCCGCGAAGAAAGCCAGTGTGGTCACCCAGGCCCCGCCCCGCGGTCCATAGAGCACAGAAAGGGAGCCCTGGGCCTTTGGCAGGATCTCCATGAAACTGACGTAGAGCATGACGCCGGCGGAGAATCCCAGGCTCACCGAAAGGAAGCGGGTGCTGGTGTGGCGAGCGAAGAAGGCAATGGCGCTGCCGATGCCGGTGGAGAGGCCGGCGAACAGGGTAAGACCGAAGGCGAGTGTGAGATCGGACATGACCCCATCTTAGGTGCTCCGGATAAAGGAAAGGCCGCCCGGGTGGTGTGGGCCAACCCAGGGAGTGTGAGCCTCGGTCAGGCGATGCTGATGCCTTCGAAGTCCGCCGCTTCTTGGGCCTTGAAGCTGGAGCGCACCAGGGGCCCGGCGTAGACGCTGGTGAAGCCGAAGGCCTTGGCCTTCTAGCCCAGGGCGGCGAACTCGTCCGGGTGCACGAACCGCTGCACGGGAAGGTGGTGGCGCGTGGGTCGCAGGTACTCGCCCAGGGTGAGGGTGTCCAGGCTGGCGTTGACCGGTGCATTGACGGTGGTTTGCAGTTCGGCAGCGATCACGCCGAGATGGGGCGGACGCGGGTCATGGACCAGGCCGCAGCATATGCCGAAAGGCTTCCTCGAGGGCCTGGGTGAACCGTCTCTGATCGCATAGCGGGGAATGGGCCACGACCGTCCTCAGGCGGCTGCGCAGGTTCGCAAGCTGGTGCACATCCTCTGAGAATGCCGATGCCAGGGCGGCGAAGTCCTCGGCGCAGGTTGTGGCGAGCCCGCCCAGTCCCACCGCGGTCAGGAGGGAGAGCCCCACCCTGGCTGCATGCAGATTCCCTACCTGCGTAATTACCGGGACACCCATCCAGAGGGCCTCACAGGTGGTCGTCGTGCCGTTGTAGGGGAAGGTGTCCAGGGCAATGTCCACCTTCCCGTAGGCGTTGAGGTGATCGCGCATGCCGGTGATCATCCCGGAGCACTCGATTCGTCCTGGATCGATTCGACGCAAGGCAAATCTTTTCCGCAGCTGCTCACAAGCCAAAGCGTCTGAAAAACAAGCGGCCTTGACGAACATTCTTGAACCAGCGGTGCTGTCGAGGGCGCGGCACCAGAGGTCGAGCGTGTCATCGGAGAGTTTCGTCGCATTGTTGAACGAGCCGAAGGTGACATACCCATTGGACAGGGCCGGAAGGGCTGCGGGTTCTGGCGCATTCGGAAAGGGGGCATAGCAGAGAAAAGGAACGGGAAGACGGACCAGCCGCTCCGTGGCAAAGGCGTCAGCCCCCTCTGGATCGGTGAAAGAATCCACCAGGCGGAAATCCATAAAGGGACAACCCGTGGTGGCCGGGTAGCCCAGATAGGTCACTTGGACCGGGGCCGGACGGAGGCTGAATAGACTCAGGCGGTTATCAAGCATGTGTCCGCTCAGATCAACAAGGATGTCGATTCCATCGGACTCGATCCGATGGGCCACATCGGCATCGGCGATACCCGTGATGTCCTGGAAATGGTCAGACTGCTCCTTGAAAAAGCTGGTCATCCAGTCAACCCGGCTGTTGGCCGAATAGCAGAAGATTTCGAAGGCATCCCGGTCGTGGTTGTTGAAGATCCCTGCGAGGAAATAAGCGACCGAGTGCTGACGGAAGTCTCCGGAAACATAGCCAATCCGGATGCGCCTGCCTTCGGTCCAAGGCAGGGCCTTCTCGGGGACGCCAGGGTAGTCGTAGCAGAGAGCCCGGTGAGCCTCGGCCAGCCCCGCACCATCTGTGGCGATGTTGTTGAGCACCTGGAGGAAATTGTCCCTGGAGACACGGTTGCCAGGATTCAGGTCAATCGCCCGCTGCAGCGCCTCAATTCCCTCGGGGCTCCGCCCTTGTGAGGCCAGCGCCAACCCGAGGTTGCTCCAGGCCAAGTCGTGCAAAGGCTGGTGGAGGAGGATGCGGCGGCACGCCTCCTCGGCTGCGACGTGCGCTCCAAGTTGAAAGTGGGCGCAGACCAGGTTATTGAGTGCATCGACCGAATCAGGACGAAGCCTCAGGGCTTGCAGGAGCTGGTCCCGTCCCTCGAGGTGGCGTTCGCAGTAGAGCAGCGCCGTTCCGTAATGCAAATGGAAGGAGAAACCGGAACGACCTGAGGCGGCCACCTCGGTGTAGGCCTCAAGGGCCTCTGGCCAGCGGTTGGCGCGGGCAAGCGCATCGGCCTCCGCCATTCTGCCTGTGAAGGAATCCCTTGCCAACGCGCAGCCCCTTCGTGTGTGTGAAAGCGCCAAACAGGATCTCGATCGAGTTCTGGGAAGCGGAAACAGCCTACGGACAGGTATCCGGGGGACTCGGTGAACCTTCATAGTCGAACAAAGTCTTGCCTCCCGAGTCGAGCCCTAATTGTCCAACAGGTTCGTTCTCTGAGCCGCTGACCTGGCCGGGTTCGGCGAGCAGCCGATGCGCCGGCAGTCTGGGTCGACTGGAGAGGCCAGGGTGACGCCCCAGGCCCCTGGGCGCCACCCTGGCGGTGGACCGAGTGTTCTCGGCTTGGCCAAGCGCCTCCCTGGCCAGCTACCCACACGACGACGCCATCGCCCTACCGAACACCACCCATGGCGAGGCCATCCGGACAGGGCTGGTTAACCCTAGGCGATGCTGACCCCGTCCATCTCGGCCACCTCGTGGGCGTTGAAGCTGGAGCGGACCAAGGGCCCGGCGTAGACGGTGGTGAAGCCGAAGGCCTTGGCCTGCTGGCCCAGGGCGGCGAACTCGTCCGGGTGCACGTAGCGCTTCACGGGCAGCTGGTGGCGGGTTGGGCGCAGATACTGGCCCAGGGTGAGGATGTCCACGCCGTGCTTGGCGAGGGCTTCGAAGACGGTCAGCAGCTCAGCCTCTGTTTCGCCCAACCCGAGCATGAGACCGCTCTTGGTCTTGAAGGCCGGACCATAGAGCGAGCTGCCCAGCTCCTTGGCGTGGCGCAGGACGGACAGGCTGCGCTCGAACCTTCCCGCGGGCCGCACCTCCGTGTAGAGGCTGGGCACGGTCTCGGTGTTGTGGTTGAACACGGCGGGACCGGCGGCCACCACCCGGGCCACGGCGTCGAGGTCGCCTAGGAAGTCGGGCACCAGCACCTCCACGCCCACGCTGGGATTGCGGCGCTTGATGGCCAGGACGGTCTCGGCGAAGTGGGCGGCGCCGCCATCGGGCAAATCATCCCGGTTCACCGAAGTCAGCACCGCGAAGCGCAATCCGAGCGCGGCCACGCGCTCGGCCGTCTCACGGGGCTCGTCGGGATCCAGGCCCCGCGGCTTGCCGTTCTGGATGCTACAGAAGCCGCAGGCCCGGGTGCAGACGTCGCCCATGAGGAGGAAGGTGGCGGTGCCGTTCGTGAAGCAGTGGGTGCGGTTGGGGCAGCGGGCCTCTTCGCAGACCGTGTGCAGGTGCGAGTCCCGTAGGTCGCGTTTCATGCCGTGCAGGTCGGCGAGGCTCACGCGTTCCCGGGTGATCCACTCGGGCAGGCGGGGGTGGCCTTCCAGCACTTCGCGGCCCACGCGCTTTGAGAAACGGGCCATCTGGCCTCCTTGCGAAGTTCCAGTTTCCCGTAGCATTCAGGAATGTCCAAGCCGCTGTCCAGGTTGCTGCGCCGGGAGCAATGGGCCTTCCTGGCCCGGGATCGCTCCGCCTGGGGCGAGCACCTGGCGCGGGTGCGCGCCTTCCTGGGCGAAGGCCTCCAGGCGGCGGATCCCACTCGGCCGGTGCTCATTCTGGGGGCGGGTTCCGGACTGGAGATTCCCTGGGCCCTGGCCCCCCGGGACACCACGGGCTGGGATGGGGATCCCTGGAGCCGGGCCTGGACGGCCCTGCGCCACCGCCGCTGGGCGCCATGGGTCTTCGCGGATCTGACGGGTGGTCTGGCGGCGCTGGAGGCCACGGCCCGCCGGGCGGCCCGGGAGTCCTGGACGGGCCGGCGCCGGGATCCCGAGGTCGCGGCCCTGCGTCTGGCGGGGCTTCTGCCTTCTCTCCAGCCGGATCCGGCGCCCCTGAGGGCCTGGCTCGATGCACACCGCCCGGGCACCATCCTGGTGGCCAACGTCATGGGGCAATTCGGAGTGGTGGCCGAACGCCTGGTGGAGGGCGCCTTCGCCCTGCCGCCCTTGGAGGTGGATCCGGAGCGCCCCGATCCCCTGGCCACGGCCCTGGAAGCCTGGACGGGCCGGGCCCTCCGGGCCTTCCTGGGGGTGTTGGCTGAAAGCGGGGCAGACCTGTGGCTGGTGCACGACCGGGCCGTGGTTTTCAGCGGCGGGGCGCTGGCGCTGGGTCCCTGGGCCGAGGCCTGGAGCGGGCAGCTGATCTCAGAAGGGGCGCCCATCGAAGCCAGTGACGCGCTGGCCGGCCTAGAGCTGCCCACACTGCTGGCCTCGAACGGATACGAGACTCTCAGCCGGGAGCGCTGGCTCTGGCCCGTGGGCGTGGGACAGCGGCACCTGGTTGAAGCCATCGCGGCGCGGCGTCCGGAGTGAAGAGGCTGTGGTGTCCGTCAACCCTTGTCCCCACAAGCTGCCGTAACAGCCATAATGGTCGCCTTGGAGCGTGTCGGGTATGGCGTGGGTAGGCTGGGCGTTG
Organism: Geothrix sp.; assembly: GCF_049292215.1. Classification (GTDB taxonomy): domain Bacteria; phylum Acidobacteriota; class Holophagae; order Holophagales; family Holophagaceae; genus Geothrix. The sequence goes on along the minus strand of NZ_JBATQW010000091.1, from coordinate 27,325 downwards.
GTGGCGATGGGCTTCATGGGATTCGCCAACCTGGGGATGAAGGCGGCCGGCCTGCGCGGGCTGGAGCCGGCCTCCGTCCTGCTCTGGGTGGTGCTGGGTGAGATCCCGGTGGCCCTGGCCTACTGGTTCTGGCGGGGGCGGCCCGCGGGGCCCGGCGGCGGCGTGGCCTGGGGTCTCGCCGCCGGCCTCTGCACGGCCCTGGCCCTGATCCTCCTGAACGAGAGCTTCTCCCGCGGGGCCAAGGCCGCCCTGGCCGTGGGCATCATGAACGCCAATTTTGCGCTGGTGGCCCTGCTGGCCTTCTTCCTCTTCCGCGAACAGCTCCAGCCCTCCAAGCTGGTGGGCCTCGCGGCCACCCTTTCCGGCCTGTGGCTGATGGCCCGATGAACCAGGAACCCTGAACGATGGCCTCTCTCCGTAGATTCCTCCTGGGTCAGCGCCTCGCCAGCGGCGATTCCTCCCATACCAAGGTCAGCAACGTCATCGGCCTGTCCGTGTTCAGCTCGGACGCCCTCTCCTCGGTGGCCTACGCCACCCAGGAGATCATGGCGAGCCTGTCCAGCAACCTACACGGGGTGGCGGCGGCCGTGACCGTGGCGGCAGTGCATCCGCTCTACGGCCTCTCGGTGCCGGTGGCCCTCGGCATCGTGGGTCTCCTCGCCATTCTCGGCATCAGCTACCGGCAGACCATCCTCGCCTATCCCACCGGCGGCGGGGCCTACATCGTGGCCAAGTCCAACCTGGGCGAGCTGGCGGCCCTGGTGGCCGGCTCGAGCCTGCTGCTCGACTACATCCTGACGGTCTCGGTGTCCGTCTCCTCCGGCGTGGCGGCCATCACGGCGGCCTTCCCCGTGCTGAATGGCCACAACGTCTCGCTCACGGTGTTCGCCATCGTGTTCATCGCCCTGGCCAACCTCCGCGGGGTGAAGGAGAGCGGCGCCCTCTTCGCCATTCCTACCTACGGCTTCGTGGCCCTCATGCTCATCATGCTGGCCGTGGGGACGATCCGCACGATGGTCGGCGGCGGACCCACGCCGGTTCAGGCGCAGCAGGCCCTGGAGCACACCCAGCGTTTCGGCGGCCTGGCCATGGTCTGGATCTTCATGCGGGCCTATTCCGCCGGTTGCACCGCGCTGACCGGGGTGGAAGCTGTCTCCAATGGCGTGCAGGCCTTCAAGGATCCCGCCGAGCACAACGCCTCGAAGACCCTGGTCTACATGGTCCTCCTCCTGGGCGTCATGTTCCTGGGCATCACCCTGCTCTCCCAGCGCTTCGGCATCACCTACCAGCACAGCACCGACCCCAGCGTCGTGGCAGAGACCCTCCTCTCAAAACTGGCCAAGGCCATCTATGGCGACGTCACCCACGGCCTGCCCAAGCTGATGTACTACCTGACCCAGACCTTCACCTTCGCGATCCTGGTGGTGGCAGCCAACACTGCCTACGCGGACTTCCCGCGCCTCGCGGCGCTCATGGGGCGGGACAACTACCTGCCCCGGCAGTTCGCCAGCCAGGGCGATCGACTCGTCTTCTCCAACGGCATCCTGATTCTCACCGCCGTCAGCTGCTTCCTGGTGTGGATCCTCCACGCCAACACCGACCTGTTGCTGCCCCTGTATGCCCTGGGCGTCTTCACGGGCTTCACCATCTCCCAGGCGGGCATGGTCGTCCACTGGCTGAAGCTCAAGGCGAGCGAGCCCCGCTGGCTCAGCAAGGCCCTCATCAACGGCGTAGGCATGGCCGCCTCGGGCATCGTCATGGTGGACATCGCCATCACCAAGTTCGCGCACGGCGCCTGGCTGGTGGTGGTGCTGATCCCGATGATGGTCTGGCTGTTCCTGCAGATCCACCGGCACTACATCCGGGTGAAGTCCATCCTCGCCGCCAGCCGGGCAGAGTTCCTGCCCCACCGCCGGAACCGGGTGGTGGTGCTGGTCTCGGGGATCCACTCCGGCGTCGTCCAGGCGCTGAACTACGCCAAGGTGATCGCCGACCACGGCGAGGTGGAGGCCATCACCGTGGACTTCCCGGATGAGAACGGCCGGGAGAGTGCCTCCCTGGAGCGCCTGCGCTCAGACTGGCCCCGGTACTGCGAGGGCATTCCCCTCCGCGCCATCCGGAGCCCCTACCGCAAGATCGTGGAACCCATCGTGGAGGAGCTTGACCGCATGCGCTGGGTGGAGCCCGAGTACACCATCACGGTGATCCTGCCGGAGTTCGTCACGGGGCACTGGTGGGCCAACCTGCTCCACAACCAGACGGCCTGGCGCATCAAGGGCACCCTGTTGATGAAGCCCAAGACGGTGGTGATCTCCATCCCCTACCACCTGGAGCCCATCATCGAGTGATCAGCGGAGCCGCGAGGTGGGCCGGGACAGCAGCTCCTGGCCGCTGAGCAGCTCGGCCAGGGTCTGGTGGCGCGGGCTCAGGATCATGCAGAAGAAGCTGAGCGGGAAGCACACCACGGACAGCAGGTGGACCAGGGAGAAGGTCATGCGCCGCTCGGCGGTGTTCTCCGGCAGGGTGACGCCGAAGAACCCCATCATCGGGGACTGCCCCGCGAGGACCAGCGGCGCCATGAAAAAGACCCAGGAGGTCGCCAGCAGGTAGGGCACGACCAGCAGCCAAGCACCCTGCAGCAGGCGGGCGGGCGGGATGCCCAGGGCCCAGGCCGGCAGGGCCAGGGCCAGGCCCTGCACCATGGTCAGGAGCAGGGCCTCGGTGAGTTCCACTTTGACCAGGGGCCAGAAGCTGGCGGCAGGCTCTTGGCTGTCCAGGGCGGGCAAGGAGGGGGCTGGGGTTAAGGGCGCGAGCTCCATGGGGCGCTGAAGCTCGTCGAGGCTCACTTCTACCGCCACTGGCGCCACGCGGCCGAGCGCGGGGGCCGTCAGCGTCCGGGGCGGGGGCTCATACGACGCCTGGGCCAGGGCCGAGGCCTGGAAGAGCAGGGGCCGGCCCTGGCGGGGCGGGGCCAGGGCCAAGCCGCACTCCGGGCACTCTGCCGCGAGGGGCGAGAGGCGGGTGTGGCAGCTGGGGCAGGTGCGCCGGGAGGGTGAAGACATGCCCCAACTATCGCCGGGCAAGAGAAGTTGTAACAAGCGGTATCGGCGATGCGATATGGGAGGGGCCCGGAGTCCCCGGGCCCCTCCCTGCGAGTCCTGATGGGACTCAGTTCACGTTGATGGCCTTGAAGGCGTTCACCACTGCGGCATACTCGACGCTGGTGGAGCCATAAAGGCTGGTGGCGGCGCTGAGGCAGGCGGTTTTTGCACCGGCGTAATTGGTGCTGGAGGTCATGTAGGCGGTGAGGGCCTTGTAGACGATGCGGGCGGCCTTGTCATTGCCAATGCCCGTCATGCCGCCAGGCAGGTACGTGGATGCGTAGTTACCGGTGCCCGTGCCCTGGCTCAGGAAGTAGAAGCAGCGGTTCATGGGGCCGCTGGAGTAGTGCACGTCCAGACGCTTCAGGGTGCTGCTCCAGGCATCCTTGGAGGCACCGTCCAGGCTGGGCTTGTACATGTAGCGCAGGGGCTTAGGGAAGCTGGGCGTCTGGAGTTGCTCACCGATGGTCCAGTTGCCGCCTGTGGTGGGGATGGCGGCGCCGGTGCTGCCACGATAGAACTCGGCCATCGTGCCGAAGATGTCGGACATGGACTCATTGAGGCCGCCACTCTCGGCGCGGTAGGTGAGGTTGGCCGTGCGACTGGTCACGCCGTGGGTCATCTCGTGGCCGGCCACATCCAGCGCTGTGAGGGTGAGGAAGCTGCTGCCATCGCCGTAGGTCATGCAGAAGCAGGTGTCGGACCAAAAGGCATTGTCATAGCTGTTGCTGTAGTGGACGCGGCTGTAGGCCGCGGTGCCGGCGTTATCGATGCCGTTGCGGCCAAAGACGTTCTTGTACATGTCCCAGGTGGTCTGGACACCAAAGTGGGCGTCCACCGCAGCGGTCTGACCGTTGGCGGCGGTGGTGGAGGAGCCCTCCACATAGTTCGTCCCATCGCCCCAGGTGTTGTCGGCATCTGTATAAATGGTGCCCACACCGCTGGTGGCGTGGTTCAGGTTCGTGGTGTAGTTGCCCGTGGTACCGCGGGTCATGTCGCGCATCTCGTAGCCGCTTGCGGTGCTGTTGGTCTGCAGGGTGACTGTGCCGGAATACTGGCTTTTCCCGCTCCCACTGGCCGCGGTGGTATGCAGGGTGCTCCACTGCTCAAGGATGGCCCCGCTGTGTGCGTCCACCAGGAAGTCGGTGTGCCGGGTTTCTTCGGCACCGTTCTCCAGCTCGGTGTGGATGTGGTAGGCGAGGGCGGGCCGGGACAGGGTGCGGGTGCCGCGGGGGGTGTCGAGCTCTCGGGTGACGGTGGCGACCACCAGCTCGGAGGTGGGGACATGGGCGTAGGCGCCCTTCGGGGCCAGGGTCTGGTGGGCCATGGCCAGGGCCTCCGAGGCCGCCAGGCTGGGAGTGACGTTGAGGTTGAGACCTCGCACGATGGCATCGGTGCGTTCGGTCACCAGGCCGCCGCGCAGATGGACGATGGTCTCGCCCTCGAACACGCGGACACCCTTGTAGACCTGGTTCATGCGCACATGGGCTTCGCCGGTGGCCTCCTCGACCACGTTCTTCGTGGCGAACGTGTGGTTCCTGTCGAGGCCGAGCTCATAGATGCGGGCGTCGAGGTGCCGGGCGGCTTCGCTGGCGATGGGGGCGTCCGCAGGGCGGGCGGCGAAGGCGGGGACCACGAGCATCGTGGCCGCAGCGAGGCGCAGTGCGAGGTTGGATGGCATACAGTCCTCCCGGGGAGCGGGTTGGCTCCGGGTCGGGAAAGGGTGGATTGAAAGAGATATGAAAAAGATTCTATGCGCGATCCCCCATAAAACCAGGGGTGAATTTACCCAAAGTTGTTTCCCGGCATGGTGCCGCCCCCGTGATGGCAGGATGGAGGATTAGCCCGTCCGGGAGTTCCATGACGCCAGCCACCCACGTCCTTGACCGCCCCGCGCCACCCCCGGCGTTCCGCTGGCTGGTGCTGGTCGTCATCAGCCTGGCCATGTTCGGCAACTACTACGTCTACGACGCCATCAGCCCCCTGGCGGATGTCTTGCAGAAGCAGCTCGGCTTCACGGATGGCAACATCGGCCTCCTGCAGGGCATCTACAGCGTCCCGAACATCGTGATGGTGCTGCTGGGCGGCATCCTCATCGACCGCATCGGCGTCAAGAAGGCCACCTTCATCTTCGGCGTGCTCTGCTTCCTTGGTTCGCTCGTCACGGCCATGAGTCCCAAGCTCTGGGTGATGGCCTCGGGCCGGCTGATATTCGGGCTGGGCGCCGAAAGCCTCATCGTGGCGGTCACGGCGGCGGTGGCCCAGTGGTTCCGCGGCAAGGAGTTGAGCTTCGCCTTCGGCATCAACCTCCTCATCGCCCGCCTGGGCTCCTTCGCGGCCCTGAACAGTCCCACCTGGGCCCGCGGGGCCTTCGGCTCCTGGCGCACGCCCCTGCTCATCGCCACGGTCTTCGGCGCCATGTGCGTCATCGCCGCGGGCATCTACTGGCTCATGGAGAACAGCGCGGCGCGGAAGTACACCCTGGGCTCGCAAGGCGGCACCGACAAGGTGGTCTGGGGCGACCTGTTGAAGTTCAGCCCCACCTACTGGTACGTGGTGGCCCTGTGCATCACGTTCTACAGCGGCATCTTCCCCTTCCAGACCTTTGCGGTGAAGTTCTTCCAGGATGCCCATGGGGCCACGCGCGAGCTCGGCGGCTTCCTGTCCTCCATGCTCACCCTCTTCGCCATGATCGGCACACCGCTCTTCGGCCTCCTGGTGGATCGGGTCGGCAAGCGGGCCCTCTTCATGATGCTGGGCAGCCTGCTGCTGATCCCCGTCTACCTGCTCATGGCCTACACCCACGTCAGCCTCTACGTGCCCATGGCGATGATGGGGATCGCGTTCAGCCTCATTCCCGCCGTCATGTGGCCCTCCGTGGCCTACCTGGTGCCCGAGGCGAAGCTGGGCACGGCCTATGGCCTCATGACCCTCATCCAGAACGTGGGCCTGGCGGGCTTCAACTTCCTCATCGGCTGGGCCAACGATCATGCCGGGGCCAGCGCGGCCAATCCGAACGGCTACCGGCTGGGCATGTGGATCTTCAGCAGCCTCGGTTTCTTCGGATTCCTCTTCGCGTATCTGCTGCGTCGTGCGGAGACCGGTCCGGATGCCAAGGGGCTCGAGACCATCACCACCGCTAACCAGCCCACCTGAGGCGCTACACTTTCCGACAACGCCCGGAGCTGTCATGACCCGCTGGAGAAGCACCCTCGCATCCCTGGCCGCGGGCCTGGTGTGCGCGGCCGCCCTCCTCCTGCCCCCGGGCTGTGGGCCTCAGGCCCCGGTCCCCCCGCCGGTCCAGGCCCAGGTCGCCGTACAGGATCCGATTCCGGCCCACGCCCGGGAGACCCTGGCCTATGTTCGCCAGCACGGCTATGCCCCGCCGGGCTACGTGGGGGGGCGGGTCTTCGGGAACTACGAGGGACAACTGCCCCGCTACAACGCCAAGCGGAAGCGCATCGATTACCGCGAGTGGGACGTGCGGCTGCGGGCCGAGGGCAAGAACCGCGGCAGTGAGCGGCTGGTGACCGGGAATGACGGACGGGCCTGGTATACGGCCGATCACTACCGCACCTTCCTCGAAGTGAAGTGATGGCCCTGCCCTTCCTGGGGTCTGCCCTGATCCAGCCCTGGCGGGGGACGGCCGGGGAGCTGGTGGCTGCGGCCGCGGGGCAGTCGACCCTGTGGTGGCTGCGGGGCTCCCGCATGCGCACCAGGCAGGGACTCATGGACGAGTGGGCCGCCGCCGCACAGTTCCCGCCCCACTTCGGCGGCACCTGGGATGCGCTGCGGGATGCCCTGGCCGACCTGCCTGAAGGCGGCACCTTCCTCGTCCTGGATGCCGATCAACTGCTGCAGGAGGCATCGCCCGATTCGCTCGGGACACTGCTGGCCGTGCTCCGTGACGCCAAGGCGGACCTAGCCCCATTCCCGCTTCGGGTGGTGTTCCAGGCAGATCCGGAGCACTACGACACCCTGGCCGCAGGACTTCGGGCCATCGGCCTGGATTAGCGTCCCGCCTTGACTCTATAGGCGGCCAGACCGCGCAGGGCCTCGGCCCGCACCCTGGCCTGGAACCAGGGCGTCCAGCCCAGCAGGAATCCTGCTGGGCCAAAAGCCTGGCGAGCCCAGGCCCAGAAGCTGAAGTGATCGCGATGGGTGCGGATGAGGCCATCTTCCAGGGTGAAGGTGGCTTTGATGCGGTTGACCACAGGGCGGCCCGTACGGATGAAGGTATAGCGCGCCTCCCACCGGGCTGTGGTCTCGGCGCCGATTTCCCGAAGCACCTGGTGCGAGACCGCAAGATCGGTGGCGCGGCCCAGGAGCATGGCCCACATGGCGCAGGCGGCCTGACGGTCGAGGGGGCCGAAGGCCGGATCCTCGAAGGTGGCGTCGGGGTGGTAGCAGGCGGCCATGGCCGCGGCATCCCGCTGGGCGAAGGCCTCATAGAACCGATCCACCACGGCCGCCTGGCCCATCAGAACTGAGCCCTAAAGACCTCGAAGGCCGAGCGCAGTTCCGCGAGCTCCTCCCGCAGGGAGGCCACCTCGGCCTCCAGGTGCTCCAGGCGTCCCGCGCGAGGGGCAGGGGGCTCGGAGCCCTGGGGGGCGCTCGTGACGACCTCGCCTGAGAGGAGGTGGGCCACCCGCGCCTCACGGGCGCCGGGGGCTCGGGTCAGGCGGACCACCAGGGGTGGGTCGGCCTCCATCAGGACCGCCAGGCAGCCCTCCACCTCCTCGAGGTCGAGGAAGTTGTACATGCGGCGGGTGTTGGTGCGGAGCTCTCCGGGGGTCTGGGGGCCGCGCAGGAGCAGCTCCGCGAGGAGGGCCCCCTCCTGCACCGACAGGTTCCAGGTGGGCTTGGCGGTGTGGGCCACCTTCAGCACGCGGCCGGGCCAGTGTTCCGCGAGACCCCTGGCGATGAGGGACTGCACGGTCTCCTGGACATCGGCCTCCACCAAGGCCAGGACGGGCTCGCGGTTGCTGGACTGGTTGCAGGCGTTCAGCAAGCTGTTCATGGACAAGGGATACACATCAGGTGTGCTCAACTGCTTCTCCAGCAGGCAGCCAAGCACGCGGCACTCCAAGGGGCTGAGGTCGAAGTCGGGCATGGGGCATTATCCACCACCCCAAGCTGTGACTTCGAACCCCCTGGTTTTTTATTCGGACCGCCGTATCCTTAACCCATCTCTTGAAAGAGGACTTTCAACTCTTAAACGCGGCGAACCTCTTTTGATGTCGCCCCGCTTCCACCTTCGCGGCAGCCACCGCGCCCCACAGGAGCCTTCGATGTCCAACCCATTCGCCCCGCGTCGAGCCCTCTGGAGTGCGGCCGGTTCCCTCAGCCTGGTATTGGCCCTCGGGTTCCAGCCCGCCAAGCCCAAGGCTGCAAGCCTCGGCAAGGAGACCTGCTACCAGTGCCACGACCAGATCCAGACCATGAAGGAGGGCTCGAAGCACGCCCGGCTGGCCTGCACGGTCTGCCATGACGGCCTGGCCAAGCACGTGGACAGCTCTGGCGAGGTGAAGCCTGTCACGAAGATGGATCCCGCCATCTGTGGCAGCTGCCACAAGGACCAGTACCAGAGCTTCTTCAAGGTGAACTTCGAAGGCGGCGCCCGCAAGGAGAAGGGCATCCCCGCCGGCCGCTCGCCCATGCAGGACAAGCTCCTGGCGGGTCACGGCTTCACCTTCGAGCACAACGAGCCCCGGGGCCACGCGTTCATGGTCATCGACCAGTTCGCCGTGGATCGGTTCCAGGGCGGCCGCTTCCAGTTCAGGCACGGCTGGAAGGGCGTGACCGAGGTCGGCAAGACCTGGGACGTGCTGGAGGACAAGGGTCCCCAGTTCAAGCTGCCGGAGACGGCCATGGCTGCGAACCCCACCTGCATGCAGTGCAAGACGTCGGACCACATCCTTAAGTGGAAGTTCCTGGGGGAGAAGGACGCCAAGGCCCGCTGGGACCGGACTTCCAGTCCGGTTGAAGTGGCCAAGGACACGCATTACCCCGTGGGCTGCATCCAGTGCCACGACCCGCACGGTACCAACCCCCGAATCGTTCGGGATGCCCTCATCCAGGCCATCGGCCGCGAGGGCGACAAGAACATCTTCGCCAAGGACGGCAAGACCGACCTGAAGGTGGTGGACTTCCGCGAAGGCTTCCGGAAGATCGGCGTCATGCAGAAGACCGACTCCCGAATGATGTGCGCCCAGTGCCACGTGGAATACAACTGCAACACGGGCAGTCAGTGGTCCGACGGCAAGAAGGTGGGCTACGACGATCCGCGCACCAACCACTTCCCCCTCAAGAACGCCAAGCAACTCCTCGCGCACTACAAGAAGCTGGACTTCTACGACTTCAAGCACGCCGTCACCGGCGCGCGCCTCATCAAGATGCAGCATCCGGAGGCCGAGGCCTTCGCGGGCAGTGCCCATGACAGGGCCGGCGTGCAGTGCCACCAGTGCCACATGCCCAAGCAGAAGGGCAAGGACGGAAAGATCTTCTCCACGCACGGCGTCATCCGCCCCCTGGCGGAGGTGAAGGCCTCCTGCCTGGGCTGCCACCCGAAGGATGGGGTGGATGCGAAGAAGTACGAGATCGAGACCATCCGCAACTACGTGAAGGGCAAGATGCGGAAATCCGAGTACTGGATCGGCCGGCTGATCGACACCTATGTCGTCGCCAGGCGCGCCGGGGTGGGTGAGGATGTGCTCGCCAAGGCCCGCGAGAAGCACGAGGAGGCCCACGTGCTGTGGGAGTTCTGGACCGCCGAGAACAGCGACGGCTTCCACAACCCCGAGCTGGCCCGCGAGACCCTGACTGGCGCCATCAAAGCCGCCAAGGACGGCGTGGACCTGCTCAACCAGGCCATCGACGCCAAGGGCGCGGCGCCGGCCGTCTCCGCGAAGTAGCGCCGCTCCACCCAAAGAAAAGCGGGCCAGCCGGCCCGCTTTTCTTTGGGCATGAGGGCCCTGGGGTAGCGAACGGCCCAAGGCCGAGCCGATGGAGTTCATGGCGGAAGTGGCCAGAGGCATGCCCCGGGGTAGGTGAACCAAAACGCGCCGTGGACCGCGCCCGCGGTGCACGCGTTGATATGAAAAAGAAGGCCCTATCAAAGGCGGTCTGAACAGTGAACCAGGTTGTTTAACTTCTTTTAGATTCAATAGAAATGTTGACGATAATCACATCGTCAAACGAGGCACCGGGAGCATAGTGGCTTCCATCCCCATGAGCCAAACCCCGGATCGTCCCAGCCCTGCCGTTGAACGACGGAGCGCCTCAACCAAGGCCGCCCAAGAAGGTTCGGCTCGGCAGGGTTGCCTCTGGACCTGTCGCGCCGTCACCCGCCAGGAAGTGAGCGCCAGCTTGTGATGTCTGTCTGCCAACCCGCTTTGTGGAAAGGATCAACCCCATGCCCTGGAATCAGAACTACGCCGCGCTGAACGGCAGCCTGCTCTTGACAGCCCTGGTGGTGGCCATCCCCATCTTCTTCCTCTTCTGGGCCCTGGCCGTGAAGCGCATGAAGGGCCACGTGGCGGGGCTCATCACCCTGCTCCTCACCATCATCATCAGCGTGCTGGTCTACCGGATGCCGATCAGCGCCGCGCTGTCCGCCTCGGCCCTGGGCATGGTGACCGGCCTGTTCCCCATTGGCTGGATCATCCTCACGGCGGTGTTCCTCTTCAACCTCACGGTGGAATCGGGCCAGTTCGAGGTCATCAAGAGCTCCATCTCCTCACTCTCCCCGGATCGCCGCATCCAGGCCCTGCTCATCGCCTTCTCCTTCTCCGCCTTCATGGAAGGCGTGGCCGGACAGGGCGCGCCTGTGGCGGTGGCCGCGGCCATGCTCATCGGCCTGGGCTTTCCGCCCCTGCCCGCAGCCGTCATATGCCTCGTGGCCAACACCCCGCCTGTGCCCTTCGGCCCCGTGGGCGTGCCCACCATGATGATGGCCACGGTGACGGGGATTCCCGCCACCACCATGGCCCGCGCCATCGGAATCGACATGGCCCTCATGGCCCTGATCATCCCCTTCTTCATGCTCGTGGTGATGGTGGGCTTCAAGCGGGCCAGGGAAGTGTGGCCCGCGGCCTTGGTGGCCGGCATCAGCTACGGCGCAACTTCGCTGGTGATCTCCACCTATTTCGGGCCCGAGCTGCCCGCCATCACGGCCTCCGTGGTGTCGCTGCTCTGCCTGGTGGTCTTCATCCGCTTCTGGCAGCCAAAGACCACCTGGACCTTTGAGGAGGACAAGGCCGCGAGCCCGGTCACCGGCACGAATTACACCGCGGGCCAGATCTTCAAGGCCTGGTCGCCTTTCCTCATCCTCATGGTGGTCATGGGTATCTGGGGCACCCCCGCCTTCAAGACCTACGCGGAGAAGACCCACCACTGGTTCCTGGCCGTCCCCAAGTGGCCCGGGCTGGATGGCGTCGTCTTCAAGGCCGCGCCCATCGTCGCCAAGCCCGTCGCCTATGCCGCCAGCTACAAGTGGCAGTGGCTCACGGCCCCAGGCACGGCCATGTTCCTGTCCTCCCTGATCTCCATGGTCGTGCTGGGCATCCGCCCCGCGACCGGCGCCAAGGTCCTCCTGAAGACGTTCCTGCAGCTCCGCTTCGCCCTTGTCACGCTGTCCGCGGTGATCGGACTGGGCTTCCTGGCCAACTATTCCGGCATGTCCTTCACCCTGGGCCTGACCTTCGCGGCCCTCACAGGCATGGCCTTCCCCATCTTCTCCCCGGTCATCGGCCTGCTGGGCGTCTTCCTCACCGGCTCGGTCACCTCCTCCGCCGCCCTGTTCGGCAAGCTCCAGCAGGTCACCGCCATCCAGCTGGGCCTGAATCCCGTCCTCACCACCTCGGCCAACCTGTTTGGCGGCGTCATGGGCAAGCTGATCTCCCCCCAGTCCATCGCCGTGGCCTGCGCCGCCGTGGGCCTTGTGGGGCATGAGACCGACATTTTCCGGAAGACGCTGAAGTATTCCATGATCCTGCTGGGGATCGTGATCGTGGTGGTGCTCCTGCAGGCCTTCGTCATCCCATGGATCCTCCCGACAGCGCCCGCCGTCAGCTGAGCGGAGACCCGCCATTCATCCCATTCCTTAAAGGAGACACGACATGACGACCTGTGAACTGGAAACCCCGAAGGGCCTCATTGACTCCACGCCCAACGTGGCGCTCCTTGTCCACTTGAACGAGTACTACGCCCAGCGCATCCTGCCCGGGAAGGGCGTGGACAGCGAGGTGGTCTACGAGTGCCCGCGCACCCAGATGATGATCCGCACAGCGGTGAAGGGCACCACGGTGGGCACCCACTTCCACACCGTCTGTGACGAGTATGTGGTCGTGGTGGGCGGCAAGGGCGAGATCATGGTGAACGGCGAGTGGACGCCGGTGAAGCTTGGCGACGTGCACGTCTGCCCCCGGGGCATCATCCACGACACCCGGGCCTTGGAGGAGAACCTCCAGTACCTGTCGATCTTCACACCGCATCTTCCCGCCGGCACCGACATCAACTGGCTCAAGTAGATCCCGAGGAGGACTTGCCATGACCGCCCTGCTTCCCAACATCGACCCCGATGGCTTGCTTGAATTCTCTGTGGTCTACACCGACCGCGCCCTGAACCACATGTCCAAGCGCTTCCAGAACGTGATGCGGGACATGAACCGCATCCTCACGACCGTCTACCACGCCCAGGCGGCCGTGATCGTTCCAGGCGGCGGCACCTACGGCATGGAGGCCGTGGCCCGCCAGTTCGCCACGGGCAGGAAGGCCCTGGTGATCCGCGACGGCTTCTTCAGCTTCCGCTGGTCCCAGATCTTCGACATGGGCGGGATCCCCGCCTCCCACACCGTGCTCAAGGCCCGCCGTACCGGCACGGATCGCCAGTCGCCCTGGATCCCGACACCCATCGCCGAGGTGGTGGCCGCCATCGCCACCGAAAAGCCACAGCTGGTGATTGCCCCCCATGTGGAGACCGCCTCCGGCATCATCCTCCCAGACGACTACATGAAGGCGGTGGCCCAGGCCACCCACGCCGTGGGCGGCCTCTTCGTGCTGGACTGCATCGCTTCGGGCTGCATGTGGGTGGACATGGAGGCCATCGGCGTCGATGTGCTCGTGAGCGCCCCCCAAAAGGGCTGGAGCGGCAGCCCCTGCGCGGCCATGGTCATGCTCTCCGAAAGGGCCAAGGGCGTAATGGAAGGCACCACCAGCACCAGCTTCGCCTGCGACCTGAAGAAGTGGTCCGCGATCATGGACGCCTATCTGAAGGGCGGCCATGCGTATCACGCGACCATGCCCACGGATGCCTTGGCCAAGGACTGCGCGGTCATGCAGGAAATGGAGGCCTACGGTTTCGAGAAGCTGCGGGCCGAGCAGGCGGAACTGGGCGCCAAAGCCCGGCTGCTGCTGGAAAGCTGCGGTCTGCCCAGCGTGGCCGCCGAAGGCTTCAAGGCTCCCGGCGTGGTGGTGAGCTACACCACGGACCCGGACATCCAGACGGGGAAGAAATTCCTGGCCGCGGGCCTGCAGGTGGCCGCAGGTGTGCCCCTGCAGTGCGACGAGCCCACGGATTTCATGACCTTCCGCATCGGACTCTTCGGCCTGGAGAAGCTCCACAATGTGGACCGCACCGTGGCGCACCTGGCCTCCGCGTTGGCCGAAGTGGGCCTTCCCGAAGCGGTCCAGGCCCGCTGACAAACCAAGCCACGAAGCGGAAGCGCCCGGCGGTTGCCGGGCGCTTCGTCGTTTGGCACGACCGGCTAGACCACTGGGCCTGGCTTGGCCGTGCTGCAGCTCCAGCACTCGGCGAACTGCGCCTCGAGGATTTCGGAACACTTCGGGCACTGCCAAGTGGGCCCCGCTGAACCCGGCAGGGCCTCTCCCCTTGAAAAGCGCCTGACCAGATCAAGGGCCAGCGGGAGGTGGGCGGATTTCGCCACCCACACTTCAGGCGCCACGCCGGGGATGATGGTCGGCGCTTCCACGGTGGTGAACAGGGCCTCGCCACGCACTTCCGCGGCAATTCCGTTGGCCTGGAGCAGCCCCATCACGAGGTGCGCCTCGGCGTGATGCTGTGCCACGAAGACCTTGGGCATGGCGGACTCCAGGCTGGCTGATGGTGAACCGGGAAAGGGGCTACCTGCCGACGATGCCCGCCATGGGGCTGCTGGCGCTGGCGTAGAGCCGCTTCGCCATGCGTCCGCTCTCGAAGGCAAGGCGCCCGGCGATCACCGCGTGGTCCATGGCCTGGGCCATCTTGGTGGGCTCGCCGGCTTCGGCCACGGCGGTGTTGAGCAGCACGCCGTCGGCGCCCAGCTCCATGGCCAGGGCCGCGTCGGAGGCCGTGCCCACGCCGGCGTCCACGATCATGGGCAGCTTGTAGGCCCCGACCACTTCCTTGATGAGCAGCAGCGTCATGGGATTCTGGATACCGAGGCCCGAGCCGATGGCGCTGCCCAGGGGCATGACGGCGGCGCAGCCGATGTCGCACAGCTTCTTGGCCAGGATGGGATCGGCGTTCACGTAGGGCAGGACGACGAAGCCCTCCTTGACGAGGACCTTGGCGGCTTCCAGAGTCTCCTCGTTGTCGGGGTAGAGGGACTTCGCATCGCCGATGACCTCCAGCTTCACCCAATTCGTGCCGAGCGCCTCCCGGGCCAGGCGCGCCACGCGCAGGGCGTCCTCGCGGGTGTAGCAGCCGGCGGTGTTGGGCAGCAGGGCAATGTCCTTGGGGATCCAGTTCAGGATGTTCTCCTCGCCCTTGGCGCCCAGGTCGAAGCGGCGCACGGCCAGCGTCACCATTTCCACCCGCGCGGCCCGGTAGCAGGCCTGCATGGTGGCAAAGTCCTTGTATTTGCCCGTGCCCAGGACCAGGCGGTTGTCGAAGGTCTTGCCAGCGATGATGAGGGACATGGGGCGCTCCGAGCACCAGTCTAGCCCTGGCGGACCACCTGTGGCTTGCTCTGTGGTGGATGGCCGGGACCGGTCAGTTCGAGCCGCCGGTCGCCCACGGCACCCCGGTAGGAGATCCAGAGTGTCAGGGGCTGGGTGGTCTCCCGGCTTTGGATGATGAGCACCCCCCGCTGCTGTTGACCTGGTTTGAGGATCCCCTTCTGCCAGGCATTGTCCCGGAAGAAGGTCTCGAGGCGCTGGTTGCTTCTAAAGGCGACCGCCGCATTGGGTGCACCGAAGACGAGGGCGGCGACGCCGAGGACCACGGGTCCAATGGCACCACCACCCGAGGTTGCAACGCTTGGAAGGAACGGAGTCAACGGGAGCAAAAAATATTTGAGTGGTTGTTGCTTGATGGTTCTGATGGCTTCTTCGGGTGATAGCAGATGGCTGCCCTCTGGAAGTTCCAGCCGGAGGACGTCTAGCTCCGAAGTAGTGTGATTCTCCAGGGTGACGGTGAAGATCCGAAGATTCGATTCTCTTGCCCAAAACTCGTACCTGGAGTTGTCCCCCCAGGGCTGGAGCGCCGCTTCGCCAGAGAGCCCGTCCGCGTGGATGACCACGGGCGGTCGCTCTAGGATCAGGGGGCGGTAAACACGGGCACAACCAAGCCCACCCGAGAAGATCAGCAAGGAACAGAGGACGGCCTTCATGATGCCTCCCGTCTTGCGGGCCACAGTTGGCCGAGCACGGTGGCGCGTGGGGGTGAGGACTTAGGCACAAGTCTCATCGCAGATGCAGTGCAACTCAACAGACTGACAGGTGGCAAGGTCGAGCCCACGCTCGAATGGCATCAGCGCTTGGTGGGATCGTAGCTGGCGCTGCCCAGGGGGTTCCCATCCTTGTCCACGAGCTGGACATCCTTCCTGGCGCCCTTGAGCAGGTCCTGCTTGAAGGCCGCCACCCCCTGATCCAGGGACTTCGACAGGTCGGCCATGGCGAGGGCGAGGCTCTCCCGGGACTGCTGGCGGAAGGCATCCTCCCGGTTGGACCAGGTCGAACTGCCCTTGGCGCTACCCACGCCACCGGCGCGGAACAGGAAGGTGCGCGAGGGCACGTGGTAGACCGCCGCATCCACCAGGGTGGTGGTGTCATTCTTGTCGCCCTTCACCATGTAGGCGCCCACCAGGGTCCAGTAGGTCCAGGCGTACCAGCGCGGGCTGCTGAACTGCACCTGGTCCACGCTGACCAGGGCCACCACGTCCACGCCGAAGCTGCGGGCCACCTGGTCCAGGTCCTCGAAGCCGCCGCCCCTGGCCAGGTAGAGGGCCGGGATGACCTTGAAGCTGAGCGTCCAGGGCTTCTGGCCGAACAGGTCGGAGACCTGCCTGTGCAACTCCTGCTCCTGGGCCGCGTTCATGAGGTTGGCGGGAGCGGTTCCATTCAGGGACCCGCTCCGCTGCCCGGCATCCGCTGGGACGAAGGCAATGCCCAGCCGCAGGGGCAGCTGAAGCCGGGCTGGCCCAGCGGGCTGTTCCGCAGGTGGCTGGGCCTTGGCGCCGAGGTAGGTGGCGAGGCTGCTGCGGCGCTGCACGGTCTCGGGCGTGGCGCAGCCCATCAGGATCAGGAGGGCGGTCAGGAAGGGGAGGAGGAGTGGACGCATGGAGACTCCATGTCAATACGCAGGCGTATGGTTGCCATACGGTATGGTATGGTAGGCTGACGAAGTCCCCTGTCAAGGCCACCATGCCCCCAGCCAAGAAGAAGGTCCGACCCGCCCCCCCCCTCTCCCGGGACGCCTGGGTGAAGGCCGCCACGAACCTCATCGCCCAGGAGGGCGTGCAGGCCGTGGCCGTGGAGCCTCTGGCCCTGGCCCTGGGCGTCACCAAGGGCAGTTTCTACTGGCATTTCCGAAACCGGGACGAGCTCATCCACGCCGCGCTGGAGGCCTGGGAGCAGGACCAGAGCGCCGACGTGGTGGCCCGCTACGGCGGCATCGAGGACCCCCGGCGGCGCCTGCGGGTGTTGCTCTTCGCGGCCTTCGAGGACGTGGAGAACGGCCGTTTCTTCGCGGCGCTGGCGGTGTCCAGCGAGGATCCGCGGGTGCAGCCCTACCTGCGCCGGGCCTCGGAGCGGCGGCTCGCCTTCGGGGTGGTGGCCTTCCAGGCCCTGGGGCTGACGGAGGAGGAGGCGAAGGAGCGCGCCCTGCTGGCCTATGCCGCCTACGCGGGCTACTTCCAGCTGCTCCGCACCACGCCGGAGGCGGTGGCGGCCGTGACCGACCTGAGCGGCTACGTGCGGCGCCTGGCGGATGCCCTGGTGCCGGCGGAGTTGCGCTAGCCTCCCCGCCCGTGGGAAGGTGGAGCTTCCGATGGAGGAGCGGTTCCCATCAGTACCGGCGACGAGGGCGATGAACCCGATGACCCGACGGGAAAGGGGCGGATCGCCGAAGGGAACGCGGCTCATCGACGCGCCCCCTGGACGACGAGGGGAAACCCCGGCGGCTGTCGTGCCGGTCACCCGGCGCGGAGGGCCTGAGGCGCAGCGGCGGGAGTCCTCCCATCGCGTTCCTGAGGGCACCGTCGGCACGCCGAGGTAGACCATGAACGCAGCCCCCGCAGACCTCCAAAGCTGGCTCATCGCCAGGCTCATGACCCTCTGCGCATCGAACACGACCTCGGGTGCCGAGGATGCCGGCCTAGGCGATCTGCTGACTCTGTTGCGCGAGCTGGGCGCCCAGGTGGTGGAGCAGCCGGTGGCCGAAGGGCGCACCAATGTGCTGGCCTTGTGGGGTCGGCCGAAGGTGCTCTTCTCCACCCACCTGGATACGGTGCCGCCCTTCCTGCCTCCGCGCCTGGAAGGGGACGTGCTGTTCGGTCGCGGCACCTGCGATGCCAAGGGCCAGATTGTGGCCCAGCTTGCAGCCGTGAAGACCCTGCTGGCCGAAGGCCGCGAGGGCCTTGCCTGGCTGGGCGTGGTGGGGGAAGAGACGGACAGCGCCGGTGCTGCAGCGGCCCTGGGTCTGGCGGATCGATTGGGGGATCTGCGCGTGCTCATCAACGGCGAGCCCACGGAGCTGAAGCTGGCCACGGGACAGCGGGGCGTGCAGCACGTGTGCCTCCACTGCCGCGGCAGGGCCGCCCACAGCGGCAGCCCCCAGCTGGGCCACAACGCGACCTGGCCCCTGCTGGACTGGCTGCAGCGCCTGCGGGAGCAGGAGCGGCCCGTGGACCCGCAGCTGGGGCCCGAGCTTTGGAACCTGGGCCTGATCCAGGCGGGCGTGGCGCTGAACTCGGTGCCCGCTCAGGCCGAGGCGCACCTCATGGCCCGCGTGGTGCCCGGCAGCACCTTCCTCGCCGAGGTCCGGCGCCTGGCCCCACCCGAGGGCTCCGTGGACCTGCGTCTCGACGAACCCGCCGACCTCTATCCGACCGTACCGGGCTTCGAGCAGGCGCCCATGCCGTTCGGCTCGGACGCACCTGCGCTGCGCGCCCTGGTGCCGGATCGTACCGTCGTGCTGGCGGGGCCCGGCAGCATCACCGTGGCGCACACCCTCGACGAGCACCTCAGCCTGGCCGACCTCAAGGCCGGGGTGGACCTGAACCGCCGCCTGGCCCTGCATTTCCTGGGAGACTGAACCATGACCACGAATATCCCCGTCACCGTTCTGGGCGCCACCGGTGTCGTCGGCCAGCGCTTCGTGCGCCGCCTGGCCAACCACCCGCTCTTCCGCGTGGAGCACCTCGCCGCCAGCGAGCGCAGCTCCGGAAAGCGCTACCGCGATGCCTGCGCCTGGCGCCTGGATGGCGAGGCCTACGGAGGCCTGGGCGACCAGGTCATGGTGGACGGCACGCCGGAGTTCGCGCTGTCGCCGGTGGTGTTCAGCGCCCTGGACACGGGGCCCGCCAAGGAGCTGGAGCCCGAGTTCGCCAAGGCCGGCGCCATGGTCTTCTCCAACGCCGCGGCCTTCCGCATGTCGCCCGAGGTGCCGCTGCTGGTGCCCGAGGTGAACGCGGCCCACCTGGGCCTGCTGGACCTGCAGCGGCACCACCACGGTTGGAAGGGCGGCATCGTCACCAACGCCAACTGCACGGCCACCGTGCTGGTCATGGCGCTGGCCCCCCTGCACGAGGCCTTCGGCGTGGAGGCCGTGATGATGACTTCCATGCAGGCCATCAGCGGCGCCGGCTATCCCGGCGTGGCCAGCCTGGACATCCTGGGCAACGTGATCCCCTTCATCCGCAACGAGGAGCCCAAGGTCGAGGAGGAGACCCCCAAGATGCTGGGCCGCTTCACGGGCCAGGGTGTGGAGCTGGCCCCCATGACCGTGAGCGCCCTCTGCCACCGCGTCCCCGTCATCGAGGGCCACACTGAGGCCGTGAGCGTGCGGCTGAAGGGTAGCCCGTCCATCGAAGCCGTGCGCGCGGCCTTCCTGGCCTGGAACCCGGAACCACAGAGGCTGGGCCTCTTTTCGGCGCCCGCCGTGCCCATCCACGTCCACGACCTGGAGGACCGACCCCAGGTGCGCCGCGACGTGGAAAGGGATGAGGGCATGAGCGTCCATGTCGGTCGCATCCGGGTCTGTCCCATCCTGGGCATCAAGTTCGCGCTGCTGGGCCACAACACTGAGCGCGGGGCGGCCGGCGGCAGCATCCTCAACGCCGAGCTGGCTCATGCGAAGGGGTATCTCCGATGATCGTCCTCAAGTTCGGTGGCAGCAGCGTGGCAGATGCCGCCTGCATGCGGCAGGTGGCGGGGCTGGTGGCTGCGGCGCTGCCCAAGGCGCCGCTGGTGGTGCTTTCCGCCATGGGCAAGACCACGAATGGCCTCTTCGCTGCCGCCAAGGCCGCGGAGGCCGGCGACCTGGCCGGGGCCATGGAGCGCCAGCGGGCCCTCATGGCCGCCCACCGCCAGACCGCTACGGAGCTCTTCGCGGGCGCCGCGCCCGAGACCCTCGATGTCGCGCTGACGGATCTCTTCGGGGAGCTGGAGCTGCTGCTGCGCGGCGTGGCCCTGCTCCGCGAGCTGAGCCCCCGCAGCATGGATGCCATCGCCTCGCTGGGCGAGCGGCTCTCCACGCGGATCTTCGCGGCCTTTGTGGGCGGCGCCTGGGTGGATGCCCGCACAGTGCTGCGCACGGACGAGGTGTTCGGCGAGGCCGTGCCCCAGCAGGCCGCCATCCGCGCCCTGGCGGCGGAGCACATGAAGCCCCTGCTGGGCGCAGGCCGGGCCGTGGTCACCCAGGGCTACATCGGCGCCACGGCCGATGGCCTCACCACCACGCTTGGACGCGGCGGCAGTGACTATTCCGCGGCCCTCTTCGGCGCGGCCCTGGCCGCGGAGGAAGTGCAGATCTGGACCGACGTGGAGGGCGTGCTCACCTGCGACCCCCGCATCGTCCCCGAGGCCCTGCCCATCCCCGACCTCAGCTTCGCCGAGGCCGCGGAGCTGGCGGCCTTCGGCGCCAAAGTGCTCCACCCCGCCACCATCCAGCCCGCCGTGGAAGCCCGCATCCCAGTCACCGTGCGGCACACACAGAAGCCCGAGGGCCGCTTCACCACCATCTCGGCCGAGGTCCGCTCGGGGCGGCCCATCACGGCCCTGGCCAGCCGGGGCCCCGTGACGGTGCTCACCGTGAGCAGCACACGGATGCTGGCGCAGAGCGGCTTTCTGGCGCGGCTCTTCGAGGTGTTCGGCCGCCGTGGCGTGAGCGTCGACCTGGTGGCCACCGCCGAAGTCAGCGTCTCCCTCACCGTCGAGGCGGACGAGCCCCTCAAGGCCCTGCTCGAGGATCTCGCTGCCTTCGCCACCGTGGAGATTCACGAGCGCCGCGCCATCATCGCGGCCGTGGGCGAGCGGCTGAAGTCCACGCCGGGCCTAGGCGCGAAGCTGCTCACGGCCCTGGGCGACATCAACGTCGAGATGATAAGCATGGGCGCCAACGAGATCAACCTCAGCCTCGTCGTCAAAGAGGAGAGCACCGCCGAGGCATTGCGCCGCCTGCATCGCGTGCTGGTGGGGGCGCCATGAGCGCCCTCCGTATCGGCCTCTTCGGGCGGGGCCGCCTGGGCTCGGCCATTGCCAACGAGGCGCCTGACGGTCTCGCTTGGCAGGTGGACCAGGGTGACTCCCCCACGGGCCCCGTGGACGTGGCCATCGACGCCAGCGTTGCCGAGGCCGTGGCCTCGCACCTGGACTGGGCCCTGGACACCGGTACGGACCTGGTGATCGGGGCCACCGGCTGGAATCTGCCGGACCTGGAGGCCCGCGTGGCCGGCCGCATCGGCGTGCTGACCTCCTCGAACTTCTCTCTCACGGTGGCCTTCATGGCCCGCCTCGCCACGGTCATGGGCCGCTTCGCCGAACGGGATCCGGCCCGGGATCCCTACCTGGTGGAGCACCACCATCGGCTGAAGGCTGACGCCCCCTCGGGCACCGCCAAGACCCTGGCCGCGGCCCTCATGGCGGGCTGTCCGCGCAAGACCGAGTGGACCCTGAGCACGCCGGCCCTCCACCAGCTGAACATCGGGGTGGTGCGGGCAGGGGCAGAGTTCGGCACCCACACCGTGGGCCTGGACGCCCCGGCCGAGGTGCTCGAGCTCACCCACACAGCGCGGTCCCGCGCCCCCTTCGCCCAGGGCGCCCTGGCGGCGGCCCGGTGGCTGCACGGGCGCAAGGGATTGTTCACCATGGATGACCTGGCCGCCGACCTGCTCGATCCCCTGTTTGTGTTTGGAGGCAAGCCATGACCCTCGATCTGTCCGGTCTCGCCGTCGCCCTGGCCACGCCCTTCACGCCCGCGGGCGAGGTGGACCTTCCCGCATTCCGCAAGCTGGTGCGCCACGTGGTGGCCGGCGGCGTGGACACCCTGGTGCCCCTGGGGACCACGGGCGAGGCCTCGACCCTGCTGGACGCGGAGCGGGATGCCATCATCGCCGCCTGTCTGGAGGAGAGCAGCGGCCGCCGCGTCATCGTGGGCACGGGCCACAATGCCACCCGCTCGGCCGCGGCCATGACGAAGCGAGCCCAGGCCCTGGGCGCCGCGGGGGCCCTGGTGGTGACGCCCTACTACAACAAGCCGAACCCCGACGGGCTGGTGGCCCACTACGCCGCCATCGCCGAGGCTGCGCCGGGCTTCCCCCTCATCGCCTACAACGTGCCGGGCCGCACGGGCCTGAACGTGACACCCGCCGTGCTGGCTCGCCTATGGCAGAACCCCCAGGTGGTGGCCGTGAAGGAGAGCAGTGGCAGCCTCGCCCAGATCGCCGAGGTGGCCCGCACCTTACCCCCGGGCAAGACCCTGCTCTCCGGCGACGACAACCTGGCCCTGGCGGCCATGGCCGTAGGGGCCTCGGGTCTGGTGTCGGTGCTGGGCAACGTCCTGCCACGCGAGACCGCCGCCATGATCGCCGCGGCCCGGCGGGGCAACACCCTGGAGGCTCTGCGCCTGCACCAGCAGCTGCTGCCCCTGATGGACGCGCTGTTCGTGGAGAGCAATCCCATTCCATTGAAGGCGGCGCTCAAACTGCTGGGCATCGGCGAGGACGTCGTGCGCCTGCCCCTCATGCCCGCCTCGGCGGCCACCCGCACGCTCGTGGCCGAGGCGCTCTGCCTTGCCCCCGACGGCACGATTCCTGGAGTCAAGTGATGGTCGTCGATGTGGATTCCATTCGAAGTTTCTTCAGCCAGTCGCCCGAGTGCCTGCTGACCGATTCCAAGGCCCCCGCCATGCACCAGCTGCTGGTGGCAGCCCTCGAGAAGGGGCTCATCCGCGCCGCCGAGCGTCAGGAGGACGGCACCTGGCAAGCCAACGCCTGGGTGAAGCAGGCCATCCTCTGCGGGTTCCGCCGCACCAACCTGATGGAGATGCCAGGACCGGGCTTCCCCATGTTCGATAAGACCGCCTATCCGCCCCGCCACTTTGGGCTGGAGGATGCCGTGCGCCTCGTCCCGGGCGGCTCCGCTGTGCGGCGCGGGGCCCACATCGCCCGCAGCGTGGTGCTCATGCCCCCGGCCTACGTGAACGTGGGGGCCTTCGTGGATGAGGGCACCATGGTGGACAGCCACGCCCTGGTGGGCAGCTGCGCCCAGATCGGCAAGCGCGTGCACCTGTCCGCCGCGGCCCAGATCGGCGGCGTGCTGGAGCCCGCCGGGGCCCGGCCCGTGATCGTGGAGGATGACGCCTTCGTGGGCGGTCTCGTGGGCCTCTTCGAGGGCATCGTGGTGCGCAAGCGCGCCGTGCTTGCTTCGGGCGTGGTGATCACGGGGAGCAGCATCATCTACGACCTGGTGAACGGCCGGGAGCTGCGCCAGGAGGTGCCCGAGGGCGCCGTGGTGGTGCCGGGCTCCCGGCCCGCCTCGGGCGACTTTGCCAGGGCTCACGGCCTGCAGCTCGCCGCGCCTTGTATCGTGAAGTACCGCGATGACAAGACCGACGCGGCCACCGCCCTGGAGCAGGCGCTGAGGTAGCCCCGCCCAGGCCCCACCGAGAGATGCCATGAAGCCTGCCTCCCGCCTGTCCCTGCTGAAGCCCTCGCCCATCCGCGCCATCACGGACGGTACGCCGCCTGGGGCCATCCCCCTGGGCCTGGGCGAGCCCACCTGGGACCTGCCGGAGGTGGCGCGGCTGGCCCTGCTCCGCGCGCCGGGACCCTGCGCCTACGTGCCCCACGTGGGCCTGCTGGAATTGCGCAAGGCCGTGGCCGTCTTCCACGGCGCCCAGGTGGACGAGGTGCTCATCACCACCGGCTCGCAGGGGGCGCTGTTCTCCCTGTTCCAGGCCTGGGTGGAGCCTGGGACGAAGGTGCTGATGCCCGACCCGGGCTTTGTGGCCTACCCCGCCCTGGCCCGCATGTCCGGTGCCGAGCCCGTGACCTACCGGCTCTCCGAAGACCGCTTCCGCCTGGACGCCGACGAGCTGATCCGCGTGCTGGACGCCACGCCCGACGCCTCCGCCGTGATTCTCAACCTGCCCTCCAATCCCACGGGCGGCGGCGGCGACCTCACGGCCCTGAAGCGCGTGGCCGACGCCTGCGCGGCCCGGGGCGTGCTGCTGATTTCGGACGAGGTCTACCGCGACCTGCACTTCGGCATCCGTGCCCCCAGCCTGCGGGATGTCACCGACCGCGGGGTGGTGACCAGCTCCGTGAGCAAGGGCTGGGGCGCGCCGGGCCTCCGCGTGGGCTGGGCCGTGGGCGACCCCGCATGGCTGCTGCCCGCCCGCACCGTGCACGGCTACGCCGTCACCGGTACCGCCACTCCGGCCCAGTGGGCCGCGCTGGCCTTGATCGAGAATTCCGATACCGTGCTGGCCGAGGCTCGCGGCGCTGTGCAACAGCGCTGGCAGGCCCTGGCCGAAGCCCTGCGCGAGGAGTTGGGCCACGTCGTGATCCCGCCCGACGGCACCTTTTACCACTTCATGCCCCTGCCCCCCGCGGCCCACGCCGATCCCCTGGCCTTCTGCCTGAAGCTGCGCGACGAAGCCAAGGTGGTGCTCATCCCCGGCCTCGCCTTCGGCGAAGGCGGCCGCGGCCACGCCCGTCTCAGCTTCGCCGCGACGCCGGAGCAGTTGAAAGAAGGTGTGCGGCGGTTGGCGCCGTATTGGAAAGCATGATGACGGGCCTCTTTCCTCTCGGCGACGCCACCTGCCACCACCTGGCGGAGGCCCATGGCACGCCTTGCTTCGCCTATTCCGGCGCAGCCGCCGCGGCGCAGTTCACCTCCCTTCGTCAGGTGCTGCCCCCACGGGTGCGCGTGGCCTACGCGGTGAAGGCGAACCCGCACCCGGACCTGCTTGGATGCTTCGCGTCCCTGGGAGCCAGCTTCGACTGCGCGTCCATCGGGGAGCTGGAGCGGGTCGAAGCCTTGCGGCTGCCACCCGGCCGCACCTTCTTCGCGGGGCCGGGCAAGCGGGAGGCGGAGCTGCGCAAGGCCCTGGCCCAGGGCGTGCGGGTGCAGGCAGAGGGCTTCGAGGACCTGGCGCGCCTTGACGCCCTGGTGGACCGGGAGACGGCCGTGAACCTGCGGGTGCACCCGGCCTTCGCCATCGACGAGGGCAACCGCATCATCGGCGGCAGCGGGCCCTCGGCCTTCGGCGTGGACGAGGAGGACGTGCCCGCCCTGCTCCAGAAGGCCGCGAACCTGCGCCATGTCCGCATCCGCGGCCTGCACGTGTTCGCCGCCAGCAACCAGCGCGACGCGGCGAAGCTGCTGGCCATCCACGGCGCGGTGCTGACCCTGGCGCAGCGTCTGTCGGAAACGCACAGCCTCGCCTTCGAGCAGATCGACCTGGGTGGCGGTATCGGCATCCCCTACGCGCCGGACCAGACCCCGCTGGACCTCGCGGCCCTGGGCCGGGGCCACGCCGAGCTGCTGGCGCGGCACCCCTGGTTCACGGGGGAGCTGATCCTGGAGCCCGGCCGCTTCTTGGCGGGGCCCTGCGGCACCTACCTGGCCCGGGTGGTGCGGATCAAGGAGAGCCGCGGCACGCGCTTCGCCATCCTCGAAGGTGGCATCAACCACCTGCTCCGCCCCCTGCTCACGGGCGAGCCCTTCCCTGTGAAGGCCGTGGGCAAGGGTGAGGGCACGCTGCCGTATACGCTGGCCGGGCCCCTCTGCACCAGCCTGGATCGCCTGGGGGATGTGCGGCTACCGGAGCTGGCCGCGGGGGACCTGCTGGTCTTCGGCAGCACCGGCGCCTACGGCCGGAACGAAGGCATGACCCACTTCCTGAGCCATCCTGTGCCGCCGGAAGTGTGGGTTAACTGATCCTCAGCCCAACAGGGCGATCCAGGCGGGCCGTTGCTCCTTGGGCAGGGCCTTCACCTTCTCCAGCAGCTTCAGGCGCACCTGCCAGCTCTTGTCGCCGGGAAAGAGGGCCCGGCCCCGCAGCAGGTCCTCCTCGGCCTCGTCCCACTTGGCCTGGCTGGCATGGGCGAAGCAGAGGGTGAGGTGCAGACGCCCGGCCCGGCCGCGCAGGTCCGCGCTGTCCGGCTGGGCCCGCAGCAAGGCATCCATCACTTTGCGGGCAGCCTCGAGGTCGCCGTTCTGCAGGTGCTTCTGGAACTCGGGCAGGCTGGCCCCGCTGACGCCGCCCGAGAGGCCGGCCCGGGCCTTCTCCAGCAGCTGGGGGCCAGCGGCGTCGCCGGGGTTGGCCTTCACCAGGGCCTCGGCCCTGAGGTAGGCGCGCAGGGGGTCCGTGCCCAGGGCGGTCTCGGCCTCCTGCCGCAGGGCGGCGGGGGACTCGGTCAGGTCTGGGGCCTGGGCCTGTTGGGCCACGGGGGCCACGGCGGCGGCCCGCGCGCGGCGGACCTCCTCCTTCAGGGCCTGGTCCTTGCGGTAGCTGTGGATGAGAGCCAGCACCACGATCAGGGCCACCAGCCCGCCGCCGATGGCGACCATGATTTTGGGTTCCCTCAGCCAGGGCAGCAGCTCGGTGGCGCCGCGCAGGCGTTCGGGCAGGCTGGGGCCCACGCGTGGTGCGGGCGTGGCCAGCTGCAGGGCGGCCGGGGGCTCGACGCCCTGGGGCTCGCTGAAGACTGTCTGCTCCTCGTCGGCCATGGCGATGCGGCCCTGGGCGTCCAGAGTCATGACCGGAGCCGCGGGGCGCGGTTCCGGAGCGGCGGGCCGGCCGGCGGGCTTCCGGCAGCGCTCCAGGCCGTTCAGGGCCCGGGCATTGCCGGGATCCAGGCGCAGGGCCTGCTGGAATGTGAAGGCGGCCTCCTCATGGCGCTGGAGGGTGAGCAGGTGCTCGGCCTGCCTGAGCTTCAGGTCCAGGCTCTCGGGTTCCGCGGCGGGGGGGGCTGGGGCGGGCGTGGCGGCGGCCGCGGTGGCCTGGCCCACTTCCTTGCGGGCTTCCCGCAGGTAGCCCTCGATTTCGTGCCGCTCGGGCTCCAGGGCGAGGATCCGCTCCCACTTGGTGATGGCCTCTTCGGTCAGCCCCATGTCGTAGAGCTGGACGGCCTCCCGCAGCAGCTTATCGATGTCCTCGTCGGCGTGGTGGGCCGCCACGGACACGGCGGCCGGGGCGGGCTCGGCGTGGAGGGGCCCCAGGCCCAGCTCGCGGCGGGCCCCATTGGCGTAGCCCCGGGCGAGGCCGTGGTTCGGGTCCAGCGCCAGAACCTGCTCCCACTTCTTCAGGGCGTCCTGGAGCTGGCCCATGTCGTAGAGAGTGCAGCCTTCGGCCAGCAAGCGCTCGGGGTCCAGCTGGCCCGTGGTCACCCTGGGCGGCTCCGCCACGGAGGCCAGGGCCGCCTCCGGCGAGGTGGAGCGGGGATCGGCCGGCACCGGAGCCGGGACCGGCGCGGGCATGGGGGCCGGAGCGGGCT
>NZ_JBATQW010000090.1:0-23082 GCF_049292215.1 Geothrix sp. | reverse complement strand
GGGCGCTCGGTCGAGCGGGCGGCGGAGCGCTCGGCGGCGGTCCTGGTGGTGGCGGGCGCAGTTCGAGGCCCCTTCGGGGCAGGCTTTCTCATGGCGTCTCCTTCGGCGTCTCCCGACGCGGACGAATCAGTCTATCAGGCCGCCAGGGCCCGGGTCGCCCGCATGAAGTAGTGGATGCCTGAGGCCAGCACGAGGGTCGCCACGAGCCAGTACATCTCCGGCAGAAGGGGGTCCATCCAGGGGCGGTAGCCCGTGGCGTTGAAGAGCAGGCCTAGGGAAACGGCACTCAGCTGGACGGCGGTGCTGAGTTTGCCCAGAAAGCTCGGGTGGAACTTGCTGTCGCTGAGGCGGTCCACCGAAGCGAAGGCATAGAACGAGATCACCAGGTCACGGGTGATGGCCAGTATCGCCACCCAGACGGGAATGGGGGCGGTCATGCCATCGGTTCGCCAGGCCATGAGGATGAAGGCGGTTGTCATCAGCAGCTTGTCAGCGGCGGGATCCATCATGGCGCCCAGGTCTGAGCGCTGATTGAAGGTCCGGGCGATGAACCCATCCAGGAGGTCGGTGAACCCAGCTGCGGCGAACAGAACGAAAGCCTGCCAGTGGTGCCCGTACCAGACCGCGATGGCGAAAAAGGGGATCGCCAGGATCCGCAGCAGAGTCAGCGCGTTGGGGAGGGTCAGTGAATTGGAGTGGTTCATCCAAATTAGTTTAGACGGAGATCACATACGGAAGTTCGCACCTTGTTCCACCCTGAGGGTGAGCTACACTGAACGATGGAGTTGAGACTATGACTCAGAATCTTCCGATCCCTTTAAGTCTTCTCCAGCCGGGAGATCAGGGAGAGGTCGTGCAGATTCAGGCCCAGGGTCAAGTCCGCCAACGGCTGTTGGAGATGGGGTTCATCCGCGGGGCCCGTCTGAGGGTTGAAAAGCTTGCGCCACTTGGGGATCCCATGGAACTCGTGATCAAGGGCTACCACTTGTCGCTGCGGCGGGATGAGAGTTCCTGCATCCTCGTCCAACCGGTGGCCTGATGACGCTGACGATCGCTCTCGCGGGCAATCCCAACTGCGGGAAAACCACCCTGTTCAACGCGCTCACCGGAGCGCGGCATCATGTCGGCAACTGGCCGGGTGTGACAGTGGAACGCCGCAGCGGAACCTTTGAGCATGGCGGCACCACCATGGAAGTGGTGGACCTCCCGGGCACCTACTCGCTTGCCGCTCGCAGCGAAGATGAGCGGGTGGCCGTTCAGTTTCTGGCCTCGCCCGAAGTGGACCTGGTCCTGAACGTGCTAGACGCCTCCAACCTCGAGCGCAACCTCTACCTCAGCACCCAGCTGCTGGAGCTGGGCAAGCCCGTGGCCTTCGTCCTGAACATGGTGGACGACGCAGAGAACCGCGGCGTGAGTATCGAGGTGCCGGCCCTGGAACTGCTGTTGGGCGGCCCGGTGATTCCCACCGTGGGGAACCGGGAGCAGGGCATTGACGAACTCAAGGCTTTGCTTGGCCAGATGGCCCGAGGCGAATCCAACCGGTGCCGCCGGATCGTGGTGGACTATGGCCACGATATCGAAGGCGAGCTGGCGAAGCTGCAAAAGGAGATCTGCCGGGATGAGCGGCTGGAAGCCTCCATGCCGCCCCGCTGGCTGGCTCTGCAGCTGCTGGAGAACAACGTCGAAGCCAAGCGCGTGGTCGGCGAGAGCCATGCTAGCGAGGCGATCAATCAGCAGCTGGCCAGGAGTTTCGCCTTCCTGGAGCCGCACCTCGGCGCCGATGGCGCCACGTTGGTGGCCGAGCGCCGGTACGGGTTCGCTCACGGTCTAGTCAAGGAAGTGGCCTCGGCGCCGGATGACAAGAAATCTCCCACGGCCAAGCTGGACGCGCTCCTCACTCACCGGGTCCTGGGCATTCCCATCTTCATCGGCGTCTTGGCGCTCATGTACTCCCTGTCCTTCATCCTCGGCAAAATTCCCCAGGACTGGATCGCGGATGGCTTCAAGGCCCTGTCCACCTCCGCCGCGAACCGCCTTCCCGCCGGCGAGCTGACAAGCCTGCTAGTGGACGGCGTCATCCCCGGAGTCAGCGCCGTGATCGTGTTCGTGCCCGTGATCATGATCCTCATGGGCTGCATCGCCTTCCTGGAAGACACGGGCTACATGGCCCGGGCGGCCTTCATCATGGACCGCCTCATGCATGTCATGGGTCTGCACGGAAAGAGCTTCATCCCCCTCATCATGGGCAGCGGCTGCAATGTTCCGGCCATCCAGGCCGCTCGCACCATCGAGAGCCCACAGGACCGCCTCATCACCATGCTGGTGACGCCCCTAGTGAGCTGCTCGGCCAGGCTGCAGGTCTACATCGTCATCGCGGGCACCTTCTTCACGCCCTTCAAAGCGGCCCTCTCCATCATCGCCATGCACTTCCTGGGGCTTGGGCTCGCGGTGCTCATGGGCCGCCTCCTGCGAAGCGCCCTGTTCAGTGGCCCCAGCTCGCCCTTCGTCATGGAGCTGCCGCCCTACCGGCTACCCATGCTGAAGGCCACGCTGATCCACATGTGGGAGAAGGGCTCTGTCTTTCTCACCCGGGCGGGCACCACCATTTTCGCGGGAGCAACCTTGATATGGTTCCTGTCGCGTTACCCGGGCATCGCCAACCGTGAGTGGAACCTCGAGTATCAGCGGCAACGCCAGGCCGTGGGGGAGCTGAACCTGCCAGCCGCCGAATCCGAGGAGCGCCTGAGGGCCCTTCAGCTGGCCCACGAGAGCCGCATCGTGAACACCAGCCTGGCCGCCAGACTGGGGCAGAAGGTGGAGCCCATCCTGCGGCCCATCCTGGATCCCGACCATAAGCGGCCTGAGGCATGGAAAGACGTGATCGCCCTCACCGCCGGCTTCGTCGCCAAGGAGATCGTGGTTTCCACCATGGCCGTCATCCACCAGGCCAGCGAGGAGCCCAAGGAGGGCGAACGTCTCAGCCCGCTCCAGGTGGCTCTTCGTGATGGCTCTGGCCTGACGCCCCTCACGGCCCTGGCCTTCATGGTCTTCACCCTCATCTACACGCCGTGCATCGGCACCATCGCCATGATCCGCCGCGAGGCCGGCAGTTGGCGCTGGGCGGCGTTCACGGTGGGCTATGGGCTCGTGCTCGGCTGGGGCCTGGCCTGGGTCACCGTGGCCGTGGGCCGGGCCATGGGTTTCGCGTGAGGTGGCCATGATCCAGACTCTCGTCGTCACAACCGCCGTGGGCCTGTCGGCTTTCTATTTCATCCGAGGCACCTACCTGGACTTCTGTGGTGCCAAAGACGGCAGCTGCGGGAAGTGCAGCACCGGCGGATGTCCAGTGGCCCGCAAGGGCTGACGGGCCGGGTGGGGCCCGCGGTGCCATCCTGAAACAGGGCGGGAGGTTCCATGCGGTTCATCTTCGAGCAGCTCCGGGTCGGCGGGGATCGCAACTTCGGCTACTTGTTGGGCGACCGGGACGCTGGCGTCGGACTCGTCATCGATCCCTCGTACTCACCAGAGATCGTGGTGGAGCGGGCCCTGGTCCAGGGCCTGAGAATCACCCACATCCTCAACACCCACGGCCACCCGGACCACACCAACGGCAATGCGGTGGCCAAGACTCTCACCGGCGCCGTGGTGGCGGGTGGGCCCGGCCACCCCGGCCCCGTGGACCTCATCCTGCAAGATGGCGACCGCGTCCCCTTTGGCGCCTTCTCGATCCGCACCTGGCATGTGCCGGGCCACCATCCCGATCACCTCGCCTTCCTGGTGGAGGGGCTGGATGCCGCCTTCACGGGCGACCTGCTGTTCGTGGGCAAGGTGGGCGGCACCCAGACCGAGGCTGACGGCCGCAGGGAGTGGGCCAGCCTCCAGCGGCTGCTGCGGGACTGGCCCGACGGCACGACCATCTGGCCGGGCCACGACTACGGTGCCCGCCCCAGTTCCACCATGGCCTGGGAGCGCCGCACCAACCCCTTTCTCTTGTGTGCCGACATCGAGGCCTTTCTGAAGGCGAAACAGGAGTGGGCGGGCTTCAAGGCCAAGCACGGCCTGCGCTGAGCTGTCGGATCGAGGCAGGCCCGTCGGGGCAGGCATCTCGAAAGATTCCTTCGCCCTGGTGTCCGATGGCCCCCGTTTGGGCCAGGCACAGACCTATCGAACGGATGAAGGTGATTAGATCGAACGATCTATCTAAAGAATTAATTATGTTTAAGCAAAAATTTCTCGTTGCGACAGCAATTGAGGCTCCTATCCTAAGCCTTGGAACCCCCACTCTGGAGTCCCCAATGAACCTGCTCCCCGTCTTCTCTGCCATCGCCATCGCGGCCACGGCCTACCTGGGTGTCGACGATCCCGGGCGCGCCATTGTCGCCCAACTGGGCATCGCCTTCGTCACCCTCCTCGGCATGGGGATCGGCTGGTGGCGGGATTCCAGGCTCTCCGCGAAGACCATCTGAGCTGCTGCGCCAACAGAAGACGCCCAAAGAGGATTCAGCCCCCGGTGCTTCGCGGGGGCTGAATCTGTACGGTGCTTTCCTGAATGCGCATTGGCCTCAATCGATTGTATTTATTGGAAAATAATATATTTAATATTTGAGATTAAAATATCCGGTTGAATATTTAGGACCAATCTATCCTAGATCATCTTCCGGAGGTCACTATGGCCTTGATGCTCAACCGTCGGACCTTTCTGAAGGCCGGCTTCACCACCGCCACCATCGGCGCCACGGGGCTGCCGCTGGAGGCCCTGCCCGCCGAGGCGAAGGGCTGGAACTGGGAGCGGGGCGTGTGCCGCTTCTGCGGCACGGGCTGCGGCATTCGCGTCGCCTCGAAGGACGGCCGAGTGGTGGCCGTGAAGGGCGACATCCAGAACCCCGTGAACCGGGGCCTGCTCTGTGCCAAGGGCTACGCCTGCGCCCAGATCCTCTACGGCCAGGACCGCCTGACCAGGCCGCTCCTGCGCAAGAAGGACGGCAAGTTCGACAAGCAGGGCGACTTCGAGGAGGTGTCCTGGAAGGAGGCCTTCGACGTGATGAAGGCGCAGTGGTCCAAGGCGCACAAGGCCCTGGGACCGACCGGTGTCGCCGTCATGGGCTCGGGCCAGTACACGATCATGGAGGGCTACGCCGCCGCGAAGCTGGTGAAGGCCGGCTGGCGCTCCAACAACCTGGATCCCAACGCGCGCCACTGCATGGCCTCCGCCGTGGCGGCCTTCATGCAGACCTTCGGCATCGACGAGCCCTCGGGCTGCTACGACGACATCGAGCTCACGGACACGGTGGTGACCTGGGGCGCGAACATGGCCGAGATGCACCCAATGCTCTGGGCCCGCGTCATCGATGAGCGGCTGCGACGGTCCACCTACCGGATCATCAACCTCACGACCTACGCCAACGCCACCTCCGAAGGCGCGGACCTGGAGATCGTCTTCAAGCCCAACACCGACCTGGCCATCTGGAACTACCTGGCCCGGGAGGTGGTGAAGCGCGGCGCCGTGGACCAGGACTACGTGGCCAAGCACTGCGTCTTCGCCGCGGGTCCCACCGACATCGGCTTCGGCCTGCGGGAAGACTCCATCAAGGCCTACGCGGCTGAGAAGGACACTCAGGCACGGCAAAGAACGGTGGTACTGACCAAAGAGGAAGCCATCGCGCGGGGGCTCGACCCCGAGGCCAAGCACGAGCGGTCCCAATCCGCCTCCGGCAGCCCCCAGCGGCACTGGGTCATCTCCTTCGAGGAGTTCCAGAAGGGCCTGGAGCCCTACACACTGGACTTCGTGGCGACCCTGGCCAAGGGCGATCCCGATGAATCCCTGGAGGCCTTCAAGGCCAAGCTGGTGCAACTGGCCGATGAATACGCGAATCCCGCCCGCAAACAGGTCTCTTTCTGGACCATGGGCTTCAACCAGCACACCCGCGGGACCTGGGTGAACGAGCAGGCCTACATGCTGCACCTGCTCACGGGCAAGCAGGCCAAGCCCGGCGCCGGCGCCTTCTCGCTTACTGGCCAGCCTTCTGCCTGCGGCACGGCCCGTGAAGTGGGCACTTTCGCCCATCGCTTGCCCTCGGATATGAATGTGGACGATGCCGCCCACCGCAAGATCTCAGAAGGCATCTGGAACCTGCCGCCCAGTACCCTCAATCCCAAGATCGGCAGCCACATCGTCCAGATGATGCGCGACCTCGAGGACGGCAAGGTCAAGTGGCTGTGGGTGCAGGTCACCAACCCCTTCCAGTCCTCGGCCAACGCCAACCACTGGATCGAGGCCGCCCGCAAGCTCGACAATTTCATCGTGGTCTCGGATGTCTACCCGACTCTGTCCTCCAAGGTGGCGGACCTCATCCTGCCCTCAGCCATGATCTATGAGAAGTGGGGTGGCTACGGCAATGCCGAGCGGCGCACCCAGCTCTGGCGCCAGGTGGTGCTGCCCCCCGGCGAGGCCCGCAGTGACCTGTGGCAGATGATGGAGTTCTCGAAGCGGTTCACGCTGGCGGAAGTGTGGGGCGAGCAGCCCGTACCGGGGCTGGAGGCGTCGGGCTACGAGAAGGGCAAGCTCCCCTCGGTGCTTCCGGCCGCCGAAGCCCTCGGCTACAAGCCGGACAGCACCCTCTACGACGTGCTCTTCGCCACGTCCTCCGCGAAGAAGTTCGCATGGCCCGATCCCGTGGCCTTCGGCAAGCCGAATTCCACGGTCGCGCATGCCGGTATCAAGTGGTTCCCGGAGAAGGCCTTGTTCGAGGAGTACCGGCAGTTCGGCCTGGGCCACGGTCACGACCTGGCGCCATTCGACGTCTACTTCAAACGCGACGTCTCGGGCCTGCGTTGGCCCGTGGTGGACGGGAAGGAGACGCTCTGGCGCTTCAACGACCAGTACGATCCCTACGCCAAGAAGGGCAGCGGCATCGACTTCTACGGCACTGCCATGAAGAAGATCCCGGCGGGCGATCTGAATGGCCCCAAGGCGGGCGATCCCGTGGCTCTGCCCGGCAAGGCCAAGATCTTCTTCCGGCCCTGGCAGGAGCCGCCGGAATCCCCGGATGCCACCTATGACCTGTGGCTCTGCACGGGGCGTGTCTTGGAGCACTGGCACTCGGGCTCCATGACCCGGCGCGTGCCCCAGCTCCACGCCGCCGTGCCGGAGGCGCTGCTCTTTCTCCACGCCAAGGACGCGGAGAAGCGCGGGCTCAAGGCCGGCGACCTCGCGTGGATCGAGTCCCGGCGGGGCAAGATCCAGGCTCGCGTCACCATGGGTGGCCGCAACAAGATGCCGCGGGGGATGGTCTACGTGCCCTGGTTCGACGAGGGCGTGTTCATCAACAAGGTGACCCTCGATGCCACCTGTCCCATCTCCAAGGAAACCGACTTCAAGAAGTGCGCCGTCCGCATCTCGAAGGTCGTCTAGGGGAGCCACCATGAGCCGACGCATCCTTGCCCTGACCTTCTGCGCCCTCTCGCTGGCGGCCTCCAAGCCGCCAGCCAAGCCGATCCCGGACCGCAACCTGGGCCTGTCCCGCACCTCGGTGTTCGACGTGCCTGCACCTCCCGCCTACCGGGACGAGGCCTCGGACCCCGGCGAGAAGGCGCTGCCCAGGCGCATCAACCGGGAATACCCGCCGGTCATTCCCCACAGCGTGGCGGACAGCCTGCCCATCACCCGGAGCACCAACCTGTGCCTGGACTGCCACGCGGTGCCCGGTCCCAAGAGGAAGGGGGAGGCCACGCCCATCCCCGGCAGCCACTATCAGGATCTACGCCGGGCCCCAGAGGCCAAGGGCACCCAGGTCGCCGGCACCCGCTACGTCTGCATCAGCTGCCATGTGCCCAGGACCGATGCGCCGGCCCTGGTGGGGAGCAGCTACCGGCCCTAGCCACCCCGTCGCCATTTCTGATTGATCTGCAACCGGACTTGTTTCATGTTGAGCCTGAAGCAAGCAGGTAATGGTGTGCCGCGTCCACTCCCACCGGGGATCCTGCGCTGGCTCAGCCCAGGATCCAGGAATGGAGGGTGGCCTCATGGCGGACCAGACGTTGACCATCCTCCTCGCCGGCGGCAGTGGCTCGCGTCTGCAGCCGCTGACCGCGGATCGTGCCAAGCCCGCCGTGCCCTTCGGCGGCAAGTACCGGGTCATCGACTTCACCCTCTCCAACTGCCTGCATTCCGGCCTGCGCCGGATCCTGGTGCTGACCCAGTACAAGTCCCACTCCCTGCACAAGCACCTGCGGGATGGCTGGTCCATCTTCAATCCCGAGTGCGGCGAGTACATCACCGTAGTGCCGCCGCAGATGCGCACCGGCGCCTTCTGGTACGCAGGCACGGCAGACGCCATCAACCAGAACTTGTTCCTGCTGGAGCGCAACGAAGCACAGAAGGTGCTGATCCTGGCGGCCGACCACATCTACCGCATGGACTACGCGGCTCTCATCCAGGCCCACACCGAGACCGGCGCGGACCTGACCGTGGCCTGCATGAAGGTGCCCATCGGCGAGGCCAGCGCCTTCGGCGTCATGAGCGTGGACGGGAACGGCCGGATCGTGGAGTTCCAGGAGAAGCCCGACCAGCCCAAACCCATGCCCGGGTATCCGGCGACGGCCCTGGTCTCCATGGGCATCTACGTCTTCACCAAGGACCTGCTCATCGAGCAGCTGCGGGCTGACAGCCTGCGGGAGGACTCCAGCCACGACTTCGGCAAGGACATCATCCCGGGCATGATCCACGCGCACCTAGTCCATGCCTACGAGTTCGGCGGTACCAGGGGCCGGGTCACGCCGGACCGCTACTGGCGCGATGTGGGTAGCCTCGACGCCTATTACGAAGCGAACATGGATCTCCTCAAGCCTTTGCCACCGCTGGATCTCTACCAGAACGACTGGGCCATCCGCACCTACCACGGCCAGAACCCCCCCCGCTCGAATGGTGCCTGGTGGCAACGGGAAGGACGGCCTCATGACCAATTCCATCATGGGCGCCGGCACGGTGATTATCGGCGGCGCCGTGCGTCACTCCGTCCTGGCCTCCCGCGTCCACATCCATGAAGGGGCGGTGGTGGAAGATGCCATCCTCTTCGACCACGTCACGGTGGGGCAGGGGGCCCAGCTGCGCCGCTGCATCATCGACAAGCACGTGACCGTCCCGCCGGGGGAGACCATCGGCTTTGACGCCGAGAAGGACAGGCAGCGCTTCACCCTCTCCGACAAGGGCATCGTGGTGGTGCCCGAGGACTACCGGTTTGACTGAAGCCCTGCCCGAAAAGGACGAATCCATGAACCTGTTCGACCGCCCCACGGAGGCGGATGCCGCCGCCGTGGATGCCGCCATCACCAGCCGCCGTTCCGTGCGCGCCTTCCTGCCGACGCCGGTGCCGCGGGCGACCGTGGAGGACATCCTGCGCGTGGCCTCCCGGGCGCCCTCCGGCACCAACACCCAGCCCTGGCAGGTCCATGTGCTGATCGGCGCCGCCCGCCAACGCCTATGCGACCGCATCAGCGCGGTCTATGAAAACCCCGCCGAGCTGGCGACCCACCAGCAGGAGTACGACTACTACCCGAAGGCGTGGGCCTCACCCTACATCGACCGCCGCCGCAAGGTCGGCTGGGATCTCTATGCCTTGCTGGGCCTCGCCAAGACCGACAAGGCCGGCATGCACCGCCAGCATGGCCGCAACTACCGGTTCTTCGACGCTCCAGTCGGGTTGATCTTCAGCATCGACCGTGTGATGCAGCAGGGCAGCTGGCTGGACTACGGCATGTTCCTGCAGAGCATCATGGTGGCCGCCCGGGCCCGCGGCCTGCACACCTGTCCCCAGGCCGCCTTCACCCAGTTCCACCGCCTCATCGCCGAGGAACTGGCCTTCCGGCCCGAGCAGATGCTGGTGTGCGGCATGGCCCTGGGCTACGCCGATCCCGCCGCCGTGGAGAACAGCCTAGTGACCGAGCGGGCGCAGGTCTCGGAGTTCGCAACCTTCCTGGAGGAATAGGGTGGCGCGTTCACGAGGTCAGTGTCCACTCTCCCCCGCCAGCTTCCGGGCCAGCTCACCCATCACGGCCTTGGCATCACCGAAGAGCATGAAGGTCTTGTCCAGGAAGTAGAGCTCGTTGTCGATGCCGGCGAAGCCGGGCGCCTTGGAGCGCTTGATGGCATAGACGGCCCTGGCCTTGTCTGCGTCGATGATGGGCATGCCATAGATGGGGCTGTTCTTGTCGGAGCGGGCCGCGGGGTTCACCACGTCGTTGGCGCCGATGACCAGCACCACGTCCGCCTGGGGCATGTCGCCGTTGATCTCGTCCATCTCCACCAGATCGTCGTAGGGGATCTCGGCTTCCGCCAGCAGCACGTTCATGTGGCCCGGCAT
The DNA here is from genome assembly GCF_049292215.1 of Geothrix sp. Classification (GTDB taxonomy): domain Bacteria; phylum Acidobacteriota; class Holophagae; order Holophagales; family Holophagaceae; genus Geothrix. The sequence goes on along the minus strand of NZ_JBATQW010000090.1, from coordinate 12,724 downwards.
GCGGCCCGCCACGGGGTGGATGGCGAACTTCACGGTGACGCCCTTCTTCTTCAGCAGGTCGTAGACCTCGCGCACCTTGTGCTGGGCCTGGGCCACGGCCATGCCGTAGCCGGGCACGATGACCACCAGGTCCGCCTGTTCCATGACCATGGCCGCGCTTTCCACGCTGTCGGACTTGTAGGCCTTCGCCTCGCCTTCGGCGCCGGCGGTCGTGGTCTGACCGAAGGCCCCGAAGAGCACATTGAAGAAGGAGCGGTTCATGGCCTTGCACATGATGACGGAGAGGATCAGGCCCGAGCTGCCGTCCAGGGCGCCCGCCGTGATGAGCAGCTTGTTGTTCAACACGAAGCCCATGGCCACGGCGGACAGGCCCGCATAGGCATTGAGGATGGAGATCACCGTCGGCATGTCCGCGCCGCCGATGGGGATGATCAGCAGCACACCGAAGGCCAGCGAGAGCAGGATGATCCCGCCGAAGGCCCAGGGGGCCCAGGGGGCCAGGGGGTGCAGTACCAGGGCCACGCCGAGGGCCAGGGCCAAGGCGAAGAGCGCCAGGTTGCTGGCGTTCTGGCCGGGATAAGTGACGGGCCGCTGGGGGATCCACTTCACTTCCTGCAGCTTGCCCGCCGCCAGGATGGAGCCGGTGAAGGTGAGGAAGCCCAGCAGGATCTCCGCCACCAGGGCCACCACGATGAAGGGGGTCAGGGCCGCCTCGTTCTTCTGCCCGTAGTAGAGGAAGAACTTGGCCGTACCCACCAGGCCCGCCGCCAGACCGCCGAAGGCATGGGAGAGGGCGGTCCGCTGGGGAACGGCCGTGAGGGGAACCTGGGCCAGGGGGTAGCCCACCGCCGCGCCTAGGGCGAAGGCTCCCAGGATCCACCAGTAGTGCGTGCCGCCCGTGGCGAGGACGCCGGTGAGGGTGCCGGCCACGGCCAGGGTCATGGCACCTACGCCGGAGAACACGCCCTTGCGAGCCGATTCCGGATCGCTCATCCACTTCAGGGAGAGGATAAAGAGGGCGGTGGAGACGAGGTAGAGAAGCTGGACGAGGGTTTCAGCGCTCACTTGGCACCTCCGCCCTGCTTCTTGAACATCTTCAGCATGCGGTCCGTGATGAGGAAGCCGCTGACGATATTAGTGGTGGAGCAGAAGATGGCCACCAGGCCCAGGGCCGTGATGTAGCCGGGGTAGTCCTTTCCGGCCGACACGATGATGGCGCCCACCACGGCGATGGCCGAGATGGCGTTGGTGAGGCTCATGAGCGGCGTGTGCAGCAGCCGCGAGACGCGCTGAATGACCATGAGGCCGATGAAGGTGGCCAGCATGAACACGAATACGGCGCCCATGACGTCGAGCTCGCCGTGGCCGCCTCCGGCGGCCGGGGCCACGTGTTCTGAAAGCACGAGCAGCATCATCACGCCTTCCCTCCCTGTGTCTGTTCCAGCGCCTTCAGCGTGGCCGCGTGGACCACCTTGCCTTCGTGGGTCACGGTGCAGCCCTTGAGGATGTCGTCGGCCCAGTCGAGGTTGAAGCGCTTGGCCTCCTTGTCCCAGAAGGCTGTCATGAAGTTCAGCAGGTTGCGCGCGAAGAGCATGCTGGCGTGGGTGGGCACCGTGGCAGGCAGGTTCAGGGGCGCGACGATCTTCACGCCGTTCACCATCGTGGTCTCGCCCAGTTTCGACAGGGTGCAATTGCCTCCGCCATCGGCACCGAGGTCGATGATCACGGAGCCCGGCTTCATGCTCTGCACGATGGCCTCGTCCAGGAGCTTCGGCGCGAAGACGCCGCCGATGAGGGCCGTGGTGATGACCACGTCCACTGTGGCGCAGTGCTCCGCCAGCATCTTCGCCTGCAGGGCCTTGTCCTCCACCGACAGTTCAGCCGCGTAGCCGCCGCCCCCGGAAGCCCCCTGCTTGAGGTCGATGCCCACGTACTTCCCGCCCACGGACTCGATCTGCTCCTTCACCTCGGGCCGCACGTCTGTGGCCGTGACGCTGGCGCCCAGGCGCTTGGCGGTGGCGATGGCCTGCAGGCCCGCCACGCCCGCGCCGATCACGAAGACCTTGGCGGGCAGGGTGGTGCCGGCGGCGGTCATGAACATGGGGTAATACTTCGGCAGCTCGATGGCGCCCAGCAACACGCCCTTGTAGCCCACGATGTTGGCCTGGCTGGACAGCGTGTCCATGGCCTGGGCGCGGGTGGTGCGGGGGATGCAGTCCGTGGAGAAGGCCGTGAGGTTGCGCGCGGCCATGCGCTGCACCGCCTCGAGGTTGCGGGTGGGGAAGAGCGAGGCCAGGAGCAGGGCACCGGCGGGGATCAAGTCGGCCTCATGGGTTCCGTCGGGCCGCGCCTGGGGGGCGTTCACCTTCAGCACGAACGCGGCGGATGCGAAGATCGACGCAGCATCTGCGGCCAGGGTTGCGCCCGCATCCCGGTAGGCCTGGTCCGTAAAGTTCGCGGCGCTTCCCGCCCCGACCTCCACGGCCACCTCCATGCCGAGCTGGATCAGCTTCTTGCAGGATTCCGGGTCCAGGGCGACGCGGGTCTCGCCCGCCCTGATCTCTCTGGGAACGGCAATCTTCATGGGGGCCTCAGGCAGGAATTCCGACGTGGTGCGGAAACCTTACCATTGATTGGCATCCATGGCTGAATGCAGTTTTTTTACGATGTCGGGGTCTGCTGCTTCGCCATCATCTCGGTCTTGCGGGCCGACCCCGCGCTGGAGCCGAAGTAATAGGACACGACGCCGATCCAGGCGGAGCCCAGGCTGCCCAGCATGATGTTGAGGATGTCCCGGGAGCCCGCAGGCGGCTCCCGCTTCATCAGGTAGCCCAGGAGTCCGAAGAAGCCCAGGGTGATGGCGATGCCCAGCGCCTTGGGGGTCCAGTCCTGGGTCTTGATCTCCCGGTCCCGGGCGTTGGCGCGGTCGCCCGCGGCGATGGCCTCCAGGGCCTCGAGGTTCTCGAAGCCGAGCTTCTGCATCTGGACCGCGAAGTCCTGATCCGCCTTTTTCAGGGCGAGCAGCTGGTCGGGGTTGGCCCCCTGGACGGCGGCCGAGAGGGCCGCCTCGTCCTTGGGCCCCTCATCGCTGATGCCCAGCGCCTTGGTCAGGGCCACGCCGGCCATGCCGCCCAGGGGCCCGCCCAGGGCAGTGCCGATGGTGGGGGCGATGCTCTTGACGAGCGCTTTCCAGTCAAACGCCATGGTGGACCTCCGGGATGTGCGCGGCACGGTTGAGCCAGCCCTTCAGGAACACGGACTTGGCGGGTTCGCTGGCGACCAGCGACTGGTAGTGGTCCCTCTGGACCTGGCAGAGGGCCTGCATCAGGGCCTCCGGTGCCTGGGTGTTCGCGGCGCCGAGGGTGCCGGGCCCTAGCTTTCCGTCCGCGTCGATGGGGGGCTTCACGAGGAGGTTGATGGCCTTCTGCAGCAGGCGGATGGAGGTGCCCGTGCCGCAGTTCACCCCAATGTCGAAGAGCTTGATGGCGATTCCCGGATTCGCGATGGCATCCCAGCGCCAGTACTCGGCCCGGTAGATGGCCTTCGCCTGATCCAGGGACAGGTCCCGCACGCTGGCGGGGAAGCCGAGCTCGGGATGGGCGGCGTTCCACTTGGTGAGGTTCTTCTGGATGATGCCGAAGTTGGTGGCACCGCCGGGGTCGGCCGGGTGGTTGACATAGCCGCCCTCATTGCGGAGGGTGAAGGCGAGGGCTTCATCGAGGACGCTGCTCAAGGTCGACTCCTAGGATCGGTGGGGGGTGGCCAGGCGGGGTGCGACCCGGAGACCTTGTCGGCGCTCTGGTACAGGACCCGCCCATCCGCCAGGTCGATGCGGGCGATGCGATGCCCGGCCACCAGGTGATCCAGCGCCGCCTGGACCGCTTCCGTGGTCACCGAGAAGTCCGCCGGGGACAGCCACCAGGAGGCGATGCCCTCCAGGCTGTCGGCGGCGGCGGGGTGATCCTGGAGGTAGTGCAGGATGCCTTGGCATAGGGCGCTCGGATCGGAGATGGGGGATGCGTTCATTCGGCACCCGGGGAGGCAGGAAGGCTTGGTGGCAATCGCCGGGCCAAGAATCTCATTCGAGCCAAATAGCTAATAATGCAATACATGGGAAAGACCAATCGGAATGGACCTGGTCGGACCTTTGCCCCAGGCGCCGATGTGCTCGTCTTGTTTAAATCGTTATTTAATTAATAATTAAACGCAGTGGTCCGGGATGGGTTCATTTTGACCCAGCGGGTGTGCACCCATCCGAAGGGAGTGCAAGGCACGGCGCTTATGTGATTTGACGCGCTGATTATCCGTTTTTTATTTATGTTCAGCTCACATCCAATTGACAAAAAGAGGCATTGTTCTTGTCTTGCATGTCAATGTAATGGGTCTATATTGCCTTCTTGAATCTCGATTGGACGGCACCGCCTCGGACCTTCCCGCAGGAGTTCAAGTTGATCGGCCATTCACCAGCCCTGCGCGAGACCCTGCGACTCGTCGCCCGCATGGCTGCTTGTGACGCGCCGGTGCTCATCGAGGGCGAGACGGGCACTGGGAAAGAACTGGCCGCCCGGGCCATCCACTACCAGAGCGTGCGTAAGGATGGTCCCTTCATCCCCGTCAACTGCGGTGCGATCCCGGACTCCCTCATCGAAAGCGAACTGTTCGGACACCGGAAGGGGGCCTTCACGGACGCCAAGGACAACCAGCCGGGCCTGGTCACCTTGGCCGAAGGCGGCACCCTGTTCCTGGACGAGGTGGATGCCCTCTCCACCAAGGGCCAGGTGACGCTCCTGCGGTTTCTGCAGGATCAGGAATTCCGCCCCTTGGGGGCCCGCCAGGTCCAGCAGGGGAACGTGCGAGTCCTGGCAGCCAGCAACACCAGCCTGGCGCTCCTGGCGGAGCGGAGGACCTTCCGCCCCGACCTGCTTTACCGGCTGAAAATCCTCTGCCTCGAGCTGGCTCCGCTCCGGGAGCGGACCGGGGACATCGAAGAGCTGGCCACCTGGTTCCTGGAGGCCTGCGACAAGCGCTTCGGCTTGGGAGCCAAGGGCCTGCACCCGGACTCCCTCGCCTGGATGGGCCACTACCACTGGCCCGGGAACATCCGTGAGCTGGAGAACCTCCTCTACCGGGAATACCTGCTCTCCGAGGGCGTGGTCATCCGCGTCGACCCCCCCAAGGCCATGCCCCCGCTGCCTCAGGGGCAGCCTGAACCCCCGGCCGGGGAACTGACCTTCCACCGGGCCAAGGCGAGGGCCATGGAGGCCTTCGAGAAGGCCTACCTGGTGGGTTTGCTGGGCTTGGCCGGGGGCAACGTCAGCCTCGCGGCGAAGCTCGCCGGGAAGGAAAGGCGGAGTCTGGGCAAGCTGCTCAAGAAATACGGCCTGGGCCATGCTCCCAGGCAGGGGCGCTTCACGCAGGAGGACCGGGTTTCCATCTGACCCGGGTGCTTTTCGACCCAGGGTGGGCGGATTCGCATAAATTCTTATTGGTCATGTGTTTGTGTGAAATTGTGGGGACTTTTGGCATTCATCTGAATCGATCCGAATCCCATGCCTGATTTTTCAACCCAATTCATTTCATATCTATAGATGTTTTTCGGGCAACTTGGCGTGCAGGTTGCCACCGATTGGGTCCCAACCCAACCCCACGAAGGAGGTATCCGTGGCGAACGCGCCCCACCCGCACCGCATCGGGCTGCTCCTGGAACACCCCTCCGCGCATGGTGGGCGCCTTGGTCGCCACCTGCACTTCGACGACCGCAGCTGGAACTTTCCGGTTCAGCTTAAGAAGGGGGCCACCATCCAAACGCGCACCTGGAACCGCACCCTGAAGGCCTTCCACCAGGGTGAACTGGGCTCCTGCACCGGGAATGGGGCCGTGGGCGTGGTCTGCACCGAGCCCTACCGGCAGCCCGGAGTCCGCTACACCCAGGCCCTGGCGCGTAAGGTCTACACCGAGGCCTCCCACCACGACACCATCGTGGGCGCCTGGCCGCCGCGGGATACGGGCTCGACGGTACTAGCCGCCATGAAGGCCCTCAAGACCCTCGGCCTCACCAAGGGCTACCGCTGGTGCTTCGGCCTCGATGACGTGCTTAAAGCTCTCTCCACCCTCGGTCCGGTGGAGGTGGGCCTGAACTGGTACGAGGGCTTCGACCAGCCGGATGCCAAGGGCCTCGTGAAGGTCCGCGGCGCCAGGCGGGGCGGCCACGCCTTCGAGCTGCTGGGCGTGGATGCCGAGCGGAAGCTGGTGTGGGCCATCAACTCCTGGGGCCCGGACTGGGGCCTGCAGGGCCGCTTCGCCTTCTCGTGGAAGGACCTGGACCGACTGCTCCACGAGGACGGCGAGGCCTCCACGGTGACCCTCTGAAGCCCGTGACAGTCTCTTGAGCAAGGCCTTCTCCCCCCTCTCCCTGGGCGTCGGCTTCACGGCGTTGTTGGCCCTGGTGCCCGGACTTGGGCTGGGATCCAAGTCCCCCAAGCGGGAGACGCCTTCGGCCGCCAAGGCCATCGAGGCCGCCAAGAAGGACCGGAAGGTCGAGGCTGTCGGCACCCTGCTCGATCAGTGCCTGAAGGACCGGCCCCAGGCCGCCGCGTCCACGGTGGCCGTGACCATCCTCACCCTGCCGGATCCCCAGCGCACGAACATGGCGCTCTGGTTCGACCTGCGGCTGAACGCGGTGCAGCGGGCCTTCAAGGCGGCCGAGTTCCTCCCCCGGGCCTTCTACCTGCCCTGGGAGGCCAAGGGCCGGGAAGAGGGCGGGGCCGGCATCTCCTCGGAGTTCGCCGAGAGCGGTCCCGGGCTCATCTGGTTCGCCCAGGGCGGCACCACGCCTGCCTACCACGCGCTCTTCATCGTGGGCGAGAGTCAGTCCCTGGGCGTGAACCGTGAGGCCCTGCGGCAGGCACTGCAGCTGGCCGCGCGGGTGCCGGCTCCAGCCACGGGCCGACGCATCTCGATCCTCGGGCCCCAGTTCTCAGGCAGCCTCAGCTCCCTGGGTGCCGCGCTGGAGGCCCACTTCAAGGATCCGGCTGCCCCGGAGATCCGGGTGCAGGGGACGACCACCCTGGATGCCGCCGGATCCAAGACCCTGCGCGCGGCCATCGGTCCCGTCGATCCGAAGCGTCTCAGCCTGTCCGGGTGGATCTGCAACCTCTCGGGTCCCTCGAAGGATCGTCTGCTGGACTGGTATGTCACCCAGGCCGGGTGGCCCAGGGACGAGTCGAAGATCGCCATGTTCACGGAAGCGAACACGGTCTACAGCCGGGATCGGGGATCCGGAGTCCCCATGACCCAGATCCTGTTTCCCATGGGGCTCTCACGGCTGCGTTCGGAGCGCCGGGCCATGGAGCACAACCTGGCGAAGGGTGGGGACTCGCAGGACCTGGTGCTTCCCTCCACGCTGCTGGGACCGGCCGAGGACGACTCGCTGCGGGTGTTGGACACGGTGCCACAGTATTCGCCGGATGCCGTGCGCAACACGGAACTCACCCTGGCGGGCACCATCCTCAGCCTGGCCCGGCGCGGCTACACGCACGTCGGGATTTCTGCCAGTGATCCCCAGGATCTGCTCTTCCTCGCCGAGCGGATCCGGGCCTACCACCCCAGCTGCACCCTCTTCACCACCAGCGGCAACCACGCCCTCTTCGCCCACCCGAACCACAGCCTGGCCATGGACGGCATGGTGCTGTTTGGCGGCTATGCCGTGACGGACGCGGTGCGGGTGCTCTCGCTGAAGCAGGGTGACCTCGAGTCGCCAGTCCGCTTCACCTCCGAAGGAGAGTACGCCACCTACTACGCGACCTTGCTGTTGCTGGTGCCCTCCAAGGCGAACGACTCTGAGCGCCGCTACTGGGGAAAGCAGGGGCTGGTCTCCATCGTGAAGGGGGGCAGCATCTGGCCCCTGCGCCACGGCGGGCTGGAGGTCAGCAAGGACGGAACCCAGGTCTGGGACCCGGGTGTGGAGGCGCGCTATCTGGAAGTCGCCACACAGAGCAAAGACCTCGTCCAGTACGTGCACTCCAGGCTGCGTCAGCTCGCGGTCCTCGTGTTCAGCCTCGGTCTTGCCTCGCTGCTGGTCTTCCTGCGCCCGCTGCGCCAAGTGGCTGGCGTTCCCGCGTCTGAGCCGGGGCTCAAGGCCTACCGCCACCTCGTGGCCGGCGCGGTGCTGGCTCTGGCCGTGCTGACCTTCCTCGCCATGGGCTACCTGCTGCCTCTGGCCGTCCTGAGGGGGAATCCGGGCCAGGACCCCTACCTGTGGCTGAGTGCCCTGCTCTGGATGGTGGTGCTTCTGGCGACCGGGTGGTGCCTCCGGGGCGTGGTCGGCGGCTGGCGGGCCGTCCTCCTCCTGCTGCTCGCGTTACTGCCAGCTGTGGCCGTCCTAATCTGGGGCTCGACCCACTTCCTCGTCTTCATGCCGGCCTACCTGCGCTTCTCGTCCCCGGGCCGGGGTGTGTCCCTCATCCCTACGATGCTGGCCCTGGCTGCGGGCGTGGCCCTGCTGCTCCGGACCTGGTTCGACGTCCGCCGCCAGAACCAGGACGCCTTCTGGCCCGAACCCATCGGGATCACCGAGCGGAAGGTCCTGGTCATGCGCCACCTCCGGGGGCTTCGCTTCCAGCCCTGGACTCTCGGGATCGTGGCGGTGCTCGTGAGTTTCCAGCTGATCCTGCCCGGTGGGTTGATCCGGCCTCTGATGGAGGTAAAGGGCATCACCCTGGTGGTGGTCACCACCGCCGCGGCCCTCTTCACCGCCTCCGCCTTCCTTTTCTGGCAGTTCCACCAGGGCTGGAAGGAGTTCCGGGGCGTGCTGGAGGTGCTGAACATGAGCTCGTACCGGGCGGCCTTCGCCGAAGTCGGGGCCCTCATCGAGTGGAAGGCCATGACGGCCCTCGGCCGGGGCCTCTCCACGCAGCGCTCCAGCCTGCGCGGCCGGGAGATCCTGCGGGCCCAGCAGGAGTGGATCTCCCGGGCCGTCCCGGGGTTCAAGGCCTGCCTCGGTGCCTTGATGGATCTGGACGAGAAGATCTCGCGCAGCCGCAGAAGCCTGGGCGAGTACGAGAACTGGCGCAACCGCCTGGCCATCGCCCACCAGATGACCGCCTGTGGAGACACCCTGGCTGCGGCCTGCCTCAAGGACCCCGTGGCGGCCGCCGACCACCGGGCCGAGGTGGACGTGTTCTTCGCCCTCCGCGCGGTCCACCTCATCCGGCAGGCCTTCCTCGTGCTGCGGGCCCAGCTGATCGGCTCGCTGGGAACGATGCTCCTGGTGGTTCTCGGCGTGGCGGCCTTCGACTTTCAGCCCAAGAGCGACGTGCTGCTGATCCTCAGCGCCGCCCTGCTCGGCATGGCCGCGTGGGTCACCCTCGTGATCCTGGGCATGGAGCGTGATCCCCTGCTGTGTCTCATGGAGGGCAGTCAACCCGGGCAGGTCCAGTTCAGCCTGGGCCTGCTGGAGAATGGGTTCCGCTTCGTGCTGGTGCCCCTGCTCCTGCTCTTCGGGACGCTGAATCCCTCCTTCGGTGGGGTGCTGATGCAGGTCTTCAACCCGCTCATGCACCTGCTCAAATAAGCGTGTGGGTTCAATTCTTGGGTGGCGCCGGCGGCGGGGCCGTCTTTTCGCCGCCGCTCAAGGCGGGGAGCTTGGCCGCGGTCCAGGCCTGGAAGGAGCCGTCGAAGAGGGTGGCCTCATAGCCCAGGTAGCGGCAGAGGAAGTAGCCGTGGGCTGCCTGTAGGCCCACCTCGCAGTAGGTCACCACTTTCCGGCCCGGCAACAGCCCCCGGGTGGCTAGGAGGGCCTCGAGCTTGGCTACGGGCTGGAACACGGGATGTTCCTCGTCCACCAAGGTCTCCTGCCAGTACACGTGGTTCGCGCCACTGAGATGCCCGGCCTTGTAGCGCCGCTCGGGGCGGGAATCAAGTACCTGACAGGCTGCCTGGGGCGCTTCTACCACTGCCTTCACCTCCTCAAGCGAGGCCCGCACCTCGGGCCTCACCTTGGGGACGAAGACCGTCGCGGCAAAGGCGGGCAGGGCCCCGGTGACGGGCCGGTCCTCCGCCAGCCACTGCTCGATACCCCCATCCAGCAGTGCCGCGCGGTCGCCTCTGCCCAGGTAGTCCAGGGTGAAGAAGGCGCGCGCCGCGTTGGGCATCCAGGCTGTGGCGTAGATGACCACGCGGCTCCTCTCAGAGATGCCCAGCTCAGAGAAGGTCTTCACCAGAGTCTCCACCGGGGGCAGCTCCGAGCCCAGCGCCCCGGCATTGTCGATGAACTTGGCCGTGGCGAGGTAGCGCGCCCCAGGGATGTGGCCCCGCCTGTAGTCTGCGAAGGTGTCCGCCACGTGCAGCAGGACCAGGTCGGGATCCTTGAGGTTGTCGGCCAGCCAGGTGGTACTGACCAGCAATTCTGGATGGAGCTTCCGCGCCGGGGCCTGGGCCAGGAGCGCGCAGGCGAGGAAAAGGACGAGGAGGTGGGGACGCATCGACATGGTGGCCTCCGGCGGGTGCTCCACCATACGCCGCTGTCCTCCGGAAGGGCAGGATCTGGGGCGAAGGGTGGGATCGATGGGGCCGTTCCTGCGTTTGTGGTCCAATCTGGGGGAGATCTTCCCTCGGGAGTGCCCATGATCCGCTGGCCTGCTCTGGCTGCTTGCGTTGTCCTCTCCGCGGCGCCGCCCGCCGCGCTCCTGCCGGAAACCGTGGTCCAGAAACAGGTCGAGGCCTACAACGCCCACGACCTGAACGCCTTCGCGGCCTGCTACGCGCAGGACATCGAGTTCCGCACCATGGCCGGCGCCGTGAACCCCGAGAAGGGCCTGGCCGCCCTGAAGAAGGGCTACGGCGAGCTGTTCAAGGCCTACCCCACCCTGCGGGTTAAGATCCTCAAGCGCATCACCCAGGGCGCCTTCGTCATCGACCAGGAACAAGCCGAAGGCATGGGCCCGAACCCCATCACCGTGACGGCGATCTACGAAGTCTCGGAGGGTAAGATCGTTCGGGTGTGGTTCATCGAGGGGTAGTTCACAGCCCCCGCGCCCACTCCGGACGTAACTTCACCTGCCCCGCCAGAGCCGCGTCGATGGCGGCGAGGATGGCGTCGCGGTCCCGGGGCAGGCGACCGCCGATGGGCAGGTAGTTGGAGGCGTGGTTGGACCGGAAGATGGCGGCGCTGGGCCGGGCCTCCTCCACGAACCAGCGCAGTTCCTGCAGCAGGCCGTGGACATCCGGCAGCTCGAAGCGACCGCCGTCCTCCAGTTTCGCCATGGGCGTGCCGGGGATGACCGTGAGGGTCAGGGTGGAGAGGAAGCGGGGATCCATGGCAGTGGCGAGGCGCCCCGAGGCCCGGGCATGGGCCTCGCTGCGCTCGCGGCCGCCGGCGCCCAGCAGGAAGATGAGTGACTGCTCCATGCCCGCTTCCCGTGCCTTCCGGGCCGCCTCCACATGGGCGGCCGTGTCGGCCCCCTTGGCGATGCGCCGCAGGGTGGCGTCGTCGCCGGATTCGGGACCGATGTAGAGCAGGGAGAGGCCCAGCGCCCGCAGGCGCCGCAGTTCCTCCGGCGTCTTCTCCAGCAGGTTGCGGGCGGTGGCATAGGTGCTCACGCGGCGCAGGCGAGGGAAGGCGGCGGCCAGGGCGCGGAGGATGGGCTCCCACTGCTCCGTGGCCATGCCCAGGGGATCGCCATCCGCCACGAAGACGTGGCGCACATCATCCGCGAAGCGGGCGCCCGCCTCGGCGAGGCCGGCGAGCACCTCGTCCAGCGGCCTCACCGCGTAGCGCTTGCCCCTGTACATGGCGCAGTAGGTGCATGCGTTCCAGGAGCAGCCCAAGGTGGCCTGGAGGATGAAGGAGTCGGCTTCGCTGGGCGGGCGGAAGAGGGGTTCGTCGTAGCGCACGGGACCATTCTCCCGCGAGGTGGCTCTTGCAGGGCTGATATTGAGCGCAAATCTCACACCGTTAGATCTTTCGGATAGGGCCTCTCCAAGGATTTTATGGAGCGCGAGGGACCGTGGCGCGATATTCTCGAACACCTTCCAAGCTCGGAGAAAGTCATGCGAACCAGGCAGCTCATCCTGTGGACCGCGCTCGCTGCAAGCCTCGCCGCGCAGGAGGGCGTGCCAGGGTACAAGTGGGTGGGCCTGCAGGCGGGCAGCCTGTCCCCAGACACCCAGACGAACCTCCAGACCTCGCCCTTCTTCGGACTCCAGGGTGGCCTGCTCTTCGATGAGAAGCGCTACGGCCTCAGCTTCCAGGCCCTGGTCGCCAGCCCCAAGAGCGACTTGGCCCCGGGCAAGAGTCTCAGCCAGTCCGAGGTGTCCGCCACGCTGCTGACCGGCCTCTCCGGCGATGCGGCGAGCCGGTTCTGGCCCTACCTCGGCCTAGGCCTGGGTGCGGTCTCCATTCCGCGGATCGACACCGCCACCGGATTGCAGAAGACCCTCAAGGCCGGCACGGCTCACATGTCGCTGGGCTTCCACCATCGGCCTGGTCTGGGCCTCATCTGGGGGGCCGAAGGCCGCTATGTCTTCACCTTCGCCAATGCCGATCTGAAGGAGATGCAGGGCGCCGTGATGGTCGGTTTCGCCTGGGGCGCCCGGCGTGCCGTTGCACCCCGGCCTGAGCCAGTGCCGGCCAAGGCTGAGCCGGCGTCAGTGGTGGCAACACCCCCGCCGCCCGCCCCCCTGCCGGTGGTGAGCACGGTGCCCGAACCACGCCCGCTTGCCAGCC
>NZ_JBATQW010000089.1:0-33735 GCF_049292215.1 Geothrix sp. | reverse complement strand
GGCCTGGGCCTACCGCTGGCTCCGAGCCTGGCTGCGGCGCGAGCCCCTGCCCGGGCCGCCGATTCGGGTGCAGGAGCCCGAGACCTGGGTGAAGGAGGCCCTGACAGCGGCCGACCCCGTCACCGTGGTCTGGCCCGCCGAGCGACTGCGGGGCCCGCTCACCGTGAACGGCCAGCGGCTGCCACACCGCCTTGGGAGGAGCTGGCGCTTCCGGGGCCGGGTGCGCTTCGCAGCGGATTTTCCCGTGCGTGACCTCCGGGGGTTGGTGCGCGTCAGGGCCGATGCGCAGGGCTGGCGTCTCGAATGGACGGTCTCCAGGGACGCCTGGATCGCAGCCGCCGCCGAGGGCGAGCTGGGTGTCGATGCACCCTTCGAGGCCCGCCGCGCCCTGGCCGCCGTGCTGGGCCGCTGGCTGGAGGGCCATCCGCGGCAGCACGAGGGGGGCGCGCTCTGTCCGCTCACCCACTGCGCCGTGGTGCGGGGCGTGGCCTCGGCGGACACGGCGGGGGCCGTGGCGGTCTCGCCGGAGCTGAACCTCGACGCGCGCTGGGCCTTCTTCACGGGCTCGGCCGGAGGTTGCGGACTTAGTCCCCGCGGGGTCTGGGGCGAGGGCCCCGTGGGCCCAGGTGAGGTTACCGTGGTGCCCGGAGACCGCTGGGCAGCATGGGAGCGCACCCTCAGCGCCGCCCAGGTCGCCGCGCTGAAGCGGGACGTCAAGCCTGGCCTGAAGCCGGGTCAGCTGGGCCTCCGGCTGGGGGAGTCCGGCCCCTATGCCGTGGAGGATCTGCGCCTGGCCGCGGGCCGCCGGTTCGGCTGGACCACCTGGCCCAGCAACGCCTGTGAAGGCGAGGTTCAGGCGGACGGATCCCTGCGCCTCCGCGGCCGCGGCTGGGGCCACAACGTGGGGCTCTGCCTGGCCACGGCCCGGTTCCGGGCCGGCCAGGGCGCCACCGCGGAGCAGATCCTGGCCGAGGCCTTTCCCGTTACTTGGCGGCTGCCGTGACCTGGTCGGTGTACCTGCTCCAGTGCAGCGATGGCACCCTCTACTGCGGCATCGCCCTGGACGTGGCGGCGCGACTGGAGCTGCACCAGGCCGGAAAGGGCGCCAAGTACACACGGGGCCGCGGGCCGCTGCAGCTGGTCTACTCCGAAGCCTACGCCACCAAGGCGGAGGCCCTGCGCCGGGAGCGGGCCATCAAGCGGCTACCGCGTGGGGCCAAGCTCAGGCTGTGCGGCCCCGGGCCATCTCGCTGAGCAGCGCCGCGGCGGCGGCCTTCGGATCCTCAGCCTTGAAGAAGGCGTTGCCCGCCACGAGGGCATCGGCCCCGGCGCGGATGAGGTCGGCGGCGTTCTTCATGCCCACGCCGCCATCCACCTCGATGAAGAAGGGGATGCCGCGCTCGGTGCGCAGGGCGCCGAGCCGCTTCACCTTGTCGAGCACGCGGGGGATGAAGCTCTGACCGCCGAAGCCGGGGTTCACGCTCATGAGCAGCACGAAGTCGAAGTCCCCGACGAGGTCCACCAGCGTGTCCACGGGCGTGCCGGGGTTCAGCACCACGCCGGCCTTGCCGCCGGCCTTGCGGATGGCGTCCAGGGTGCGGTGCAGGTGGGGATCAGCCTCCTGGTGGATGCTCACCCAGTCGGCACCCGCCTTCACGAAGTCGGCGGCGTAGCGCAGGGGCTCCACGATCATCAGGTGGCAGTCCAGGGGCAGGGTGGTGGCCTTGCGCAGGCTCTCCACCACCGGCAGGCCGATGGTGATGTTGGGCACGAAGCGGCCGTCCATGACGTCCACGTGCACCACCTGGGCCCCGGCGGCCTCGATCATGCGCAGCTCCTCGCCCAGCCGCGTGAAGTCGGCGGAGAGCAGGGATGGGCAGAGGAGGGGGGCGGGGGGGCGCAGGTTCATGGGTCTAGTGTGCCAGGGGGACTTCCGCCCCGTTCACCCACAGCCGTCCCGGCCGCACCTTCCGCAGGGCTTCGGGGGTGATCTCCCCCAGGGGCGCCTGCACCCACAAGAGATCCGCCACGGCCCCCTTCTGGATCGTACCGAATTCCTTGGCCCGGCCCAGGGCGGCGGCGTTGCCGCCGGTGTAGGCGCGGACGGCCTCCAGGCGGGAGAGCCGCTGGTCCGGCAGGAAGCCCCCCGGGGGATCGCCCTGGGGATCCTGCCGCGTCTCGGCTGCGGCGAGGCTCACGAAGGGGTTGGCGTCCTCCACGGGGGCATCGCTGCCGAAGGCCAGCAGGGCATCGCCTGCAGCGAAGCTGCGCCAGGGGAAGGCTTCGTTCAGTCGTTCGGGCCCCAGGCGGGCCGGAGTCCAGCTGTGGTCCGAGGTGCAGTGCACCGGCTGCACGCTGGCGACGATGCCCAGCTTGCCGAAGCGGGCGGCGTCCTCGGCGGTGACGATCTGCGCATGCTCGATGCGCGGGGGCAGAGTGCCCTTGCCCTTCTTCATGGCCGTGGCCAGCAGGTCCAGGGCGGCGCGGTTGGCGGCATCCCCGATGGCGTGGATCGCCGGCTGGTACCCGGCGCGCAGCGTGATGGCGGCGTCGGTACCGACTTTGGCGGGATCCGTGACCCACAATCCCTTTGTGGCGGGCTCGTCGGCGTAGGGGGCCAGCAGCCGGGCACCGCGGCTGCCCAGGGCGCCATCCAGGTAGAACTTCACCCCCTGCACCTGGAAGAAGGAGAGCTGCTTGCGCTTGCCGGGCCGCAGCTCCTTCAGCATCAGGTCGTGGTCATGGGTCAGGTAGGCGAAGACGCGGATGGGCAGGGTGCCGGCCTCCGCCAGCCGACGGTAGGCGGCCAGCTCGCGGCCGTCCACGCCCATGTCGGCCACGGCGGTGAAGCCGTCGGCCCGAAGGGCCAGGAGCCCGGCCCGGAGCCGGGCTTCCACCTGGGCCTCCGTGGGCGCCGGGATGTGCTTCGTCACCAGGTCCATGGCCGCGTCCAGCAGGATGCCGCTGGGACGCCCGTAGCCGTCCTTGAGGATGCGCCCGCCCTCGGGGTCGGGTGTGTCGGGCCCGATGCCCGCGATGGCCAGGGCCGCGGTGTTCACCCACACGGCGTGTCCGTCAACCCGCTGGAGGCAGGTCGGACGGGTTCCTGTGAGCGCATCCAGGTCCAGGGCCCGGGGGAAGGTCTTGGCGGGCCAGCGGTTCTGGTCCCAGCCGCGGCCCTGCAGCCAGCCCTCGGGATGGGCGTCCGCCCAGGTGCGGATTCGCCCAAGGGTTTCCGGCAGGCTGTCCAGGCCCGCGAGATCGACCTTCCAGGCCAGGGCTCCGAGGCCGCCCACGTGAGCATGGCCCTCGATCAGGCCCGGCAGGAGGGTGCCGCCGGGGAGGTCCACGCGCTGGGCCTTCGGGTGGGACCGGGCGATGGCCTCGATCGGACCCACGGCCAGGATCTTCCCCTTCTGGATGGCCACGGCCTGGCCCTTCTGCGGGCCCTGGGCGGTCCAGACATCGGCACCGGTGAGGAGCTGGACTTGGGCGGGGGGCGGAGGCGGCAGGGGCATGGGAACTCGCGGAGGGGAAGGGCCAGTGTAGCGTCCGGACGCCTTCGAGGGATAAGGTGGATCCATTCGGAGGCCTCATGTACCAGAAGGATTTCCTGGAGCAGGTGCGCACGCAGCTGACAGTGAAGGAAGATCCGGCCAAGCTGCGCGAGCGGACCTTCGAGACCAGCTCGGGCATCCCACTCAAAAACAGCTACACCCCGGCGGACCTAGCCGAGTTCGATCCCCTCAGGGATCTGGGGGCGCCGGGCAGGTATCCCTTCACGCGCCATGTGCAGCCCTCCGGCTACCGGGGCCGTCTCTGGACCATGCGCCAGTACGCGGGCTTCGCCACCGCCGAGGAGAGCAACGCCCGCTACCGCTACCTGCTGGAACAGGGCACCACGGGCCTCTCGGTGGCCTTCGACCTGCCCACCCAGATCGGCATGGACCCCGACCATCCCATGGCCCTGGGTGAAGTGGGCAAGGTGGGCGTGAGCATCAGCTCCATCCACGACATGCGCCGCCTGTTCAATGACATCCCCCTGGACAAGGTCAGCACCAGCATGACCATCAACGCCCCCGCGGCGGTGCTGCTGGCCCTCTACCTCGCCGTGGCCGAGGAGCAGGGCGTGCGCCTCGACCAGGTGAGCGGCACCATCCAGAACGACATCCTCAAGGAGTACATGGCCCGCGGCACTTACATCTTTCCGCCGCGCCAGAGCCTGCGGCTCATCACGGACATCTTCGCCTTCTGTGCGGAGCAGGTGCCCAACTGGAACACCATCTCCATCTCGGGCTACCACATCCGCGAGGCGGGCTGCACCGCGGCCCAGGAGATCGCCTTCACCCTGGGCGACGGCATCGCCTACGTGCAGGCAGCCCTGGACGCGGGCCTGAAGCTGGAGGTCTTCGCGCCGCGGCTCAGCTTCTTCTTTAACGCCCACAACCAGTTCTTCGAGGAGGTGGCCAAGTTCCGCGCCGCCCGCCGCCTCTGGGCCCGAATCATGAAGGAACGTTTCAAGACGACCGATGCAAAAAGCCAGATGTTGCGATTCCACACGCAGACCGCGGGTAGCACCCTCACGGCGCAGCAGCCGGACAACAACATCGTGCGCACCACCGTCCAGGCCATGGCCGCCGTCTGTGGTGGCACCCAGAGCCTGCACACCAACAGCCGCGACGAGGCCCTGGCCCTGCCCACCGAGGTGAGTGCCCGAATCGCCCTAAGAACACAGCAGATCCTGGCCTTCGAGTCCCGCGTGGCGGACGTGGTGGATCCCTTCGCAGGAAGCTACTTCGTGGAGTCGCTTACGGATGAGTTGGAGGCCCGCGCGGCGGCCCTGCTGGCCAAGGTCGATGACCTGGGCGGCATGGTCAGTGCGATCGAGAAGGGCTTTCCCCAGCGGGAGATCCAGAACGCGGCCTACGCCTACCAGAAGGCCGTGGAGAAGGGCGAGCAGGTGGTGGTGGGCGTCAACAAGTTCACCGTCACCGGTGAGCCGAAACCGGATCTGCTGCGGGTGGATGAGGCCCTGGGTGCCCAGCGTCGCACCCAGATTGCGGCGGTGCGGGCGGCGCGCGACCAGGCTGTGGTGGATGACCGGCTGTCATCCCTGCGGGAGTCCGCGGCGGGCACCGAGAACCTGATGCCGCGCATTCTGGCGGCCGTCAAGGCCGAGGCGACCGTGGGGGAGATCTGCGACACCCTGCGTGGCGTGTTCGGGGAATACCAGGAACACCTGGTGTTCTGACTTGGCTGGTTCGGCGTTCCGGGCCGGTTTGTGAAAGCGGGCATCCGAATTGCAACTACCTCGCTGAACCTGTCCCGGTCTCCGGGACACCAGCCCCAGGAGGCACCATGCGCACCCTCACCCTCATCGCCGCTGCGGCGCTGATTCTCGCCGTTCCCGCCCAGGCCAAGATGCCCTGGGTGAAGAAGGCCCAGGAACTCGGCCATGCCGAGATCAAGGATTGCAAGGCCTGCCACGTGGGCATGGCCAAGAAGGGCGGGGAGCTGAACGAGCGCGGGAAGTTCCTCGAGGACATGAAGGCTAAGAAGAAGGCCGCCGAAGTGGACCTGGCCTGGCTGAAGGACTACAAGGGCAAGTGATCCCCGTGCATGACTGGAATCGAAACGCCGGGTTGCCTCCCCCACCCGGCGTTTTTCACAGAGTCTCAAGGGTTTGGTGACACTCAGGCTGACCTGTCATGCTTGACCGCAATCAACCTCAAGTTCTCACACCTTTTTGGAGGCACCATGCGACGCGCCCTGTCCGTCACCCTGATCCTGGCTCTCGCGGGCCTGTCGGCCCAGGCCAAACTCCCCTTCGTCAAGAAGGCAAAGGACCTCGGCTTCGCTGAGATCACCGGTTGCCAGTCCTGCCATGTGGACAAGATGCCGAAGAAGGGGGCTTCCGAGTCCAACGAGCGCGGCAAGTTCCTCCTCAAGCTGAAAGCCGAGAAGAAGGCTGCCGAGGTGGATCTGGCCTGGCTGAAGGACTACAAGGGCAAGTGAGCCTGGGCAGGTCCGAATCAAACCGCCGGGAGGCATTTGCCACCCGGCGGTTTTCTTGTTTCTACCAAGTGAGACGCGTTTCTCGGCCTTTGGCGTGACCTAAATCACCAGAAGGTCGTATTTCGTCGGGTTCTCAGGCTAGAGTTTAGAGGACTGACGAGGTGGCTATGCGTCTTCTGCTTGCTGGGTTGATGTCCGTGGTGATGTTCGCGGCTGCGCCGACGCCCAAGGACTGCACCTCCTGCCATGAGGTTGACCTCGTCGCCTTCGAAGCATCGAAGCATGGGGGCATGGGCTGCGTCGGCTGCCACAGCAGCATCACCAGCCTGCCGCACGCCGACAAGCCGAAGCCCGTGACCTGCGCCAGCTGTCACGAGGACCAGGTCAAGGCCTATTCGAAGAGTGTCCATGGCCAGGCCAAGCTGCACGGCATGACCGACACGGCCACCTGCCAGTCCTGCCATGGCTCGGCCCACAAGATCCAGTCCGGCAGCCAGCCCACCTCCCCGGTGAACAGCAAGAACCTGGCAGACACCTGCGGGGCCTGCCACTCCAACCCCAACTTCCTCGCCAAGCACAAGATCCCCTTCGCCAAACCAGTGGAGGCCTACCGGCTGAGCGTGCATGGCCGCGAAGTGGCCAAGGGCAACACCTCGGCGCCCTCCTGCTCCAACTGCCATGGCAGCCACGACATCCTGGCCTCGAAGGACCCCAAGGCCAAGGTCAACCGCGCCAACGTGGCCGAGACCTGCGGGGTCTGCCACAACGACGTGCAGGCCATCTACGCCGACAGCGTGCATGGCCTGGCGGTCAAGCGTAGCTCCAACGATTCACCCACCTGCACGGGCTGCCACGGCGAGCACAGCATCCTGGCGCCCAAGGAAGCTGGCTCCCTGGTGAATCCCGCCCGCGTCTCCACCGTGACCTGCGGCCGCTGCCATGGTGACGAGCGCATGAACTCCCGCTACGAATTCGGCGACAAGGTGCCGGCCTTCCAGGACAGCTTCCACGGCCTTGCCATTCGTGGCGGGCAGAAGACGGCCGCCAACTGCGCCTCCTGTCATGGCGTGCACAACATCCTGCCCTCGGCGGACATCCGCTCCACCATCAATCCCGCGAACCTGCAGAAGACCTGCGGGCAGTGTCATCCGGGCCTGGGGGAGAAGATCAGCCACGGCCGGGTCCACGTCCGCACCGCCGGTGGCGCCGAGCACATCTCTGTCCAGTGGATCCGCTGGGCCTACTACGCCCTCATCCCCATGACCATCGGCTTCATGCTCTTCCACAACGGCATCGACTGGCTGGCCAAGCTGCGCAGGCACAAGCCGCACCATGGGACAGGCGAGCAACTGCCGCGTATGAATAAGTGGTTCCGCATCACCCACGGGATGGTCATGGTCAGCTTCATCGTCCTTGTCATCACCGGGTTCGCCCTCAAATTCCCGGATGCCGGGTGGGTCCAAGCCGTTGGCCTGCATGGTGCAGGCGCAACCAGGGCCATCCTGCACCGCATCGCGGCGGTGGTGATCTCGGCGGCCACGGTGCTCCACTTCATCCACTTGGCCCTGGTCAAGAAGGACAGGGTGATACTGATCGAGCTGCTCCCCGGCTGGCAGGACGCCAAGGACATCGTGAACACCCTCCGCTACAACCTGGGACTCACCGACAAGCGACCCACCTTCGGCATGTTCGGCTACGCCGAGAAGATGGAGTACTGGGCCTTCATGTGGGGCACCGTGGTGATGGCGGTGTCGGGTCTCCTGCTCTGGGCCCAGAACTGGAGCCTGCGCCACTTCCCCACCTGGGTGCTGGACGCCGCCACGGCGGCCCACTGGTACGAGGCCATCTTGGCCACCCTGTCCATCCTGGTCTGGCACTGGTACCTGGTGATCTTTGATCCCGATGTCTATCCCATGGACTTGGCCTGGCTGACGGGCAAGGCCTCCGCCGATCACCTGCGCGAAACTCGGCCGGAATACTACCGGCAACTCATGGAGAAGGGGAACCCGGAGGGCGGTTCCGATACCGGGGGTGAATCCGGGCACTGAAGCCAGGGAAATGTGATCTCCGTCTGAGGAACTCAAACAACCTTTAAGTGGATAATAGGGGGGCCTTCCTCTCTGGGCCTGTCCCTGTTTCACTGCCTCCACTCACGAGGTTCGATCATGCCGCTGGATTCGCTTCTGTCCGCTCGCCCCGTTGCCGCCCCCTTCCGCCGTAGGCTCAGGTGGGCCCTGCCCCTGGTCTGGCTGGCCTGCGGACTCCTGTCCACGGCGCCGATCCATGCCGCGGGCCCCAAGGCCGTCCAGGAAGGCTGCCTGGACTGCCACGGCGACAAGGACGCCACGAAGGAGGGGCCGGGTGGCAAAGCGGTCTCCCTCTTCGTGGATGCCACCCGCTTCGGCAAGGCCGTGCACGGCACGCTGGCCTGCAAGGACTGCCATGCCCAGATGCACAAGGACCACCCCGGCGACGGCAATCCACCTCCGAAGGTGGCCTGTGGGAACTGCCACTCCGAGCAGGAGAAGGTGTACCAGGGCAGCATCCACGGCATGAGCAAGGCAATGGGGGCCTCCGCCGCCCCTGGCTGCGCCGACTGCCATGGAAACCACTACATCGTCCCGGTGAAGCAGCACGATTCACCGGTCTACAAGATGAACCTGCCCAAGACCTGCGCCAAGTGCCATGCCAACAAGGGCATCACTGACGAGTACAAGATGAAGTTCCCCAAGGTGGGGGACCAGTATCAGGAGAGCATTCACGGCATGGCCCTGCTCCAGAAGGGCCTGATCGTGGCCCCCAGTTGCAACGACTGCCACGGCGTGCATGACATCAAGCGCAGCGTCGATCGCAGCTCGCCCATCAACCACGCCAACGTGGCCAAGACCTGCGGCAAGTGCCACGTCACGGTCGAGGAGATCTACAACCAGAGCATCCACGGGCAGCTGCTGGCCAAGGGCGATCCCCGCGGCCCCGTCTGCATCCAGTGTCACTCCGCCCACCAGATCGAGACGCCCGCCAACGCCCACTTCAAGGCTGGCAGCGATCTGGTCTGCGGCAAGTGCCATGCGGACCGCCTCGAACACTACCGCGACACCTACCACGGCAAGGCCATGGCCCTGGGCAAGGCCAACTCCGCCAGTGCAGTGGCCGCCTGCTATGACTGCCATGGGCACCACGATGTGCGCCGGGCTGCCGATCCCGACTCCAGGCTGTCCCCCGCCAACATCGTCAACACCTGCAAGCAGTGCCATCCAAAGGCGACGACCAGCTTCACCAAGTACGCCCCCCATGCCAACCCCATGGATCGCAAGAATTATCCAATTCTCAACTACGTCTTCATCGTCATGACCACCTTGCTGGTCTGCACCTTCGCCCTCTTCGGCGGGCACACCCTCCTCTGGCTGTTCCGGTCCATCTGGCTCTATCGCCACGACTCCAAGCAGTTCCGCGAGGCCAAGGCCAAGATCCAGGAGGATGACGAGCAGTTCACCCGCTTCCAGCCCTTCGAGCGGTTCCTGCACATCCTGGTCGTCACGAGCTTCCTGCTGCTCACGATCACGGGCATGCCGCTGAAGTTCTACTACACCGACTGGGCCAAGGCGATCTTCAGCTTCTTCGGCGGGGCCGAAGTGGCCCGCACCCTCCATCACTTCGGTGCGGTGGTGACCTTCGTCTACTTCGTGCTCCACGTGAGCACCATGCTCAGCCACCTCTGGAAGCGGCGCGACTATCTGAAAAACCCCGAGACCGGGCGCTTCCAGTTCTCCCGACTCCTTAAGGCGATGGCCCACCCCGACTCCATGATCCCCACCAAGCAGGACCTGGATGATTTCATCGCCCACAACAAGTGGTTCTTCGGGAAGGGACCGCGGCCGGAATTTGATCGCTGGA
This sequence comes from Geothrix sp., assembly GCF_049292215.1. Classification (GTDB taxonomy): domain Bacteria; phylum Acidobacteriota; class Holophagae; order Holophagales; family Holophagaceae; genus Geothrix. Next base: position 23,826 of record NZ_JBATQW010000089.1, on the reverse strand, counting down.
CCTACTTCGAGAAGTTCGACTACCTGGCCGTGTTCTGGGGCGTGTTCGCCATCGGCGTCTCGGGCCTGATCATGTGGTTCCCGGAGTTCTTCAGCAGGTTCATGCCGGGCTGGATGATCAACGTCTCGCTCATCGTGCACTCCGACGAGGCGCTGCTGGCTTCCGGCTTCATTTTCACCGTCCACTTCTTCAACACGCACTTCCGCCTGGAGAAGTTCCCCATGGATACGGTCATCTTCTCCGGCCGCATCTCCAAATCCGAGATGCTCCACGAGCGCAAGCGCTGGTATGACCGCCTAGTCGCCGAGGGTCGCCTGGACGACTACCGCGTGAAGGACGAGTGGGAAGCCTGGAAGGGCATCGCCCGCAGCACCGGCTACATCTTCTTCGGTGTCGGTCTCGCGCTACTGGTCCTCATCATCTACGCCATGACCTCACGCCTCTCACACTAAGGGCCTATGGAATGAAGACGGGGGCCCGGGTTCATCCGGGCCCCCGTTCTATTCGGAAGGCCTGGACTCGGATCTTGGCGCCTGTGATGCGGGTCACCGAGGCGCATTTGACCCAGCCATACACTTCTGTGGCACAATCATGACAGTCCACCTTTGGCTCGACCTGGATGTCGAGTCCACCACAGGAGCCACCATGCGCCGCATCACCCTGCTCACCGCCCTGCTCGCCTTGGCCGTCGCCCCTGTGGCCAATGCCAAGATGACCACCGTCAAGGGTGCCAAGTGCACCGTCTGCCACGAGGGCTCGCCCAAGGACAAGAAGTTCAACCCCGCCACCGTCAAGATGATGGCGAAGTACAAGGAAGCTCAGTGCAAGGAATGCCACGGCTTCGCCGATGGCAAGCTGACCACCACCAAGAAGTCCCTCTAGTTCCTGGTTGAACTGGAAGTGGGGAGCGCTGACCGGCGTCGTATCGCCTGCCAGCGCTCCTTGCATTTCGGTTCCTGGTGACGCTTGGAGTGGGGATTGTCTACAGCCCGAGCAGGGAACGGGCCTCTGCTTCCATCCGATCCAGCAGGGCGACATCGGTGCGGCTCTGGAGGTAGACCTTCAGCTTGGGTTCCGTGCCGCTGGGGCGGAAGGCGGCAAAGGCGCCGCTCTCCAGGCGGAACTTCAGGGCGTTGCTGCGCGGGATGGGCAGGGCCACGCTTTTGTCGTCGGGTCGATCGAGGATCGGCTCGCTACGGCCTTCGCGGTGCCAGAGGCCCGTCTGGAAGTCCTCCCAGCTGATGACCTTCTCGCCGCCCAGGGTCGCGAGCCCGGCGGTGCGGATGCGACCCATGGCCTCGGCGAAGCGCCTGGCGCCTCCAGGCCGGGGGTCCTCGAGGTTCACCAGCCGGTTGTGGAACGTTCCCACCCGAGCCATGAGGGCCTCGACAGCCTCGAACAGGGTCTGACCCATGGCCTTGTAGTGGCCGGCCATCTCGCCCACCACCAGGGCGGCGGTGACGCCATCCTTGTCCCGCAGGCTGGGGGGCAGCAGCATGCCGTAGCTTTCCTCGGCGCTGAAAGCGTAGGCCTCGCCCAACTGGTCAAGGCGGTCCATGCAGACGGCGATGTTCTTGAAGCCCGTGAGGGTCCACACCACGGGCAGGCCGTGGTGCCGCGCCACCTCGGCCATGAAGTCCGAGGTGACCACGGTGCTGATCACTGCGCCCTTGCGCCCCTTCCCGGAGCAGAGGTAGTCCAGGGTGAGGGCGGCCAGGTCGTTGCCGGTCATGAGCTCCCAGGCCCCGTTGCGCTTGGCCACCACCCCGATGCGGTCGGCATCGGGATCGTTGGAGAGGATCACCTCCGCAGCCATGGCCTCGGCTTCGGCGATGGGAGCCGCGTAGGCCGCGAGTTCCTCGGGGTTGGGGCGGGGGGCCGTGGGGAAGGTACCATCCTGGACGCCCTGGCTGGGGCTGATGGAGAGCGGGAGGGCGGCCCGCTCGAAGAGGGCCGGCACAAAAGCGATGCCCGTGCCGTGGAAGGGCGTGTAGAGGATCCGGGCGGGGGTGAAGGGTTGGGGCCGCTGGAGCAGGTCCAGCCCCAGGGCCAAGTAGGCGTTCTCCACTTCCAGCGGGATGGGGCTGATCCGGCCCTCGGGAGCGACCGGGGGCACAGGCACCACGGGCAGGGTCGCCATGTGGGCCTCGATCTCAGCGTCCCAGGGCTCCACAACCTGACCACCCAGGTCGTTGTAGGCCTTGAAGCCGTTGTATTCCTTCGGATTGTGGCTGGCGGTGATGATCACCCCGCAGGCGGAGCCCAGGGCCTTCATGGCGAAGCAGAGGAAAGGCGTGGGCAGAGGGCGCGAGCCGAGGAACACCTGGTAGCCGGCGGCGGCCAGCACCGCAGCGCTCTCGGCGGCGAACACCTCGGAGTTAATACGGGTGTCGTAGCCCACCACGGCCACCTTCTTGCCCGGGGCATGCTGCTGAGCAACCGCAGCCAACGCCAGCGTCGTCCGGCGCACATTCGGCTGGTTCATCCGGCGGAGGCCGGCAGCCATGAAGCCGCGGAGGCCACCGGTGCCAAAGGCGAGGGGCTCAAAGAAGCGGTCCTCGAGCTCCGCCAGGGATTTGGCATCGCCCCCCTCGGCCGCCCGCACAAGGGGTTCCAGGTCCGCCCGCAGGCCGGGCTCCAGGTGGGGGAAGGAGAGATACTGCTTCGCGGCGCTCAGGGACATGGGGACCTCGCAGGAACGATGCTAGAAGGTGGAAGTGGGTTGGAGGATCACGCGCCGCCCAGGGCGATGTCCTCCAGCAGGATGCTCAGGCCGGCGCTGCTGCCGTACCAGCGGAGGTCGCTGCCCAGGGCCACGATGCGGGTGAGGAAGTCCCGCAGGTTGCCGGCGAAGGTGAGCTTGTCCACGGGCTCGGCCAGCAGGCCATCGCGGATGCGAATGCCGCTGGCGCCCACGCTGAGGTCCCCGCTGACGGGGTCCACCGTGTGCAGGCCCATGATCTCCGTGATGAGCACGCCGTTCCCGGCCAGACGATAGAGCGCCTCGGTGCCTGTGTCCCCGGGCAGCGGGAACAGGTTGAAGGTGGTGGCGCCGGGCTGGCTGCCGAAGCCCCGGCCAGCGCTGGCGGTGGGGGCCATGCCCATTTCTGCGGCGGTTTTCAGCGTGTGCAGGTAGGTCCGGAGGATGCCTCCCTCCAGCAGCACGTTGCGCCGGGTGGGCAGGCCCTCGGCATCCCAGGGTTCCGTGCCCAGGGCCGGGCGGCCGGGCGCCTCGGTGAGGCGTCCGTCATCCACCAGCGTGAGCAGCGGCGAGGCGATGACCTCGCCCAACTTTCCGGCGAAAAGGCTGCGCTGCTTGAGCACGGATTCTGCGTCCAGCATGCCCGCCACGATTCCGAGCAGGTCTACGGCCACCTCGGGATGCAGCACCACAGGGTATCTCCCGGCGGGCAGCCGCTGGGGATTCAGCTTCCGTTCCCCCTTGAGGGCGGCCTCCTGGCCGATAGCGGCCAGGTCCAGACCAGTGCGGCGGGAGACATCCCAGTGCCAGGCCGCCTGGCGCTCTTCGCCATCCGCCACGGCCAGTTCGATGGAGGCCGAGCAGCTGGACCAGACATCGGCGGCACGCACCCCTGTCTGGGTAAGGAGCAGACTGGCCCCGGAGCCGTCGCTCCAGGTGGATTCCCGCACGGCGGCGACTTTTTGGGAGCTCTTCCTGGCTTCAGCCTCAAGCTCCATGGCCCAGCCGATGCGCTGTTCCGGGGTGATGGCTTCGACGGCGGGGTCGAACCGGCTGGGGAGATCGTCCTCGCCGGAGGGCTCGGCCTGGCGCAGCCAGGGGTCCTCGTCACCGAGGGCGCTGAGTTCCCAGGCCTGGGCGAAGAGGTTCCGGAAGTCGGCGGCGGCCAGATCGGTGGTGGTGGCCAGGCCGGTGCGAAAGCCCTTGTGGCCCGCCCGGATCACGCGCACACCGAGGCCGCCCCGCTTGCTGACGCTGAGGTCCTCCAGTGCGCCGTTCTGCACCTTGGCCTTGCGGGAGCGGGAGACGGAGGTGAACGCCTCGGCCCCTTCGGCACCCAGGGCGAGGGCGTGCTGGATGCCATCCAGGAGGCGTGTCTCGAGCGATTCCGGAATGAAAGTCGGGAAGTCGCTCATCTAGATCACGCTCGGCAGAGGTTCAGCGGTACCGCCGACCACGAGGGCGGGGCAGAGGATGGTGGGGAGGGCATCGCTGACCGGCACGCCCTGACCGTCCTTGCCGCAGGTGCCGATGTCGAAGTGGTGCAGGTCGTTCCCGATGCGGGTGAGACCCTTCAACACCTCGGGTCCGCAGCCGCTGAGGGTGGCGTTCTTCACCGGGTACAAGGCGACTCCGTTCTCCACCCAGTAGCCTTCGGTCACCTGGAATACGAAGTTGCCGGTGACGGTGTCCACCTGGCCGCCGCCCATGTGCTTGACGAGGAGACCCCGGTCCAGGTCCCGGAGGATGGCTTCGGGGGGCTCGCTGCCGGCGGCGAGGAAGGTGTTCCGCATGCGGGGGATGGGGAGGTGGCGATAGCTCTCCCTGCGGCCATTCCCGGTGGGTTCGGTGTCCATTTTTCGTGCGGTCTTCCGTGATTGGAGGTAGGCCTTGAGGACGCCGTTCTCGATGAGCACCACGCGGCTCACGGGGTTGCCCTCGTCATCGATGGCCTGGCTGCCGCGCTTGTGGGGAAGGGTGCCGTCATCGATGATGGTCACGCCCTCGGCGGCCACCTGCTGACCCAGCTTGCCCGCGAAGGAGCTCATGCCCGCCAAGGCGAGGTCTGCTTCCAAGCCGTGACCACAGGCCTCGTGGATCATGGTGCCGCCGGCGCTGCTGCTGAGCACCACGGGGAAGGTGCCGGCGGGTGCAGGCTGGGCGTCCAGGGCCTGGATGGCCAGGCGCACGGCCTCGTGGACCATGCCCGTGACGGCCTCATCGGTGAACAGCTCGAAACCCCGCGTCTCACCCAGGGGCTGGTAGCCGGTCTGGAGCTGGGTGTCGTCGCCCGCGGTGACATTGGCCCGCAGCACCACCTGGGTGCGGTGGTCTTCGGTGATGCGGCCGGACCAGACGCCGACCTCGCATTCGGCCGCGGCGATCCACACGCGCTGGGTGCTGTCGCCGTAGCCCACGGAAACCTGCCTCAGGGCGCCGGGGCGGAGGGCCTCCGCGCGGTCGCGGGCGATGGATTCCGCGCGGCGCACCAGGGCCACCTTGTCGGTCAGAGGCACCTGCACGGGATCCTGGACCACGGGACTGGGCGTCGGGAAGCGCTGGGCCACCAGGGTGGGAATGGCCGCGGCGGGACCGTTTCCGGGGGCGGCCAGGGTTCGGGCGGATTCGCACAGCTCTTCAAGGGTAGGGGCGATGAGGTCGGCGAAGCGCGTGGTCTCGCCTTCGATCAGGCGCAGGCTGGCCCCGAAGGTCTCTGAGGCCAGCACATCCTCCATGCGACCATCCTCCATGCCGAGGGCGTGGGCCCGACGGCGCTCCACATACACTTCGCCGTAGTCACCCCCATGGCTGAGCAGATCGGCTAGTACCAGGCGCAGCTCACTGGCGCTGAAGGGTGCAGGCATGTCCGGTCTCCAAGTCCGCGTGCGGCGGACTTTCCAGTCTGCCAGAAGCGCTGCTTCAGCCCTGGCGAGAAGCACGGACAGATCCCTCCCGTCGTTGGGGATCACCAGATCGGCGTGCAGGGCCCGTTCGGAGGCCGTGGCCTGGGCCCGCAGGCGCCCCAGGGCGGCAGCCCGGGTCAGGCCGTCCCGGGCCATCAAACGCTCCAGCCGGAGCGCCTCCGGGGCATCCACCACCCAGAACGCATCGAAGTGGTGGGCCCTCCCGCGCTCCACCCAGAGGGCCGCGTCGAGGATGGCGCCCCGGGTCTCCGGGGGAAGTCCGCCCAGCCGAGCTTCCAGCCGGGCCTCGATCCGGGGGTGGAGGATTCTGTTGAGCCGGGCCCGGGCGGCATCGTCAGCGAACACACAGGCTGCCATCCAGACCCGATCCAGGGTGCCGTCAGGCCCGAGGCTTGAAGGCCCGAAGGCGCGGGTGACCTCCACCAGGCCATCGCTGCCAACCGCCACCACTTCCCGTGCCAGGGCATCCGCATCGATGAGCACCCAGCCCATGGCCTGGAGTGTGGAGGCGACAAAGGACTTGCCGGCCGCGATACCGCCGCTGAGGCCCAGGAGGGGAAAGGGGTGGTAAGCCAGGGAAGCACCTCGATGGGGCATTGTGCCCCACCCCCGGGATGGCAGGAACCTGAATGGTCCGCGGCGGGTCCTACCTGAGGTCAGCGCGCCCTATCCATTCCCGGTCCGGCCTTCTACACTGGATCCTCGAACGACCAAGCCAGAGGTTGCATGAAAGACGCGTCCCCCGAACAGGCCATGGATCTGTCCCAGCTGGAAAAGCCGGTGCTGGAGCTGGAGGCCCAGATCCGGGCCATGGAGATGGACCCTTCCCAGACCAAGGAGCGGGAGAAGCTGGAAAAGAAGCTCGACAAGCTGAAGGCCGACCTGTTCACGAACCTGACCGACTGGCAGCGGGCCCAGCTGGCACGGCATCCCAAGCGCCCCTACACCCTCGACTACATCGAGCGCATCTGTGAGCGTTTCGAGGAACTGCACGGGGACCGGCGCTTCGGTGATGATGCCGCCATCGTCGCGGGCTTCGGCTGGATCGAAGGCAACCCAGTCATGGTCATCGGCCAGCAGAAGGGCCGGGACACGAAACAGAAGATCCTCCGGAACTTCGGCATGCCCAAGCCCGAGGGCTACCGCAAGGCCCTGCGCCTCATGAAGCTGGCGGAGAAGTTCCAGCGGCCCATCCTCTGCCTCATCGACACGCCCGGCGCCTATCCCGGCGTGGATGCCGAGGAGCGCGGCCAGGCCGAAGCCATCGCCCGGAACCTGCTGGAGATGGCCAAGCTCGAAGTGCCCGTGGTGGCCGTGGTCATCGGTGAGGGCGGCAGCGGTGGGGCCCTGGCCCTGGGGGTGGCCGACCGCGTGCTCATGATGGAGAACGCGATCTACTCGGTGATCTCGCCCGAAGGCTGCGCCTCCATCCTGTGGAAGGACGCCAGCCAGGCCCCGAAGGCTGCGGCGGCCCTCAAGCTCACGGCCCCGCACCTGCTGGAACTGGGCGTCATCGATGGCATCGTGAAGGAACCCCTGGGTGGCGCCCACTCGAACTTCGATGCCGCTGCCGTGGCCCTGAAGGATTCCATCATCGAGGCCTTCTCGGAGCTGTCCGAGCTGTCGGCGGATCAGCTGGTGGAGGAGCGCTACCAGAAGTTCGCCCGCATGGGCAGCGTGGTCTGACATGAAGGCGCTGCCGTGGCGCCTTCGCCGGGAAATTCCGGCGGGACCGGCGCCCTGGATGGCGATGGCTGCCGCCTGGGGCATTGATCCCAAGCTGGCTCGGTTGGCTTGGCTGCGGGGCGTGGACCGGCCCGAGGCTTTGTCCTGGCGGCTGGATCCCTCCTGGGCACGCAGTACGGACCCGCACCTGTTGCCTGGCGTGGACGAGGCCGTGGCGCGCATCCGCAAGGCCATCGAAGGCCGCGAGCGCATCGTGGTTTACGGCGACTACGACGTGGATGGCGTCACCGCCACCGCGCTGCTGATGCGCACCCTGGAGCGGCTCGGAGCCGAGGCCTCCTTCTTTATTCCCAACCGCTTCTCCGATGGCTATGGGCTCCACCTGGACTGCATCCAGGAGCTGAAGGCCACCCGCGAGCCGGCCCTGCTCATCTCCGTGGATTGCGGCGTGCGCAGCGTGGCCGAGGTGCACGCGAGTCGTGAGCTGGGCCTCGACTGGGTGATCACGGACCACCACGCCCTGGGTGCGGAGTTGCCGCCGGCCCGCGCGGTGGTGCATCCCAACCTTGGGGACTACGGCAACCGGTTCCTCGCGGGCGTCGGCGTGGCCTTCAAGCTGGCCCAGGCCCTGCTTGGCGCGGTTCCCCATCCGGCGGGTGCGGACGCGGCTTTCCTGGACGGTCTGCTCAAGCTGGTGGCCATCGGCACCGTGGCCGACGTGATGCCGCTGATCGGGGAGAACGCCCTACTCGTGCGCCGGGGCCTGGACTCGCTCGGTACGAGGAACGGGCCCGGGCTGGCCGCCCTGCTGAAGGCCGCGAAGAAGGAGGGCGTCATCGGCGCCCAGGACATCGCCTTCGGCCTGGCGCCGCGGCTCAACGCCGTGGGCCGCATGGGCGGGGCCGAGGATGCCGTTCGTCTGCTGCTGACCAAGGATCCCGGAGAGGCTGATCTGCTCATGGCGCGGGTTGAAGCGCTCAACCTCGAGCGCCGGGCGATTCAGCAGGAGGTGGCTGAGCGCCTGCCGGCGCCCTCGGAGGCGCCCTTCGATCTGGTGCTGGATGCGGCGGCCCACAAGGGCGTCATCGGCATCGTGGCGGGCCACCGCATGCGTGTCACCGGCCGTCCCGCGGGCGTCTGCATGGTCCTCGACGGTGTGGCCCACTGCAGCCTGCGGGCGCCGGAAGGCTACGACCTGGGCGAGCTGCTGGCCCTCGCCCAGCCCTTCATCCTGGGTGGCGGTGGCCACCGCGTGGCGGCCGGACTGAGCTTCGAGGCTTCCCGGTTCCCCTTCGTGCTGCAGGCTCTCCAGCGGGGCGCGGCCCTCCAGGCCGAAGGGCGGGAACGACCCGCGCTGCTGCTGGATGGTGGGCCCGACGACCTGCCTAGAGATGCCGATCTGGCCCGCCTGGAGCCCTTCGGCCAGGGCTTCGCGCCGCCTTTGAGCCGGCTCGAAGGCACTGTCGCGTCGTCAGCCGTCTTCAGTGCAGACCACTGGAAGCTGAGGCTGGCCGACCTGCCCGATCCCCTCACCTGGTTCGCCAACCACGAGCGACCCAGCCAGCCCCGCGTGGGTCAGCGGCTCTGCGTGGCTGCCTCACCCCAGGGCAGCGCCCGCTGGGGGCGCTCCTGGCTGGTGGACTCGGTCCTCGGGGAGGCGCTGCCGTGAAGGGTTCCGCCCTGCTGCAGGACCTCCCGCCCGCCCGCCACCCCCTGTGGCGGCGCCTGGGCTGGTGCCTGGTGGCCGGCACCCTGGGGCTCACACTCCATTTCCTGACCAAAGGCAGCGAGGGGATGCCCGGCCGGACCGTGGGAGGTGATGCGCTCTTCGGAGAAGGCACCCGCGGCACGAAGGGGACCCTCACCGAACAGCTGGGCCCGAATCGCATGGTGCTCTCCTACAAGGCCATCTCGGGCTCCGAACAGGACCTCCTCCTGGAGCACGTGACCGGCCGCCTCGAAGAGCAGGCTGGGCAGTGGCGCCTGCTCTCGCCCAAGGCGCGGCGGCAGGCAGGTGTGTGGACCCTCCAGGGGCCCATGGATTTGGGCGTGGCCCAGCCCGGAACCACGGTTCCTCTGGGCAAGGGCCGCATCGAGAGCGAGGGACCGGCCCTCCGCTGGAATGGTGGTGAATGGGAGGGACTGGCGCCCCTCCGCTGGGAGTCCATGGAAGGGGCCTCCCGGGGGCTCTGGAACCTGCCGGCGGGTTGGCGGCGCGAGACGGACGGAAAGCTGCGCGTGGAGCATGGCCCCGTGCGGTGGCAGGCCCCCGTCGGCGGACCGGCAGCACCGACCCTCCAGGCCATGGATGCAGAGCGCCTTTGGACGACGCCTGGCTTCCAGACCGGCCACCTGGAGGGCGTGAGAGCCAGGCTGAGCGAGGGCTCCCTGCAGGCCTCCGTGGCGGATCTGTCCCCGGACACCGTCACCTGGCCCGGGCCCCTGTCCTTTGAGCGGGCCGATGGCTGGCGCGGCGAAGCCCAGGGTGGCCGGGCCCCCAGGCCCCAGCCCGGCTCGAGCTTCCAGCAGGTGGAGTTCAGGACCTTCCGGGCCCGGCGGACCCTGGGAGCCGGAGAGGAACAACTCAGCACCGACGGGGCCCGATGGACTCCCGCAGGCCTGCGACTGGAGGGCAGTGTGGTCTGGGACCAGCCGGTGGACGGCCAGCGCCTCACCCTGAAGGCGCCGCGGGTCTTCATGCGGGAGGCTGCCGGCAAGGATCTCCCCGAATCCCTACCGGTGGGCCATGCCGTGGCGGAGGGGCAGGCCCTTCTCACCTGGGGCCGGCGCACCCTCTCCTCACCCCGGATCCAGGTGGAGCGGGCCACGCGTCGCTGGACGCTCCAGGGGCCGGTGGTGGGCCGGGGTGAGGACGGCACGTTCACGGGAGGTGCCGGTCATGGCGATCCCCGCTCCTGGACCATCGAGGGGCCCGTCCAGGTCAACCTGTTCTCGGGCGGCAGCCTGCGGGGGGCCAAGCTGGTCTGGGAAGACGCTCTCTGGACGCTGACCGGCCGGCCTGCTGCCTGGACCAGGCTCCGGGAGCGGCTCTCCGGTTCCCGCATCCTCCGCAAGGGGGAGCAGGTGAACTTCCCAGAGGGCCTGAGCGGGGCCCTCGCGGCGGCGGATGGCGACCTCTTCCTGCGGGCCGAGCGGGGTCAGAGCGAGGTCCAGAAAATCACCCTCAGCGGCGGCGTCGAGTGCCAGGGGCAGGGCTGGCGGCTGGCCGCGGACACCGTGGTCGTGACCCTGGGTGCCGATCGCTCGGTGAAGGTAGTGCAGGCGAAGGGCTCCGTGTCCCTCCGGGGTCGGCTGGGAGAGGGGCAGGGCGAGGCGCTTGAGCTGGAGCCTGAAACCCAGACGGTCAAGTGGCAGGGACGCGTGCGGGGCAAGGGGGCGGGCTCAGGCTGGTGACGCCCTCTCGAATATGGGGCATCATCGGGGGAGTAACCTCGTATTAGGAGGCACCATGCTCCGGTTTCGTTCTTTTGCACCTTTGGTCTGTCTCCTCGTGGCCACCCCCGTGGTCAGTGGGGTTCCCAAGGCCAGGGACGAGGTTTCGGCCCCCAAGGAATCGCCGCTAGGCGCATTGCCCTTTCGTAACCTGGGACCGGCTGTCACCTCGGGCCGCGTGGGGGACATCGCCATCGATCCGCGCCAACCGGACACCTGGTACGTAGCCGTTGCCTCCGGCGGGCTGTGGAAGACCCAGAACGGCGGCACCACCTGGACGCCCCTGTTCGACAAGGAGCCCTCCTTCTCCATCGGCTGCGTGACCATCGACCCACGCAACCCCCACACGATCTGGGTGGGCACGGGAGAGAACAACTCCCAGCGCTCCGTGGCGTATGGCGATGGCGTCTACCGCAGCCAGGATGGCGGGAAGAGCTGGGAGAACATGGGCCTCCAGGCCAGCGAGCACATCGGCAAGATCCTGGTGGATCCGCGGAACAGCCAAGTGGTTTTCGTGGCCGCCCAGGGACCCCTCTGGAAGGAGGGCGGCGACCGGGGCCTCTACAAGTCCACCGATGGCGGGAAGTCCTGGAAGCATGTGCTCACCGTGGACGCCCACACCGGTGTGACGGATGTGGTGATGGACCCGCGCAACCCTGACGTGCTTTTCGCGGCCACCTATCAGCGCCGCCGCCACGTGTGGGGGATGGTGAATGGGGGCCCGGGGTGCGCGATCCACAAGAGCACCGATGGCGGCCAGACCTGGACCCGGCTGAAGGAGGGACTGCCCAAGGAGGACATGGGGCGCATCGGTCTGGCCATTCCGGAAGGCGAGCCCGACACGGTGTACGCCACCATCGAAGCTGCCAACAAGGCGGGCGGGTTCTTCCGCAGCACCGACGGGGGCCAGACCTGGGAGCGGCGCAACCCGCAGGTTTCTGGGAGCGCCCAGTACTACCAGGAGCTCTTCTGCGATCCGAAGGACCCGAAACGCGTCTACGCCATGGACACCTGGATGCAGGTGACCGAGGACGGCGGTAAGACCTGGCGCCGGGTGGGCGAGACCTTCAAGCACGTTGACAACCACGCGCTCTGGATCGATCCCTCCAACACGGCCCACCTCATCTCCGGATGCGATGGCGGCGTCTACGAAAGTCGCGACCGCGGCGCCACCTGGGAGTTCAAGGCCAACCTGCCGATCATCCAGTTCTACCGGGTGGCTGTCGACCAGGCACGACCGTTCTACACCATCTATGGCGGCACCCAGGACAACTTCACGCTGGGTGGTCCGAGCCGCACGCGAAACCTGCACGGCTCCACGGCCTCCGACTGGTTCGTCACCCAGGGCGGGGACGGCTTCTACAGCCAGGTGGATCCGGACGACCCTGACACGGTGTATTCGGAGAGCCAGTACGGTGGGCTGGTCCGCTTCGACCGCCGTACCGGCGAGCGGGTGGACATCCAGCCCCAGCCTGCGCCCGGGGAGGAACCCTTCCGCTGGAACTGGGATGCGCCGATGATGCTCAGCCCGCACAACGGGAAGCGGCTCTATTTTGCCGCGCAGAAGCTCTTCCGCAGCGACGACCGGGGGAGCAGCTGGTCCGCGGTGAGTCCCGACCTCACTCGCAGGATCGACCGCAGCCGCCTGAAGATCATGGATCGTGTGTGGAGCGTGGACGCGGTGGCCCGGAACACTTCCACCAGCTTCTTCGGGAACATCGTTGCGCTCACCGAGAGCCCCAAGGCCGAGGGCATGCTCTACGTGGGGACGGATGATGGCCTCCTCCAGATCAGCGAGGATGGCGGCAAGGCCTGGCGCAAGGTGGACCGTTTTCCCGGCGTTCCCGAGCTCACCTATGTCTCCTGCCTCTCAGCGAGCCCGCATCACGCCGGGACCATCTACGCCGCCTTCGACAACCACAAGGCCGGAGATTTCCGCCCCTACCTGCTGCGCTCCCGGGACCGCGGGCGCACCTGGGAAGCCATCTCTGCCGGTCTGCCGGCACGGGGCAGCGTTTACACCCTCCGCGAAGACCCGGCCCGGGAGGGCCTCCTCTACTGCGGCACGGAATTCGGCCTCTTCTTCAGCCTGGATGCCGGGCGGTCCTGGTCGAAGTTCGCCAAGCTGCCCACCATCGCGGTGAAGGATCTGGCCATCCAGACCCGGGAGGGCGATCTGGTGGTGGCCACATTCGGCCGGGGCTTCTTCGTGCTGGACGACCTGACCCCCCTGCGGGAGGCCCGGGCGGAGCTGCTGGAGCGGGAGGCCCATCTCTTCGGGCTTCGCCCGGCGCTGGCCTACGTGCCAGCCGTCCCCTTCGGTGGCCCGGGGAAATCCTTCCAGGGGGATTCACTCTTCCTCTCGCCCAATCCGCCCTTCGGCGCGGTGTTCACCTACCACCTGAAGGCCCCGGTGACCTCCCTGAAGAAGCAGCGCCAGAGCAGGGAGAAGGAGGCCGCCAAGGCCGGCCAGGATCCGGCCATCCCCTCCTGGGACGACCTGCGGGCGGAAGACCGGGAAGCACCGCTCGCGGCCCTGCTGACCATCAGTGGAGCCGATGGCCAGGTGGTGCGTCGCATCCCCGGCGACACCGAGCAGGGCCTCCATCGACTGACCTGGGACCTCCGGTTTCAAAGCCCCGCCCCGATCCGGCTGAAGCAGTCGGACGAACGGGATCCCTGGGACTATGGAGCGCACGGGGCCCTTGCGGCTCCGGGCCGCTACCAGGCGACGCTGGCCCTCCAGATCGACGGTGTCCTGCGGCCGGTGGCCGGCCCGGTGCCCTTCGAGGTCAGGCCCCTGGACGCCGACCGGCTGACCCCCGCCCAGTGGCTTGAATTCAGCGCCTTCTGCGCCCGCATGGGGGACGCCCAGCGACGGGCCATGGGCACCTCCGAGCGTCTGTCCGAGGCCCAGGCCCGCCTTGGCGTCGTGCGCAAGGCCCTGGTCGAAACGCCCGCGGTGGCCCCGGAGAACCTGGGCAGAGCCCGCGGCCTTCAGGGCGAGTTCCAAGCCCTGCGCGATCTGCTCAGCGGGGATGCCACCGTGGCCCGCTACCAGGAGCCCACCGCCCCCGGCATCCTCGGTCGGATCGGGGACGTCACGGGCAGTGTCTGGGGCACCACCCAGCTGCCCACCGCTGCCCAGCGGCAGAACCTGGCCTGGGCCGAGGAGGGGCTCAAGACGGTCCTGGGACGGCTCGAAGGGGCCCTGGGTGAGCTGAGGGTGCTCGAGGAGGTCCTGGAGGCCGTCAAGGCTCCACACACCCCGGGACGGGCCGTGCGCTGAAACCGCCGGCGCGGTGGACTGCGGACACTCCCGGAGGCCCCCGGGCCAAAGTGAGCCCTCGTATGTTCTGATAGAACCATGACTGAATCCATCCCCTGCCTTGAGGCAGTGAACCTGCAGAAGCGCTACGGCGACCGCACCGTGGTGCGGGACGTGAGCCTCTGCGTGGGCATGGGCGAGGTGGTGGGTCTCCTGGGACCCAACGGCGCGGGCAAGACCACCACCTTTTACATGGTAGTGGGTGTGGAGGCTCCCGATCGGGGGACCATCCGCTGGCTGGGCCAGGATGTGACCGCGCTGCCCATGCACCGCCGGGCCCGGCTGGGCATCGGCTACCTGGCCCAGGAGGCCAGCGTGTTCCGGGGCCTCACGGTGTGGGAGAACCTCCTGGCCCTAGGCGAGCTTCAGCCCATCCCGAAGGCCGAGCAGAAGGCCCGCTGCGAGCGCCTGCTGGGGGAGTTTCACCTCGAAAAAGTGCGCGACACCCTCGGCATGAGCCTCTCGGGCGGTGAGCGGCGGCGCTGCGAGCTGGCGCGGGCCTTGGTGACCGAACCCCGCATCATGCTGCTGGACGAGCCCTTTGCCGGCGTGGATCCGAAATCCGTGCTGGAGATCCAGGGCCTCATCGGCGACCTCAAGGCGCGAGGCATCGGCGTGCTCATCACCGACCACAATGTCCGGGAGACCTTGCAGATCGCCGACCGGGCCTATATCTTGGCGGACGGGATGATCATGAAGAACGGCCTGCCCAGCGAAATTGCAGAGGATCCGGACATCCGCCGGGTCTACCTGGGCGACCGGTTCAGGCTGGACTGATGGCAGCCGGTCCCTTCCTCTCCCAACGCCTGGCCCAGAGCCAGACCCTGGCGTTGACGCCCGCCATGCAGCTGAAGCTCAAGCTGTGGCAGATGAACCTCCAGGAGCTGTCCCAGACCATCGAGCGGGAGCTCGAGGAGAATCCCCTCCTGGAGCTGGCCGACGACAGCGACGAGGTGCCGACCCTCGAGGCCATCGAGGAGGGCCGCGACTCCGATGTGACCGAAGGCTCCGCGGAGCAGATGGCCGATCCCGTGGAACTTCCGGAAGGGGTGGACACTGTGGATCTTGGCCCAATCCTAGACGCCGCCGGCGAGATGAATCCCGAGGGAGACCTGGAGCGCTTTACTGAAGAAGGCGTGGCCCAGGTGCAGGAGACTGAGCTCGGCGCTGAGAACAGCTGGGACCAGGATCTGCCGCGCACCAGCAACCTGCCGGAGGAGGACCGCCTCTCCTGGGAGGATCGGCTGAGCGCCTTCGAGTCCCTCCAGGATCATCTGGTCGGGCAGCTCTACGAAACCCTGGAACATGGGGATCCCCGCGCGCCGCTGGTGGAGCGGCTCATCGACCGGCTTGATCCCAAGGGGTTCATCCGCATGGATCCGGACCAGCCCTCCCTCGAGGCCACGCCCGCCAAGCTGGCTGCCGATCTGGGTGTGACCGAGGAGGCCCTGCGTGCGGCCCTGGACGTGCTGCAGGAATTCGATCCCTCAGGGGTGGGGTGCTTCACGGTGCAGGAATGCCTCCTGCTGCAGCTTCGACATGCCGGAGCCGAGCCCGACGACCTGGCGGTTCGCATCATCCAGGACTTCACAGAGCTCCTCTCCCAGCGGGACAGTGCCAAGCTGCGCCGGGCCCTGGGTTGCACGGAAGAGGAACTGGGCATGGCCATGGAACAGCTCAAGCACCTCAACCCCTCGCCCGGCCGGGCCTTCGACCCCGATGGGGAGCGCGTGGTGAAGCCCGATGTGGTGGTGCTCAAGGGGGAAGATGGCCACTGGAAGGTCTACCTCAATGACGAGGGCCTGCCGCGCCTGCGCGTGAACGGCGAGTATCCGCGCTTCATGGCCTCCAGCGAGGCCAAGTGCGACAAGGACTTCATCCGCGAGCGCTTCCGCAGCGCCCGGGACTTCATCCGCGGCGTGGAGGATCGCAACCGGACGGTGCTGCGCGTGTCGGCGCAGATCGTGGAGCTCCAGAAGGAGTTCATCGAGCACGGCATCGAGCGGCTGCGCCCCATGGTGCTGCGGGATGTGGCGGAGGCCACGGGCTTCCATGAGAGCACCATCAGCCGCGTGGTGAAGGCCAAGACCATCCACACGCCCCAGGGGCTCTTCGACCTGAACTATTTCTTCTCGGCCCGACCCAAGGATTCCGACGTGTCGGCCACGGTCGTGAAGCACCGGATCAAGGCCTTCGTGCAGGCGGAAGATATCGCCAAGCCCCTGTCCGACGAGGCCATCGCGAGCCTGCTGGAGCGGGACGGCATCAAGGTGGCCCGTCGCACCGTGAACAAGTACCGGGAGGAACTGAAAATTCCTCCAGCTTCCCAGCGCCGGCGCCGATAACAGGGCCGGATCCCCAAAATCCCGGGCCGACCGGCCCCTTTCAGGAGTACCCCATGAAGGTCAACTACACCGGCCGCCACATGGAGCTCACCGAGCCCCTGAAGCAACTCACGAAGGAGCGGCTGGATAAGATGGCCACCTACCTGGACGACATCATCGACGTCCACGTGATCCTGAGCGTGGAGAAGCACCGCCACGAGGCCGAGATCACCCTGAAGACGCGTGCCAGCGCCTTCGTGGCCTCTGCCACCACCGATGACATGTATGCCAGCATCACCCAGGCCGTGGACAAGTTGGAGGCGCAGGCCCACAAGCACCAGGACAAGCGGAACACCCGCCCGCACGAAAGCGCCAAGGCCGGGGCCGTCGAGGAATAGTCGTCCCATCTTCACCAAAGGCGGCCCTTCGGGGCCGCCTTTGGTATTCTTGGAGGTCCGGAGTCCGCCATGCCTGATCCCACGCATCTCTACGCCCCCAAGACCTGCACCGATCCCACCCAGATCTGCGAGAAGTGCCGCTGCGCCTACACCCTGGAGCACTTCCAGCACGGCGTGGAAGGCCAGGACTGCGTCTGCCGGCGGTGCCTCCAGGTGATGGGGTACAGGGTCTAGACATGCTCAAGGCCCTCGTGACGCCGGAGGACATCCTGCATGGCGTGCTACAGGGTCGGCGGATTTCCGCCGCCGAGGCGCTCGTGCTCTCTGAAAGCGCGGAGTTGCCGGATCTGGCCGTGGCGGCCACGGCCGCCCGCGACCGCCACAACGATCCGCGCCGCGTCAGCTACGTCATCGACCGCAACGTGAACTACACGGACGTCTGCAACGTCTATTGCACCTTCTGCGCCTTCTACCACAAGCCCGGTGACACCCGCGGCTACGTGCTCACGAGGGAACAGCTGAAGCAGAAGGCCGAGGAGACGAAAGCCATCGGCGGCACCGGCTTCCTGCTGCAGGGCGGCGTGAATCCCGACCTGCCCTGGGACTACTACCTGGACCTGGTGCGCTACCTTCACCACGACCTGGGCATCTGGGTCCACGGCTTCTCACCGGTGGAGATCCAGATGATGGCCAAGCTCAGTGACCAGACCCTGGGCAAGACCATCGCCGACCTGCGCGAGGCGGGCCTGGGCTCCATTCCCGGCGGCGGCGCGGAGATCCTGGTGGACCGCATCCGCAAGAAGATCGCGCCCCTGAAGGGTGGCCGCGAAAAATGGCTGGAGGTCATGGAGGCCGCCCACCAAGAGGGTGTGAAGACCACGGGCACCATGATGTTCGGCATCACGGAGACCCTGGCCGAGCGCATTGAGCACTTCGAGGCCCTCCGTGACCAGCAGGACCGGGCCCTGGCTCGCAACAACGGCGGCGGCTACACGGCCTTCGCCGCCTGGCCCTTCCAGAGCGGCCATACGCCCTGGGAAGGCAAGGTGCCCAAGCCCACCGACGTCGAATACCTCCGCACCATCGCCATCGCCCGCATCTTCCTGGACAACTTCGCGCACATCCAGAGCAGCTGGGTCACCATGGGCCGCAAGACCGGGCAGCTGGCACTGCACTACGGCTGCGACGACATGGGTAGCCTCATGCTCGAGGAGAACGTCGTCAGCGCCGCAGGCACCTGCTACAGCGTGAACAGGGACGAGATGACCCGCATGATCACTGCCGCCGGCTATGAACCCTGGCAGCGGGACAACATCTACGGGCAGGTTCCGGCCTAGCGCAGCGCGCTGATAAGTGCCTCCGCCAGGGGCCTGATGCGCCCGGGTTCGCTGAGGTAGGCGCCGCGGGCGGCCACGAGGCGGGCGGAGGAGTGGCCGAGCACGGCGGTCTCCACCAGGCCGTGGGCCCTGAGGGTGCCGCCGGTCTGGACCAGGTCCACGATGGCGTCCGCCAGCCCCAGCAGGGGCGCCAGCTCCGCACTGCTGCTGAGGGGCACCAGCTCGGCCGTGAGCCCTTCCCGGGTGAGCCAAGCCTCGGTGGCCCTGGGGAACTTGGTGGCCAGGCGCAGGTGGGGCTTGGCGCGGAGCGCATCCAGGGTGACCCCAGTCTGCGCGCAAAGCGAGAGCCGGCAGGCACCGAAGCCCAGGTCGGCCAGCTCCAGCAAGTCCATGTCCATCTCGTCCAGGGTGTCCGAGCCCACGATGCCCAGCGAGGCCACGCCGGCGGCCACGTAGCGGGGCAGGTCAGCGCCCTTGAGCAGGAGCGCGGCGACGCCGGGGGTGGCGGTGGGGATGCGCAACACCCGGGACTTCAGGGCTTCGACATCGAGGGCCAGGGGCGTGCCCGCGAGCTTCGGGACCAGCTCGTCGCCGAGGCGGCCTTTGGGGAAGGCGATGAGGAGCGTGGAGATGGTCATGGCAGGGGCTCGAAGAGGTCGGGGCGGGTCTCGGCGAGGTCGAGCAGGCGCGACAGCCGCACGCAGAAGCCCGCCGCCTGCCAGGGCCGCCCGAGGTCGGGAAAGAGGCGGTCGTAGCGGCCACCCGCAGCCAGCTCCTGCTGGGCGCCCGGAGCCCAGAGCCTCAGGGTGGGGCCGGTGTAGAAGCCCAGTCCCGCCACATCGGCCAGGTCCACGCGCAGCTCCAGGTTGGCCGGGAGGATGGGCAGCAGGGCCTTCAGGGCCCGGTCCATGTGCTCCCGCTCGCCCTCCAGGAGGTGGGCGTAGGGGCTGACACTCAGGGCGCCGAGGGTTCCCGGGCCGTCCAGCTCGGAGAGCAGGGCCTCGGCATGGGCGGTGAGCCTCGCGCCCGAGGGATGGCCCTTCAGCACCTCGTGAACTCGGTGGGGCGCGCGCCGGGAGAGGGCCGCCACCACCTCGTCGGCCAGGCCCCCGAACAACCCCTCCGCTTCCAGGGGGCGACGCACAAGGGCGGCATGGCCCAAGTGGAGGATGGCACTCTTCAGCCCCAGAGCGCCTGGAATGGCCATCAGAAGCCGGGCCAGTTCCACATCAGCCTCGGCGGAGGATTCGCCTTCGGGCTGGATGCGCTCACAGCCCACCTCGAAGCGCTCCACGGCCTCCCAGGGCTGGACGGGCCGACGGAACACGGCGCCCGCGTAGGCCACACGGTCCGGCGGTGCCGCGAACCCCCGGGCCAGAAGCCCTGCCAGGGCCACCGTGAAATCCCAGCGTAGGGCCACGAGCTCGTCACCGTCGAAGAAGCGCAGGGCGCCATCCGGGATGGCTTCGCGCAAGACCAGGGATGGATGAAGCTCACGGTAGCCCTGGGCTGCGAGCAGGCCCATGAGGGCGGCCTCCCAGCGGCGAAGCCGCGCGGCGGAGCCGAAGAGCAGATCGGGGAAGTGGGGCGTGCGGACCGGCATCAGTCGGGCCCTCCGGCGCGCCCGGCGTGGCGGCCGTGCAGCACTTCCACCACCTCGAGGAGGCTGGCCCCCCGCTCCACCAGCAGCAGGTCCAGGTGGAAGAGCAGGTCGGCGGCCTCCCCCAGGAAGGCCTCGCGGTCGTCGTTCTTGGCGGCGAGGATGACCTCGCCGGCCTCCTCCACGACCTTCTTGGCGATGCGGTCCACGCCCTGGGCGAAGAGCTTCTGGGTGTAGCTGCCGTCCAGGGAGGCGGCGGCCTTCCGGGACTTCAGCAGCGCCTCCAGGCGGCCCAGCCAGGGCAGGGCCGCGGGCCAGGGATCGCCTCCTTCAGAGTCGGCGTCGAAGCAGCTCTCGGTGCCCCGGTGGCAGCTGGGGCCTTCGGGATCCGCCAGGATGAGCAGGGCGTCCGCATCGCAATCCGGCCGGATCTGGATGAGCTTCAGCCGGTTCCCGCTGCTCTCGCCCTTGGTCCAGAGGACCTGCCGGGAGCGGCTCCAGAAGGTAACGTAGCCCGTCTCGAGGGTGAGCCGCAGGGCTTCCTGGTTGAGCCAGGCCACCATGCGGATCGTGCCCGCGCGGTCCTGCACGATGCCGGGGATGAGGCCGTCGGAGTCGAATCGGAGGGTGTCTGGGTTCATGTCAGATCCGCACGGAGATGTCGTTCTGGGCCAGGTAGGCTTTCAGGCGGGAGATGGGCAGGATGCCCTCGTGGAACAGCGTGGCCGCCAGCACGGCGTCCGCGCCGTGCTCCAGCGCCTCGAGGAAGTGGACCTCCAGACCCGCGCCGCCGGAGGCGATGAGGGGGATGGGCAGCTGGGAGGCCAGCTCGAGCAGCTGGATGTCGAAGCCTTCGCCGGTGCCGTCGCGGTCCATGGAGGTGAGCAGGATCTCGCCCGCGCCGAGCTCGCTGAGCTCCTGAAGCCAGTCGAGGGCAGAGCGATCCGTCGGTTCCGTGCCGCCCTTCAGATACACGCGCCAGCCGAGGGCAGGATCGCGCTTGACGTCCACTGCGGCGACCACGCACTGCCGGCCGAAGGCACTGGCCAGCTCGGAGACCAGGGCGGGGCGCAGCGCCGCCGCTGTGTTCACCGCCACCTTGTCCGCGCCGGCCCGCAGCAGGCTCCGGGCGTCCTCCACGCGGGACACGCCGCCTCCCACGGTAAAGGGGATGCTCAGCTCGTGGGCCACCTCGCGCACCCAGGCCTCGCGCGTGCCGCGGTTCTCGATGGAGGCGGCGATGTCCAGGAAGACCAGCTCGTCCGCGCCTTCGGCATCGTAGCGCCGGGCCAGGTCCACGGGGTGGCCGAGGTCCCGGAGATCCTTGAACTGCACACCCTTCACGACGCGTCCGGCCTTCACGTCGAGGCAGGGGATGATGCGCTTAGCCGGCATCAGAGGCCCCCTTCCAGCGCGGCCCGGAGCCGGGGATCGTCCAGGGGGATGAAGCCCTCCATCAGGGCCTTGCCGCTGATGGCCCCCACCACGCCCGGGACCTTGGCGAGGGGCAGGAGGTCTCCGAGCTCCTTGACGCCACCAGAGGCCTGGACGAGGAAGCCCTCGCGGGCCACCCAGGCGGCCGCCTCGATGCCGGGGCCTTCAAGCGTGCCGTCGCGGCTGACGTCGGTCACCAGGGCACGGCTGAAGCCGAGGGTGAGCAGGGCCTCGAAGACATCCGTGGACGCGCAGGCGCTGGGGGCCTGCCAGCCCCGGGTGACGATGCGGTCGCCCTTGAGATCGAGAGCGGCGATGACGTGATGGCCCGAGAGGCCCTTGAGGGACGCGGGCTGCTCCACGGCCAGGGTGCCCACCACGGCATCGAAGCCAAGGTCCAGCACACTCTCGATGGTGGCCCGGTCTCGCAGCCCGCCTCCCAGCTGGAACTGGACTTCGGGGAAGCGGACAGGGAAGCCGGTGAAGCGCCCCTGGAGCGGCCGGCCGAAGGCTCCGTCCAGGTCCACCAGGTGGATGCGCCGGGCGCCGGCCTCCGCCAGCTGGCCGACCCAGTCCTCGGGTTCCATGTCGTAGAAGGTGGCCTGCTTCGGATCGCCGTGGCGCAGGCGCACGAGGCGGCCATGCATCAGGTCGAGGCTCGGGATCAGTTGCATGGTACCTCCGGCTGTGGGGCCGTCACGCCCATCCAGGCGAGGGAGGACTGGAGCAGGAGCAGGCCGGCGCGCCCGGATTTCTCCGGGTGAGGCTGAAAGCCCATGACATTGCCCCGGGCCTCCACGGCGGCGAAGGGGCGGCCATGCTCGGCCACGTAGATGGTCTCCACCGTGGGTTCCAGCGCATAGCTGTGGACGAAGTAGAGCCAGCCGCCCTCGGGGTTGGGCAGGCCCGGGTGGGCGCGATGCTGGCGGATCTGGCTCCAGCCCATGTGGGGCACCTTCACCCCAGGACCTAGGCGGCGAACGATGCCGGGGATGAGCCCCAGGCCCGAGGCGCGCGGCGCCTCCTCGCTGCCTTCGGCGAGCAGCTGCAGGCCCAGGCAGATGCCGAGCAGGGGCCGGCCCTCCGCCACCAAGCTCGGCAGGACACGCCACCAGCCGCGCTCGCGCAGCGACCGCTGGGCAGCCTCGAAGTGGCCCACGCCCGGCAGCACGATCGGTCCTTCGAGCGCGGCCTGGTCGGGAGTAGCCGCGCGCCGGTAGGGCAGACCCAGCCGGTCCAGGGCGCCTTCCAGGGAGGCCAGGTTGCCGGCGTCGTAGTCAATGAGGGTGATGAGACCGGAATCACTCATGCGGAGAGGGTCCCCTTGGTGGAGGGCACCCCTCCACCCTCGATGCGGGTCGCCTGCCGCAGGGCGCGGGCGAGGGCCTTGAAGAGGGCCTCGACCTTGTGGTGCGTGTTCACACCACGGATCAGATCGGCGTGAATGGCCAGGCCGCCGCGCATGGCCAGGGCCACGAAGAACTCGCGGACCATCTCCACCTGGAAGCCATCGCCGAGGATGATGGGGGGCAGATCCGCCTGGAACTCGCACCAGGGCCGGCCGGAGAGATCAACCACGACCCTCGCCAGCGCCTCGTCGAGGGGGACGTAGGCGTGGGCGTACCGGGCCAGGCCCGCGCGTTCACCCAGGGCTTCCTTCAGGGCATCGCCGAGGCAGAGGCCCACGTCCTCGACGAGGTGGTGGCTGTCCACGGGCAGGTCCCCCTTGGCCTCGATGGCGAGGCCGAAGCCGCCGTGCTTCGCCAGCTGCATCAGCATGTGGTCGAAGTAGCCCAGGCCCGTGTGGATGCGGGCCTCGCCCCCATCCAGCTGGAGCGTGAGTTCCACTTCGGTCTCGGTGGTGGCGCGGCGCAGGCTGGCGGTCCTCATGAGGGCTCCTGGTTCAGCATCGGCAGGAAGTCGAGCAGGGTGGTGGATTGGCCATCGTCGGGCCCGCAGAACCGCGCGCGATCGGGGCCGACTCCCACGAAGCGCCAGGAGAGTTCGGGTCGGACCTCGGCGGCAGCCTGGAGGCAGCGCGCATCATCCACAGTATCTCCAACGAACACGATTTCCTCCGCGCGGAAGGCGTCCGCCAGCTGCAGCAGCCCGGCGGGTTCCGGCTTGCGGAGGTGGGGCGCGGCATCGCAGACCGCGGTCAGCTGGAAGCCGAGCACCCGCCAGGCGAGGTCGAGTTCCTCCGGAGGACGCCCGGTCAGGATGGCGAGATCCCAGCCGGTGGCCCGGAGCTCGGGCAGTGCCACGAGGGGGCGCTCCAGGCGGATGGTGTCGACGTAGTGCTTCTGCACCACGACCTGGGCCGCGGGTTCGAGGGCCTGGAAGCGGGCTTCGAGCTCGGGAAAGCCACGGCCAATGGCGCCCTCCACGCGCGGCTGCAGGTCTTCGTCACCGAATGTTTCAGCGAGCGCCAGCGCTCCGGCGGCGAGGCGGAAGTCGTTGTTGAAGCCGCCCAGGCGCTTGAAGGCCGTGTAGGTGTCATCCGACCAAGGCAGGGCAGGGCGCAGCTCGGCCAGGGTGCGGGCCACCGCCTCCATGAAGCTGCGGTCGGCATCGATGAGGACCCCGTCGATGTCCAGGACTAGGAGCCGGCGCCGCGGCCGGGGCGCCGGCGCGGGCAGCT
>NZ_JBATQW010000088.1:0-5864 GCF_049292215.1 Geothrix sp. | reverse complement strand
GACGAGGAGCGGGTCGGGCGCCAGGTCCCGGGCGATGGCGGCGCGCTGCTGCTGCCCTCCGCTCAGCTGGCTTGGCCGGTGGTGTGCACGGTCCGAGAGGCCCACGCGTTCCAGCGCGGCTTCGGCCCGGGGCTTGGCCTCGGCCTCCGCCACGCCCCGGAGCTGTAGGGGCAGCATGACGTTTTCCAGGGCCGACAGCACCGGCACCAGGTTGAAGGCCTGGAACACGAAGCCCAGGCGGCGCAGGCGCAGATCGCACCGGTCCTTCTCAGAGAGGGCGGACACGGCCTGCCCGGCCAGGCGCACCTCCCCTTCATCGGGCGCGTCCAGCAGTCCTGCCAACTGGAGCAGGGTAGTCTTGCCGCTGCCGCTGGGGCCGGCAAGCACCGCCAGGCAGCCCTTCGGCACTTCCAGTGACACGTCGAACACGCCGGCGCGTTCGCCGCCGAGTTCGTAGGCGCGGGTGATGCGGTCCAACTGGAGCATGCCGCCAGTGTAGCCCGGCGCCAGGCGGGTCGCCGCGGAGGGGACGGTCGGAACCTTCAGGAGTGGCGGCCTGTTCGGCCCAAGACCGGCCTCCCGTGGCAAGATGACGCCCTGGACCGTCGACCGATCGGAGTGGAGGCTCACCATGGCCTGGGGGTGGGGTGTTCGCGAGGGCTTGATCAGGACCACCAGCCCGCTGCTGGGCTGGCTGGTGGCCCTCATGCTCTTCGGGGCGATCCTGCTGGTCGACGTCCTGGCGCCGCCCGAGGTGGACTTCTCGGCCTTCTACCTGGTGCCCGTGATCTGGCTGACCTGGTGCCGGGGGACCCGCGAGGGGCTCGCCATGGCCCTATTCTGCGGGGTGGGCTGGTATCTCCACGTCATCCTGAGCGGGCGGTACGCCAGTTCCGAGTGGTATCGGCTCTGGGATGCGCTGAACAAGCAACTCTCCTACCTGCTCGGCGCCTGGGCCGTGGGGGCCCTGCGCCGGGAGGTCCTGGTCCAGCAGTCCCTCAACCAGCAGCTGCAGGCTTCCATGGCTGAAGTGCGGGAGCTGAAGGGGCTGCTGCCCGTCTGCGCATGGTGCCACCAGATCCGGGATGACCAAGGCGCGTGGCAGCCGATGGAGGTGTTCATCCAGCAGCGCACCGGGGCCTCGGCCACCCACGGCATCTGTCCCTCCTGCCTGGAGAAGGCGGATCCGGAGTTGAGTTCCCTGCGGCCACCTGATTGAGCTAGGGCCGGGGTCGCTCCCGGAAGGCCAGCCCGTACGGCGCGGTGCTCGCCTCTAGGCGGCCCTCCTCGACCTCGCCGATGAGGTCGTTGCATGGGCCTCAACCCCTTGCCGGGTCACGCCTGGGGCTGCGGGGAAGCCTCAGGTGTGGGGAACCCGGCGGGGCGTTGAGGCCAGGAAGGCCAGACTAGGCCTGCTGCCGGGCGCGGAAGGCGGTCTCGTAGGCTGCCGTGCTCGCTTCGAGGCCACCCTCCTCCACTTCGCCGATGAGGTCATAGGCGTGGGCCTTCACGATGCGCACCAGCTGGATGGTGTTCACTTGGGGGGCGCCGTCCACCAGCAGCACGTTGCCGTCGATGTCCGGGGCCTGGCCGGCGTGGCGTCCCTTCACGAGAAGGTCGGTCTCTTCGTGGGCGCCCTCCACCAGCACCTCGATGACCTGGCCCACCTTCTCCTGATTCTTCTCCCGGGCGATCTTCTGCTGCAGCTCGAGGAGCCGTCTCTTGCGGGCCTCCTTGGTGCGCTTCGGAACCGGATCGCCTAGGCCGAAGGCGGAGGTGCCCTCCTCGGGGCTGTAGGTGAAGGCGCCCACATGGTCGAAGCGGGCCTCCTTCACGAAGGCCTTCAGCTCCTCGAAGGCGGCCTCATCCTCGCCGGGGAAGCCCACGATGAAGTTGGAGCGGATGGCGATGCCCGGCACCAGGCGGCGCACCTTTTCCAACAGCTTCATGAAGGAGGCCCGGCTGCCGCCCCGGGCCATGGCCTTGAGGATGGCGGCGTCCGCGTGCTGCAGCGGCATGTCCAGGTATCGGGCACAGTTGGGGGTTTCGGCCATGGCGCGCAGCAGCCCGTCCGTGAGGCGGTTCGGGTAGGCATAGTGGATGCGGAACCAGCGTAGGCCTTCCACGGCGCCCAGGGCCCGGACAAGCTTTTCCAGCGCATCGGGGTCGCCGAAGTCGCGGCCGTAGTCCGTGGTGTCCTGGCCCACCAGGCTGATCTCCAGCACGCCCTGGGCCACCAGGTTCCTGGCCTCGGCTACCACACTCTCGATGCTGCGGCTGCGCTGGGCACCCCGCAGCTGGGGGATCACGCAGAAGGCGCAGGCATGGTCGCAGCCCTCGCTGATCTTGAGGTAGGCGCTGGCCTTGGGGGTGGTGAGCATCCGGGGGCTGGCCTCGCTGTAGAGGTAGTCGGGATTGGGATCCAACTCGAAGCTGGCCCCGGCGCCGATGACCTCGGCGATCTGCTCGATGTCCCGAGTGCCCAGGCAGGCGTCGATCTCGGGCATCCCCGCCATGAGCTCGTCCCGGTAGCGCTCGACGAGGCAGCCCGCCACGATAAGCTTCTCGCAGGCGCCTTCCTGCTTCATGGAAGCGGCCTGGAGAATGGCCTCGATGCTCTCCTGCTTGGCCGCATCGATGAAGCCGCAGGTGTTCACCACCAGCACCTGGGCCTCCTCCAGCACCGGCGTGATCTGGTACCCCTTGAGACGCAGGTGGCCCAGCATGACCTCGGAATCCACGAGGTTCTTGGGGCAGCCCAGGGACATGAATCCGACTTTGGTCAACGGTGCTCCAGACCCCCATCCGGGGGAACCTCATAGGTTACCGCGACTGGCCGATAAGGTCAGCCTCAGGTGTTAAACTCAGACCCCCTCCGGATTGTCCATGAAGCTCACCCTCCAGGTTGACGGCGCCCTGCATCCCGTGACCCTCACGGAGGAGGGCGTGACCATCGGCCGGGGCGACCAGGCCACCATCAAGATCCAGGCGAACGCCGTGAGCCGCATCCATGCGCGGGTCTTCCTCAAGGACGGAAGGCCGCACGTCATGGACATGAAGTCCCTCAATGGGACTTCTCTCAACGGAACGACCCTCACGGAGCCCATGCCGCTGCACCCGGGCGATACCGTCCTCCTGGGTGAGGCCATGGTGATGTGGGTTCAGGAAGGTGGCCTGGCCGCCTCAGTGGCAGGCCTGAACCTGAACCTGACGCCCAAAGCCGTGGCCTCCCGGATCTCCCTGGAGGACCGCGCCTTCGACGCCTCCGGCTCCATCCTCGTGCCCCACGCCAGCCTGGAGGCCATGCTGGCCCAGGCCAGCGGGGAGCATCCGGCCGGCGAGGCGGTCACCTTGTTCCAGCGCCTGGCCAGCATGGCCGGAACCCTCCTGCGGGCCGCCGGGCTGGCCGAACTGCTGGAGTCGGTGATGGGCCTCGTGACGGCCCAGATCCCCTGCCAGCGTGGTTTCATCCTGCTCGCCGACGCCACTGGGGAACTCATCCCGGAGCTGATCTGGGAGGAGCAGCCCGGCGTCCATGCCAATCCCATCAGCCGCACCATCGCCAAAACCGCCATGGACAACCGCGTGGCCATCCTCACCACGGACGCCCGCATGGATCCCCGCTTCAGCGCCGGTGAGAGCATCAAGATCCACGGCATCACCTCGGCCCTGTGCGCCCCGCTCATCGTGGAGGAGAAGGCCTTCGGGGTGATCTACCTCGAGACGAGCCTCAACAAGGGCGGCTTCAAGCGGGAGGACGAGCACCTGCTCAGCGCCATGGCCAACTTCGCCGCCGTGGGCATCCAGCGCGAGCGCGAGGTCAAGTTCCGGCAGCGGCTCGAGCGGTACCACAGCCCCCAGGTGGTGGATCAGATCCTGAAGTCCAGCCAGAGCAAGGAGGCTCCGGCCCTCCAGGCCCAGCGCTGCCAGATCAGCGTGCTCTTCGCGGACATCTCCGGCTTCACGCGCATGAGCGAGGGCATGGAGCCCATGGTGCTGGCGGGCATCCTGAACCGCACCTTCGAGGCCATGACCGACCAGATCTTCAGCCGGGGCGGCACGCTCGACAAGTACATCGGCGACGCCATCATGGCCTTCTTCGGGGCGCCCAATCCCGATGCCGACCATGCGCGCCACGCCACGGAGGCCGCCATCGCCATGCAGGAGGCCCTGTACGCCTTGAATTCGATGCGGCCCGAGGGCTACCCCGAGCTGCGGATGCGCATCGGCATCAACAGCGGCGAGGCCTTCGCGGGCGACATCGGCTGCGAGAAGCGCATGGACTACACCGTGATGGGCAGCACCGTGAACCTGGCCTCCCGCCTGGAGAGCTCCGTGGCGCGGCCAGGCCAGATCGTGGTGGGACCCCGCACCGCCGAGCTCATCGGGCAGGAAGGGCTCCGGCAGCTGGGGGCCTTCTCCCTCAAGGGCATCGAGCAGGAGATCCGCCCCTTCGAGGTGCGCTGGGACCACGACACCCCGACAGCGGTCCACGATCTGAAGTAGACAGGCTTGCCCACTATCCTTCGGGCCAGCCCCCTCCTACACTGGCGACATCGCCTACCCATGCCGGTCGAGCCCGGTCGCAGGAGCCGCCCATGAACGACTTCCAGTCCACCGCCCCCGTCAAGGCCCACCGTGGCGTGATGCTGCTGGTCTTCGGCATCCTCGGCATCCTGTGCTGCGTGATCTTCGGGATCCTCGCCTGGGTCATGGGCCAGAGCGACCTCAAGGCCATGGCCGAAGGCCGGATGGATCCCAGCGGCGAGGGCCTGACCAAGGCCGGGAAGATCTTGGGGATCATCGGCTGCGCCTTCGCCATCCTCTCGATCCTCTGGGTGCTCTTCTTCGGCGGCCTGGCTGCCCTCGGAGCCATGCGCGGCCACTGATCCCGTGAAGTTCCGCCTGGAGCGGGCCCCCCGGCTGCCCAGGCTGCCGGTCTGGGCCTTGGTGGTGCTGGGCTGCTGGCTGCTCCTGGTGGTCATGGGGGCTCTGCTGGACAGACGTGGCGGGCCGGCCCTGGAGACCTGCCTGCTGCACCGCCTTTCCGGTCATCCCTGCCCCACCTGTGGCAGCACGCGGGTGGTGCTCGCACTGGGGCAGGGGGCCTGGGTGGAAGCCCTCCGGCTCAATCCTCTGGTGACCCTCGGCTTGGTGCTTGGCACGCTGGGGTTCGGCCTGCGGCTGGCCACGGGGCGGACGCTCCGGATGGAGCTGTCGTCCCGGGAACAGAAGGTGGCGCTGGCGGTCGGCTTGGCCGCGCTGGCGGTGAACTGGCTCTGGGTGCTGCGGACTCAGGCCTGATCGCTGTCCTTCAGGAAGTCCTTCCACAGCATCGAGGGCTGGATGCCGGAGTTGCGCTGGTACTTGCCCGAGTCGTAGCTGTCATAGTCACCGCTGACGGTGTGGTAGAAGATCTGGCAGATGGCCACGCCGGCGTAGATGCGCACAGGCTGGATGCAGCTGATTTCCAGGGTCCAGTAGCCGCAGAAGCCGATGTCGCCGAAGCCGGCGGTCACGTGGACGAAGAGCCCCAGGCGCCCCACGCTGCTGCGGCCTTCGAGCATGGGCACCATGCCATGGGTCTCGGTGTACTCCTGCGTGCGGCCCAAGTACAGCTTCCCTGGCTGCAGCAGCAGACCTTCGGCGGGAATCTTCAGGAACTCGATGCCGTTGGGCCGGGCCATGTCCAGTTCGTGGTCCGTGTAGACCGCCAGATCCTCGCCTAGGCGCAGGTTGTAGCTGTTCGGGTTGAGCTGGGCCTCCTGCCAGGGATCGATGCGGATCCGCCGCTGCGCCTTCGCCTCGAGGATCTGCCTGCCGGTGAGGATCACGGGATCTCCTGCGCCAAACGGAAGGCGCCC
>NZ_JBATQW010000087.1:0-45256 GCF_049292215.1 Geothrix sp. | reverse complement strand
CCGCTGCACCCCCCCACGGCCCGCGCCCCCGCCGCCAGCGCCCGGCCCGCGAAGCCGCCCAGGTATTCGGGGCTGGCGCCGTAGATCAGGCGGCCGTCCACCATGTTGGGCAGGCCGGGATTGGGCTGGAGGACGATGGGTTTGGCCGTCACCGCCTTGAGCTTTTCCAGCAGGCGCAGGTGCGGGGCGGGCCCGTTCCCGCCGATGAGGCCCACCATGTCGGCACCCCAGGTATCGAGCTGCTTGATGAACCAGTCCGGCTCGGCGCCGAAGAGGGCCTGGCCCTCGTCGTTGGTCGTCATGAGGGCCACGACGGGGAGCTTGCCCACCTCCTGGACCGCCAGCAGGGCCTGGTGGATCTCATTGAGGTCTTCGAAGCCCTCAAGCACGAACAGATCGGCGCCGGCTTCCAGTAGCGGCACCGCCTGCTCGCGGAAGAGGGCGCGGGCCTCGTCGAAGGAGGTGGGCCCCCAGGGCTCGATGCGCACGCCCAGGGGCCCGATGCAGCCCGCCACCCAAGCCCGGGCACCCTGCTGCTTGATGGCCTGCTTCGCCAGGGCCACGCCCTCGCGGTTGATGGCGTCCAGCTGGGACTCCAGCCCGCGTGCCGCGAGCTTCAGCCGACCCGCGCCCCAGGTGTTAGTGGTGAGCACCTGGGCGCCCGCAGAGAGGAACTCGCCATGGATGGCCAGCAGCAGGTCCGGTGACTTGACATTGCACTCCTCGAAGCTCCGCTGCAGGGTGATGCCACGGTCATGCAGAGCTGTGGCGGTGCTTCCGTCGAAGAGGAAGCACTCACCGGCATCGAGGGCCTGCTGGAAGGTAGAAGGAGTCATGGCTGCGCCCGGAAGGTAGCAGTCGCTTGATCGGCATCCAGGTGGGTTCGGGTCAGTCTGTGACGGTTCGGTATCTTCCCCCCGGGCACGCCGGGGGCAGGAGTTGGCACCTTGCTGTCGCAGGTTGCCAAGGTTTCACAGGGCCTTTCCCTCCACCTTTCTGGATAACGCTCTAGGACTGCCAAAGATCGAAGGTCAAGAATGAATGGAGCCGGGGGGACCGTCAAGCCGGGGGAGGTGTCGCCGGCGGCTGGGGGCCGATGCCCTTGCGCTTCATCTGGCCCCAGCCCTCCTTGCCCCGGAGCCAGTCGACGGTGCCCTTGAGGCGCCACCACACGGTCATCTGGCGGTAGCCGAAGTTCTCGACCACGGCCGTGAACAGGAGCAGGGACCAGGCCTTGAGCCCCTGGTACCGGTGGCCGCTGATCTCCTGGAGTACCACGGACACCACGGAGTTCAGCACGCCCAGCAGGAGGGCCACGTAGATGAAGAGGATCGCGAAGGCGCTGTTGATGGAGTGGGTCCACAGCGACCACACGAACACCACGTAGCCCAGGACCTCGACGACCGGCGCCAGGGCTTCGAAGAAGATGAAGTAGGGCATGGAGAAGAGGCCCACGCGTCCGTATTTCGGATTGAACCACATCCGCCGGTGCTTCCAGAGGGTCTCAAGAAGGCCCCGCTGCCAGCGGTTCCGCTGCCGCCCAAGGACCTTGGTGTCCTCGGGCACCTCGGTCCAGCAGACGGGGTCGGGCACGAGGGTGATGTGGTACGGCCGCTTCCACTCACGCAGGCAGCGGTGCATGCGCACGACCAGCTCGAAATCCTCGCCGATGGTTGCGGTTTCGAAGCCGCCGGCCTGGACGATCAGATCCTTGCGGAACACGCCGAAGGCTCCGCTCACGATGAACATGGTGTCCAGGGAGGCGAGACCCACCCGGCCGAAGAGGAAGGCCCGAAGATACTCCACGATCTGGAAGCGCGCGAGCCAGGAGTCCGGCAGGTGGATGCCGCGGATTCCCATGGCCGTGACCTTGCAACCATTGAGGGGGCGGATCACGCCACCGGAGGCCACGAGGTCAGCGCGATCCATGAAGGGCCGGGCGATGCGGAGGAGTGAGTCATTCTCCAGGAGGCTGTCCCCGTCCATGCAGCAGACCAGCGGATAGCGGGCGAGGTTGATGCCGCAGTTTAGGGCATCGGCCTTGCCGCCATTGGCTTTGTCCACCACCACGAGGTTGGGCACGTAGGCGCTCTCGTAGATGCCGCGGACCTCCTGGGTGGGCAGGAGCTGGCGGAGCACCCGGTGGCTAGGCTTCAGCCGGAAGGCCTCGATGAGCCTCTCCAGCGTGGCGTCCTTGCTGCCGTCATTCACCACCACCACCTGGAACTCCGGGTAGCGCAGGCTGATAAGGCTGTTCACGCTGGGCACCACGCCCGCCTCCTCGTTGTAGGCGGGGCAGATGAGGGTCATGGGCTTGTAGTGGCTGGTTTCGAAGGCTGAGTCCAGGCGGTCCGTTTCCACTTCGTCCAGGTAGCGCCGGATCGAGAAGAAGGCCCGGAGGATCAGGGACAGGTGGGTCAGGTGGAGGGCCAGGAAGTAGGCCAGGATGCCCCACTCGATGAAGACGGTGACGAAGCCCCGGAAGCTCACTGGTGCCCCCGCTCGTCCGCCCACTCCAGGCGCTCCCGGGCTATGTCCCGGGCGAACCGGTCGGCCGTGGGATCCTCCGCCAGCCAGGTCAGCGCCGAGGTTCCGGCATGACCCAGGTCGGCCATGCCCTGGGCGGCGTTGCGGCGGACCTCGTAGATCGGATCGCTGGTCAGGGCGATGAGGGCGGGGATGGCGTCGGGGCCGCCGATCAGGCCGAGGGCCTTGGCGGCCTGGGCGCGGACTGGCCAGGCCTCATGCCGGGCCAGGGGCTCCACCTTGGGATAGGTGAGGGGGTCGGCCAGGGCCGCGAGCGCCTTCAGGGCGGAGGCCTGTAGGTCCACGTTGGCTTCCGTGAGCAGCTCCAGTAGCCGGGGTTCACTCTCGCGGTGGCGATGCGAGCCCGCCAACAGGGCGAAGAGGACCCAGGGGTCTGGAGCGGCGAGGGGCGGCGCCAGGTGCGCTTCCAGCCAGGGGAGGAGGTCCGGGCCGAAACCCTCGAGCACCCGCAGCAGCCGCTCCCGCTGGTAGCGCTCCTCCCGCAACACCCAGTCCACCACAGGCTTGGCGAAGCGGAGATCGCCGCTCCCCGTCAGGGCCTGCGCGGCCAGGTGGGTTACGTAGGGCACGGGGTCGTTCAGGAGGGGAACGACCGCCTCCAGATACTCCTCCAGCTTGAAGATCCCCACTTCCTGCGCGGCCTGGGCGCGGACCGTGGCCTGCCGGTGTTTCAGGCGCCTGGGGATGGACTGGTGCACCCCCAGACCCAGGTAGAGCTCTCGCAGGCCCTCCGCCTCCCGTCCGGCCAGGGTGGCGTGGTACCGGGTGAGGAATTTCTGGAAGAGCTGTCGGTCCTCTTTCGCGATTCGGGGGAAGGGGCGGGGAGTGTCTTCACCATTGAAGAGGTAGGCAGCCAGATCCGTCTCCCAGGCTTGGTAGCGGGCGATGCGATGTCGGTTCTGCCGGTCCTGGCGGAACTGGATGCCCGTGCCCAGGAGGACCAGTCCGGCCACCAGGGTCCCCAGGACCACCGTCCCCCAGATCAATGCCTGGAGCACCAGCGCCGGAGGCAGGTGCATCGTTCGCCTCAGCCCGCGCTGGAGGAGCGCTGATGCATCCGCCAGAGCCGTTCCACCAGGACCTGCGCCGAGATGGGCTTGGTCATGTAGTCGTCGGCCCCGGCCGCCAGGCAGCGGATCATGTCCTGCTCGTTCTGGTTGCTGGAGATCAGCAGGATGGGCACGCGCCCCTTGGGCGGCGGCAGGTCGCGGATCTCCTGGACCAGGCGGAAGCCGTTCATGGCGGGCATCATCAGGTCCGTGGTGACGAGGTCGATGGCTTCACGTTGGAGGATCTCCAGCCCCTCAACGCCGTTGGGCGCCATGAAGACCTTCAGGCCTTCCATCTCCAGGCGCGCCTGGATGAGCCGGGCGGTTGCCTGGTCATCCTCCACGACTAGGACCCGGGTGGGGTCAGGCCACTTCCTACTCATAATCTAGAGGTTAGCAAACAAAGGGCGCGATCCGGCCGATTCCGCCGCCGCAGATGTGATCAGAACCGCCACTCCAGGCCGGCGCCGAGGGTCGTCTGCGCGCGCTCGACGCCCAGGCCGAGTTCCTGCTTCTCGTAGGCGAGGCTGCCCGACAGGATGAGCCGCCGGTGAATCCAGCCTTGTGCGGCGAGACTGGCCTTGCGGGAGCGCAGGTTGAGGATCTCGGCGTTGGGGTTGGGCTGGTCCGGCGAGACCCCGGAGCCGAGGCTGAAGGTCAAGTGGTTCTCGCCGTCGCCGAAGTAGCGCCGCACGGAGGCCGAACCCGACTGCGACGAGCCGATGGAGCTGGGCGTGGCGTTGGCTCTGAGTGTGAAGAGGTAGTCGCCCCAGTACTTCCCCAGCGAACCCGTGTAGATCGTGACGGTCGAGGCGCTGAACCGCAGGTGGCGGAAGCCGAGGGAGCCTTCGATGCCGCGGGCGAAGGACTGGTAGATCTCCCCGCCGTAGCGGCGGTGGGGGAAGAGGCCGGACTCGGAGAACCCGGCGTTCAGGTAGAAATAGGTGCCGTCCTTCCAGCGCGGATATGCATCCACCTCGACCTGGCTTCCCGTGTCGCCGAAGCGGGAGGCGCGGTTGACGCGGGCGATGAGGGAGCCGGCGTCGAAGCGGTGGGTTGCGCCCAGGGAGGTCAGCTGCCAGGGGTCGAAGGTGCGGTCGAAGCGATCGTAGGTCTGGGTCAGGGACACCTTCGAGCGCTGGCTGAGCTCGGCGAGGTTTTCGATGAGCTGGCGGGCCTCGTATAACCCGGGGTTCGCCGCCTGGGCCTGCTTGGCTGTCTCGAGGGCCTCGGGGTAGTTACCCAGGGCCTTCTGGGCCCGGGCCTTGCGGAACAGCAGCAGGGCTTGGGCAGGATGCAGGGCCAAGCCCTCGTCGCAGAGGGCGAGGGCGGCCCGCGGGTGATCCGACCAGAGCTCCAGGTCCACTAGGGCCACGCGCCCGTCCAGGTGGCCGGGCTCGGCCCGCAGCACCTGCTGGAGCTCAGTGCGGCCCTCGTCGTAGCGCCCCTCCCAGGCGTGGATGCGCCCCATCAGGATGCGGATGTCGTGGTAGCCGGGGCTGCGCTGGAGGGCCGTGCGGCAGAGCTCGAGGGCCTCGGCCCGCTTGCCGTCGAAGGCGAGGCGGCGGGCCCTGGCGAACAGCTCGTCCACGCCCTCCTGGCCCCACAGGGCCAGGCCCGCCGTGAGCAGCAGCACGGGTCCATGGATCCTGGCGATGGGCATCATGGAGATCCCTTTCCGGGGGTGAACGCGTAGAAGGTGTTGAGGTGGTCGATCTCCTGGAGGATCAACCGGTCGTAGCGCTGCTTCAACTCAGGTGTGACGGTGATCCGGGTTCCCCCAGGATCGGCGCCCAGGTCGAAGCAGTGGTCGGTGAAGTTCACGCCGTCGGAGACGTAGAGGGTCTTGCCGTCGCCGCTGAGGATGCCCCAGACGGCGCCGTAGCTGGAGGCGATGAGGTGGTGGTCCCGGCGGGCGCGGTCCTGCTCGGCCTGCGTCTGCGTCCAGAGCGGGCGTCCCAGGACGGGATCAGAGGCCAGGGGGCGGTGGCCCAGCAGGTAGTAGAGCGTCGGCGTGAGGTCCGTGAGGAAGGCGGGCTGCTTCGGATCCATGATCAGGCCCGCGCGGAGCTTCTCGGGCACGTGGAGGAGGAGGGGCACCTTCATGATCTCGGGGAACAGGGTGTAGGCGTGGCCGAAGCGCCCTTCCTCCCCGAGCGAATCGCCGTGGTCCGCCGTGAAGATGATCAGGCTTCGGTCGTAGCGGCCCCGGTCCTTCAGATACTGGATGAAGGCCCCGAACTCGGCATCCAGGCGTCGCAGGCGGCTGGCGTAGGGCGCGTAGAAGCCGGGGAAGTCCCCCCCGCCTGGCACGTCCTTGCCCTCGCGGCTGATGGAGGAGATGTGCAGATCCTGGGGCTGGCTGTAGACGAATACGGGACGATCCGCGGGGGCCTGGTCCAGCTTGCCCTGGAGGTCCTTCAAGGTCGCCCCCAGGCGCAGGTCCCCGGTGCCGATGCCCGCATCCAGTCGCACGAGATCCGGCGTGGGCTTCACCACCACGTCGAGGATGGAGTCCATGGACAGGTAGGGCCGGTAGCCGTCGGCCTCCACCAGCTTCTGGAGCGTGTTCAGCGGGTGGAAGGGGACAATGTACTGCTTGTGCAGGAGCAGCCCGCCCACCCAGATGGAGGGCTCCGAGAGGCCCGTGGCGCCGTAGCGGGTGAAGGCTTTGGAAATCACGGTGCTCTCCGCCGCAAAGCGGTCCAGGTTCGGCGTGAAGGTCACCTTCGGGTTGTAGGCTCCCAGGTAGTCC
The DNA here is from genome assembly GCF_049292215.1 of Geothrix sp. Lineage (GTDB taxonomy): Bacteria > Acidobacteriota > Holophagae > Holophagales > Holophagaceae > Geothrix. Next base: position 38,905 of record NZ_JBATQW010000087.1, on the reverse strand, counting down.
TGGCGCAGGCTGTCCACCACGAAGATGTAGATGTCGGGCCGATCCAGGGTCGTGGGCACCAGGGGATCGACGAGGCGAAGGTCCTTGGCATCGACCTTCACCGCATGGGGGATGTTGCTGTTGGCCAGGAGGATCCGGTAGATGGACTCCCCGCTGGCGGCGTGGGGCCGCAACAGGTTGGCCACCAGGCGGGCGGAGGCATCGAAGCCCGCGTGCGCTTCCACGGCCCGGGCCACCGGCCGCGGGAGCCAGTCCTTCGCCGGCTGCGGCAGGGGCGTGCCCCACAGCCGGAACAGGGCCAGCAGCCCCAGTGGAGCCGCGAAGAGCCGGGGCGACCAGGAATGGGGTCCGGGGGTGGTGGACTGGCTCAGGTAGATGGGCGTGAAGACCAGGACCGCCACGAGGATCGCGCCCAGCTGCTGGAAGAGCTGGTTCCAGTCGAAGCGCGAGACCTTCAGCCCTAACAGCAGGGCCACGCCGAGGGCCAGAAGCAGGCCCGCCGTCACGCTCCAGCGGCTCACCTGCACCGGGTGGAGGGGGCGGAGGAAGGCCTCCAGGGCGCTGCCCACGGGGCGCGCCCCGAGCCCCAGCTGGGCCAGCAGGGCCGCCACGCAGAACCCCAGCAGCAGGGCCACGGCCCAGGCGAAGGGGCCGGCGAAGGCGATGCCGGGGAAGACCACCAGCTGGAGGATGCCGGCGACGGTGGCCGTGAGGGCCAGCAGGGTGAGCAGGAACTCCGCCGCGTGGATCCGCGGGAAGAAGCCCGCCGCGGCCTGCAGCCCGAGAAGCGCCACCGCCGCCATGGAGAGCACCAGGCCGTGCGCGAGGAAGCTCCACATCAGAGTTGTGGCGGCCTCCCCGGGATGGACGGCGGTTCCGGAGGCCAGGGCGCGGCCCAGGCCGATGGCGAAGAAGGTCACGGTGACCAGCGCCGCCGTGAGGAGGGCCGACACGAAGAGGCGGCGGGCATCGTCCGAGCCCTCTTCGCGCTGGGGCCAGGCTGCCCGGGTCTCGATCAGATCCAGGGCCAGCAAGGTTCCGGCCGCCGCCAGGAAGGCCAGGGTGCCCAGGCGGGCGGGGAATCCCGGCGCCAGTTGGCTCAGGCCTGACACGGGGACCAGCGCCAAGGCGACGAGTGCCGTGATGCCTAGGTACCAGGCCCGCCAGGGTGCAAGCCTGAACCCGGGCGCCTGCCGGTCCACCAGGGCGTTGGCCGCCACGACCAGTAGCAGGGCCAAGGGCTGGAGCCGCAAGGCGGTCGGCAGCCAGGGGAGGAGCCCAGCCCGCACCACGGCCTGGTAGGTGAAGGGGATGTCCACCAGCAGGCAGGCGGTGGCCGAGGCGACCATGACCAGCAGGAAGGCCCCGCGGGCCCAGGGGCGAAGGCTGGGCGTCACGGCTTGCCTCCCTTCGGCAAGCCTGCCATCCGGGCCCGGGCGGCCGCATGCCCCGGCTCCAGCTGCAGGATGCGGCCGTAGGCGGCGCGGGCTGCGGGCAGGTCGTCCTGCTGCTCCGCCACGCCCCCCAGTACCTGCAGGACATCCAGGTAGTCGGGGCTCATGGTCCGGGCCGCCTCCAGCTGGCGGCGGGCTTCGGGCAGGTTGCCCTCGGAGCGCAGGGCCATGCCCAGGATCAGCCGCGCATCCACGGAGGTCGGGGATCGCTTCACGGCCTCCTCTGCCATGCGCCGGGCTTCCGCAGCGCTGCCCGTGAAGAGGGTCATCCGCGCAAATCCGACCCGGAGGTCGGTGCTGTCGGGGTGCTGCTTGAGCCCCTGCTTGTAGATGGACCGGGCCTTCTGGAACTGTTGTTGGCGCTCGTAGGCCCGGCCATGGAAGTAGGTCGCCTCAGGGTTGTCCGGCTGAAGCTCCGGCCAGCGGGCGAAGGCCTCGAGGGCCGCTTTGGGCAGGCCCATTTTCTGGTAGGCATCCCCGAGGGCGGGGAAGGCCTCCCAGGGCGTGGGGGAGACCTTCAGGTAGGCCTCCCAGGCGGCGGCGCACTCCGGCCACTGGCCCAGGTGCTCGTGGATGTCGGCGAGGCGGCTGAGGTAGATGTGGTTGCTGGGATAGGCCTCGTGCAGCTCGCGGGTCAGGGGCAGGGCCTCGGCATAGCGCCCGGCCCCCACCAGAGCCCGAGTCTTCTCCTGGAGCTCCCGGGAGGCCTGGAGTCCTCCATCATGGGCGCTGCCCTCCTGGGTTGGTGCCTCGCTCAGCACCCAGCCGCAGATGGCGAGCACGAGGAGGGCGGCGGCGAAGCGCCGGAGGTGGGGAGGCATGTCAGGGCTGCCCGGAAGCGGGGGTGGCAGGAGCGGAGGCCTCGACCAACTCCAGCCAGGTTCCCAGGTGGTGGATGGCGAAGCCCCTGAAGCCCTTCTCGCGGGCGAAGGCCTTCTCTGTGGCCGCCATCTCGCGGGTCAGCGCCGCCGCGCCTCGGTTCCGGAAGGTCACTTTCGGGGGCTGGGCTTCGCCGGTTTCGAGCCCCAGGAGCACGACCTTGCCATGCGCCGTGCCATAGGCGATCTCCTCGCGGGCATGGGCGATGATGCCGTCGGGACCCTCTGCCCGGTTCCGGTAGTCCATGACCGCCACGTAATCGTAGAGGTCCTGCAGGTGGGCGTTCAGGGGCTTGGTGACGCCCTCCCACGCCACGGTGAATCCGTCGTACCAGAAGGGGATCGCCGCGCCCACAAGGAAGTCCTTTCCCGCCAGACGGGCCATGGCCACCCAGTCACGGGATCGAGCAAGGAACATCCGCGACAGGGCGACACGCGTGTCATCGTTCCAGGAATCCAGGGCATGGGGCTCGATGTCCAGGTGGACGCCGTCCAGGCGTTCCCCGGTCTCGGCTGCGGCGTTGTAGTCGAGGAGGTGCTGCATCATGGCGCGGGCGGTCTGGTCCTGCTCAGGCAGCAGGCACTCCCAGGTGGTCATGGGGTACGAGCCCAGCAGCGCCTCGACGCGGAAGCCCGCCGCATGGAGCCGGCCGATGAGGCCTCGGTAGGCCGCCCGCTTGGTCAAGATGGCGTTGCGGTTGCGGTAGTCGTCAGCGAACAGGAACAGCGTACGAAAGCCCTGGGCCCGCAGCAGGCCCGTGACACGGGCTTCGTAGGCCCGGTCATCCAGGAGGCGCAGGGTCTCGGCCTCCCAGACCCAGATGGCCTTCGGGGCGGCCGGTAGGAGCGTGCAGGCCAGGAGCAGGACCAGGGCGCGCAGACTCATCCCTCACCAGGCCAGCAGGCGGTCCAGCTCCGAGCGCACGCGCTCGACGCTGGGCAGGGCGGCAGCTTCCAGGGGCGGGCTGGCCGGCGTGGGCGTGTCTGCGGCCCCGACCCTAAGCACCGGTGCATCGAGCCAAGGGAAGCAAGTCTCGCTAACGCGTGCCGCCAGTTCCGCCCCAGGTCCGTAGGTGCGGCTGGCCTCCGTGAGCACCAGCACCCGGTGGGTGCGCTTGGCCAGGGCGGCGATGGTCTCGTCGTCGAGGGGCCAGAGGGTGCGCAGGTCCAGCACGGCCACATCCAGGTCTGCCACGGCCGCCAGGGCCACCTGTTGGGCCGCCCCGTAGGTGATGATGCAGGCCGAGGCACCATCCTTGCGCAGGGCCGCCTCTCCGAGCCGGGCCGTGGGGGGTTCGTCCCATTGGTCCCTGAGCCTCCGGTAGAGGTGCTTGTGCTCGAAGACCATCACGGGATCCGGATCCTCGATGGCCGCCCGCAGCAGGGCATAGGCATCGCGCACCGTGCCCGGCGCGACGACCTTTAGGCCCGGGCTGCCCAGGAAGTGCCCCTCGGGGTTCTGGCTGTGAAAGGGCCCGCCCCCATTGCCACCGCCGGAGGGCCCCCGGAAGACCGCGGGCACCGAGGGGCCCCAGCGCCAGTGGGCCTTGGCCGCGAAGTTCACCATCAAGTCCGAAGCCAGCAGCGCGAAGTCCATGAATTGGAACTCCGCCACGGGCCGCTGGCCCATGAGGGCGAGGCCGATGGCCGAACCGGCGATGGCCTGCTCGGCGATGGGCGTATCGATCACCCGGTCCGCGCCGAAGCGCGCCAGCAGGCCCTCCGTGGCCCGGAAGGCGCCGCCATAGGCGCCGATGTCTTCGCCCAGGCAGCACACACGGGGATCAGCCTCCATGGCGTCGAACAGCGCCTGGCGGATGGCCTCGAGGTAGGTGCCGGAGAAGCTCATGCCTCAGGCTCGAGCAGGCCGCGCTCGGTGAGCCAGCCATCATTGAAGATGCTGCTGAGGTAACGGCCCGCGCCATCCGGGAACACGGTGACGATGCGGGCGGGGCGGTCCAGGGACGGCAGGTTCTTCGCCACCTCCCGCACCGCCCACAGGGCGGCACCGCTGGACCCGCCGCCGAGGATACCCTCTTCGCGGACTAGCCGGCGGGCGTGGTGGAAGGCCTGGCGGTCCGTGACCTGCAGCATGTCATCCAGCACACCGAACTCCATGGTGGGGATGAGGAACTCGTCGCCGAGGCCTTCGATCTTGTAGGGGCCCGCCACCGGGTTCTGCTCGCCATGGAAGTGGGGCGAGAAGACCGAGCCCACCGGATCCACGGCGATCACCCTGATGTGCGGATCCAGCTCCTTCAGGTAGCGGCCCACGCCACCGATGGTGCCGCCGGTGCCGGCCCCGGCCACCAGATAGTCGATCCGACCCTCCATCTGCGCCCAGATCTCGGGGCCCGTGCCGTGGTAGTGGGCGGCGTTGTTCTCGCAGTTGCCATGCTGGTCGGGAAAGTAGCAGCCAGGCGTCTCCCGGGCCAGCTTGGGCGCCAGGTTGTTGTAGCTCTCGGGATGCTCCGGGGGCAGGCTGGTGTCGGCCTTCTGCACCTCGACGCCCAGGGCCAGCAGTTGATTCAGCTTCTCCTGCGAGATGGTGTCCCGCACTACCACCTTCAGGCGGTAGCCCTTCTGGATGGCCATGAGGGCCATGCCCATGGCCGTGTTGCCCGAGGAGTTCTCGATGATCAGGTCGCCAGGCTTCAAGCGGCCATCGCGCTCGGCGGCCTCGATCATGTACTTCGCGATGCGGTCCTTGCTGCTGCCCATCGGGTTCATGAACTCGAGCTTGGCGAAGACCTCCACCGGCAGGTCTGCGACGACGCGCCGCAGCCGGACCAGCGGCGTGTTGCCGATGGCCTCTAGGACGCTGCCGCAGGGTTTCCGGTAAGGCATGGGGATCCTCCGGCATCCAGTATGACCGGGGGGCCCGAAGGCCCGAGGGATGTCCCCTGACCGGCGGGCGCCAAGCCTCCAGATGGCGGGCGGCCCTGGTCCGGCCTGGTCAGAATCCAGGCCGAAAGGTCTCTGATGTTCTGGTTCGCCCCCTGGAGACTCCAAAGGGCCCTGCCCCCATTGCCGTCCGGCAGCAAAGGGCTGCCTCCTCCAACCACCTCGGTCATGCCATCAGGTCGTGCCGCTTCTCGTGGGATGCCTCAGGCCGCAACGGATTTCAGAGGATGGCCCGGACGGCCCACCCTGGTTGGTGCCAGCGTCCCCATGGCAAGATGGGCGCGTTGGGACAGGCGTCCTGGCGCGCTGGAGGATTGGATGCACTGGGCATTTCGTGTGGCTCGGGTGGCGGGCATTGACATCAAGGTTCACGCCACCTTCTTCCTCATCGTGATCTTCGGCGCCCTCCAGTGGGGCATCCCCCACAGAGGCCGCGGTGCGCTGTTTGGCGCCCTGCTCATCCTGCTGCTGTTCTTCTGCGTGGTGCTGCATGAACTCGGGCACAGCCTGGTCGCCAAGGGGTTTGGCCTTTCGCCCAAGCAGATCGTGCTATTGCCCATTGGAGGGGTGGCGGTGATGAACCGGAACCCCGAAAAGCCGGTTCACGAGCTTGTAATCGCGCTGGCTGGACCCGCTGTGAACGTGCTCATTGCCGGCCTCCTCGTCCTGGTCTTCCACACCTCCGTGTTGGCCGGCCTCAACTCCCAGATGATGCTGGCTCGGGCCAGCGGACCCCCCACCCAAGAGACCATGCTGCTCTGGATCCTGGCCGCCAATGTGAGCCTGGCCCTCTTCAACTTGATCCCCGCCTTCCCTCTCGATGGTGGCCGGGTACTCAGGGCGCTGCTCGCCATGTTCATGGGCTTTTCCAAGGCCACCCGGGCTGCGGCGACCATCGGCCAGTTCCTGGCCATGGCCATGGGCCTCTTTGCCCTGTTCTCCGGCATGTTGATGCTGGCCCTCGTGGCATTCTTCATCTTCATTGGGGCCGGCCGCGAGCGCGCGGATGAAGAGGCGAGGACCGTCCTCGACACCTACAAAGTGGGGGATGCCTCCAACAGCCATGCGATGACCCTGGCGCCGTGGGACAAGGTGTCCCACGTCGTGGACCTCATCCTCACCAGCTATCAACCGGACTTCGCGGTGGTGCAGGGCCCCCAGCTCCTGGGGATCGTGACCCGCCAGGATGTGCTCAAGTCCCTCGTCACCACCGAAGGGGACCCCATCGTGAGCTCCATGATGGTGAGGGAGTGGTTCCAGGCCCAAGCGGATGAGCCCCTGGACGAAGTCCGCCGCCGGATGGAGGCCGCCAGCGTCCGAGTGGCGGCCATCTTCGAGCAGGAGCGCTTCGTGGGCCTGGTGAGCCTTGAGGATATGGCCGAGGCCTTGCTGGTGATCGCCTTCGTGCGCCGCCGCCGGGAGGCGGATGCCCGGTCCAGGCTGGGGGGCTGAGGCCACGGGGGACCCTGGCTCGGTGCACGCTCCAAGCCAGCCGTCCGGCCGGGTGCCCATGCCGCGCCAGGGTGCCGTCCTTCCTTTCACGCGCGATCCAACCGGTCCCAACCCCATGGCCAAACGAGCCCTCCTGCTGATCAACCGCCAAGCGCGAAGGGGCAGGGATTTATTCGCCGAATCGGTCGACCTCCTGAGTCATGCGGGGTTTGAGATCCTCGCCCTGCCGATGCAAGCCATGCAAGATGCTTCCACCTTCATTCTGCAGCAGCGCGAACTCCTCGATCTGGTCGTGGTCGGCGGCGGCGATGGGACCTTGAACACCATCGTGGATGCTCTGGTCGAGGCCCGCCTTCCGCTGGGCATCCTCCCCCTGGGCACGGCCAATGACCTCGCTAGGACCCTCGGCATTCCCAACTCCCTCCCAGAAGCTTGCCGCACCATCGCGGAGGGGCATATCCAATCCATCGATCTCGGGCTCGTCAACGGGAAGTTCTATTTCAATGTCGCAAGCGTGGGGCTCAGCGTCACCATCACCCAGCAGTTGAGTCGGGCGCTGAAGCGGCGCCTGGGGGCGCTGGCCTACGCCTGGACGGCCCTGAAGGTGTTGAGCCGGACCCGACCCTTCCCTGCGACCATCTGGGTTGACGGCGTGTCGATCTCTGTGAACACCATTCAGATCGCTGTCGGCAATGGCCGGTACTACGGCGGCGGCATGTCGGTGGCTCACGATGCGGCCATCGACGACGAGCGCCTGGACCTCTACAGCCTGGAAATCCAGCATGGGTGGCAGATCATCCCACTGCTCTGGAGGCTGCCGAAGGGACGGCAGGGGCTGCTGCCCTGGGTGCGCACGCTCCAGGGACGGGAGATCCGACTGGACACCCCCCGGCCCCACCTCATCAACACCGATGGCGAGATCACGGGATCCACGCCCGCGATCTTCAGGGTCGTTCCGCGGGCCCTGGACGTATTCGCCCCCCGGCCTGCAGCCCTTCCCGATGGGGTTTCCACACCCCGGGAACAACCACCCCCTTGAATCGAGCCTTGAAGCCGGTGGTGCCCGGCGGTGGGTTGGAGCGAACCCGAGAGGTTGGCTTCCGTCTCGGGATGGCCGCGCAAGCCCTCGTGCTCCGACTTGCGCCACCTGGCGGCCCCCGGCGATGACGTGGACCAGAGCCTAGAACCGCACGCCCATCCCTACGCGCCAGCCGTCGAGCCGGGCCCAGGTGTAGAGCTTGTCATTGTCCGCCCCCCCTTCCAGGAGCCGGTAGCCAATGTCCACGTGGGTCCTCGGGCTCGCCTGCCAACGGAGCATGAGGGCCGCATCCACTGCCCGGCCCTGGGGCGCGGCAAGGGCATCGGTCTCGAAGAGCACCGAGAGGGCTCCAGGCAGGCGCCGCTCCACCGACAGGTGCGCCAGGGGAACGAAGCCCACATTGCTGGTGGTGGCCGTGAGTCCGCCCTGGGTGAGCTGCACCTTGGCATCCCGGATCTTCGCCGTGGCGCCCACTTTGAGTGTCCAGGCTTCTGTGGCTACCCAGGTGTAGCGCCAGGTGGCGCGCCAGCTGTTGAACCGGTAGCGGCCCTCCGTGGGTGCCTGGGGCCCGAACACCTTCCCCTCGAATGTCACCGGGGTCTGGAAGACGCCCGTTCCCGTAGCTTCGAAGGGGGCCAGCAGAATGCGGATCCCCTGCCTGGGGCTCAGGTCCCAGGAGACCGTCATCCGCCCGGCCCAGATCGGGTCCTGGCCCAACAGGTCGCCCAGTTCAAAGGTGGTACCGCCCTGGGCGGGCTTCCTCACCTCATTCAGCCGCGACTGCCAGCGGGTGGCCTCCACTTCCACGACACCCTGGGCACCCAGGGGCACTACCATCAGCATTCCCATTCCCAGGAATCGCATCCTACCCTCCTGCGCCCTTGGATGCCGCCATCCGGGACCTGTTCCGGCGGTATGGTTTCACAGCCAAGCGTGTCCAAGATCTCAAGGGCGGGCCTTCCGGGAGCCCATCCCAGGCCGGGCGGGAGGCTGGAGACCGCGCCCCGACGCCCCGGGGCTAGACTGATCCCATGCTCTCCTCGCTCCGCATCCAGAACCTCGCCCTCGTCGAAGACCTGTCCCTGGAGTGGGGACCGGGCTTCACGGTGCTCACAGGGGAGACAGGCGCGGGCAAGTCCCTGTTGGTGGACGCGCTCTCGCTGCTGGTGGGCGCCCGCGGGGACGCGGAGCTGATCCGCCACGGGGCCGACCGAGCCACGGTGGAGGCCGTGGTGGAGGGTCGCTTCGAGGCCTGGCGAACCTTCCTTGCCGAGCGCGGCCTGCCCGAGGAACAGCCCGTGGTGCTGCGCCGCGAGATCGGAGCGGGCCGCAGCCGCGCCTGGATCAATGGGGCCAGCTGCGCCCTGGCCGATCTGCGCGAGGCGGGGCGGCTCTGGATGCGGCTCACCAGCCAGCACGACCACCAGTCGCTGCTGGGAGAAGATAGACACCTCACCCTCATTGACGAGGTGCTGGGGCTGGAGCCCTGCCTGCAGGCCGAAGCCACGACCGTCCGGGAGACCGAAGGCGCCCTGAAGGCCCGGCGCCGCAGTCAGGCTGACCGGGACCAGCGCCTGGAGCAGCTGGCCGAGGCCATCGCCGACCTCGACAAGCTGGCCCCGAAGCCTGGGGAGTGGGCCCAGCTCAAGGCGGACCGGGAGCCCCTGCGCCATGCGGTGCACCTGGAGGGTGCTTTTCGGGAGGCGGCCGAGGCCCTGAACGAGGGGCTCCCCAAGGTCGAACTGGCCCACAAGGCGATGATGCGGGCCGTGGCCCACTGGCCGGACGCTGTGGCCGAGCAGGACCGGCTCCGCTCAGCAGTGCTTGAACTGGAGGATCTGCTCGCCCTGGCCCAGGACCAGGCCCTCCGCTGGTCCGCGGCCGGAGCCGACCGTATCGAGGCCATGGAGGCCCGCCTGGCCCTATATGAACGCCTGGCTCGCCGGCACCGCTGTGAGCCCGAGGAACTGCCCGCCCGGATGCTGGCGCTGAAGGATGAACAGCGCTCCCTTCTTGCCGGAGACGCACCCATCAAGGAGCTGGAAACAGCCCTGGCCCGGGCGGTGGAGACCTACCGTCGTGGCGCCGAGGCCCTGCACGGCCAGCGCACGGCGACCCTGCCCAGGCTGGAGGCCGAGGTGCAGAAGCGCCTGGGCCACCTGGGGATGAAGGGGGCCCGGCTTCAGCTGCGCCTGTCCCTGGCGGAAGAGCCTGGCAGTCCGGTCGAGCAGAGTGGCCGACCGGTGCGGGTGGCCGCCACGGGCTTCTCGGCCCTGGCCATCTGGATCGAGCCCAACCCCGGCGAGGGCTTCCGGCCCCTGGCCAAGATCGCCTCCGGTGGCGAGCTCAGCCGCCTCATGCTGGCCCTGGTGGGGGCTGGGCTGGTCCTGGGGGAGGGCGTTCGTGACGGCCTCACCCTGGTGCTGGATGAAGTGGACGCAGGGCTCGGAGGCGAGACGGCCCTGGCCGTGGGTCAGGCAGTGGCTCAATTGGGGCAGGCCCACCAGGTCCTGGCCGTCACCCACCTCGCCCAGGTGGCGGCCCGGGCGGACCGGCACGGCTGCCTGCGCAAGGAGACCGAAGGGGGCCGCACGCGCAGCGCCCTCAGGTGGGTGGAGGGGGAGGAGCGCACCCGGGAGCTCGCCAGGCTCCTGTCGGGCCAGCCCGATCGTGCCGAGGCCCTGGAACACGCCAAGGTGCTGCTGGAGCGCTGAGGTCTACCTGGCCTCGATGACCAGACCCCGCCCCCGCTGGGTGTGTAGCAGGGGATGGTCGAGGGGGCCGTCCACCTTCGCCCGGAGACGCCGTATCTGGGCATCCAGGGCATTGGGGCTGCGCAGGTCGGGCCGTTGGTTCTCGCCCCCCCAGAGGGCCAAGGCCATCTCATCCCGGCTGACCACCTGGCCGGGGCGTTCCAGTAGGAGGGCCAGCAGCGTGTATTCCTTCGGGGTGAGGCCGAGGCGGCGCTCGCCACGGTGCACCCGGCGCAGGTCCGGTTCCCAGACCAGATCGGCGACGCCCACCCGGCGGAGCCGGGAAGGCATCCGGCTTCGCCGGATGAGGGCCCGCAGTCGGGCTGCCAGCTCCGGCATGGTGAAGGGCTTGCAGAGGTAGTCGTCGGCCCCGGCCTCAAGCCCGCGCACGCGGTGTTCCGGGGTGCAGAGCGTCGTGACGAAGATCAGGGGCGTGGTGATGCCGGACTCCCTCAGCCGCCGGACCAGGTCCATGCCCGGTAGGCCTGGGAGGGCGATCTCGGCGACCAGGGCTTCACAGGCGGAAGCCCTGGCCAGGGCCTCCGGCCCTGTCTTCACCCACTCGCAGATGAACCCCTCCGAGTTCAGGCCCTCGACCATCCGCCGGGCATCGACCTCGTCTGGTTCTGCGATCAGGACCGCCATGGGGGCAGTCTAACGAAAAACAGGGCCGCTGGCGCGGCCCTGTTCCGGGGTGGTCGTACCTCAGCGGGTGAGGGCGAGGTTGTAGGGGGTGGTGGTGCTGGAGCCGCTGTAGGCCTTCACCCGGACATAGAACACCGTGGCAGTTGCGGAGGTGTTCGAGTAGGTGATGGTCTCGGTGGCGGTGGCGCCCAGGCTGCTCTTCAGCTGAGTGCCGCTGCTGTTGTAGAGGTAGAGATCGTAGTCCACGCCCGTGGGGCCGGTCATGTTGATGGTGGCGGTGCGGCCGGGGGCGATGTTGATCTTGAAGTAGTCGTTGTCGGTCGTGGTGCCCATGTAACCGACGATCTTGTTGGCGGTATCGCCGACCACGTTGGCGGTGGTGCGGGTGTTGTTGCTCTCGACCTCATTGAAGGTGGTGCCGGTGCTGGTGTTGCTGGTAGTGAAGCTGACGGCCGTGGAAGAGCCGATGTTGCCGGCGGCGTCATAGGCCTTGGCGACGAGGCTGTGGGTGCCGTTGGTCAGGTTCGCGGAGTTGTAGGTGACGCTGTAGGGCGACGTGGTGTCGGTGCCCACCAGGGCGCCATCGATGTAGAACTCGACCTTGGTGACACCGACGTTGTCGGAGGCGGTGGCGGAGAGGGTGATGGTGCCCGTGGTGCCGGACTCGGAGGCCGTGGCGGTGGGGGCGGTGGTGTCGGTGCTGGAGGACCAGGCGGCGCCCACATTGATGCCGTGGAAGGCGTTCCACACAGCCTGCTCCTCGACGCCACCGGCGCCATAGAGATCCTTGGCCGAGTTGATGGCGGCCGTGCGCGCAGCGGCGTAGTTGGAACTGGCGGTGAGGTAGGTGGTGAGGGCACGGAACCAGATGGCCGAGGCCTTGTCGTTGCCGATGCCCGTCATGCCGGCAGGCAGCAGGGTGGTGCTGGTGTTGCCGGTGGTGGTGGCGCCTACGCTCAGGAAGTAGAAGCAGCGGTTCATGGGGCCGCTGGAGTAGTGGACATCCTTGCTGCCGATGGTGGAGGACCAGGCATCGGGCGAGGCGCCATCCAGGCTGGGCTTGTACATGTAGCGCAAGGGGGTGGAGGAGAGTTGCTCGCCGATGGTCCAGTTGCCGCCGCTGTTGCCGATGGTGGCGCCGGAGCCGCCGCGGGCGTAGAACTCGATCATGGTGCCGAAGATGTCGGAGTTGGATTCGTTCAGGCCGCCCGACTCACCGGAGTAGGTCAGGTTGGCGGTGCGGGCGCAGACGCCGTGGCTCATCTCGTGACCCGCCACGTCCAGGGCGGTGAGGGTTGTGAAGCTGGAGCCGTCGCCGTAGGTCATGCAGAAGCAGCTGTCGGACCAGAAGGCGTTGTCGTAGCTGTTCCCGATGTGCACGCGGCTGTAGGTGGTGCTGCCGGCGCCATCAATGCCATTGCGGCCGTAGACCAGCTTGTAGAAGTCCCAGGACTTGGCCATACCATACATGGCATCCACGGCGGCCGTCTGGCCGTTGGCGGCGGTGGTGGAGCTGCCTTCCACGTAATTGGCGCCGTCACCCCAGGTGTTGTCGGCATCGGTGTAGATGCTCCCGGCGGCAGTTGAGGTGGTGTTGGCGTGGTTCGTGTTGGTGACGTAGTTGCCGGCAGCGCCGCGGGTCATGTCCCGCATCTCGTAGCCACCCGTGACGCTGTTCGTGTTCAGGGTGACCACGCCGTTGTACTGGCTGTTGCCGGTGCCAGTCGCGGCAGTGGTGTGTAGGGTGTTCCACTTCTTCAGGATGGCGCCGGTGTGGGCGTCCACGATGTAGTCGGTGTGCCGGATGCCGTCCAGGTCGTTCTCGAGTTCAGTGTGGACGTGGTAGGCGAGTGCGAAGCGGACCACTTGGCGGGTGACATCCGTGGCGGTCGGTTCCTGGTCCAGAGACTGACGGCCCGCAGGACGGGTGACGACATCAACCTCATGGGGGAAGACCACCAGCTCGGTGGTCGGGGCGTAGGAGAAGGCTCCCTTGGGGGCCAGGTCCAACTGGGCCACGGCCAGGGCCTCACCCGCCACCAGGGAGGGGGTCACGTTGAGGAAGATGTTCTTGTGCAGGGCGTTGGTCAGCGGCAGCTCGGCGCCATCCCGGTCCATGTGCGTGATGGCGTCGCCGCCCCACACCCGCACGCCCTTGTAGTGCTGGGTGAAGTGACCATGGGTCTGGCCCAGGTCATCCGAGTGGGAGGTCCGCAGGTTGAAGGCGTGATCGGCGTCCAGACCCAGCTGGGTGCGGTTCGCGTGGAGGCGGTCAGCAGCGCTGTTCACGCGCAGCGTTTCCTGGGGCGAACGCGCGAACAGGGAACCGGCAGCCAGGGCTGCGGTGATGAAGGACAGGGCCAAACGGCCTTTGGTAGTCGCCATGGGCAACTCCTCACGGGGGGAAGAGGGTTTCACAGCCATCCAGGTTCTTCCGGCCTGGGCGGCTCCCGGCAGATGTGGATGGATCCGCAGCTGCAAGGGGTGAAGTGTGGAAAGAACGGGGGTGTGGGAGTCAGCTTCGAGGCAGACCCTCCCGGCCCTCAAGTTAAGGGTTGTTAATTTTCATGAGAATCAATTCTATTTATTTTGAAATAGATTAATTATAAATATATTAACATTTAATAATCAATTTCGAGATCCGCTTTGCAGGAAATGATCAAGGTTGTTTGAGGACCGTCTTCCCGCCCCTCATGACGAAACGGACCCTTTCCAGGGTGCTGATGTCGGTCAAAGGGTCCCCGTCCACGGCGATCACATCGGCCAGCCGGCCCGGTTCGAGGGTGCCGACCTCGCTCCCCATGCGCAGCAGCTCGGCCGCGACGAGAGTGGCGCTCTGGAGGGCCTGGAGGGGCGTCATGCCGTAGCTCACCAAGTACCGGAAGTCCGCGGCCACCTGACCATGCTCGAAGACGCCGATGTCCGTGCCATACGCGATGGGGATACCGGCCTCCAGAGCGACCTTGAAGCCGGCCTTCCGGAGCGGGAGGATGGCCCTGGCCTTCAGCAGGGAGCCTTCGGGAATCTTGTAAGGGTTGCCGGGCAACAGGATCGACTCCAGCGCGTAGAGGGTCGGTACCAGGAAGGTTCCGCGGGCCTTCATCTCTCTGGCTGTGGCGGGGCTCAGCAGGCTGCCGTGTTCGATGGAGCGGACGCCGGCCAGGGTCGCTTCCAGGATGCCGGCGTCGCCGTGGGCATGGGCGCAGACATCGAGGCCCCGGCGTCGGGCTTCCTCGACGATGGCCTTGAACTCGGGCGGGCTGAAGCTGGGTGCGCCGGGGTCGTCATGGTTGGAGAGCACGCCACCGGTCGCGTGGAGCTTGATGTGGCCCACGCCCCGCTTGTGCCACTCGCGCACCGCGTGCCGCCCTTGGTCAGGGCTGTCCACGATGTGCTCGTCCCCGACATGCACATGGGGCGGGAACCCGTTGAGGTCGCCGTGGCCTCCGGTGATGGACAGCGCCGGGCCCGCCACCAGCAGGCGAGGCCCGGGAATATCGCCCCGAGCGATGGCATCCCGCAGCGCCACGTCGCCGAAGCCTGCGGAAGCCCCCGCGTCCCGCACGGTGGTGAAGCCGGCCTCCAGGACTTTGCGGGCATTCACCACGCCATCGAGCACAAGGGTGCCCGGACTGCGCTTGAGGTAGCCCAATTCCCCCAGGCCTGCGGGAAACAGCAGGTGCGTGTGGCAATCAATGAGGCCGGGCAGGAGGGTCCGATTCCCCAGATCAAGCGTTTCCGCTCCTGCAGGTGGGGGACCGGCCTGGATCCGACCACCCTGGATCCAGAGCTGGCCAGGCGATTCCGCCTTCCCGGTGCGCACATTCAGCAGCCGGGCCGCTCTGAGGATCAGGGGGCGCTCCTGGGCCGACAGGCTCAGGGCGAGGAGGCTGGCAACAACGCAACGAAAGGGCATGGGAACTCCAGGGGGGTGGCCCAGGTTAGCCCAGGCCAGCCACCCTTCCCGCGCAACTTTGAGGTTGGCTTCTACGGCCGCTTGGTGGATTTCTGCCGGACCCGCTTGGGAGGACCGCTGGGACCCTTCCGGGGTGCCTGCTTGGCGGCGGGCTTGGGTCCTTCCTTCTTCTTGGGGCGGGGGCGGGCCTTCACTTTGTCCACCCGCTGAGCCTGGAGGGCCTCGTTGCTGCGGGAGGGCTTCAGTCCCTCGCCGGGATCGAGGATGCGGCGCACCGCGGCGACTTCCGGCTCATCGCCTTCGCCCTTCTGTCGTTTTTGGACGCTGAGGCGCAGGGGCACGCCCGCCAGCCCGAACTGCTCGCGCAGGCGGTTCTCAAGGTAGCGCACATAGCTGAAGTGCAGGCCACGGTCAGTGTTGGCCTTCACCACGAAGCTGGGGGGCCGCACGCCCACCTGCGTCATGAAGTAGAGCTTGGGCAGCTTGCCGTCGATGGCGTGGGGGCTCATGGCGTCCACAGAGCCCCGCAGGAACCGGTTCAGCTCCCCCGTGGGGATGCGCCGGGCGTGGGCCTCCGCCAGTTCGTCGATCATTCCGAAGATTTTTGAGACCCGCTGCCCGGTGAGGGCCGAGAGGAAGATCATTGGCGCGTGGTGCAGGAAGCCCAGGCTGCGGCGGAGGTCCTCTTCCGCGCCGTAGATCGTGTGGGTGTCCTTCTCGACGAGGTCCCACTTGTTCACCACGAGGATGACGGCCGCCCCGGCCTCCTGGGCATAGCCGGCGATGACGGCGTCCTGGTGGGTGGCGCCTTCGACGGCATCCAGAAGCAGGAGGCTGACATCGGCCCGGGCCATGGCCTGCTTGGCCTTCAGGATGCTTAGTTTCTCAGCGCCCTCGTGGGTCTTGCCCTTCTTCCGGATGCCCGCCGTGTCGATGAGACGGTAGACCCGGTCCTTCACATGGATGATGGTATCCACGGTGTCGCGGGTGGTGCCGGCCACCTCGCTGACGAGGCTGCGCTCGTATCCCAACAGGCGGTTGGCCAGGGAGGACTTGCCCACGTTAGGGCGGCCGATGAGCGCGAAGCGGCGCTCGTCCCCGAGAGCATGGGTCTCGGCTTCTTCAGGTGTGCGGTGGAAGGGCAGGCGGGCGCGGATGGCCGCGATCAGTTCGGGAACCCCCGCGCCGTGGGCCGCGGAGATGGCGAAGGCCTCGTCGAAGCCCAGGCCGTAGAAGCCGCCGTCCGGTGCGCCCCCCTTCATGCCGTCCAACTTGTTGATGACCAGCAGTAGTGGCTTGCCCATGCGGCGGAGACGGGCGGCGATCTCCTCGTCCCCGGCGGTGAGGCCATCGTGGCCGTCGACCAAGAGGATGGCCACGTGGGCTTCTTCGAGGGCGGCCTGGGCCATGCGCGTGATGCCCTGGGTGATTACGTCGTCGCCCTCGAAATCGAGGCCGCCCGTGTCCACGAGCTCGAAGACCTCCTCAGCCTCGCCCTCCTCGCCCAGGCAGGTGACGCGGCCGTAGCTGCGGTCCCGGGTCATGCCTGGCAGGTCATGGACCAAGGCCGCCCGGCTGCGGGTGAGCCGGTTGAAGAGGGTGGACTTGCCCACGTTGGGGCGTCCGCACAAGGCGACGAGGGGCAGTTTCATGGTTGTTCCAAGCCTTTCAGTCTATCGAACACCGGCCGAAAGGGCACGGGCGGATTTTTTAAGGGGCCGTTAGAGTGGTGCTTCCGCTTCAGGAGCACCCATGATCCGACCCCTGTCCTGCCTGCTGATGCCTGCGTTGCTGGTGGCAGCACCCACGCCCAAGAACCTCAGCCCTGCCGGCACGGTGGAACGGCAGATTGAGCTGTTCAACGCCCACGACCTGGAAGGCTTTCTGGCGCTCTTTGCAGAGGATGTTGAAATCTCCGAAATCCCCGGCACCTCGGCACCCACCGGGAAGGCCCGGCTCCGGGAGCTCTATGCCGAGCGGTTCAAGGCAAATCCGGACCTGCACGCCTCGGCGAAGGCGCAAATGGTCTCGGGTTCCTTCGTGATCCAGAAGGAGGTCATCAAGGGGCGGGCCGGGAAGGGCGAACCCCTTGAGGCCCTTGTGATCTACCAGGTGAAGGCGGGGAAGATCGTGAAGATGTGGGGGCTTCGGGAGTAGGGGACGCGAGGGCCGGAGTGCCGTCAGCCACGCCGTTCCCCGCCTCTCGGATCGACCCATGCCAGCGGGGGCTCGAACCGCATCCGCGGCGCCCTGCGGGCTTGCGTCCGCCGGTCTCGTTCGGCGGCACATTTAGTGGCGCCTCAGTGAGCCCACTCGCGAGTTCGAGCCCCTGCTTTTATTCCGCCAACAAAAAGGCCCCCGGATGGGGGCCTTTTGTTGGCGGGGCTGACGGGGCTCGAACCCGCGACTTCCAGCGTGACAGGCTGGCACTCTAACCGACTGAGCTACAACCCCTTGCGTTTGTTTCACTTCACCAGAAATCTGGTGGGCGATGACGGGCTCGAACCGCCGACATGCTGCGTGTAAGGCAGCTGCTCTACCGACTGAGCTAATCGCCCGAATCGCCGAACGGAAATCCTCCCACAGGGCCTTGGAAGGGTCAAGGGCAAAGCTCCGGATTGAGGGAATGGGACCAGTCTGGTAGGGTTTTAGGACTCCCGTGCCAGAGGTTCCCGCGGACCATCAGCTGGTGTCGGTGTGACCCTGGCTGAACTGTCGGCCGTGGCCTTGGGATGTTTCTGGAGGGTGGCCTGTGGCGCTGCTGGAACTGGCGAATCTGACGCTCCGATCCCCGCAAGAGGGTGGCCCGGTCGCGCGCATCCTGGCCCAGATGCCGGATCCCATGCGCCCGGACCTGCCGGCCCTGCTCTTCGTGATCGTCCTGCTCGTGGTGCTCTACCTCTACCTCCGGGTGGTGTTCTTCCAGCCCATCACGAAGGTGATGGAGGACCGCGACCGGGACCTGAATGCCGGCGGTGACGCCAAGGCCCAGGCTGCGGCGCTGCTTGAGGCCCGCCAGAAGGACTACCAGTCCCGCCTGAAGGACCTCCGGGCTCAGGCCTTCGAGCGGCGCAAGGCGCTGTCGGACGCGGCCGGCAAGGAGAAACAGCGGCTCCTGGACGAAGCCCGGAGCAAGGCCCAGGCCGAGCGCCTGGCAGCGGTGGAGTCCCTCAAGGCCCAGCAGGCCACGGCCAAGCAGAACCTGTTGGCCCAGGTGGACGCCCTGGCCGAGTCCATGGCCCAGACCCTTCTGAAGCAGGCCTGAGCATGCATAAGCTGACCCGATTCTCCCTGGCGGTTCTGCTGTCCCTCAGCCCCCTGGCTCTGGTGGCCCAGGCCCACGATGCCCACCCGGCCTCGGCCTCCGAGAAGCACCAAGCTCCCGCAGCTGGCCACGAGGCTCAGACCGCTGGCCACGAAGCCCAGCCGGGCGGCGCCCATGTCGCCCCCGGGGAGGCCCACGGCACCGAAGCCCATGGCGGCACCCACCACAAGCCGCCCATGGTCCTGTTCGGCAAGGAATACGGCAACGGGGGCGCCTTCCTCGTCCAGCTGCTGAACTTCGCCATCTACGGTGCGGGCCTCTTCTTCATCCTCAAGGGCGCCCTGTCCGCCATGTTCAAGTCCCGGAAGGAGGAGCTGGAGACCATGCTCGCCCAGGCGGAGCGGGACAAGGCCGAGGGCGAAGCCCAGATGAAGGACATGGAAGCCAAGATGGCCGGGCTCGAAGGCGAGCTTGCAGGCATCCTGGCCAAGGCGGAGACCGATGCCGAGGCCGAGAAGCAGCGCGTACTGGAGGCCGCCAAGGCCGAAGCCGTCGTGATCCTGGCCCAGGCCCAGGCGGAGATCGGCTACCAGAAGCGCCAGGCCGAGCAGGAGCTGCGGGCCCTGGTCGCTGAACTGGCCGTGGAAGGCGCTGCCAAGCGCCTGGAAGCCAAGCTGCAGGGACCTGAGGCCGCCAAGGCCGTGGACCGTGCCATTCAGCAGATCGGAGGCGCCCAGTGAGCAGCCGCCTGACCGCCCGGCGCTACGCCAAGGCCCTCCTTCAGATCGCAGACCAGCAGGGCAACGTGCCCCAGCTTCAGCAGGAGCTGGAAACCGTGGCCGCCACCGTGGCCGCCAATGCCGACCTCTCCCGCCTGGTGGCCTCGCCCCTGGTGCTGCCCACCAAGAAGGCCCAGGTCTTCGAAGCCATCCTCGCCAGCGCCAAGGTGAGCGAGACCATGCGGCACTTCTTCAGGGTGGTGGCCGAGGCAGGCCGCCTGAACCTGCTGCCCGACATTCGCCGCACCTTTGCGGACCAGGTGGACGAGCGGGCCGGCATCGTGGAGGCCAAGGTGACCAGCGCCCAGCCCCTCACGGACGCCCAGGCCAAGGCCCTCATCGTTTCGCTGGGCAACCGTACGGGCAAGACCATCCGCCTCAGCTGGCACCAGGACGCCACGCTCCTCGGCGGCGTGAAGGTCCAGGTGGGCTCCACGGTCCTGGATGCCTCGCTCCAGGGCCAGCTCCGCCAGCTCAAGACGCAGCTTCTCACCGCCTAATTCATTCGCTTTCAACTCGCAGGTTTGGAGGACTTCATGGACATTCGCGCGGAAGAGATCTCCCGCATCATCCGCAGCCAGATCGAGGGCTTCGATGCCCAGGTCGACGTGGCCGAGGTCGGCACCGTGATCAGCGTGGGTGACGGCATCGCCCGCGCCTACGGCCTCGAGAAGGCCATGTCTGGTGAGCTGCTGGAACTGCCCCACGGCGTCATGGGCCTCGCCTTCAACCTGGAAGAGGACAATGTCGGCATCATCCTGCTGGGCGATGCCGCCGCCATCAAGGAAGGCGACACCGTCAAGCGCACCGGGAAGATCATGTCGGTGCCCGTGGGCCCCGCCTTCGTGGGCCGCGTGGTGGATGCCCTGGGCAACCCTATCGACGGTAAGGGCCCCATCCAGGCCGCCAAGACCAACCCAATCGAGCAGATCGCCCCTGGCATCGTGGACCGCAAGAGTGTGCACGAGCCCATGCAGACGGGCCTGAAGGCCATCGATAGCCTGATCCCCATCGGTCGCGGCCAGCGTGAGCTCATTATTGGCGATCGCCAGACCGGTAAGACCGCGGTGGCTGTGGACACGATCATCAACCAGCGCGAGACCGGCGTCATCTGCATCTACGTGGCCATCGGCCAGAAGCGCTCCACCATCGCCCAGGTGGTGAAGACGCTCGAAGAATACGACGCCATGAAGCACACCATCGTGGTGGCGGCCTCCGCCTCCGAAGCCGCCCCGCTGCTGTTCCTGGCCCCCATGACCGGGGCCGCCATGGGCGAGTACTTCATGTGGCATGGCAAAGACGGCCAGCCCAGCAGCAAGGACAACCCCGGCGGCCACGTCCTCTGCATCTATGACGATCTCTCCAAGCAGGCTGTGGCCTACCGCGAGATCTCCCTGCTGGTGCGTCGTCCTCCCGGCCGTGAAGCCTACCCCGGCGACGTGTTCTACCTGCACAGCCGCCTGCTGGAACGCGCCTGCAAGCTCAGCGACGAGCGTGGCGCCGGTTCCATGACCGCCCTGCCCATCATTGAAACCCAGGCCGGTGACGTGTCCGCCTACATTCCCACCAATGTCATCTCCATCACCGACGGCCAGATCTTCCTGGAAGGCGACCTCTTCAACGCGGGCGTCCGCCCGGCCGTGAACGTGGGCATCTCCGTGAGCCGTGTGGGTGGTTCCGCCCAGGTGAAGGCCATGAAGTCCGTGGCCGGCACCATCAAGCTCGACCTCGCCCAGTATCGCGAGCTGGCGGCCTTCGCTCAGTTCGGTTCTGATCTGGACAAGGCCACCCTGGCCCAGCTCAACCGCGGTCAGCGCCTGGTAGAGATCCTGAAGCAGGGCCAGTACAGCCCCATGAACGTGGAGAAGCAGGTGGTCATCATCTGGGCTGCCACCAACGGGTACGTGGACGATCTGCCGGTTGCCCAGGTGCGCCGCTTCGAGGCCGAGTTCATGGCCTACCTCGACGTGAACGCCCCTGAGGTGCTGCGCGGCATTCGCGACACCAAGGTGCTGAGCGATGACGCCAAGGCCCAGCTCAAGGCGCAGATCGTGGCCTTCAAGGAGACCTTCGTGGCCTCCCTGAACCAGCCCGCGGGAGCATAGTCCGATGGCCGGTCTCCAGGACATTCGCCGCCGCATCCGGTCGGTGAAGAACACCCAGCAGGTTACCAAGGCCATGAAGATGATCTCCGCAGTCAAGCTGCGGAAGTCTCAGGAGCGCTTGGTGGCCCTGCGTCCATATGCCAACAAGATGATGCAAGTCGTCCGCCGGGTTGTGGGCCGCATCAAGGGTGATGCCGAGATCCAGCCGGGTCCCACCGCCCAGTCCTTCCTGTCTCCCCGCGAGGAGAAGAACATCCGGGTGGTCCTGGTCGCATCTGACAAAGGGCTCTGTGGCGGCTTCAACGCCAACGTGCTCAAGGCGGCCACGGCTTTCTCCTCGGAGTGTCCGGCCAAGATCGTGCATCTGGATGTGGTGGGCAAGCGGGCCGCCGAGTGGGCGCGGAAGCACAAACTGACCGCTGCCGGGGAGTTCCTCAATGTCCCCCTCACAGGCCTCCAGCGCGTGGTGACGGAAATCTCCGCCAGTGCCGCTGCCCAGTACCAGGCCGGCGAGATCGATGCCCTCTACATCATCTACAACTACTTCAACAGCCCCATGTCCCAGACGCCCACGGTGTCCCGGGTGTTTCCCATGGAACTGGACACCCGCTACGAGGGTCGGGATGCTCTCGAGGTGCCCCACCTCCTCGAGCCGGATCCCAATTCGGTGCTGGAGACCCTACTGCCCCGCTTCGTGGAGACGGAACTGCTCCGCAACCTGCTTGAGAGCAGCGCCTCTGAGCATGGCGCCCGCATGGCGGCTATGGACAAGGCGAGCAACAACGCCGGCGAGATGATCGCCAAGCTGACGCTCACCATGAACAAGATCCGCCAGGCCAGCATCACCAACCAGATCATCGAGATCGTTTCCGGCGCCAACGCCTAGTTTCCAACGCTCGTCATTCGCGCCTAATTCCTTCGCCGAGGTCCCCATGTCCAACACCCTTCAAGGCCGCGTGATCGCCGTCGTCGGTCCCGCCGTGGACGTCGAATTCGACAGCCACCTCCCCTCGATCATGAACGCGCTGCATACCGACATCGGCGGCGCGCTGGTGACGCTGGAAGTGCAGCAGCACCTCGGCGAGAACCGCGTGCGCTGCGTGTCCATGCAGCCGACCGAGGGCATGGTGCGCGGCCAGATCGTGACCGACACCGGCAAGGCCATCAATGTGCCTGTGGGCCCCGAGACCCTAGGCCGCATCATCAACGTGGTGGGTGATCCCGTGGACGAGCGCGGCCCCATCGGCCACAAGATGACCCTGCCAATCCACCGCGAAGCTCCCAAGTACGAGGACCTGAACACCTCCTCCGAGATGTTCGAGACGGGGATCAAGGTCATCGACCTGCTGGAACCCTACGCGAAGGGCGGCAAGACGGGCCTCTTCGGCGGCGCCGGCGTGGGCAAGACCGTGCTGATCATGGAACTCATCAACAACATCGCCAAGGGCCATGGCGGCTACTCGGTGTTCGCCGGCGTTGGTGAGCGCACCCGCGAGGGCAACGACCTCTGGCACGAGATGATGGACAGCGGCGTCATCGACAAGAACGACCTCTCCAAGAGCAAGGTGGCGCTCATCTACGGCCAGATGACCGAGCCCCCCGGAGCCCGTGCCCGCGTGGCCCTGACCGGCCTCACCGTCGCCGAGTACTTCCGCGACGTGGAAGGCAAGGACGTGCTGCTCTTCGTGGACAACATCTTCCGCTTCACCCAGGCCGGCGCCGAAGTGTCCGCGCTGCTGGGCCGCATGCCTTCGGCTGTGGGCTACCAGCCCACCCTCGCCACGGAAATGGGCGAACTGCAGGAGCGCATCACCTCCACCAAGAAGGGCTCCATCACTTCAGTGCAGGCCGTGTACGTGCCCGCGGACGACTACACCGATCCTGCGCCCGCCACGACCTTCGCGCACCTGGACGCCACCACGAACCTCTCCCGTGAGATCGCGGCGCTCGGCATCTACCCCGCCGTGGATCCCCTGGCCTCCACCAGCCGCCTGCTGGACCCCCGCATCCTGGGCGAGCACCACTACAACACCGCCATGCGCGTGAAGGCGATCCTGCAGAAGTACAAGGAACTGCAGGACATCATCGCCATCCTGGGCATGGACGAGCTGTCCGACGACGACAAGCTCATCGTTGCCCGCGCCCGCAAGATCCAGCGCTTCCTCAGCCAGCCCTTCTTCGTGGCCGAGCAGTTCACGGGCATGTCCGGCAAGTACGTGAAGCTCGAGGACAGCATCAAGGGCTTCAGCGAGATCTGCGACGGCAAGTGGGACCACCTTCCCGAGCAGGCCTTCTACCTCGTGGGCACCATCGAGGAAGCCGTCGAGAAGGCTGAAAAGCTGGCTGCCGTCTAGTTTGTCCTTCTCCAACTCGGAATCCGCGCCTGTGGATTCCGAGCTTTGAAAAGAGCCTGCCATGTCCCAATCCATCAAGCTGGAAGTCGTCACCCCCGAGCGGCCGGTCTTCTCGGCCGAAGTGGCCGAGGTGCAGTTCCCCACGGCCGTCCGTGGCTACTACGGCATCCTGCCCGGCCATACGCCCGTCATGACCGAGGTGGGCGATGGCCTGCTCTACTACATCCAGGAAGGCCAGAAGCACTGGCTCACGGTGTTCGGCGGGTTCGCGGAGATCGGACCGGACCACGTGACCATCCTGGCCCGGGAGAGCGAGACCATGGACACGCTGGATCTGGAGCGGGCCGAGGCCTCCCGGCAGCGGGCCCTCAAGCTCCTCAAGGACGCCCAGACCGAGCACGACATGGCCGCGGCCCAGGCGAAGCTGAATGCCAGCCTGATCCGGCTACAGGCCGCGGGACATCCTGCAGGCCATGGGTTCTGAACCTGTTGTAATCGGGACCCCTGGTCGGTGAGCAGGTAGGGAATCACCCCGGAGACCGAACCTACCGATGGCCTTTTAAGGCATCCCCCAGGAGCGCGCCTTGAACGACCTGCCGGTCCTCGATCCCCAGCCGCTGCGTGAC
Source organism: Geothrix sp. (assembly GCF_049292215.1). GTDB lineage: Bacteria > Acidobacteriota > Holophagae > Holophagales > Holophagaceae > Geothrix. The sequence goes on along the minus strand of NZ_JBATQW010000087.1, from coordinate 14,735 downwards.
CTTCTCGACCTCGGGGCTTCCCTAGTGCTGGTCCAGGAGCTGATCACCCTCTACCAGGAGGATGTGCCCGCACGGCTGGTCCTGCTGCAGAGGGCGCTGTGCGCCCGGGATGCCGAGCAGACCATGATGGAGGCCCACCAGCTAAAGGGGGCACTAAGCAACCTGGGCCTGGTGCGCTTTGCTGACCTTACAGCGCGCATGGAGATGGGGGCCCGGGATGGGCAGCTGGAGAGCCTGCCTGTTCTCGCGGAGGGCTTGCCGGGTGCCTACGGGGAAGCGCTTGTGGCCCTGACTTCCGAATTCCCCCCGGGCTGATTCCCTACCAGGAGATGCGCTCGTCCTGGCCGAGCAGGCTCACTCTGGGATCTCCGAGGGCCTGGAGCTGCGGCAGCATGGTGGCCTTGTCTCCGGGGGTCAGGTGGTAGATCCTCACCGGCACGTTGCGCTGCAGCTTCTTCAGCTCGGCGCCCAGCTTCGCGGGCGTGAGGTGCTTGGAGGCTTCCGCCAGGCTGGCCTGCTCATTGGGGAAGCTGGCTTCGGTGATGACGAGCCGCAGGTTCGGCGTGGCGTTGGCGAACGTCCAGATCCGCTCGGTCTCCGCGGTGTCGCTGGTGAAGATGAAAGCGTCCTTGCCGTCGTCAACCTTGTAGCCCACGCAGGGCACCAGGTGATTCACGCGGATTGGCGTGATGCGCAACCCGCAGACGTCGTAGCTGTATTCCGGTTCGAGTTCCAGGTAGCGGATGGTGGGATCGTTCGGGCTCGGGATCACGCTGAAGTCGGGCCAAAGCTCATCGTTGAAGAGGTGCCGCCTCAGCACGTCCAAGGTCTCGGGCAGGGCGTGGATCTCCACCGCCTCATGGGTGCGACCGAAGATGTTCTTGGTGAAGAAGGGCAGGGTGCAGATGTGATCCAGGTGCGAGTGGCTGAGGAACACATGCTGGATCTTGACCTGCTCCTCCACGGTCAGGGCCGCGGTGATGGAACCGGCATCGATGGCCACGCAGCCGTTCACAAGCAGACCCGTCAGGCGCTCGCCATCAGCCTCCCCGCCGCTGCAGCCCAGGATCCGGAGTTCCATCATCCCTCGGTGAAAGTGCCCTTATGATACGAAAAAGGGGCGCCCTGGGGCGCCCCTTTCAATGGGACCGGCCCGCCTCAGAACCGGATGCCGCCGTAGATGCCGATCTGCACCTGGGGAGCAAGAGCATCCGTCAGATCCTTGGCCGTGGTCGTGGAGTCCTTCTTGGAGAGGGGTGCCGCCACTTCGAGGAGGAAGAACGGGCTCACGATTGGTGTGGGAATGCTGAAGCCAACGTTGACCCGGGCCCAGGGGCGGCCGAGGGTGCTGTCGGTGCTGGCGCCCGTGGAGGGACGGAAGGTCAGCTTCTCCGAGCGGTACTCCACGCCGGCGCCCACATTGACCAGGAGCTTCCAGTTCACCATGGCGCCCGCAGCCCAGTACTGATTCTCGAGTTCTCCGAAGTTGGTGCCGCCGTAGGTCAGGTCACCCTTGGTCTTGTTGTGCCAAGTAGCGTTCAACTGCAGGGCGGCAATCTTCAAGTCCAGGATGTCGAAGCCACCCCGGATACCGAGGCCCGTCGGGCTGACGGCATCGTACTTCTGGGTGCTGTAGCCGCTGGCCGTCTGAGCCTTTCCGGCCTGCTTATCGATCAGCAGACCCACTTCCCCTGCCGCAACCGGCAGGACGGCCAGCAAAGACACGAGCAACAGCCTCCTTCGCATGGCATCCCCCGATCATCTGAATACTGCATGATCAGTCCTGGTTCGGGGCCGGTCAACCTCCTTTGGATCTAGATCTTTGTTAATCTCACCTTTATGCGGGCCCACCTGCGATTCCTGATCCTGGATGACTTCGATCCCGACACCGGGGAGCTGGCCTTGCGTGTGGCCTTCCAGCCGGGGCCCGAACCTGGGCTGGAGCTATTGAGGCTCCGCTTGCACCTGGGAAGGGCCGGGAACCACCTGGACCCCCTGACCCGGGAGCTGCGCACCCATGTCCAGATGCCCCTGCCGCCGCTCTGGGAGCATGGCCTGAAGACGATCATCCACGCCATCGAGGAGGAACTGGCGGGGCCCGACGGGCGCAATGCCCTGCGCTACCTGTGGGTTCGCACCCAGCTGCTCCACCCTGCAGAATCGGCCCGGTCCACCCCCAACCATCCGGTGCCCCGCCAGGTGGAGATCCTGCGCGACTGGGCCCACCGGCTGGACCAGGAAGGGCAGACCCTCAGGGCTGCGGAGATCCTGGACCGCCTGCTCCTCCTCGCACCGCGGGATGTGACCTCGCTCGCCTACCTGACGGGGTTCTTCCGGTCCCAGGGCATGGCCGAGGAGATGGCGGCGGTGGCCGAGCGGTGGCTAAAGGCGGAGCCAGGGCGGGTGGAGGCCAGGCTGCGGCAGGGCGAGGCCCTGGTCCGGCTGGGGCGGGTCCAGGAGGCCAGGGCCGCCTTCGAGGCGGTGCTCAAGGTCCATCCCGTCCACCTGCTGGCCCACCTCGGCATGGCCCAGGCGCTGGCCCTCATGGGGGGGAATCCCTTTCCCCACCTGGATGCCGCCCAGGAACTGGACCCCGGTGCCACGGCCTCGGTTCTGAGGGAGACCTTCGACTACCGGCTCATGAGTGCCCCAGCGGGAGATCGCAGCTATGACCTGGAAGGCCTTCCCGCCCTCCTGGGTGTCTCGGGTGCCGAGGTCCAGGACTACCTCCAGTTCCTGGGCCTGCCCCTGGCCGGCTCGGATGGCTCGGTGCGCGAATCCGAGCTGGCCCGCTGGGTGGGGGTGATGAACCGCTATGCCCTGCTGCCCGGCGGATTGAACTGGTCGGCGCCTACGCCGAGGCGGCTCCCGGAGCTTGGATAGCGTTCAAGCCCAGGGCCGCGTCCGCTGTCCAACCTCCAGGGTGCGACCCCCCTGGGCTGATCTGCGATGATGGACCTTTTCCGATTTTCGGAGTGTCCCATGTCCATCCTGCTCAGCACCGATCTCCCGTTTCCGGTCTTCCGCCGGGGCAAGGTGCGGGACGTCTATGACCTGGGGAAGCAGCTGCTCATCGTGGCCTCCGATCGCATCAGCGCCTTCGACTGCGTGATGCCTGAGGGCATCCCCGACAAGGGGCGGATCCTCACCGCGGTGGCGTCCTACTGGATGGCGGCGACCGAGGACCTCGTGCCCAACCACTTCCGCGGCAACCAGACCTGGCCTGAGGCGGTGGTCCCCTACCGCGACGCCCTGGCTGGCCGGGCCGTGGTGGTGGAGAAGACCCGCCCCCTGCCGATCGAGTGCGTGGTGCGCGGCTACCTCGCGGGCAGCGGTTGGAAGGAATACCAGGCCAATGGGATGGTCTGTGGCGTGCCGCTCCCCGCAGGGTTGAAGCTCGCGGACCGGCTGCCCGAGCCCATCTTCACGCCGTCCACCAAGGCCGAGGAAGGCCATGACGAAAACATCTCCTTCGACCGCATGGCCGACATCGTGGGGCAGGGGCTGGCAGGCAAGCTGCGGGACCTGAGCCTGGCCCTCTACCGGCGCGGGGCGGAGTTGGCCGCCCAGCGGGGCATCCTGCTCGCGGACACGAAGTTCGAGTTCGGGCTCAGCGAGGCGGGGGAACTGATCCTGATCGACGAGGCCCTCACCCCGGACAGCAGCCGCTACTGGCTGGCGGATCGCTGGGCCCCGGGGAAGAACCCGCCGAGCCTCGACAAGCAGTTCCTTCGGGACTACCTCGAGACCCTGGTGGATTGGGACAAGCAGCCCCCGGCTCCCCACCTTCCCGGCGAGGTCATTGAAGGGGTCCGGGCCCGTTACCTGGATCTGGCTTCACGGTTTGGAATCCAGGTTTAGGCAGGGACGCCAGCCGCTCGCTGTTCCCTGCGGCCCCGAAGCGAGCCCGCCCGGGCTCCAGCCAGGCCCGGAGGGCAGCATTCAGCTGATCCAGGGTCAGGGCATTCATGCGGTCCACCGTGGCACCCCGATTCGCGGCCTGGGCCAGGACCTCGTCCAGCTGGGCTTCCGCATCCAGGGAAGCCAGGCTGCGGCCCGCCGCCCAGGCGGTCCGGGCCCGCTCCAGGTCTGCAGCTGTGAACCCCCGTTGGCGAAGGGACTCGAGGCGGTCCTGGAGGGTGGACCAGGCCGCGACCCCGGTCATCTCCGGCCCGGCATCGAGGGTGGCCAGCAGGCCTTCCGCCCGCCAGGCGAGTGAGGCAGGAAAGCAGACGGATGCTCCCGTGACCAGCAGGGAGATCAGACTCGCTGGCTCCGGCGCGAGGCCGGTCGGCCGGGGCAGGACGGCCTGGAGGCGGAGCCCCGCTCCGGGCGCAACGATGCGCGGAGGCTCGGGTTGAGGTCCCTGGGGTCGGGAGGGGGGCGTGTTCGTGGGAACAGCCGACGGGGGCGGTTCCTGGGCGGTCCAGGTCCCCAGGCTCAGCAGCACCAGCCGCTTGGCCTGCTCCAGCCCCACATCGCCATGGATCATGAGCAGTGCCCGGTCCGGCCGGAACACCTTCGCCCGGAACATGAGCAGGTCGTCCAGGGTGATGGCCCCCAGGCTGGCGATGCTCGGCAGCGTGCCGGGATCCTGGAGGAGGGCGGCTTCCAGTCGTCCAAAGGGCGGTGCATCCAGCCGCTCCACCTGACGCCAGCAGGCCAGCCGCTGGGTCTCCAGAACCATGGGGTCGAAGACTGTCCGGAGGAGCCGGTCCGCCAGCAGTCCCAGGGCCCGGTCCTGGTCCCTGCTGCGGGCTGCCAGCCGCCACTCCACGGCAGTGGGTGCGCTGGTGGCATGGAGCAGGATCCCCGAATCCGCGAGCAGGCGGTCGAATGCCTCCGCCTTCAGATCGGCGGCGTCCGAGTGGAGGAACATCCGCATCGCCAGCAGGGCCAGTCCCTGGTGATCGGCAGGAGTGTCACCCGGTGCGAGGTCCAGGTGGAGCCGCACCCGGACTACGGGATGCTCATGGTCCTCCAGGTGGATCACCCGCAGACCGTTGGGCAGGGTGAATCGCTGAGGGCCCGGCTGCGCCAGAAGGGCGCACGAGGAGGCGAATCCGGCTAGGAGGAACCGCCTCATGGTTTCTCCGGCGTGAGCTGGGCTTCGAGCAGCTTCAGGGTGCGCTGGCGCTCTTCGGGATTCAGCATGCGAAGCTGCCGGAGCCCTTCGGACACGAGCCGCTCCCGCTGGGCCGGGTCCTGGATGCGAAGGGCTGCCAGGGAGTGGAGGACCCGGCTCATCTCCGTTTCGAGCGGGTTGAGGGGGCCGCCAGGGGTGGGCTCCAGCAGCACGGTGGTCCGGTGGCTCGGCTTCAGCCACCCGCGGGCGGCAGCCTGGACGGACTCGGGCGTCAGGGTGCGGAGGCGCTGGGCCTCCGATTCCATAAGCCGCCAGTCTCCACCCTCCGCCCAGGCCCGGCCGAGGGCGCGGGCCAGGGCGGCCGGCTCGTCGAGCATCCGGACGTGGTCCGCCTCCAACTGGGCGACGGCCCGCAGCCATTCGTCAGGGGGGATCGGATCCTGGTGGAGGCGGAGGATCTCGCTGTGCAGGGCGCCCTCCACCTCCGCCAGGCTGTGGCCATCGGCGGGTCTCAAGCCGACCATCAGCAGGCCCGGAAGCCTGCCGCCCGGCAAATCCATGCGGACGTCCACCTGCTGGACCAGGGCCTTCTGCCGCATCAGGCGGCTTTCGAGGCGGGCGGTGCGGCCACCTCCCAGCAGCTGCGCGGCCAGGCGCAGGGGCAGGTGATCCGGATGCCGACGGGCCGGAATGCGCCAGGCGGACAATAGGTTGGGCGAGCCGCCCAGGGCGGCCTGTACACGCCGGTCCCCGAGGTCGGCGGGGATCTCCGGCAGCAGCGCGTCCTCACCCTCGGGAGGCGCAGGCAGGTTGCCCAGGTGGCGCTCCAGCGCGGGGAGGGCGCCGTCCAGGCTCAACCCGCCGATGATGATCACCAGCAGGCGGTCCGGCCGCAGGGCGCGCCTGGCGTGGGTGCGCAGGTCCGACCAGCGCAGGGCCTCCAGGGAGGGCAGGTGGTCCGTCAGATCGCGACCGTAGGGATGGCCGGGCAGGGCCGCGCCGCGCAGCAGGGCCAGGCCCTGGGCGCCCTGGGCGCGGAGCTCGGTGGTGAGGGTGGCGCGGACCTGCGAGAACCGGCTGAGCTGGATAGAGCGGAGGCGCTGGGCCTCGGTGTGGCACCAGAACTCGAAGGCCTCCTGGGGCAGTTCTGTGTGGGCGAGCAGGGCGTCGGCGGTGGCCTCGGCCGTCTGGCGGCCGCCCCGGGCAGCATAGAGGTCGGCCAGCGGAGAAGGCGAGAACAGCGCCCGCAGGCGGGTCTGGACCGCGCCGAGGTGGCTCTCCAGGGCAGGCAGGGCCGACGAGTTCGCAGGATCCTGCCGCAGGCGGAGCCGCTCGAGGCGAAGGGCTTCCAGGAGCCCCTCCTCCTGCTTGAGCAGGGCCTCCAGGCCGGACGCGGCTTTCGGAGCATCCAGGTCCTCGGGCCAGGTGGTCCCGTAGAGGGTGCGGGCCAGCAGGTTCATGGCCCCCGCGGTTGTCGCGGATTCCTCGGCCCAGCCCTCCCGGAAGACCAGGGTGGCGTGGAGGGCGGACATGCCCCTCCGCTCCACCAGCAGCAGGCGGACCCCATTGGCCAGGCGCCGCTCCTGCACGTCGGTCAGGCGGGGCGTCTGGGCCTGGAGGGCAAGAAGCGAGAGGAGGACGGCAACCAGCAGGCGCATGGTTCCCAGAGTACTACCTCACCGTCCTACTTGACCCGGATGCTGCCGTTGGTGGTCTCGAGGCGGATCGTCTGGGCGCGGCCGGGCACCTTCACGTGGGCGCTGTGCTTGGTCTGCTCGATCACCTGGGCGCCGGTGACCTTGACCTCCAGCGAGCCGTTGCTGTTCTCGGCGTGCAAGTCCCCCGTGGCCTTGCCCAGCTCCACCTCGATGCTGCCGTTGGTGGATTCCAGGTGGATGCCCTCGCCCCAGCCATCGAGGTTGTGGGCGCGGATGCTGCCGTTGGTGGTCTCGAGGCGGATGCCACCGTCCACATCCTCGAGGATAATCCGGCCGTTGGTGGTGCTGCCCTTCAGTCGGGCCGAGAGGCCCCGGGCCTCGATGGGGCCGTTGGTGGTGTCCACATGGACCTCGCCCCGGATGTGGGTGACGACGATGCTGCCATTGGTGGCTTCGCAGCGGGCGTAGCCTTCCAAATTCTCGGCCGATACGGTGCCGTTGGTGGTCCGGAAGTGCCCCTGCAGCTTGCGGGGGACCATGAGGGTCATCTCGCAGCGGGGACTCTTGTAGACACCGAAGCTCCAGGAGGGCTGCTGGAAGATGGCCTCGATGTCGAGGTCGGCGCCCTTCCGCTGGAGGATCAGGTCCACCCTCCGCTTGGCGCTGTCCCGGATCTTGGCGGTGAGGGCGACCTCGTCCTTGTCCCAGCCGATGACCCGGATGCCACCGTTCCGGTTCTTCACCCAGAGCTTCGAGCCCATGGCCAGCTTCTCGGTTCGCTGCTCCGTGCGGGAGTCGGTGGGGAAGTCCACGCCGATCACTGGGGCCGGTGGCTCCGGAGGGGCGGGCGGCGGCGGCGGCGGGGGAGGCGCCTGGGCCAGCAGGGCGGTCCCGATGAGCAGAAGGGGAATCCAGCGGCGAAGGACGGTCATGGTGGCTCCCGTGGGAGAAAGATCCAGGGCGGGCCTGGGTAGGCTGTTCACGAGCCTGGGGTGGGAAGGTTTAGTCACGATACCCTGGAACTTCCTAGGAGTGCCCCATGTCCACGTACATCCTCTCCGCCACCCGCACGGCCGTCGGAACCTTCGGGGGGGCCCTCAAGCCGCTATCTGCGGTCCAGTTGGGTGCCCTCGCCATCACCGAGGCCCTGGCCCGGGCAGAGGTTGCCGCCGAACAGGTGGGCGACGTGGTGCTGGGCAACGTGCTGCAGGCCGGGAGCGGCCAGAACGTCGCCCGTCTCGCGGCCCTGAAGGCGGGGCTGTCCTTTGCCACCCCCGCCCACACGCCTAACCAGGTCTGCGGCTCGGGCCTCAAGGCCATCTCGCTGGGCGCCCAGTCCATCGCCATAGGCGATGCCGACCTGGTGGTGGCCGGCGGCACCGAGAGCATGTCCAACGCCCCCTACTTGCTACCATCCGCCCGCTGGGGCGCCCGGATGGGCGATGCCAAGCTCATCGACAGCATGATCCAGGACGGCCTCTGGTGCGGCCACGGGGATACCCACATGGGCATCACCGCGGAGAACGTCGCCGCCAAGCACGGGCTCACCCGCGAGGCCCAGGATGCCTTCGCCCTTGCCAGCCAGTTGAAGGCCGCGGCCGCCCAGGCGGCCGGCGCTTTCGACCGCGAGGTCTTCGCCGTGACCCTGGCCGGGAAGAAGGGCGACACGGTCTTCAACCGGGACGAGTACATCAAAACCGACGCCACGGCCGAGGGTCTGGCCAAGCTGCGCCCGGCCTTCAAGAAGGACGGCACGGTGACCGCGGGCAACGCCAGCGGCATCAACGATGGCGCCGCGGCTCTGGTGTTGGCCTCCGAGGCCGCAGCCAAGGTACGCAAACCCATCGCCCGCATCCTCGGCTTCGCGCAGGCCGGTGTGGACCCCGCCACCATGGGCCTCGGCCCCGTGCCCGCCATCCAGAAGCTGCTGGCCAAGACCGGCGTGAGGCTTCAGGACATCGACCTCTTCGAGCTGAACGAGGCCTTCGCCGCCCAGAGCCTCGGCGTGCTGGCGGAGCTGCCGGACCTCGATCCCGCCAAGGTGAACCTTCGTGGCGGCGCCATCGCCATCGGCCACCCCATCGGCGCCAGCGGCACCCGCATCCTGGTGACCCTCCTGCATCTGCTCCAGGATGAGAACAAAAAGCTCGGCCTCGCGGCTCTGTGTGTGGGCGGCGGGCAGGGCGTGGCGATGCTGGTGGAACGGCTCTAACCGCTACTCAAACACCACCGTCTTGTTCCCGTAGGTGAGCACCCGGTGCTGGAGGTGCAGCCGCACGGCCCGGGAGAGGGCGAGGCGCTCCATGTCCTTGCCCTTGCGCACCAGATCCTCGACGGTGTCGCGGTGGCTCACGCGGACCACGTCCTGGTCGATGATCGGCCCCGAGTCGAGATCCGGCGTGACGTAGTGGGCCGTGGCGCCGATGAGCTTCACGCCCCGGGCATGGGCCTGGTGGTAGGGCTGGGCCCCGGCGAAGGCGGGCAGGAAGCTGTGGTGGATGTTGATGACCGACGGGAAGGCGCCCAGAAAGTCAGGGCTGAGCACCTGCATGTACTTGGCGAGGATCACCAGGTCCACCCGCTCGGCACGGAGCAGGGCCAGCTCCTGCGCCTCGGCCTCGGCCTTGGTCTCTCGGGTGATCGGCACCACATGGAAGGGGATGCCCAGGGGCTCCACATGGCGACCCAGCGTGGGATGGTTGCTGAGCACAAAGGCGATCTCGGCCCCCAACTCGCCCGCCTGGTGCCGCCAGAGCAGGTCCAGGAGGCAGTGTTCCTGTCGGCTGCACCAGAGGGCGATGCGGGGCACGACGTCCGAGAAGTGAAGCTCCCAGTGCCCGCCCATGGGGTCGGCGATGGCCGCGAGGCTCGCCCGGAGCCCCGCGCGGTCCAGGTCCAACCCCGCGACCTCCACTTCGATGCGGCCCAGGAAGCGGCCAGCTTGAAGGTCCGAGTGGTGGTCCGAATCGACGATGTTGCCGCCGTGCTGGTACAGGAACCCGGCCAGGCGGGCCACGATGCCCTTCTGGTCCGGGCAGGAGATGAGGAAGATGGCCGTCGGATTGGACATGACCCATTTCACCCTGGGCGACCCGGAACCACAATTCATGCGCCCGGGACGTCGATGACCTGGGTGGGATCCATCCAATCTGCGGCCATCAGCGCCATCTGCGGTTTAATGGTCCTTGCCATGATCACGCTCACCCATGTCGGCAAGCAGTACGACCGCATCCATACCGCCCTGGCGGATGTGAGCTTCAGCATCGACTCCGGGGAGTTCGTGTTCCTCACGGGGCCCAGCGGCGCGGGGAAGTCCACCCTGCTGAAGCTGCTCTTCCGCGAGCAGGTCCCCAGCAGCGGCGAGATCCAGATGGCGGGGCACCGGCTCGCTTCCATGGTCGAGAATGAGATCCCCCTCCTGCGCCGCAAGCTGGGCGTGGTCTTCCAGGACTTCAAGCTCATCCGGAGCCGCACCATCTTTGAGAATGTCTCCTTCGTGCTGAAGGTGCTGGGCGTCAGCGCCGCCGAGCAGAAGCAGCGCACCTTCCGCGCCCTGAAGATGGTGGGACTCCAGCACAAGCTCAGCAGCTATCCCCTGCAGCTCTCCGGCGGCGAGCAGCAGCGCGTGGCCATCGCCCGGGCTCTGGTCAATGATCCCCTTGTGCTGCTGGCCGACGAGCCCACGGGCAACCTGGATCCCGACCTCGCCCACGAGATCATGGCCCTCTTCGAGCGCATCAACGGTCAGGGCACCACGGTCATTGTGGCCACCCACGACCGCAGCCTCATCCAGCGCATGCGCAAGCGCGTCATCGGCCTGGACCACGGCCGCATAGCCTTCGACCAGCCCGCGCCCACGAGCCTCGTGACCGTGTGAGGAGCCGTTGGCGGTAGGCTGAAGGCAGCAGATTGGAATCCCATGGCCCAGCCCCTCACCGATGCCCGTTTCGTCACCTCCGCCGCCGATGCCCGGAAGCTGGGCATCTGCCACGCGGAAGTGGCCTTCGTGGGGCGCAGCAACGTGGGGAAGTCCTCGCTGCTGAACGCCCTGGCCAACCAGAATCAGCTGGCGCGCGTCTCTAAGACGCCCGGCCGCACCCGGCTCATCAACGTGTTCCTCACGGGACCCGACCGCTGGATCGTGGACCTGCCGGGCTACGGCTTCGCCAAGGGCCCAGCCGCCGAGCGGGCCACTTGGCAGGCCATGGTGGAGGGCTACCTCACGGGCCGTCCGACCCTGCGCATGGTCTTCGTGCTGGTGGACGCGGAGGTGGGCCCCACGAAGCTGGATCACGCCATGATCGAGTGGCTTCGGCTCGAGAACCTGCCCCACCGCATCGTGGCCACCAAGAGCGACCAGGTGAAGCCGAGCAAGGCCCTCAAGCAGCGCAAGGATGTGGCTGCGGACTTGGGCCTGCAGGCCGCAGACATCGCCTGGGTGAGCGCCGCGAAGGGCCTCGGTATTCCCGAGCTGCGCCGAGAAGTGGCCGACCTGCTGGACCTCTAGAGCGGATCCACCTTTCCGCTGCGCCACACCATGAACCGCCCCTCGTGGGCCCAGGGCAGGGCGATGCCATTGGCTTCGACTTCGTGGGTGTGGAAGTGGCCTGTGAGGAAGGTCGTGCCTGGATGTGCCTTGGCGGCGAGGCGGAAGGCCTCCCTCGGGAAGGCCAGCTTGTACGTGCTGTTGGTGGTGCGGAGCTTCCGCTCCATCCAGGCGGAGACCCGGTGGGCGGTGCTTCCCGGCATCCAGCGGAACAGCAGCCAGAGGGGGCCGGAGCGGGAGACCAGGTTCCAGAGCCGGTATTGGCGGTCGGCGGTGTTGATGAGGTCGCCGTGTTCCCAGGCAAGGGCCTCGCCCTCGAGCCTGCCGCCGATGCCCTCGCCCATGAGGTCAAAGCCGTTAGCATGCCGCTCCAGGAAGTACTCGCGGTTGCCTAGCCAGAGGCCCACCCAGCGGCCCGCGGTCCGACGGTCCCGAACCCAGTGGAGAAAGGCTCCCTGGGCCGCGGTCTCCATGCCGGGCATCCCGACCCACACATCGAACACATCGCCGAGGAACAGCCAGTCGGCCTCCGGGAAGCGCGCGGTGGCAGCTTCGAGACCCGTGAGCTCCGCCGCCCAGTGGGGATCGGCCACCAGGATCAGGTCCCGAGTCGGATCAGAACGCCGGGTCGTGCCGCGCCACCATGACAGAGCCGCCAGGCGGCGGGTGAACAGCATGTGGACGCTCCCGGCCAGCAGCCCGAGACCGCCCCCCAGGGCATCAGCCACCCAGTCACCGAACTCACAGGCCCGGCCGGGCACGAAGGACTGGTGCCACTCGTCGGCGGCCCCGAACAACGCCACCATCCCGAAGACCAGCAGGTGCCTCCGATACATGGGCAGGTCAGGCCGGTTGTGGCGGAGAGCCAGGTCCACGGCCCAGGCAAGAAACCCGAACACGCTGGCATGGACCACCTTGTCCAGGGGCGGAGGCAGGTGGATGCCGCCTGGATAGTGGGACTGGCCGCTCAGCCAGACGATGGTCGCGGCCACCGCCAGGGGAAGGATCCAGAGCCAACGCATGCGCATGTCCCATCCAAACACAGGCCGGGCCTGGACGCGAACCCGGCAGCGGCAGGAGGGCAGAAACGACCCATTGGTGGCCTTTTCAAGCCGCTTCTTAACATCAATTAACTTGTGAACCGATCCGTCGGATGACCAGATGGAAGCAGAGGTTTCTGTGCAGCTGACATCCCATGACCGTTGCGTGCTCCACCTGGCATCCCGGGATGCCGAGGGGCGCCTCGCCTTCGACCTCGACGAGGAGGGCGTGATCACGCTGTTGGCCAAGGGGGAGACGCAGGCTGTGCCGGCCGAGGAGTCCCTCCAGAAGCTGGAGGAGGGCGGACTGCTGAGCCGGGGCCTCTGCCGAACCTACGTGCTGACGCCGAAGGGCTGGGAAGCGGTGCGAGAACTGGTGGAACTGGCTTCCTGATCCCGCCCTCTCACAGCGGGAACGGGTGATCCAGGGTGGCCTGGCGCTAGGCATGCAGGTGGAGCCTCCAGTCTCTGCCTCACAGCCCACTTCCAGCGGAAGTGAGAGCAGCCACGGGCTACCCTGATCTCATGTGCGGTCGTTACACCTTCACCTTCAATGCCAAGGATCTGGCGGAAGCCTTCGGCATGGTCCCCTTCGGCTTCGACATCGTCCGTGGCCACAACATCGCTCCCGGTCAGTACATCGTCATCGTGCGGCCGGAGAAGGGCGAGCGCGTGCCGGATGTGGCGTTCTGGGGCCTCATCCCCGGCTGGGTCAAGGATCCCAACGCCTTCTCGAAGCCGATCAACGCCAGGGCCGAGACCCTGACCGAAAAGCCATCCTTCCGCACGGCCTTCAAGCGGAAGCGGTGCATCATCCCGGCCTCCGGGTTCTATGAGTGGAAAGTCGAGGGCAGGGAGAAACAGCCCTTCTACATCCACCCGGCCGAGGGAGACCTCTTCGCCTTCGCAGGTCTCATGGAGGACTGGCAGGGGCCCAACGGTGAGGTGATGGTCAGCGCCTGCATCATCACCACGGAACCCAACCAGGTGATGGCCGGCATCCACAACCGCATGCCGGTGATCCTGCCGAAGGAAGCCTGGGGCCTCTGGCTGGACCCGGCCGCCCAGGTCCGTGAGGTCCAGCCTCTGCTGGTTCCCTTCCCCGCCGAGCAGATGCTCGCCCACCCGGTGGGAAAGGCCGTCGGGAACATCCGGAACGATGGACCGGAGCTGATCCTGCCTCTGGCCTGAACGAGCTCGCCCCGCCTCTGCTTCGTGACGGTTGGCTGTTCGAGGGTGGATATTTCCCCTTAAAAACACGAAGAGCCTAGATTTCTCTAGGCTCTTTGCTGGTAGTCCCAAGGGGAATCGAACCCCTGTTCCCGCCGTGAGAGGGCGGTGTACTAACCGCTATACGATGGGACCACTGAACAAGTTGTGAATGGTTGGGGAGGAAGGATTTGAACCCTCACCTGACGGTACCAGAAACCGTTGTCCTACCATTAGACCACTCCCCAACGAGTGGAATAACCAATGTACCAGGAGCGGGACAAAAGGCAAGGCCCGGTTCCGCCGATGGGGATGTAGCCTTCCCGGCAGAGGTGTCTTCATGGCAGATCCCATCAAGCTCGCATACTTCATGGCCGTCAAGGAGGGCGCGAGCTACCTCGGCGGTCTCCTGGTCACGGACACCTCCGGAATCCCACTGGACTTTCGTTACACCGAGCCCATCACGCCGACGCGGCTGCAGAGCATCCTCTACGGCAAGTCGCTGGAGCCCCACCTCAAAGAGGAGGTCATCCAGAAGACGCTGCTGAAGGAGCTGAAGACGCCGCCCGACCTCTTCATCCTCAGCGCCACGGAGCTGGCCGGAGGCTGGACCGGTGACTTGAAATACCCCGTCCTGGCGGTGCAGAAGAGCCAGGAATCCCCGCTCTCGAAGGTGGGCGATACCTTCCGGGCCGGACCTCGGGAGCTGCTCATCCAGCTGGCCGAGGGGGCCGCCCCGCTGCGCGTGATGTTCGCCGCTGCGGTGGAGCCCGCGGCCCAGGAGCAGGCGGTGGGTAAGCTGCTGGAGGCGGGCTACCACATGGACCTGGCCGAGCCCCTGGAGCGCGTCACGGCTGCGTTGCAGAGTCTGGTCGTGAAGGAATCCTGATGTTCGGCCGCGTGAAGGAGGCGATGGCGGACGCGGCGGAGACGCTGCGGCAGGCCTTCGCGGGGCTCAAGGTGGTGGAAGTCACGGCGGAGCCCTTCCAGCCGAAGACCCGTGGCACCGAGGTGCTGGGTGCCGAGGCCCGGACCGGTCTGGAACCTCCTGTCACGGCCTGCCGGGAGATGCAGCGCCTGACTGAAGCCACCGAGGCGAGGGCCCTGGAGCCCTTCCAGGCCGCGCTCTGCGCCGAGGCCGGCTGGGCGCGTTGGGGCGCCGAGGCTGAGGTGGTCCGCATGACGCCACTGGCGGG
>NZ_JBATQW010000086.1:0-3313 GCF_049292215.1 Geothrix sp. | reverse complement strand
GGTCTCCCCAGCGCTCCCGCCAGCGCCGGAGCGGCGGCGGCTCGTCGACGGGCATGGGCGCCGCCGCCGGAAAGGGCACGCCCAGGCCCAGCCGCGGCACCTGCGTGTCCACGCCGTCCACGCGGATCCCCGGCCGCCCCGGAATGGCCTGGAAGGCCAGCCGCAGCGACTCCAGCCGCCCGGTGATGGCGCGCCGCTGGAAGTGGAGGCCCACCCAGCGCTCGCGGGGATCGCCCTCCACGGCCCGCAGCCTCGCGCCCTGGAACCAGGGGCTCCAGAGCTTCCCGCTGTCCCTGGGCGCTTCGGCCTGCAGGCGCTTCCAGGCCGGGTGCTCCACGCCCAGCAGCCACAGCTCCGGCTTGGGCTGCAGCAGCAGCACCCAACCTTCCGCGACCCGGCGCCCCGCCCACTTCAGGCCCAGGGCCCGGCCAGAGGCCCAGACGGCCTCCACGGGCAGGTCGCCGCGCTCCCGGAGCCAGGCGCGGGTCAGGGCGAGCAGGAGCGGGGCGTCCATGGCTAGGCAGCCTCCGATCTCAAGGCCTCTTCCCTTGTCGATGTTCGAGATCCGCGGTCATGATTGGGCGTACTCCCTGCTTCAGCATCCCACGGTCAGACCTTCCTTCCGTGGCACCCATCGCTTCAAGCTGAGGCCCACCCAGTCCGATAAATGGTACTTATGACTGCTGCCGCTCCGAAGGGTCCCCACTCGCTCCAGGTTCTCCTGGTGGATGACAACCCCATCCAGCTGAGCCTCCTTCGGCACCTCTTCCAGCGGCATGGCCACCTGACCATCGAGGCCCGCAACGGCGCCGAGGCCCTCATCGTGCTGGCGACGGAGTTCCCTGACGTGGTGGTGAGCGACTGCGTGATGCCCCTCCTCGATGGCTACCAGTTCTGCCGCCTGGTGAAGGATGACCGGGCCACCCGACACCTGCCGGTCCTGCTTCTCACGGCCCAAGGGGCAGGGCTCGCGCGTTTCTGGGCGAAGACCTGCGGCGCGGACCGCTTTCTCGTCAAGGGCCGGGACTTGGACCACGTGGTCGAGGTCGCGGTGGCCCTGGCCAATCAGGCCTCCCGCCCCCACACGGCCCACGCCGTTCCCAAGCTGGCCCAGGAGAACTTCGGGGTGGATGCCATCCAGCGTCGGCTGGCCCTGGCCCTGGAGCAGCGCCTCATCGAGACGGCCCTCCGGGACTCCGTCGCCCGCCTCTACACGGCCGAGCACGACACCTCCCGCCTGATCCAGGGCTTCATCGAGATCCTTCAGGAGCTCGTGCTCCCCGGGGCGCTGCTGGTCTCCTACCAGGGCGAGGATGGCCTCTGGTGCCACGGCGTCCATGGGTCCTCCGCCGGGGCTGAGGATCGGCAGGCCCTGCAGCAGGCCGTGGCTGACCACGGTCTGTTCCTCGAGCCGCCGGACTGCCACTGGCACCCCGCGGCGGATGACGACGAACGGCGTCGGAGCCTTCGTGATCCCATCCTTCGCGTGTTCCCGGCCTGCACGCCGGGCTACCCCGTGGTCGGGGCCCTGGCCTTCATCACTGAGCGGCGGGCCGCCGAGGACCACGAGCGGCTCTTCGAGATCGCCGCGGAGGAGCTGGGCCGCCTACTGAGCCTCGAGGATTCCCGGCTGCGCCTTTACCACCAGGCCATCCGCGATCCCCTCACCGGCCTCTACAACCGGAAGCACATCCTCGACATGCTCGGCATGGAGCTCGACCAGTGCGGGCGCTTCGGGCAGGGCGTGTCCGTCATGCTGGTGGACCTCGACCACTTCAAGGCCGTGAACGACCGCTTCGGCCATGCTGCCGGGGACCAGGTCCTAGGTGTCATGGCCCAGCGCATGGCCTTCGGCCTGCGCAAGGTGGACCAGCTGGGCCGCATCGGGGGCGAGGAATTCCTGGCCTACTGCCCCCAGACCGACCTGGAGGGCACGCGGGCCCTGGCCGAGCGCCTGCGCGAACAGGTGGCCCTCGACGCGATCCCTGGTCTGCCCGCCAACGACCGGGTCACCCTGAGCATCGGTCTCGCCACCTGGGAAGGCCCGGAGGACACCCCGGAGCGCCTACTCTCCCGGGCCGACAAGGCCCTGTACCGGGCCAAGGCCGAGGGACGGAACCGCGTCGTCGGCTGACCTTGCTGGGCCCCTTGACAGGCTCGTGACGGGCCCGCATGATTCCATACGCTTCCGTATGGAGTCAGCATGGAACCCCAGGCCCCTCAGGATCCCGCCGCCCAGCCCGAGCTCGCCGAGCGCGTGGCCCGACTGGAAGCGCAGGTGGCCTGGCTCCTGCAGCGGCAGCAGGCGCCAGCGGCACCGGCCCCACCTTCCGCCGGCGCCCCAAGACCCCTGCCCCGTCCCCTCGTGCGCCCCGCCGTTTCCCGCAAGGAGATCTCCCCGGTGGTGTGGATCGCCGGCATCGCGGCCTCCATCTTCCTCCTCGGCACGATCTTCTTCTTCCGCTGGGCCATCCAGCAGGGCTGGGTGGGGGCGGAGCTGCGCTTCGTCCTGGGCCTGCTGGTGGGCGGCGCCATCGCCGCCTTCGCCGCGAAGCTGATCCTGGGGGACAGCCGCCGCCTGGGCGTGGCCCTGCTGCTGGCGGGCCTCGGCACCCTGCAGTTCACCTTCCGCGCCGGCGCCATGGAATACCACTTCTACGCCGCGCCCATGGGTCTGGCGGCCACGGCCCTCGTCACCCTGCTGGCCGGCGGGCTCGCCGCCCGGTCCCGCAGTGGCGGGGCCCTGACCGTGGCTCTGGTCTCAGGCCTGGTGGCGCCCCTGGTCTTCAGCCAGGGGGGGCATCACGAGGTGGCCCTGGCGGTGTACCTCGCCGTGCTCATGGCCGCGACGCTCGCCGTGCCCTACCTTGCCCACACGGGAAGCTCCTGGCACGGGGCCCGCTGGACAGCCCTCATCGGCGTCTGGCTCCTGCTCCTGCCTGCCTGCGCCGAGGTCGGCAAAGCCGACGCGGCCACTCTGGGCCTGCTGCTCGCTGCGCATCTCCTGCTCGCGGGCCTCTGGGCCTGGCTGCCCGGCACAGAGGAGCTCCCGGGCACGCCCACCGTGCTCTGGCTGGTGGCCTCGATCCTGGCCACCTCCTATGGCTGGCTGCTCTGGAAGCGGATGGGCTTGGCCGCAGAGACCTTCGCCCTGCCCGTGCTCCTGGTCGCGGCACTGAACTTGGCCCTGGTGCAGCCCCTCCGCAACCGCATGGGGAGCCGTCGCGCCGACTGGGGGCTGCTGGCCCTGATCGCCGGGCACCTGGCACTGGCGGTGCCCGTGGCCCTGGCCTGGCGCTGGGTGGGCCCGCTG
>NZ_JBATQW010000085.1:0-14254 GCF_049292215.1 Geothrix sp. | reverse complement strand
GGCATGGGGGCCGGAGCGGGCTCGGGAGCGGGCGGTGGCTCCGGGGCTGCCACAGCCGTCGGTCTGGACTCGGGCTCGGGTGGTGCGGCCTGGGCGGCGGCCTCGGCCTCCCGGAGGGCCAGAAGGTGTTGCTTCACGGCCAGCAGGTGCTCCCGGGCTTCCAGGTGGGTGGGCTGCTGCTTGAGGATGGCCTGCCAGATCTGTCCGGCCTTGACGACCTCCCCCTGGGCGAAGAGATCATCCGCCTGGCGGAGGTAGGGCGCGTAGGGATCGGTGGTCATGGGTTCTTTCGAGGTCAGTGCAGCGAGAATTCTTCTGTGTTGCGCACCAGCAGCATGAAGGTGCTGTTCCCGCAGGTGAACTCCTGCTGGCTGACGAGCTGGACGGGGCCCGTGATGCGCTCGCCGTTCACCAGGGTGCCATTGGTGGACTGCTGATCGCTGATCCACACGGTGCCGTCCCGGTGGATTTCCAGCAGGGCGTGCCGGCGGGAGGTCTCGGGATCCCGCGTGATGACATCACCCTCCTCACGGCCGATGACGATCTGGGGCTGCTCGAGCCCCTGCACAGTGGAGGCGTGAGGGCCCGTGAGGAAGGCGAGGGTGAACTTCAGGCCCGGGGGCATGCCCGGCACGTGGAGGCCGGCGGCCACCAGCATGGCTTCGCGATCCCGCTTGGCAGTGGTGCGGGCGGCAGGAAGGGGGGTCGGGGGCGTGGGCTCGGCATCAGGCATGAAGGCCGGCATGGGATGGGCGAGGGTGCCGTCCAGGGGCGCAGCGAGGGCGGGGTTGGCGACTTCGAAGACATGGCTGCACTTGGGGCACTTGAACCGCTTGCTCCGGACAGTCCCGAAGCGACTGTCGTCGTACTGGAAGCGGGCCTGGCAGGCCGGGCACACCACAATCATCGAGCCCCCGTGAAGCTGTTGAAGTGTACCTACTTCTTGCGTGTGGCGAAGAAGCTGAATTCACTGCGCAGGGGGACGCCCTCCGGCAGCTTGAACCCAGTGACCCCGGCCGGCAGGGCCTGGTTGATCCTCAGCGGGCCCAGTTCCAGGAACCAGGAATCGCCGCTGCGCTCGATCCACTGGATCTGGCGCGGCAGCCAGGTTTCCTTGTCCACCCAGAGGTTCAGGGCCTGCATCCGCTTGCGCAGGGACAGGGTGCGGGGGGCGAGGGCCAGGAACCAGGTGTTGGGACTGTCCTTGGCCTCGCTCAGCGAGATCTGGAAGTAGTCGGAGAGGTAGCTGAGCTTCTGCCCCAGACCCAGGAACTTGCGGTCGGAGTTCTTGATGATCCCGATCTTCATGAGCTCGCCCTCGCGGGCCTCGGGGCTGTAAGAGATGAGGGCCTTGGGGGTGAGGTGCAGGATGAGGTCTTCGGGGGGCTGGAAGGCGAAGTGGGCGAAATCGGAACCCTGGAGATACATGGTGCCCTTGGTGACCGAAGGGGTTTTCAGCAGGGCCCGGCGCAGGGTGAGGGTGAAGGGACACTGCAGAGTCTGGGCCTGGGCCTGCGCGGCGTCGAAGCGCTCCACCACATCCTTCAAGGGGGGCGGGGCCTGGCCGGCCAGGGGGCCGACGAAAGCGAGCAGGAGCAGGGCGAGGGCAGGTCGGAACATGGGGGCTCTCAGGCGGGTGCGGCGGACAGGCTCAGGGGTTCCCGCTGGTGGGCCACGTGAAGGGCGACGGAGGTGCCGCGCAGGACCTCATCCGCCGCGAAGCGGGCCAGGTCGGGATGGTTGTTGGACTCGCTGAGGTGGGCGAGGACGAGGGCCTGCAGACGGGGTGAGCAGACCCGGGCCAGCAACTCGGCCATGGCGGCATTGCTGAGGTGGCCCACCCGGCTCAGGATGCGGGCCTTGAGCTGGGGCGGGTAGTCGCCCTCGCGGAGCATGTCCACGTCATGGTTGGCCTCCAGCACCAGCAGATCCAGGTCCTGCAGGTGGTCGGCCACCAGGGCCGTGGGGTGCCCCAGGTCCGTGACCACGGCGCAGGCGGTGCCGCCGGCCTCGACACGGAAAGCCACGGGGTCGGCGGCATCATGGGGCAGGGCAAAGGGCAGGACGCGCCAGCCCTCCCAGTCTAGGGCCCGGCCCGCGTCCAGCTCGATCCAGCGCTCGCGGGGAATCTGGACGCCCTGGACCCACTCTGCGGCTCGCCGAGTCTCCGGAGTGGCGAGGATGGCCCAATCCGTGCGGCGGAGGATGACGCCCAGGGCCCCCACGTGATCGGAGTGCTCATGGGTCAGGGCCAGGGCCCGGACCTCGCCGCCCTGCAGGCCCAGTCCGTCCAGGCGCTGCCGGATCTGGCGCAGCGAGATGCCCGCGTCGATGAGCAGCGTCTGCCCGCCCATAGACAGGACATGGCAGTTCCCCTTGGAACCAGAGGCGAGCGCCGCGTAGTGCATGGCCCAGGATACCGCCTGGGGACCAACCCAGACGCCCACGGCTGCCCGCGGGAATTTACCGGCAGATTCCAGAGATGTGCGGTATGGAAAGGCTCGAATCAAAGGGCCGCAACGGCCTACACTGTTCGCATGAGCCCGACGCCGACCCCCACCCTGCGCCCCTCCAAGCCCGCCGACCTCGAGACCCACGTGGCCCACCGCGTCGCCATGTTCCGCGACATGGAGATGGGTTCGGAGGAGGCCCTCAAGCGCATGGCGGAGGCCTTCCGGAATCAGCTGCGGGGCTGGCTGGTGACGGGACAGTGCCGGGGCCTGGTGCTGGAGGAGCAGGGCCGCATCGTCGCCAGCGTGCTGATGCTCATGAAGGACACGCTGCCGACGCCGGTGACACCCCTATCTGTGCGGGGCTACCTGTTCAATGTATACACCGAGCCCTCCCACCGTCGCCGGGGCCTGGCCGCCCGTCTCACAGACGCGGCCCTGGACCTGGCCCGAGACCTGGGCCTCGAGATCGTGGAGCTGCACGCGAGCCTCGAAGCCGAGGGCCTCTACCAGCGCATGGGCTTCGTCCCCACCAGCGAGATGCGCCTAGTGATGGGGGCCGGCATCAAGACGCCGAAGCAGTGGAAGCATCGCCGGTAGGAGCCGAACCCTTCCAGCGCCATAGCAGCAGGATCACTGCCCCGCACACGAGGGCGCAGGGCAGGCTGGCCTCCAGGCCGAAGGCGCCGCCAGTGAGCCACTCGGGGCGGCCGTGGAAGACGGGCGACCAGAAGCCCTTGATGTCCGTGGTGCCGCTGACGCCGAAGCCGAGCAGGCTGCCTTGGGCCCAGTTCCAGCCGAGGTGCACGCCGATGGGCAGGGCCAGGCTGCGGGTCCGCAGGTAGCAGAAGCCCAGCAGGATCGCCGCCAGGCCGATGTTCAGGGTGGCCCAGGCCTTGGTGGCGCCGTGCATGCCAGGGTTGCCCCAGTGCCCCAGCGCGAAGATCGCCGCGAAGACCAGCTGGCCCACCCAGGGACCCGCGCCCTCGACGAGGCGCTGGAAGGGGTAGCCCCGGGACATGATCTCCTCGTTGAAGGCCACACCCAGGAACATCCAGGCTGCGTACAGGAGTTGACGAGCTCCCACGTCTGCCGCGCGCACCCAGTGGAAACCGTTCAGGCCCTGCACCAGGAGCGCCGTCAGAAGGATCAGGAGGATACCCCCAAGGGTGCCCGCAAGGCACTCGAGCAGCCAGCGCCGTCCAGGGAGGAGCCCCAGGCTGGAGAAAGAACGCCCTTCGATGCGCACGCAGATGTAGCTCGCCAGGGAAACCAGCAAAACGCCCATCCAGATGCCAAGGCCATGCCGCAGGCCGATGCGCCTCAGACCCACAAGGATCCCGCCCAGCACCATGAGAACCAGGAAGAACCCCAGTACCTTCCAGCCGCTGCGGACCACACCCTGCTTGTTGATGAAGCACTTGGTAAGCCACTTGGGCATGCATTCTCCTGGAAGACCGGGCTACGGTCCTGACCCAGTCGGGTTGAGCCCTACATCACGCTCTGGGTCTCGGCGAAGGTGCGGGAGATCTCGAGGAACAGCTTCTCCTCGTTGGGTTTCAGGGCCGCGGCGCGGGCGAACCAGAAGGCCGCCTTCTTGCGCTGCCCGGCCACCAGCAGGGCGCGCCCGAACAACAGGAAGCGCTCCCAGTCACCCTTCTCCAGGGTGGCCAACACCCCCATGTAGCGCTCGGCCTCGTTCACCAGACCCACTTCCGCGAGATCCACGCCGGCCTGGGTGATGGCGTCCTTGTTCTTGGGATCGCGCTGGACGATCTTCTCGTAGCCTTCCAGGGCCTCGGTCTTGTAGCCGTGCTTCAGCCAGGCCTGCGCAATGAGCCGCAGCACCTGGCCATCCTTGGCCTCCCGGACCTCGGCCTCCTTGAAGGCCGCCTCCGCCTTGGGCTTGTCCAGGGCCGCCAGGTAGGCCCGGCCGCACTCAGCGAGGTACTTCGCGTCCTTGGGCTTGAGGGATCGGGCCTTGTCGGCGCAGCCCTGCAGGATCACGCGGCGGTCGCCATTGAAGAAGGCCTCGTCGAAGACGGCCGGAGCGGGCGCCTGGGCGGCGAGGGAGAGGGCAACGAGGGTGAACAGGACAGATCGCATGGATGGGCTCCTAGATGGGCTCAGCGCCGTGGTCAGCGTAGGCGAGGGCGATGGCGTTCCACATCCGCTCCTCCTGGGGCTTGGCCTGGCTGGCCCGGGCGAACCACTTCGCGGCGGCGTCCCGACGGGCCTTGCGCAGGCAGCTGCGGCCGAAGGCCACGCAGTTCTGCCAGTCCGAGGGATCCAGGATCCAGGCCCGCTCCATGAGGCTGTCCGCCTCCTTGGCGAGGCCCCCGTCCTGCAGGTTCACAGCGGCCCGGGTGAAGGCGTTCCGGTCCTTGGGATCGGCCACCTGCATGTCGGCGATGGCCTTCAGGGCTTCGGTGCGCTGCCCCGCGCGCAGCCAGGCCATGGCGATCAGGCGGTGGACGTCGGCGTCCCGGGCCTTGTCGATCCGGGCCGCCATGAAGCACTCCTCGGCCTTGGCGCGCTCGCCTGCGGCCAAGAAGGCCCGCCCGTACTCGGCCAGCATCTTCCCGTCCTTGGGTCGGAGCAGGCGGGCCCGGTCGGCGCAACTGCCGGCCAGCTTCTTGGGGTCGCCCTTGAAGGTGGCTTCGTCGAGACCCTGGGCGAGCAGGGGAAGGGCCAGCAGGCAGCAGGCAAGGTGGCGCATGAACACTCCGGGGTTGGCTCCCGCATCCTACCGCTGCCCGGGGGTGTCCTACAGGGGAATGTTCCCGTGCTTCTTGGGAGGCATGCTGTCGCGCTTGGTCTCGAGGAAGGCGAGGGCCTTCACCAGCTTCAGGCGGGTCTCACGGGGCAGGATCACTTCGTCGATGAATCCGAACTCGGCGGCGATGTAGGGGTTCGCGAACTTCTCGTTGTACTCGGCGACCAACTCGGCCTTCTTGGCGATGGGGTCGGGGGCGATGGCGATGGACTTGCCGTGCAGCACGTTCATGGCCCCTTCTGCGCCCATCACCGCGATCTCGGCGGTGGGGTAGGCGAAGTTGAAGTCCGTGCGGATGTGCTTGCTGGCCATCACGCAGTAGGCGCCGCCGTAGGCCTTGCGGGTGATGACGGTGATCTTCGGCACCGTGGCCTCGCAGAAGGCGAAGAGCAGCTTGGCGCCGTGGCGGATGATGCCGCCGTGCTCCTGAGTGACGCCCGGCAGGAAGCCCGGCACGTCCTCGAAGGTGATGAGGGGGATGTTGAAGGCGTCGCAGAAGCGCACGAACCGGGCGCCTTTCTCGCTGGAGGCGATGTCCAGCACGCCGGCGTAGAAGGCCGGCTGGTTGGCCACGATGCCGATGCTGCGGCCCTCGATGCGGGCGAAGCCCACGACGAGGTTGGGCGCGAAGGCCTCGTGCACCTCGAAGAAGTGGGCGTCATCCACCACGCCCTTGATAATGTCGCGGATGTCGTAGGGCTTGCTGGCGTCGTCCGGCACGATCTTGTCGAGATCGGGGTTCTCCAGGGGCATGGGTGATTTTGGTGCCCTGCGTGGGGCCTCACCCAGGTTGTTGCTGGGTAGGAAGGAGAGCAGCTCACGGGTGTGGGCTAGGGCCGCCAGGTCGCTCTGGCACACGAAGTGGGCCACGCCGCTCTTGGCGCTATGGGTGGAGGCGCCGCCGAGCTCCTCCTTGGTGACCTCTTCGTGCGTGACGGCCTTGATGACATCGGGGCCGGTCACGAACATGTAGCTGGTGCCCTTCACCATGGTGATGAAGTCGGTGATCGCGGGGCTGTAGACCGCGCCACCGGCGCAGGGGCCCATGATGAGGCTGATCTGGGGGATGACGCCGCTGGCCAGGGTGTTGCGCAGGAAGATGTCGGCGTAGCCGCCGAGGCTCACCACGCCCTCCTGGATGCGGGCCCCGCCGCTGTCGTTGAGCCCGATGACGGGGCAGCCCACCTTCATGGCCAGGTCCATCACCTTGCAGATCTTCTTGGCGTAGGCCTCCGACAGGGAGCCGCCGAACACCGTGAAGTCCTGGGCGAAGATGGCCACGGGGCGGCCGTCCACTCGGCCGAAGCCGGTGACCACGCCGTCGCCGGGGATCTTCTCCACGCCCCAGTTGCGGTGGACCATGAGGGCGTCCATCTCCTCGAAGGAGCCCTCGTCCAGGAAGGCCGCCACCCGCTCTCGGGCCGTGAGCTTGCCCCCCTCATGCTGCTTCTGCACCCGGGCTTCGCCACCCCCGGCCAGGGCCTGGGCGTGCTTTGCCTTCAACAGCTCGATCTTCTTCTCGAGGGACATGGGGACTCCAGGGGCAAAACCCAAAGGTGATGTCAGGGGGATCGGAGGCCAGTTTATCCCAGCCGGGAGGATCGGGATCAGCTTCGATCACAACGGTGCCCACCCCCTGGCAGCAAGGCGGACGTCCGGCCCTACTTCACGGTTCGGGTCAATAGGCGGTTGCCGAAGGTGACCGACCAGGCCTTGAGCCTGTCCCGGAGCGTATTCCCCACGCCCTTGGTGCAGACCCGGTGATGGGCTGCCAGGAGGAGCTCACCCGTCTGGACATCGACGATTTTAAGGTCCCAGGTGGCGCTTTCGCCGGAACCGAAGACCTGAACCAGGCGCGCCTTTGTGGAGCCTGCGCCCACATCCACGAAGCGTCCCACCAGGGCCAGGTCGCCCACGGTTCCGCTCACGGCGACTTTTCCATAGAGCACTCCGGACAATCCCCCCCACAACATGTCCGGGAAGAGATTTGTGATTTCCACGGCCCGGGCTTTGTCGTGGGGCCCCCGATCAGCGTGAAGCATGACCGGGGCCTCCCAGTCCTTCAGGAGCAGGGTGTGACCGGTGAGGTCCAGCCCCGGCTTGCACCAGAAGTAGTCCACCTCATTGTCTTGGCTGAAGGCGATTTCAGCTTCGAACCAGCGGGGATCCAATTGGCCATCGTCAAGGAGTGCGGCACTCGCGGGCGGAGGGGAGAAAGACGGGGCAGTCGGTGCAAGGGTGGGCGGCGGGGGCGTGGGCCCTGTTGCTGGCTGAGGCGGCTGCTGGGCCCCGGCAGCCAGGCAGAGGGCAGTGAGCAAAACCACAAATCGGGGCATGGAGGCTCCCGGGGAGGGCCCCAACCTGTCCTCAGGTCAGATCCGGGAGCACCTAGCCAATCATCCTACACTTGTATGGATCCCTGAACATGCCATGGAGCCAGTATGGCGTTCCACTTGGTCGACCGATCCCTGGGTAGCGTTTTGCCAAGCCTGCTCCTGCTCGGCGCGAGCATGGGTTGTGAGCTGGTGGTGCGAGCCGCACTGGAGGGGCTGCATCACTCGGGACGTAGCGAGAAGAGCTCAACCCCCGTTCCGTTTGAGAGAGCGCCCTGGGTGGACCATGGGCGGGTGGCCCAACCCGGCCTGCTCGTCCAGCGGGAGGGCGCCCGGGAGGTCCGGTTCGTGCGGGACCGGGGCTTCCCCGCCTGGAGCCTGCTCCTCACGATCGATGGTGCGCCCGTGGCGGAGTTCTGGGAGGGAGAGGCGCTCGCCCTATGGCTTCCTTCGGGGCACCACCCCATGGTGTGCCACAGGCGGACTCGTGCGGACAAAGCAGTACCACTTCAGCCCATGACCGATTCGTTCCCAGGAAGTCCAGCCGTGCTGGAACTGGAGGGGGCCCCCTCGGAGACCGTGCCTTGTATTCGCTTGGCCATCACGGGTGATTGGCCCCGTCTGATTCGTCTGGAGCCAAAGCCCCGGGGCATACCCGGGAAGGTGTCCGCCACACCGGCAGACCGGCCCCGGTCCAGGGCGATCCTGGTGTCTTGAAGCTGCCGTCCAGCCGAACCCCCAACACATGTAGGGGTACTCCCCAGCCCGCGAGGCAGACATGATGTTCTCCCTGATTGAAGAACCCCAGCGCCGTTCCCTGCTTAGTCTTGTCCTCCTTGCCGCGTCCCTGGGCTGTAGTGGGCTCGCAATGGGGCTTGATTATCTGATTTATGAGAGTCGCAACGAGAAGGTCTCCACAGCCATGCCGTTCGAGAAGGCGCCCTGCGTTGACCCTGGGCGGGTTGCCCAACCCGGCCTGCTCGCCAAGCGGGAGGGCACCCAGGAGGTCCGAATCGTGCGGGACCGGGGCTTACCGGCCTGGAGCCTGCTCATCTCGATTGATGGTGCGCCAGTGGCGGAGTTCTGGGAGGGAGAGGCGCTGGCCCTGTGGCTTCCTCCTGGTCGCCATGTCCTCAAGTGCCAGAGGCGAACCCGGACGGACAAGGCCTTACCATTCCACTCGGCGGCCGAGCTGGACGCAGGCAGTTCGTCACTCCTGGAGCTGGAGGTGGCTCCCGAAAGCAGGCCCTGCGTGCGTCTGGCCATCATCGGAAGCCGACCCAAGCCGTTCCGCCTGGATCTGCCTCCTTGAGGCGAGTCAGCGGATGGGCCGGGGTTGGGTCATGGCCTCGAGGCTGAAGGCCTCGTCCAGCTCGGCGGGGGTCAGCCAGCCCTTGCGGAGAATGAGCTCTCGCACGGGGATGCCGGTCTCCAGGGCCTCCTTGGCCACCTCCGTGGCGCGCTTGTAGCCGATGGCGGGCATGACGGCGGTGACGATGCCGATGCTGTGCTCCACCAGGTCCAGGCAGCGCTCACGGTTGGCGGTGATGCCCACGATGCACTTGGTGGTGAGCACGTTCACGGCCGCCGTGAGGGTGCGCATGCTGGTGGCAAGGGCGTATGCGAGGACGGGCTCCATGACGTTGAGCTGGAGCTGGCCCGCCTCGGCGGCCAGGGTGATAGTGAGGTCGTTGCCGATGACCGAGAAGGCCACCTGGTTCACCACCTCGGGGATCACGGGGTTCACCTTGCCGGGCATGATGCTGCTACCGGGCTGCATGGCGGGCAGGTTGAGCTCGCCGAAGCCGCAGCGGGGGCCGCTGCTGAGCAGGCGCAGGTCGTTGCACATCTTGCTGAGCTTCACGGCCGCGCGCTTGACCACGCCGGAGAACATGACGAAGGCGCCGGTATCCGGCGTCGCCTCCACCAGGTTTTCCGCCAGCACGATGTCCAGGCCTGTGACCTTCCGCAGCTCCTCCACCACCACTTCGGGATAGCGGGGATCGGCGCAAATGCCCGTGCCGATGGCTGTGCCGCCCATGTTGACTTCCAGGAACAGCCGGGCGGTCTCCCGCAGGCGCTGGATGTCTTCACCCGTGGTGACCGCGTAGGCCTCGAACTCCTGGCCCAGGGTCATGGGCACGGCATCCTGCAGCTGGGTGCGGCCCATCTTGATCACGGTGGAGAATTCCTTGCCCTTGGCGTGCAGGGCGGACTTCAGGCGGTCCATGGCCTCCAGGAGGCTCTTCAGCATGAAGATCGTGGTGAGGCGCAGGGCCGTGGGATAGACGTCGTTGGTGCTCTGGCCCAGGTTCACGTGGTCGTTGGGATGGCAGAAGGCGTACTCGCCGCGCTTGTGGCCCAGCAGCTCCAGGGCCCGGTTGGCGATGACCTCGTTGGCGTTCATGTTGGTGGAGGTGCCGGCGCCGCCCTGCACCATGTCCGTGGGGAAGTGGCCGTGCCAGTGGCCGTCGATGATCTCCTGGCAGGCGCGATCGATGGCCTCGGCGATGGCGGGGTCCAGCAGGCCCAAGCGGGCGTTGGCCCGAGCGGCGCCCTGCTTGACCATGGCCAGGGCCCGGATCATGGCGGGGAAGTGGCTGGTGGGCGTGCCGGTGATGGGGAAGTTGTGCACGGCGCGCAGGGTCTGCACGCCGAAGAGGGCGTCCTCGGGCACGTCCATGGGGCCGATGAGGTCGGATTCCCGGCGGGTGCGGCCGCTGGCATAGGCCTGCTCGCGGCCGGTGCGCGGCGTGGCCGAGTAGAGCAGGCGCTGGTGCAGGACGCTGGCGACCTTGCTGAGCACGGCGATGGCGGCAGTGCCGTCCTGGCTCAGGTTGGCGAGGACCGTTTCGCGGTCGAGGTCGAGGAGCACCACGGGCGTGAGGGCCACGCCACTGGCGGTGTGGGTGCTCACGGCCAGGAAGGACTGTTCGCCCGCCACGTCCCCGGGACCCAGGATCACAACGGGTTCGGGACCGTCCCCGTTGTCGCGGAGGATCTCCACGCGGCCCTCGGCGATGACCGTGGCGCCTCGGCGCGGTTCGCCCTGGGAGAAGAGGGCCGTCCCCGCCGGGGCCTCCCGGCGCCGAGCGGCCCGGGCGATGAGGCTGAGGTCCGCGTCGGAGAGACCGGAGAAGATCTCGCAGCGGCGCAGGACAGACGTGATCGCATCCATGGAAGACACCTCCGGCCCCAGTACAGGCCACCAGCCATGGTAGTGAGCCTGCCGATGATTCGGTCACGAATGCGCCGCGGAGCCCTGATTTCCGTCAGTTCGTCAAGGTTCAGGCGGGACAGCGGAAGATGAGGGCCGTGTTGATGCCCCCGAAGGCGAAGTTGTTGCTCACGAAGCAGGCGGCGTCCAGGCTGCGGGGAGCGGCCTGGATGTAGTCCAGCTCGGCGCAACGAGGGTCGGGGTGCACCAGGTTCAGAGTGGGGGCGATGCGCTTGGCCAGGGTCATGTGGATGCCCACCCAGGCCTCGATGGAGCCGCAGGCGCCCAGCGGGTGGCCGAAGTAGCTCTTGAACGAGACGATGGGGATGGGGCGCTGGAAGACCTCGAAGGTCGCGTGGCTCTCGGCGATGTCGCCGTGCTCCGTGGCGGTGCCATGGGCGTTGACCCAATCAACCTCCTCGGGCCGCAGGTTCGCATCGGCCAGGGCCAGGCGGATGGTCTCGGCCATGGTCTCCTTCTGGGGCTGGGTGATGTGGGCACCATCGGAGTTGGTGCCGAAGCCCAGCACCTCGGCGTAAATCCGGGCACCGCGGGCCAGGGCGTGGTCCCGGTCTTCGAGGATGAGGGTGCAGCCGCCCTCGCCCACCACGAGGCCATCGCGGTCCACGTCGAAGGGGCGCGGGGTGGCCTCCGGGGTGTCGTTCTTGAGGCTGGTGGCATACAGCGTGTCGAAGACGGCGGCCGTGTAGATGGTGAGCTCGTCGCAGCCGCCGGCGATCATCACAGTCTGTTTGCCCTGCTGGATGGACTCGTAGGCGTAGCCGATGGCCTGGCTGCTGGAGGTGCAGGCCGTGCTGGTGGGAATGACCCGGCCCGTGAGGCCGAAGAACACGCCGATGTTCACGGCGGCGGTGTGGCTCATGGCCTGGATGTAGCCGGTGGCGCCGATGCCGCTGATGCGGCCCACGGCGAGGCTCTTGCCCAGGGCCACCATGGGCTCCACGCTGCCGAAGGAGGAGCCGTAGGCCACGCCGGTGTGGCCGCTGCGCAGGATGGGATCGCCCAGGAGGCCGGCATCGGCCAGGGCCAGCTCGGTGGCGCGCACCCCCAGCAGGGCCACGCGGCCCATGGAGCGGACCATCTTGCGGGGGTAGTGCTCCGGCACGTCGAAGTGCTCGATGGGGACACCGAGGCGGGTCTGGATCTCGGGGTACTGGTCCCAGGCGGCCATGGTCTTCACGCCGCTGCGGCCGGCCTCCATGGCGGGGCCGATGGCCTCCCAGCTGTCCCCAAGGGGCGTGACGCCGCCCATGCCGGTCACGACCACGCGACGCATCAGACCAGCCCGCCGTTCACGCCGAGCACCTGGCGCGTGATGTAGCTGGCCCCGTCCGAGCACAGGAAGGCCACGGCGGCGGCCACGTCCTCGGGCTGGCCCACGCGGTCCATGGGGATGGCCTGGAGGGCCCGCTCCAGCACGGTCTCATCCACCATTTCGGATTCAATGAGACCGGGCGCGACACAGTTGACGGTGATGCCGCGGCTGGCGACCTCCACCGCCAGGGCCTTGGCGGCCCCGATGAGGCCGGCCTTCGCGGCGCTGTAGTTCACCTGGCCCCGGTTCCCCACCACGCCCGAGACGCTGGAGATGCAGACGATGCGGCCGCCCTTGCGGGTCTTGATCATGGGGAGGATCAGGGGGTGCACCACGTTGAAGAAGCCGTCCAGCCCGACGCCGAGCACCTGGTCCCAGTCCTCGCCGCTGAGGGCGGGGAAGGCGCCGTCCCGGGTGATGCCCGCGTTGCAGACGATGCCGTAGTAGGGGCCCTGGGTGGCCACCCGGGCCTCAAGCTGCTCCTGGGCCTCCTCGCGATTCGCCACATCGAAGGCGAGCCAGTCCGCGCTGCCGCCCGCGGCCGTGATGGCTTCGCACAGCGCCCGGGCCTCGTCCACCCGGTGGTGGCAGTGCGCCGTGACGTGGAAGCCGTCCGAGGCCAGACGGAGGGCGATGGCCCGGCCCAGGCGGCCGCTGGCGCCGGTGACGAGGACCTGTCTGGAGAGGATGGAGGGAGTGGCGGTCATGGGGTTTCGATCGCCTTCAACCTAGCACGGGCAAGGGTTTCGCCTTTGTGGCGAACCTCACATGTGAAGGCGCCGGGGCCGGAATCGTCCAGGAAGAGCACTTCCGCTTCCACCTCCAGGTCGGCTCCCAGCGGGAAGCTGGGGACCAGGGCTTCGTAGGCGCGGGTGCCCAGCAGGAAGCCGATGCGGGGCTCTCGGCCCGCTTCACGGTGGCGGTGGCCGCTGAAGGCCGCGGCGGCCTGGGCCATCCACTCCAGGCCCACCCAGGAGGGGACGGTGCCATCCGCCTGCAGGTACCAGGCCCCGGCCTCCAGGCGCACTGAAGCAAGGCAGCGGGTGGTGGACACGTCCAGGATGCGGTCCAGAAGCACCGAGGGACCCCGGTGGAGGATCAGGTCCGTGACCTGCGGCACCGGGCTCATGGCGTCGCCCCGATGATCAGGCTGAGGTTGTTGCCGCCGAAGGCGAAGGCGTTGGACAGGCAGACCCGGGGGCCATCCAGTCGGCTGGCCTCGGTGGTGAGCCTGAGTGCTGGCAGCGCCGGATCCGCCTCGCCATCCCAGCGGTGCGGCGGCAGCCGCCGCTCGGGGTTCCAGCGCGGGTGCAGGCTGAGCCAGCAGAAGGCCAGCTCCGTAGCAGCCGAGGCCCCCAGCGTGTGGCCCGTGAGGGGTTTCGTCCCGCTGCAGGGCACGCCGTCAGGGAACACGCGGGTCGTGGCGAGGCTCTCCATCTCGTCGTTCTTCGGCGTGGCCGTGGCGTGGAGGTTGAGGTAGCCGATCCCCTCGGGGGGCAGCCTGGCCTCGGTCAGGGCGGCGCGCATGGCCGCCTCCGCTCCGCGGCCCGAGGGTTCGGGCGAGGAGATGTGGTGGGCATCGCTGGAGGCCCCGGCCCCGAGCAGGGCCACCTCGGCGGGCTCCCGGCGGAGGAGGAACAGCACGGCGGCCTCGCCCACGTTGATGCCGCAGCGGTTCCGGCTCAGGGGGTTGCAGAGGTCGGCTGTGGCGGATTCCAGGGAGGCAAAGCCGTTGAGGGTCAGCCTGCAGAGGGAATCGGAGCCCCCGGTGATCACGGCGTCACAGAGCCCCATGCGCATCAGGTTGCGGGCGGTGACGAGGGCCTTGCCACTGGAGGTGCAGGCGGTGGACACGGTCAGGGCGGGACCCGTGAGGCCCAGCTGCTCAGCGAGGAAGGGGGCCAGGCGGCCGATCTCCTGCTGCCGGTAGTGGAATTCCGGTGGGAACACGCCCTGGGCCAGCTGGTGGGCCATGGCCCGCTCGGAGGCCTCGATGCCCGAGGTGCTGGTGCCCAGCACCACACCGACCCGGTGCCGCCCGTGGCGGCCGATCTCGCGGTCCACCTCGGCCCGGATCTCCTCCAGGGCCGCCAGCAGCAGCCGCGTGGTGCGCGAGTCGTCGGCGGCGAAGCGGGTGGGGAG
>NZ_JBATQW010000084.1:0-36513 GCF_049292215.1 Geothrix sp. | reverse complement strand
CTGGGAGTGTTCGCGAAGGTCGCGGCCCAGGCCACGGGCCGCGATGTGGCCCTGTCACCGGGCGCCGGAGCGGCGGGCGGGCTGGGGGCCGGCCTACTCTTCTTCACCCCGGCCAGCCTGCGGCCCGGCGTGGCCATCGTGCTGGAGACCACGGGCTTCGACGCCCTGGTCCAGGGTGCGAACCTGGTCATCACCGGCGAGGGGCGGACGGACTTCCAGACGGCCATGGGCAAGGCCCCCGTGGGCGTCGCGGCGGTGGCGAAGCGCCACGGTGTGCCCGTGATCTGCCTCTCGGGTGGGCTGGGCGACGGCGCGGAGGAGGTGCTGGCCCACGGCATCGACGCCTTGGCCAGCACCGTTCCTCATCCCATGGCCCTGGAGGCCTGCATTGGCCAGGGGGCCGCCCTAGTGGAGACCGCCACGGCGCGGGTCTGTCGGCTACTGAAAGTAGGAATGTCCCTACAGTGATTTCCGGGAACAATGAAAGCACCTAATCCGTTGGTGCTGCGCGTGGAGGCCCGTAATGACGACGACCCTCGAATTCCGCTCGGGGATTCTGGCGGACTACCCCGATGTCTACACGCCGGAAGTGCTCCGTGCCCTGGAGGCCCTCGCCCCCCTGAATGCGCGCCGACGGGAACGGATGGCCGCCCGTACTGCCCGCCGGAAGCGCCGCCACGAGCACGGTGAGCGAATCACATTCCTGGATCCCGAGTCCCTGATCCCGGGCACCCAGATCAAGGTGGCCGACGCCCGGTCCGGCAACTTCGAGGGCGCCGTGATCCCGCCGGACCTCCAGCGCCAGTGGATCCAGGGCACCGGACCCGCCACCAAGCCCCGCGCCGACGTGCGCTCCGGCATCCGCAACGTGGCCTATGCCCTGCTCTCCGGGGCCGACGGCTGGATGTTCGACGGCGAGGACGCCCTGGGTCAGGTGGACACCATGTCCCTCGACAACCACCGCAACCTCAAGCTCGCCCTCGCCCGTGATCCGCTTTTCCTGGACGTGGCCGAGGAGGTCTCCCGCGAGATGAACCAGTGGGCCCAGGGCTTCTTCGGCCGCCCCATCATCGCCGATTGGCGCCAGCAACTGGACTTCACCACCGTGATCTACCGTGTGCGGGGCCTCCACCTGGATGACCGCCACATCCGCCTGGACGGCCAGGGCTTCTCCGCCTCCATCGCGGACATGGTGATGTTCGTGGTGAACAACCACGAGCGCCTGCGGGCCGTCGGCCGCAGCCTCGTCCTCTACCTGCCCAAGACCCAGACCGCCGAGGACGCCGCCCTCTTCAATGCCATGATCCTCGCCCTGGAGACGCACTTGGGCCTGCCCGGGGGCACCATCAAGTGCTACGTGCTGGTGGAGCAGATCGAGCAGTGCTTCCAGCTCATGGAGATCCGCGCTGCCCTCTCGCCGCATTTCGTGGGCTTCAATACTGGGCGTTGGGACTACATCAACAGTGTTTCGGATGCGCTGGCCTGGGACCGCGACTTCGTGAACCCCAACATCCAGGCCATCACCATGACCTACGGCTACATGCGGACCTACGAGGACCGCGTGCGCCGTGCCATGAACACGCCGGACCGGAACGGTCGCTTCGCCCTCTGGCAGGGCGGCATGGAGCCCAACATTCCCGTGGGCTCAGAATCTGGCGTCTCCGCGAGCATGAAGAAGGCGGTGGCCGGCGCCGAACGCGAACAGCGGGAGGGCGCCTCCGGCAAGTGGGTGGCCCACTGGAAGATGGTCCACATCGTGCGCCCGGTCTGGGAGAAGGTGGGGCAGGCCAACCAGTCGGGCCGTGCCTTCCCGGCGCTGACCTACACGCCCGAAGACGCTGCGGGCCTCATGCACCTGGAGCCCGCGCCCCGCACCATCGCAGGCGCCCGCGACCTGCTCTCCGTCGCGTTGCAGTACGGCAACGCCTTCCTGCGGGGCTTCCAGGCCGCGGCTCTGAAGCCCGCGGACTTCTTCGGGAACGACGACGTGCTCTACCTCATGGAGGACATGGCCACGGGCGAGATCCGGCTCTCCATTCTGTGGGAGTGGATCCACAAGGGCGCGCTGCTTACCGAGGCCGATGCAGGGACCGGCTGCGCCGCCGGGGATGCCTTCACGCCGGCCCTCTTCGCCCGCCTGCTGGAGGAGGAATACGCCAAGCTCCGCCAGGCCGGCAACCGCGACGTCCACGATGACTCCAAGGACACCACCCTCCCCATCGCCCGGGCCATCGTCCAGACCTATGTCCAGAGCGACCTCAAGGCCCCCTGGTATGTGGATCTGCTCAACCTCAACCTGGGCGTGGAGCGGTTGTCCGAGGCGGAAGCGCGCATCGCGCGGTTCCTGGAAACCTTCAAGAAGGATGGCACTCGGTTGACGGAGAACCTGGATTTCAACCGCTAGAATTCCCCCAAGTCACCAAAGCGCCAGGAATCGAAGGACTGCTGGCTGCGCGCCCTGGTCTCCTGGTGGTGGGATGGTTCCTTTCCCCGCAGAGGCCGTCACTTCTCGGTCGTGACCGACTGGCCGATCTCGAAATTCGCCAGAGTCTCCAACGCCCGGACCATGGCCGAGTGATCCCAGGCCTTGCCCCCGTGGGCCGCGCAGGCGTTGAACAGTTCCTGGGCCGTGGCCGTGTTGGGCAGGGCCACGCCCAGGGTCCGGGCGGTGGAGAGGGCCAGGTTCAGGTCCTTCTGGTGCAACTCGATGCGGAAGCCCGGGTCGAAGGTCCGCTTGATCATGCGCTCGCCGTGCACTTCCAGGATCTTAGACGAGGCGAAGCCGCCCATCAGGGCCGCCCTGACCTTGGCCGGATCGGCACCGGCCTTGGCCGCGAATAGCAGAGCCTCACCCACGGCCTCGATGGTCAGGGCCACGATGATCTGATTGGCGACTTTGGCCGTCTGCCCGTCGCCGTTCTGGCCCACCAGCGTGATGTTCTTGCCCAGCAATTCGAACACGGGCCGGACCTGCTCGAAGGTGGCTTCGGAGCCGCCCACCATGATCGACAAGGTGGCGTTCTTGGCGCCCACCTCGCCGCCGGAGACGGGCGCATCCAGGTACTGACAGCCCAGGTCGTTGATCTGCTTGGCGAAGTCCTTGGTGTCGATGGGCGAGATGGAGCTCATGTCGACCACCGTCTTGCCAGGCGTCAGGCCTTCGGCGATGCCGTTGGCCTCGAACAGGGCCGAACGCACGTGGGGCGTATCCGGCACCATGAGGATGATGAGGTCCGCCTTCTGGGCGACTTCCCTTCCGTTCGTGCAGGCCTTCCCACCGGCCTCGACCAGGGCCTGGGGCACCGCGGGGATGCTGAACAGGAACACCTCATGGCCAGCCTTGATCAGGTGGCCCGCCATGGGCGTGCCCATGATGCCCAGTCCGACAAATCCGATCCTGCTCATGTTTCCTCCGGAAGGGTGGAAGCTTCCTGTGCGTTGGTGTTCCCAGACATGGTCCAGGCCGCGGGGTGATGCCGGGCTACCTGCCCATGACGGTGACCCAGCCCAGGCCCTCGGTCGTCGTGGTGAGGGGCTTGTACTCGCAGCCGATCCAGCCGTCGTAGCCGAGGCGGTCGAGATGGCCGAACAGGAAGGGGTAGTTGATCTCCCCCGTGCCGGGTTCGTGCCGTCCGGGGTTGTCCGCCAGCTGGATATGGGCGATGCGGGGCAGGTGCTGTTCCAGCGTGGCAGCCAACTCGCCTTCCATGCGTTGCATGTGGTAGATGTCGTACTGCAGGTAGACGTTGTCGCTGCCGGTTGCGGCGAGGACTTCCGCGGTCTGCTGGGTGCCGCAAAGGTAGAACCCGGGAATGTCACGGGTGTTGATGGCTTCGACCAGCAGGCGGATGCCAGCGGCCTGCAACTGGTCGGCCGCGAAGCGGAGGTTGGCCACCAGGGTCTCCTGGAGCTTGTGGTCCGCGACTCCGGCTGGACGGATGCCCGCCAGGCAGTTGAGCCGCGTGCAGCCGAGGGCTTTGGCGTAATCGATGGCCTTGCCTACCCCATCTTGGAATTCACCCACGCGATCGGGCAGCACCGCGATGCCCCGCTCACCCTTGGCCCAGTCGCCGGAGGGGAGGTTGTGCAGCGCCTGGACCAGGTCGTGGCGGCCCAGCTGCTCGGCCAGATGCTCCTTCGGGAAGGCGTAGGGGAAGAGATACTCCACGCCGCGGAATCCTGCTTTGGCTGCGGCCTCGAAGCGGTCGAGGAACTCCAGCTCGTTGAAGAGCATGGTCAGGTTGGCGGCGAATCTCGGCATGGCTGCTCCTGCTGGAGGTGGGGGGGCCGACGGCCGCATGGTTCGCGGGAAGTGGCGGATGGATTGGTGGCCATTGTCCCACCATGCAGGATCGCGTGGTAGTCAATGCCGCACCTGGTCGCCCCGACCGGTCTGGACGGGGTGCCGACTTCGGGGTTCTGGATCTCCCAGCAGCTCCGGGAAGCCCTCCTTGGCCTTCAATACCGATCAGGGTCTGGCAGTGGGGATGGATCTCGGCGGAGGGCCGCTTATGGCTTGGGGAAGTGCTCCTTGGCGCACTCGGGGCACATGCCGTGGGTGAAGGAGGCCTCCGTGTGCTCGGCGAGGTAGTGCTCCACCTGGGTCCACAGGCCCTCGTCATCCCGGATCTTCTTGCACCAGCTGCAGATCGGGAGCAGGCCCTGCAGGGTGCGGATCTCGTTGAGGCTCTGCTGCAGCGCTTGGTTCGCCTCGTGCAGGCGCTTCCGCTCCTCATCGTGGGTGGCCACCACCACCCACAGCATCAGGACGCAGGCCACGGCGCTGACGAGGAAGCCCGTGGTGAGGTCGAGGTAGCGGTCAAAAGGCGTCTGGAAGGGGATCGACCATTCAGGGCGCACATGATCGAGGGCCAGGAGCGCCAGCACGTTCGCCAGGAAGAGGAGCAGGAAGACCCAGCGCTCCCGCCCGCGAAAGAAGATGCCGTTGATCATGACGCCGGCGAAGAAGAACATGGCGATGCTGCCCTGGG
Source organism: Geothrix sp. (assembly GCF_049292215.1). Lineage (GTDB taxonomy): Bacteria > Acidobacteriota > Holophagae > Holophagales > Holophagaceae > Geothrix. Next base: position 31,522 of record NZ_JBATQW010000084.1, on the reverse strand, counting down.
AGCCCGCATCCGTGAACCAGCACAGGTTGAGGACCAAGGCCACGATCACGAAGAAGGTCCGCATGAAGTGGGACCCGCGCAGCGAGGCCCAGTAGAGGGCCAGGGCCACCAGTCCGAAGATCGCGATGGTGACATTGAGGAGCAAGGGCAGATTCTGGATGGTGTTCACCGGGATGACCACGGCGAAGGAGAGGAAGGCCCCCGCCAGGCAGAGCAGGCGGAAGAGCCGGAGCTCCATGTTCGGTTCCCGGGCGGAGGAGAACTCGTATCTCAGCGAGGCGAGGAAGGACTTCAAGGGCGTTACCCCAGGGGCGGATGGGCTCAGCGCAGTCTACTCGTCTCGGCGGCAAATGCGTCCAGAGCCCGGTAGTACGGGTCGATGCTGGGGATGAAGTGGCGTTCGTTGGCCGCGTGGGGGCCGATGCCCGTCTGACCCCACACCACAGCTTGGCCGCCCGGTGCGAAGCGGGCGGAGGTGCCGGCACCCTTGCGACCAATGCGCACGTCGCCGCCGGCGGTGGTGATGCCCTTCAGCAGGGCCTTGAGGTAGGGGTTCTCGGGATCGCAGGCCACGCCCGGTTCCCAGGCGGAGGGGAGGAACTCCAGCTGCAGCTCGGCGACCAGGGCCTCGATCTCGGCGCGCATCCTCGAGACGTCGTCCTGGGGGATGGCGCGGATTTCCACACCCAGGGAGCCGCGGTCCGGCGTGATGTTGTAGATGCCGGGCGTGCCCACCTGGATGTAGGCGAAGCGGGCCAGGGACTGCCAGCCATCGGCAGCCTTCAGGGTCAGGTGCTTGGCGAAGAGCTCGCGCAGGGCCTCACGGGCGCTGAGAAGCCTTTCGGTGAGGTCGGTCCCGCCGGCTAGGCCGCTGTGCCCGCGGGTGCCGTGGGCGATGAGCTCGAAGCGGAGGACGCCGCGGTTCTGGGTGCAGACTTCGCCCCATAGCTCGGTGCCCTTCTCGCCGGTGCGCTCGCCCGCGATGAAGAAGGACGGCTCGTAGTCCCACTCCTCCTTGAGGACCTTCAGCACGTGGGGCGTACCCATGGGCTCAAGCTCGCCGTTCTCCTCGTTCCCCACCAGCAGCAGGTTGATGGGCGGGTAGGGCGCGCCCTTCCTGAGCGTGTCCTTCATCCAGACGAGGTAGGTGGACACCACGGTCTTCATGTCGGCGGCACCGCGTCCGTACAGGTAGTCGCCCTGGATTCTGGGCTCGAACTGGGTGTCATCCGGTTCCGGCTCTACCACGTCGAAGTGCCCGCAGAGCATGGCCGGGGCCTTCTCGCCGCCCGGGAAGTGGGCCAGCACCGCCGGGAACGGGCCATGGTCGAAGGTGCGCACGGGCACGCCGTGGTTGCGGAGGTAGTCGTGGACAAAGGTGGCGGCGCGGTGGACTTCCGGCAGGCGCTCCTCGGGGCAGGCCGTGACGCTGGGAATGCGCACCAGGCGCTGGGAGAGGGCAATGACCTCCGCCGTTTTGTCGGGGTATTCCGCATCGACCAGGGACTCGGGCCGGGGTTGGAAGCGGACGGGAGCCTGGGGATCCAGCGTCACCTCGTCGCGGGCGTGTTCCACGAAATCGCGCAGCTTGCCTTCCTCCTCCCCCAGGTCGGCGAGGTGGGCGGTGATGGTCTCCACTTCATCGCGCACCCGGTCCTTCCGGGCCTCCGCCAGTTCCACCAGCAGGGCAGGAGGCACGATGTCCGAGGTGCCCAGCCTGGCCTTCAGGGCCTGCCGGATGCGCTCGGCGGTGCTGGGGGCTCCCGCAGCCAGATCGCGCAGAGGCTGGAGGTCCTCCCAGAGACCCAGGGCTTCAGCCAGCGGCCGCATCTCCAGCAGGGTCCAGTCCAGGAAGGCAGAGAGGGAGATGGGCTTGGCCGTGAGGGGATCCTCGATGACACCGCGCAGGCCCTCCTTGGCGGCCAGCTCCTCGTTGCGGCGGGCGCGCTTGATGTCCTCGGCGTCGTAGCGGAATCCCCGGGCGAAGTCGGGGTCCGCGTAGAAGCGCAGCAGCAGCAGGTGCTTCAGCGTGAGGTTGGCGACGTCCAGGGCCAGGTCGTGGCCCGGATCGTCCGTGCGCACCTCCACGCGGGCCATGGGCAGGTCGATGCGGGCGAAGAGGTTCTGCCGCTCGATCTGGGCCGCCATGTCCTCCACGTTGCGGGTCTGCCCCGCGGCGAAGAGGCCCCGGGCGTAGATGTCGTGCAGCTGGTCGCTGGTGACCTGGATGAGCCGTTCCACGGGCTCTGCCTGGGAGCGGGCGCGGACCGGGATCCAATTGTTGTTGCCGAAGCGCACGCCGCTGCGCACCAGGTCGTAGGACAGGCGCAGGTAGTCGGCATGGCTGCGGTTCAAGTCCGGCACGTCGAGGGCTGGCGGGTTCGGGAAGGTGAGGTTGCGCACCGATTCGTAGGGCGTGAGCCGAACCACCGGCTGGCCGTCCTCTTCCGAAGCCTGCAGGGGAGTACTGGCGCTGGTGGCGATGAAGAGCGCGGCGAAGGCGCGCATGAGCCGGGTACCCGTGATGTAGATCCGGTTCTTGTAGTCGTCCAGGTGCGTGTCGCCCCGCTCGCTGGTGGGCAGGTGCATGAAGTCCCAGGCCAGCATGGGCTCGGGCAGACTCAGGTTGGAGTGGGTGCCGGCCGTGGCCAGCTCGGTGCCGTACATGTCCACGCAGCGCTGCAGGTAGCGCCGCTTGGCCAGGTGCCAGGACTCGGGCACGCAGTCCGGGCCGATCTTGGGCAGCACGAGCAGGTTGCCGTGCCAGTAGTGGAGAGGCTCCCCGAAGCTGCGGCCGGCCTTGGCCAGGGCATTGATGAGGGCGCCTTCCAGCAGGCGGCCCTCGTACACCGCGCCCCGGGGCGTGTGGTAGGGCTTGGTAACCCACTCGATCATCCAGTGGAAGACCTCGAGCTGGTGGTACTCCTCCGTCCAGGGGGACAGCACCTTTGAGCGCAGGTGGTCCACGAAGGACATGTGGTCGGGTCCCGTGCCCACGGTGAGCAGCGGACGGAACTGCGGATCCACCAGGTTCCACTCCAACTCCAGCCCGCAGAGCCCGCCCGAGGGCCGGGTCTCCAGCGCCGTCTGCCGCGCCAGCTGGAACTTCTCGACAAAGGCGTTCAAGTCGAACACGGGTGCTCCGGAGCAAACAGAAAAGACAACTGCAAACCACGAAGACAGAAAGGCCACGAAGCAGAACGGAAGGGTAGGACAGAGCACTTCCTTCGTGGTCTTCCCGTCTTCGTGTTGAGTATGTTCAATTCCGGAGCGATTTCAGCGCCTCGATCAGCCGCGTAGCCGCGCCCTGGGTGCGCTCGACGGGGGTGGCGTAGGAGAAGCGGATCCAGTCGCCGCCATAGGGGCTGAAGAAGGCGCCGGGCACGACTGCCACGCCGTGGTTCTCGGCAAAGTTCTGGCCCAGGGGCTCACTGTCGGCCCAGCCCTTGGCCTTCAGGCCCTCGGCGACATTGATGAAGGCGTAGTAGCCCTGGCCGATGATGTGGGTGAGGCCCTGGGTCTTCAGGAACTCGCGCAGCCAGGCGCGGCTGGCGCGGCAGGGCCCGGCGATGGGCGCGCTGGCAGTGGCGAACCCCTGCTCGTAGGCGGCCATGGCCACGGCCAGGCTGAAGAAGGAGGGGATCACCGTGTGTGAGGCCTGGGCCACGATGGTCTTCACCACTTCGGCGTCGGCCAGAAGGTGGCAGTTGCGGATGTTGGACCCACCCAGGCTCTTGGTGATGCCGTCCAGCACCATGAGGCGCTTACGCAGCTCGGGCTCGAAGGCCCGCAGCAGTACGTTCACGTCGTAGGGCTCCCCATCGCCCACGGCGTGATACATCCAGTCGAAGAGCACGAAGGCCACGCCCGCCTCCAGGGCGGTCCGGGCCAGGGCGATCTGGCGCTCCAGGGTGAGGGTCTGGCCCGTGGGATTGTCCGGGCTGGTGATGACGAGGCCCGCCACCTTGCGGCCGGTCTTGGCGGCTTCGCTGACACAGGCGCGGATGCCGTCCTCGGAATAGGCCCAGCCCTCCTCGGCGCGGCCCGGGGCCCACATCACGTTGGCGCCGATGCCGTACGGCCCCCAGTTGTAGCTGATCCAGGGCACCCGGCTCACGACCACCACGTCGCCCTGGCGGCCATGGCCCAGGGCCAGCATCGCCTGGTAGGCCTTCTGCAGGCCATCGCGGCCGCCCTGGGTGCCGATGACGTTGGCCGTGCCCCAGCCGGTCTCCGGCGCCAGCTTCCAGTAGCTCTCGGCCACGGCCTTGCGGTAGGCCTCGGTGCCGAAGGGCATGTCGTAGGCGGTGCCGTGCTGCTTCTGCAGTTCGAAGGCGCGATCCAGCAGGGCTTCGGGCACGCCGGGCAGGGAGGCACCGCCGTCGCCTTGGCTGGCGTCGAAGATAGGCAGGCCGGGCTGCTTCTCCTGGAAGACCTTCAGCGACTTGTTGATGAGGAACATGCGCGAGGCCGGGATGGCCATGAGCTTCCCCAGGTGGTCGCTCACCGGGACGAGGTTCGACTCGGGCACGGCGAAGGCGGGCGTTTCAGGAGAGAGAAGGGCAGCCACGGTACCTCCCGATACGAAAAATGCCGCCCCTGCGGCAACCCGGGGGCGACAAGCATTGGTTAAGGCTAGCATTTCAGGTTCTCGGCTCAAAGTTATAGAACCTTATGCATTGATAAATGAACCTTATGCGTCAGGAATGAGATCGCGGTGCGTGAAGGGGCGGGCGGCGGGTCCCGCATAGTCCTCGACCCGCTGCCCTGAGCCCCGGAGCAGGTAGCGGTAGCTGAGCAGGCCCTCCAATCCGACCGGCCCCCGGGCGTGGATGCGCCCGGTGCTGATGCCGACCTCGGCCCCGAAGCCGTAACGGAAGCCGTCGGCGAAGCGGGTCGAGGCGTTGTGGAAGACGCCCGCGGCGTCCACCTCGGCCAGGAAGTGGGCGGCGGTGGCGGGATCCTCCGTCACGATGGCTTCCGTGTGGCCGCTGCCGTGGGCGCGGATGTGGGCCAGGGCCCCGTCGAGGTCGGCCACCACCTTCACGGCCAGGATGGGGAGGCCGTACTCGGCGTCCCAGTCGGCGTCTGTGGCGGGCGCGATGGCGGGGACCAGGTCGCGGCAGCTCGGGCAGCCGCGCAGCTCCACCCCCCGGGGAACGAGGTCCGCCACCAGGGCGGGCAGAAGCCGGGCCGCCGCTTCTCGGTGGAGCAGCACGGTCTCCACGGCGTTGCAGGCGGAGGGGTACTGCAGCTTGGCATCCCGCACCAAGGCCACGGCCATGGCTGTGTCCGCTGCCGCGTCGAGGAACATATGGCAGATGCCATCCGCGTGGCCCAGCACGGGGATCCGGGTGGCGGCCTGGAGGCTCATGACCAACTCCCGGGAACCCCGGGGGATGACCAGGTCCACCAGGTCGGGGCGCTGCAGGAGCGCGGCGACCGCCGCGCGATCCGCCAGGCCCTGCACGGCGGCCTCGGGCAGGCCCGTATTGCGCAGCGCGGCCTGCACCGCAGCGAGCAGCGCCGCGTTGGAGTGGCGGGCCTCGCTACCGCCCTTGAGCAGCACGGCGTTGCCGCTCTTCAAGGCCAGGGCGCTGATCTGGATGAGGGCATCAGGCCGCGACTCGAAGACCACGCAGAGCACGCCCAGGGGACAGCTCACCCGGGTGAGTTCGAGCCCGGCGTCGAGCTCACGGCGCAGCAGGACCTGATGCAGCGGATCCGGCAGGTCCGCCACGGCACGGACGCCCTTCGCCATGGCGTCGAGCTTGACGGCGTCCAGCTTCAGGCGCTCAAGGGCCGAGGGATCGATGACGCCCAATGCCGCGCTGACATCCTGGGCATTGGCCGAGAGGATCTCCGCGGCACGCTGATCCAGCTCCTGAGCCAGGCGCAGGAGCACGCCGGTGCGCAGATCGGAGGGGGTGGTCGCCAGGTGCCGTGAGGCCTCGCGGGCGGCCTGCGCCAGGCGGTGGATGGCCTGGGGGGCGGAGCTTTCCGTGGTCATGACCGGCCTCCCTTGGGTGCGGCGAGGAAGAGGGTGCCCACGGGCTCGCCCGAAAGGATCCTGGCCAGGATGTGGACGGCGAGTCCCGAGGCCAGCACCACGGGGACCCCCGCCCGGGCGGCGGCGCGGGCCGCCTCCACCTTGCTGACCATGCCACCCCGGCCGCGGTCGGAGCCGCCCTCCAGGTTGGCCTGCAGGTCGGCGCCGAAGGGGACTTCGGTCAGGGGGGTGGCCTCGGGGTCGAGGCCGGGGTTGGCGGTGTGCAGGGCCGTCACGTCCGACAGCAGGATCAGCAGGTCCGCCTCCAGGTGGGTGGCCACCAGGGCTGACAGGTGGTCGTTGTCGCTGAAGATGGGCGTGTGGCCGGGATTGGGGCGCTCCAGCTCCAGGGTGGAGACGGTGTCGTTCTCGTTGAGCACGGGGATGGCGCCCAGCTCCAGCAGCGTCTCCAGCGTGCGCCGGAGGTTGGCGTGGCGGACGGGGTCGGCGAAGTCGTCCTCGGTGAGCAGCACCTGGGCCGCACAGAGCCCCATGCGGGCGAAGCCCTCCTGGTAGATGGACATGAGCTGGCCCTGGCCGGCGGCGGCACAGGCCTGCTTCTGGGACAGGCTCTCGGGCCGGATGCCCAGTTGCCTGGCCCCGAGCCCCACGGCCCCGGAGGACACCAGCACCGGCTGGGCGCCCCGACGGCGCAGCTCCGCCACGGTCTCCATGAGCCCGTAGAGGCGGCTGAGGGCGGGCCGGCCCTCGGCATCCAGCACGACCTGGGTGCCGAGCTTCAGGACGATCCGCTGCGCGTTGGCGAGGCCGGCGCGCTGCAGGTGTTCAGAGGAGGCCCTAGAGGGGTGGTTCATGGAATCCTGCCTAACGAAAAACCCCCGATCGCGGTGGGTCGGGGGCGGGAGAGCGGGAAGGTCTGTGGCTAGATCATGCCCCCGAACACCCGGCCACCGGGGTGGCAAGGCTGGGGCGCGGGTTGAAGGTCGTGACAGGCATCATGGTGAGCAAAGTGTGCTGGCGACCCGCCATTCGGTGCAAGTGAAATCACTCCCTCATGGGAAACAGAGCTGAATCCAGACGGGTCGGTAGGCAGGGCTGCCGTCCCCCAGCTTGGGGGTCACGGCATCCACCACGGTGGCGCTGTGGAATGGCGCCGGGTAGGCGATGGTGGGAGCGTGGGCGAGGTTCGTGGTGAGTTCATGACTGCCTGCATAGGGCGCGCCGACGGTGTCCACGTCCACCACGGCGCCGTAGGCGTTCATGCCAAGGGCTGTCCAGTTGGCCGTCACCACTGGCAAGGTGACCAGTTCGTCCTGCTGGTGGCTGAAGCCGAAGACGCGCTCCGGTCCGGTGACTCCCGGGGAGGCATACCATGTGGCGGGCAGGTTAGGCGTGCTGCGCCAATCAGCTGGGCTGGAGAAGCAGACGACCCGGGTCACCGGGTGGAGCTTGCCCAGGACCCCCGCGTGGCCTCCGCCCTGGCTGTGCCCGCCCACCGTGACCTTGCTCCAGACGGGTTGTCCCGCCGCGAGATACTGCCCCCAACCTTCGGTGGGATAGGTGTTGGACAGGTAGGTCAGCAGGGCCGTGAGCCGGTGTTCGAGGCATTCGGTGGGCGAGATGGCCACCAGAGTCGAGACATCCTGTCCCGTGATGATCTCCCGGCGCACGTTCCAGTGGGCATCGGGATCCGTGCTGGCATCACAGAGGCTGCCCACGCTCGGGGTGTTGGGGTACATCAGGCCGATCACGTGATAGCCGCGAGCCGCGCCGGTCGCCTGGATGAGCTGCTGGTTCTGGGGCTGGCCGCCAGTGCCCACGAGGAAGAGGAACAGCCCGTTCTTCGCCACCACGGCGGGATAGGGATTGATGGCCACGTGGGGGTTGAGGTAGGTGGTGATGGCCGGGTCCGTGGTGGAGGGCACGATCAGGCGTGTGACGGAGGGTGGGTTGACCGGGGTGGGAGGCGGAGCGCTCGAGGAGCCACCCCCGCCACAGGCGGCGAAGAAACAGGCCAGTACGGTGCAGGCAAGGGCGCGCATGGGGAGGTCTCCTCATCCAAGGATCGACGGCTCGTGCAGAAGGTTGAGGCCAGATCACCGGTCGTTGGATTGTCGAGATTTCAGAAGGTGGTGCCTACCTGGAGGGCCTTCCAGAGGGCTTCCACGTGCCGCCGCTCAGTGGTCTCGGCACCGATGCTCACGCGGAGCATCTGCTTCCCTTTGAGCAGGGACGGTGTCAGGTAGGCACTGCCCCCTTCGTTGACGTGGCGGGCCAGTTCCAGGTTGTGGGCGGCTAGGGCGCCTTCACCCAGGCCGGGCCTGAGGTGGCGGATGCAGACCGTCTGCAACGGCACGGGTGCCAGGCGCTCCCAGTCGTCCGCGGCATCGACCTGCTCCTTGAGCCACTGGGCGTTCGCCAGGTCCCGACGCAGGCGTGCCTGCAGACCCACCACGCCCACGTCCATGAGATAGAACCAGAGCTTGAGGGCCCGGAAGCGACGCCCCAGCTGGATGTGCCAGTCCCGGAAGTTGCTCACCTGGCCATCCTGCGCCGTGCGCAGGTAGCTGGGGTTGGTGCTCATCACGCGGATGAGGTGCTGGGGATCCCGCACGAAGTAGGCGCTGAGGTCGAAGCCCACGCCCATCCACTTGTGGGGGTTGAACACCAGGCTGTCGGCTCGCTCCACGCCCTCCCACATCCAACGGCACTCGGGCAGCACCATGGCCGTGCCCGCGAGGGCGGCGTCCACGTGCAGCCACAGGCCGTGCTGCTCGGCGAGGTCAGCCATGGCCGCCACCGGATCGAGGGCCGTGGTGCCCGTGGTGCCCACGGCCGCCACCAGGGCACAGGGACGCAGGCCGATCTCCAGATCCCTCTCGATGGCGGCGGTCAACAGGTCCAGGCGGATGGCGTGGTTCTCGTCCGTGGGGATGAGGCGCAGGAAGCTGCGGCCGAAGCCCGCCAGCAGGGCCGCCTTCTCGATGGAGCTGTGGCCCTGGTCCGAGGCGTAGACCACCATTGGCGCCTCACCGCTCTGGAGGCCCTCCGTGTTCTGGGCGAAGTCGGACACCTTCTCCCGGGCGCAGAGCAGGGCGGTGAAGGTGGCCGTGCTGGCGGTGTCGTGGATGACGCCTGTGAAGGCTGGGCTCAGGCCCACCATCTGCCGCAGCCAGTCCATGACCACTTCTTCGACTTCCGTGGCGGCGGGGCTGGTCTGCCAGCTCATGCCCTGGGCACCGAGGCCCGAGGCCGCCAGGTCGCCGAGGATCGAGCTGTAGCTGGTGTTGCTGGGGAAGTAGGCGAAGAAGGAGGGGTGGTTCCAGTGGGTGATGCCGGGCAGCACATCCCGCTGTAGGGCCGCGAGGGCCTGGTCCATGCGGCCGCCATGGAGTGGTGGATGGTCCGGGAAGGCGGCCCGGATCTCGCCGGGCTTCACCTGGCTCATGACGGGCAGGCGCTCCAGCCCTTCGCGGTAGTCCGCGATCCAGTCCACGAGTTGGTAGCCGAGGCGGCGGAAGTCTTGGGCGTCCATGGCCCCAGTCTGGCAGGTCAGTGGTGCGCAGGTGCAGGTGCAGCAGCGCCCACCGGCTTGTAGAACGCCACCTTGCCGCTGGCCAGGTTGTAGAGGGCAGGCACGATCCAGAGCTTCTCGGCAGCGGCGAGGTCGCGCAACAGGGCGGAGCGGTCGAGCATGGCCTGGGCCTGGCGGCGGGCATTGGCCTCCTCCAGCCGGCCGAGGTGGCCCTTGGCGTCCTCGTTGGGATCCTGGGGCGTGCTCTCCAGCATGCCCGCCATGCCGGCCTGCAGGGCCCAGAGGTTGCCGGGCAGCGGCTTGCCGTTGGCCTCGCGCACGGCCTTCACGGCGCCGCAGCTGCTGTGGCCCATGACGACGATCAGTTTCGAGCCCAGGTGCTCGGCGGCGTACTCGGCCGAGGCGATGCCCTGCAGATCCGGCGCGTTCCCGGCCTCGCGGATGGTGAAGAGGCGCCCCGCCTCCTGGTCGAAGAGGAGGGCATCGGGTACCCGGCTGTCGGAGCAGGTGATGACCACGGCAAAGGGGGCCTGGCCACCGACCAACGCCGCGCGCATGGCCGCGTCGCGGCCGGTATCCAGGGTTCGGACGCGCTTCCCGGCCACGAACCGACCATTGCCGGCGCTGAGCTCGGCGAGGGCCGCGCTGGGGGAGTCCGGCGCGTCAGCCGCAGGGGCCGGACCGTGGGCAGCCGGGGCGGAGGCGTGGGCCTGGATTGCAGCCTTCGGCTTGGCTTTGGCCACCGGGGCCGCGTGTTCATCGGCCGGCAGGGCGAAGGCGGTCGTCACGAAGATCAGAGGCAGCAGTCGCACGGCGAACTCCACAGGGCTTCCTCTAGATCGGAGAGGGACTCCCGGGCCATGAGTCGCGGCTGGGAATCCTGCCATCCCGCCCTCGCCGAGGGGCTAGGCTGGTGGCAGGCGGAACCATGAAGCTGGCCCTGGTGGCGATCCACATCGAACCCTCTCCGCGGTCCCTGCCCCTGGGGCCGGCCATGCTGGCCTCGGTGCTCCAGGGTGCCTTTGGGGCGTCCATCGAGACCCGGGTGGTGGATGCCTTCGTGGCCGAGCAGACATCCGTCTGTGCCGCCAGAATCCTTGCAGGTGACCCTGACCTGGTGGGGTTCTCCATGTACGTATGGAACCGCAGCCAGACCCTGGCGATCGCCGCCCACCTGAAGACCGTCCGGCCGGACCTCATCCTCTTCGCAGGCGGGGCCGAGGCCACTGCGGATGTCGCGGGCGTGCTGGCGGATCCCGCCGTGGACTTCGTGCTGCCTGGAGAGGGCGAGGCGATCATCGTCGAGGCCATGCGACGCCTCCTCCAGGGGGACTCGCCCCAGGCGGTGGCCGAGTGGGCCAAGCCCATGCCCGTGCAGGACCTGACGGACCTGCCTTCCCCCTACCTGGATGGCACCCTGCGCCCGGAGGAATACGGCGGGGCGCTCTGGGAATTGTCCCGGGGCTGTCCCTTCACCTGCGACTTCTGCTTCGAGGCCCGGGGCACGGCGGGGACCCGCCGGATCCCTCTGGCCCGGGTGGAGGCGGAGCTTGACCTGTTCGAGGCGAGGGGCATCCGCGAGGTCTTCGTCCTGGATCCCACCTTCAACTACCACAAGGTCCAGGCCAAGCAGGTGCTGCGGCTCATCGCAGCCAAGGCGCCCGGCACCCACTTCTTCTTTGAGGTCCGCAGCGAGTTCCTCGACGAGGGGATGGCTGAGCTCTTCGCGGCCATCCACTGCACCCTCCAGATCGGCCTGCAGAGCGCCCACGATGACGTGCTCCGGAACATCAGCCGGAGTTTCGACTCCGATGATTTCGAGGCCAAGATCCTCCTGCTGCACCAGGCCGGCGTACCCTATGGCTTCGACCTCATCTACGGGCTGCCTGGCGACACCCTCGAGGGGTTCCGGGAAAGCGTGGATTTCGCCATGGGCCTAGTGCCCAACCACCTCGATATCTTCCGCCTGTCGGTGCTGCCGGGCACACGCCTCGCGGAGACGGCTGCCGGGCTCCACCTGCGGCACGAGGCGATCAATCCCTACCGGGTGCTCAGCTCGCCCAGCTTCAGTGTTGCGGACATGGACCTGGCAGGCCGCATCGCCCGGGGCTGCGACATTCTCTACAACCAGGGCCGGGCCGTGCCCTGGTTCGGCATGCTGCTGGAGCCGCTGGAGCTGAGGCCAGCGGAGGTCTTCGAGGCCTTTGCCGCCTGGCTGGAGCCCCACACCGAGGGTGCACCCATCGAAAGCATGCGCGGCTTCTTCCGATCCCTCTTCGAGGCGAGGGACAACCGTCTGCTGGGCGAGCTGGCCGCGGATGTGATCGCCTGCTTCGGACATTCCGATCGGGTCATGGAGGGTTCAGAGGCTGATGGGTCGGCTGTGGCGGGCCCCATCTTGTTCCACCACGACCCTCGGAGGTTGATGACCGAGATCGAAGCCGGCACCACCCGGCTGGAGGAACTGGCCTTCGGTGTGCCACCCAGTCCATGCGAGGTCGAGTTCTCCCGGACCGAGGGTGAGCTGGTGCTTCGCCTCCTCTGAGCCGCGAGGTCCAGGAGCCCGCAGCTACTCGTAGCTACTCGTAGCGCAGAGCCTCAATCGGATTCTGCTTTGCGGCCTTGAGGGCAGGCCACAATCCGAAGATCAACCCCACGGCCGTGCTGACGCCGAAGCCGAGGGCGATGCTCCAGAGGGGCGCGGCGGCGGGGAAGTCGAAGACGAGACGAACCAGCATGGCGATGCCAAGCCCCACGCCGATGCCGATGGCCCCGCCCACGCCTGTGAGGGTGACGGCCTCCACCAGGAACTGGGTGCCGATGTCCCTGCGGGTGGCACCCAGGGCCTTGCGCACCCCGATCTCCCGTGTGCGCTCGGTCACGGTGACCAGCATGATGTTCATGACGCCCACGCCGCCCACCAGCAGGGCGATGCTGGCGATGAGGATCATGGCCCCGGCGATGCCGCCGGTGATGGCGCGGAAGGTCTCGAGCTGGCCTTCGCTGGTGTAGATGGCGAAGTCGTTGGGGTCCTTGGCTTTCAGGCCTCGGCGGGTCCGCAGGATCGAGATGCCCTGGTCCATCATGGCCTGCATGCCCTGGGGGTCCTTGGGCACGGTGGCAATGTGGATCGTGTCGCCATTGCTGTTCTTCACATCGGGGAACATCTCGTCGAAGGTGCTGAAGGGGATGAGGGCGATGTTGTCCGCACTGCCGCCCATGAAGGACCCGCGTTTTTCCAGCAGACCGACCACCCGGAAGGGGATGCCGTTGACGAGCAGTTCCTGGTTGATGGGATCCCGATTGAGCCAAAGGGCCTCCGCCACATCCGGTCCGATGACGATGGTCCTGGCGGAGTGCGTGATGTCGGCTTCGGTGAAGAAGCGTCCATCGGCGATGCCGGCGTTGTTGGCCGCGGCATAATCTGGAACCACGCCCACCAGGTTCGGGCCATTGGCCTCCTTGCCCTTGCGGTTCTTGAAGGTGGTGGAGGCTGCCAGGGCGGGCAAGTTCAAGTACCGTTCAGGGCTGACGGCCGCTGCCAGGGTGTTGAGTCGCTTGAGGGCCTGGGCATCCTCGACCGTCAGGTTGCGGCGGCGACGTTGCTCCTCAGGTGGACCTGTGGGCCCGCCTCCGAAGCGGGGATCGTATTTCTGGTACTGCACCAGGGTGGTGCCGAAGCTGGAGAACGCGCCCGTGATGGCATCGTTGAAGCCCGCGACGAAGCTCACCATGGCGATGACGGTAGCCACGCCGGAGACGATGCCAAGCAGGGTCAGGAAGCTGCGCAGGCGCTGCACCAGGATGGAGCGCAGCGCGAAGCGGATATTCTCGAACCCCATGCTGCGGAGGGCTGAGCGGGTACGGGCGGAGGCCATGGCGATCCCCTACTCGGCCCGGAGGGCGTCGATGACGGGCAGGTTGGCGGCCCGGCGGGCCGGGAGGAAGCCGGCCAGCAGGCCCACCACCGTGGAGAGAGATATGCCCATCAGAACAATGCCCACGGTGATCTGGGCCGGGAAGCCGGTGGCGGCTTTGACCAGCAGGGCGATCCCGCCTCCCAGGAGGACGCCGATCAGGCCTCCGGCCATGGAGAGGAGGGAGGCCTCAAGCAGGAACTGGCGCTGGATGTCGCGCTTCCGGGCGCCCAGGGCCATGCGTACGCCGATCTCCTGGGTCCGTTCAGCCACGCTCACCAGCATGATGTTCATGATCACGATGCCACCTACGCCGAGGGAGACCGAGGCGATGAGGGTGAGCAGCACGAAGGTGGCCGTGCTGATCTGGCGCCAGAGCTCCTGGAGTTGGTCCTGGGTCAGGAAGCCCACTGGATCGGGATCCCGCCAAGAGGTATGACGCAGGGCCCGGATGAAAGCCCGCGTCTCGTCGATGGACGCGTCCAGGCCCTCCACGCCGCCCCTGGCCTTGATGAAGTAGTCCAGCTGGTCCTTCTTGGCATAGAAGTTCTTTCGATAGACCTGGAAGGGGATCAGGACGAGCTGGTCCCGGTTGATGCCCAGCCCCTTGCCCTCCTTGGGGAGGTGGCCGATGACCTGGAAGGGCAAGCCCCGGATCAGGAGGGTGCGGCCCAGGGGATCCTGGTTCGGGAAGACCTGATCCTTGATGTCGGCCCCGATGACGGCCACGTTGGCCGCGGACTGGTCCTCGGCATCCGTGAAGAGACGACCATTGCCCTGCGTGTCGAACCCCAGGATGGGGGCGAAGTTGGCCGTGCCCCCGACCACGATCGTGTCGGCCAGGCGCTTGTCGCCCACATTGACGGGCAGCTGTTTGAAGGAGCGGGTGCCGACCATGGCCGCATGGGTGAGCACGCCGCTGTTCAGCCGCTGATATTCCTCCCAGGACAGCTGGGGCCGCTTGACGGCCTTCAGGAACTCCTCACGGCTGCGGATGATGCCGAACCGCGTGACGATGTACATGTCCGGGGCGAGGACGATGATCTTCTCTTTGACGTAGGTGTTCAGGCCCGTGATGATCCCCACCACCCCCACGATGGTGGTGACGCCGATGATGATGCCCAGCAGGGTGAGGAAGCTGCGGAGCTTGTGGGCCCGGATGGCCCGCAGGGCCGCCCGGAACAGCTCTTGATGGTTCATGTGGGCTAGCCCTTCTTCTCGTCCTTCTTCTTGCTCTTCTCCTCGCGGACCTGTTCGCCGCCCTTGAGATCGCGCAGGATCCTGAAGGGTCCGGTGATGACGGTCTCGCCACCCTTGAGGCCTTCCAGCACCTCCACGTTTAGATCACCCAGGAGGCCCGTCTTGACCGGGAGGAACTTGGTCTTGCCTCCATCGAAGAGCCAGACTCCCTCTTCATCCCGGGGGGCTCCGGGCTTCAGCACTTCGCCAGCCTTGGGCTTGATCTCCCGCGTGACCAGGGACTGGATGGGGATGGCCAGGACCTGGTCGCGGCTGCCGGTGTAGATGTCAGCCTGGGCGGACAGACCGGGCTTGATGGTGAGGGGCGGGTTCTTGATCCAGACCTTTACCTTGAACTTGATGGCCTCATTGGCGCTGAGCTTCAACATGGGACTGCCGCCCACCTCTGTGACTTCGCCGTCGAAAGTCTGGTTCGGGTAGGCATCAATGCGCACCTGGGCCTTCTGGCCCTGCTTCACCGTGGGGATGGAGGCCTCGTCCACTTCCATCTCGGCTTCCACCTTGCTCATGTCGGACACGGTCACCAGCACGGTTCCGGCCGAATTCTGAATGCCGGGCACTGCGGTCTCGCCCAGTTCGATGCGGCGGGCTGTGACCACCCCATCCATGGGCGCGGTGATGGTGGAGTTGCGCAGGCCCACCTGGGACTGGCTGAGGTTGGCCTTGGCCTGGTCCGATCGCCGGCGGACGGTTTCCTGGGTGGCCTGGGCGGTCTCGAAGGAGGTCTTGGCCCGCTCAAAGTCGGCGGCAGAGATGATGCCTGCGGCGCGGTTGGCTTTGGCCCGCTCGAAATCCGACCGTGCCTGGGCCAGGTTGGCCGTGGCGGAGATCAGGTCCGACTGGGTCGCCTGCAGGTTGGCCTGCATGGCCTCAGTGCTGGCCTTGGCGCTGCGTGGGTCGATCTCCATGAGGAATTGGCCCTTCTTGACACGGTCGCCCTCCTTCACCGCGAGCTTGGTGACCTGGCCCATGACGTTCGCCGAGATGTCGGCCTTGGTCACCGCCTGGATCTTGCCGTTGGCGCTGACCTTCGACTGGAGGTTCTCCCGGCCGACCTTGGCCACCTGCACGGCCAGGCCCTTGTCCTGCATGCCGGCGATGGCGACGCCGCCCACCAGGAGGACCACGAGGCCCCCGCCGAGAAACCAAAGCTGCTTCCGCTTCATGTCGAAGACCTCCCCAAGGGGCAATAGATTCTTAAGCTTCGCCTATCCGGAGAAGTGGTTTAGTAATTGATTTTGCCATAAATGAAAGTTATTTCCATTGACCTTGTCGAATTCAGTTAGAAAATGGTTCCATCTGGAGGTGGTGGTGGAGACTCGAACCTTAGTGCGTCCTGCCCTGGTGGGTCTTCTGGCCCTGGGACCGCTGCTGGCCGCAGCGGCCAGCAGCGGCCTGGTGACCGGTCGAGTGGCCGACGACCAGGGGCATCCGGTGGCTGGAGCCACTCTGATTCTCTCGAATCCGGTATCGGGCTACCGCCAGAAGGTCCGCACGGATGCCAAGGGGGCTTTCGCCTTCCAGAATGTCCCCTTCAATTCCTACCACCTGGACACCCAGGCCGCCGGGCTGCTGGCGGGTCACCTTGATGTCGACGTCCACAGCCAGCTGCCCCTCGTGGTGCCGGTGACCCTGAGGCCCGAGGGTGCGGTGGTGGTGGTGGAGGAGAACCTGCGCCTGGTGGAGGACCACCCTTCCACCCACCTCGACATTGACAAAAGCACCATCGTGCGCACGCCTGCCGCCGTACAGAGCCGGGCCATGGAGAGCATCCTCCTAGCCACCCCGGGCTTCGTGGCCGACGAGAACGGGCGCTTCCACTTCCGCGGCAGCCACGGGCAGATGACCTACGTGGTGGACGGCATCCCGGTGTCGGATCAACTGCACGCCACCTTCAGCAACAGCCTGGACCCCTCCCAAGTGGAGAGCATGGAGGTCATCACCGGGGGCATCTCCGCGGAGTATGGCGGTAAGCCCGTCGTGGTGGTGAACGTCACCACGAAGTCCGGCCTGGGCACGCCCAACGGCTTCGAGGGCGAAGCCTCCATTGGCGTGGCGCGGTTCCGTACGGCTGAAGCCGGCTTCAACGCCAGGGGCGGAACGGCCGCCTTCGGCTGGTTCGTGAGCGGAGCCGCCAGCGAGAGCGACCGGTTCCTGGATCCCGTCAACTTCGAGAATCTGCACAACCATGGCAGGACCGGCCGCCTGTTCTCGCGCTTCGACTGGATCCTCGGTAGCCAGGACACCCTGCGCTTTTCCCTCTCCGGGGGCCGCACCGATCGCGAGGTCGCGAACCTCGCCTCGCAGCAGGCGCGGGGGCAGGACCAGCGGGCGGCCACCTCGGATGCCAGCGCGAGCCTGGCCTGGGCGCACCTGTTCAGTGCTGGGCAAAGTCTCGATGCCTCGGTGTTCTTCCGGGCCTCCCGGGCCGAGCTGAAGCCCACGGAGGACCTGGCGGATGGATTCACCGCGGGCGGCCCGGATTTCCCCTACTGGGCGAAGCAGGACCGCGGCCTGGACAACCTCGGCGCCCAGATCTCGTTTACCCAGCGCTGGGGCAAGGAAAACCTCACGAAGGTGGGCCTCCAGCGCATCGCCTTCCCCATCCACGAGCGGTTTGCTTTCGCCATCACGGACGATGCCCTGGCCCCGGGGCCCGGGGATCCGCTGTATCCCTACACTCCGTCCGGAGGGGGCCATGTCTTCCAGTTCGATGGGCGGCTGCGACCCACCCTGACCTCGGCCTTCATCCAGAACGATCTCCACTTCGGGGCCTTGTTTTTGGCACTGGGCCTGCGGCACGACGCTTACACCGTGGCCGATGTCTCCGACAACCAGCTCCAGCCGCGCCTGGGCCTCAGCTACCGCTTTGATGCCACGGGCACCGTGCTGCGGGCGAGCTACGACCGCCTGATGATCCTGCGCGAACACGAGAACCTCTCGCTCGCGCTGTCCCAGCAGGCCTGGGACCTGGGACCCTACGCGGGCACGCCTCGCCAGCCGCTGCGGCCCGAGCACCAGAATTCCTACAGCTACGGCATCGAGCAGCAGGTCGGCAAGGTGGGCCGGGTGATGCTGGAGTACTGGGAGAAGCAGAGCCGCAACGCCGGCGACAACGCCCAGTTCCTGAACACGGGGGTGCTCTTCCCGGTCGGCGCCGACCGGGGCATTTTCCGGGGCGTCAACCTGCGCCTTGATCTGGTGCCCGTGAAGGGCTGGTCCGGCTATCTGAGCCTCGGTCGCACCCGGGCCATCTTCCAGGCCCCCTTGGTGGGCGGGCTCCAGCTGGAAGCACCCGAAGCCGCAGCGGGTGAGCGCTTCCTCATCGACCACGACCAGAAACTGAGCGCCCAAGTGGGCTTGGTCTTCGAGCGGGACGGCTTCACCGCCCAGGTGATCGGCCGCCACGACTCCGGCCTGGTGGCGGCTGATCCTGCCGAAGCGGGTGGCAACCCCGACTACGTCTTCGGTGCCGGGTTTGTCCGGAAGGACTCCGAAGGCATCTGGCGCATCAAGCCCCGCACAACCTGGGATGTGAGCCTGGCCCAGGAGTGGAAGCTGGCCACCGGCCGCCTCGCGCTGGGGCTGGATCTCCTCAATGCCACCGACGAGAAGGGCCTCTACAACTTCCTCAGCGTCTTCGGCGGCACCCACGTCGTCCCGCCCCGCACCCTGGTGACGCGGCTGAAGTGGAAGTTCTAGGCGCTCACTTCCCCTTCAGGAAGGGGTGCTCGAAGCTCACATAGAGGAAGACGGCCTTCTCGCCGCGGCTGACCCCCACGCCGATGGGCACGGCGATGCCGGGCACGATCTGGAGGCCGCTGGGGAGGTTGTAGGCCCAGCGGATGCCGGGGCTCAGGTAGGTGGCAGACTGCGCCTGGGTCTGGTTCGGTCCATTGACTGCCTGGTTGCGGGCGTAGACGTATTCCAGCATCACGTTGAACCGGGGATGGGCTAGCCAGATGAAGCTCTGGCCGAAGAAGACATCCTGGGTGGTGGCGCTGTCCCCGAGGGGGTTCTTCGCGTTGGGGGTGCGGGTGGCCCCGGCGTTGAAGTGGCCGACAAAGGCACTGCCCAGGGTGAAGCTCACGGGCAGGTTCACCTGGTAGCCGGTGCTGCCCTTGCCGTAGCCGGTCTTCTCATCTCCGGTGGGCAGGAGGACGCTGAACCGCGGGGAGATGGCCACGGGGGCATCGCCATCGCCGACAAGCTGGTAGCGGTAGTTCAGGGCGACGTCGCCGAAGGCCTGCTTGCCGTCGAGGGACGTT
This sequence comes from Geothrix sp., assembly GCF_049292215.1. GTDB lineage: Bacteria > Acidobacteriota > Holophagae > Holophagales > Holophagaceae > Geothrix. Next base: position 12,532 of record NZ_JBATQW010000084.1, on the reverse strand, counting down.
CCCAGCCGCTGCCAGGGCAGGGTGAAGCTGAACTGGTGCTTCTGGCTGAAGACCGGCCATTCCTGGGTGAAGGTGTAGATCCAGTCCTTGGATTCCTGGTAGCGGGTGAAGGTGCTGATGTGTTGGACAACACCGGCTTCCTGGTTGTAGGCCTCCTCCACAAGGAAGGAGTTGTCCTGGATGGGGGTCTCCTTCTTCGGCTCCTCAGCGACCAACGATCCGACCACGAGAAGGGCGGGCAGGAGGTGCCTACAGGTGGAGAGGACGGGGGTGGCATTGCCAAGGGAGAGTGGGCGCATGGGGGCTCCGATCAACACACAAAGGATCAAACGTAGCATCTATGGACAGATCCGGTTCATCCCGAGGTCGGTCCCCCCTGTGTATCGAATGAAAACGCCCCTGCTTAATTCTTGAAGGGTAGGTGGTCAAAGCCCTTGAGGGGCGGCCCGGATACTTAGTGATACGATGGTCCGTCCTTTTGACCCCTTCGGAGCCTTCATGACCTCCCGTTCCCTGATCCTCCCCCTGCTGGCCTTCGGCCTGGCCGCGTCTGCCCTGAGGGCCGAGGAGGGCATGTGGACCTTTGACAACCTGCCCACCAAGGCCATCCAGGCCAAGTACGGCTGGGCGCCGGATCAGGCCTGGCTGGACCACGTCCGGCTCTCCTCCCTGCGCTTCCCCGGAGCCAGCGGCTCCTTCGTGAGCAAGGACGGGCTTGTCCTCACCAACCACCATGTGGGCCGGAACTGGGTCCAGCGGCTGAGCAGCAAGGACAACGACCTCCTCAAGAACGGGTTCTCCGCCACCACCCGGGAGCAGGAGCTCAAGGTGCCGGGGCTGGAACTGGTCACGCTCGTGGCCATGGAGGACATCACCGCCCGGGTGGCCAAGGCCGTCAAGGCGGACGCCTCGGAGAAGGAGGCCCTGAAGGCCCGGGAGACCGAGATCGAGAAGATCAAGAAGGAGATGCAGGAGAAGAGTGGGCTCACCTGCGAGCATGTGACCCTCTACCAGGGTGGCGAGCACTGGATCTACAGCTACCGCAAGCACACGGACGTGCGCCTGGTCTTCGCGCCTGAGCTCCAGGTGGCCCTCTACGGCGGCGATTTCGACAACTTCACCTACCCGCGCCACAGCCTGGACATCACCTTCTTCCGGGTCTATGAGAACGGCAAGCCCTTCCAACCGAAGGATTTCCTGAAGTGGACCGAGACCGGCGTCAAGGCGGGAGACCTTACCTTCGTCACGGGGCATCCCGGCCGCACCAACCGACAGGACACCTTCGCACAGATGACCTACTCCAGGGATTTCGCCATCCCCTCGCGCCTCAAGGGCCTGGAGCGCCGCAAGGCGGCCCTGCTGGAATACGGAAAGACCTCCACCGAAGCGGCCCGCCAGGTCAGCAGCCAGATCTTCGGCATCGAGAACAGCATGAAGGCAGTCACCGGCTACTGGTCGGGCCTAAAGGACAAGGAGGCCATGGCCCGCATCAAGGCGGACGAGAAGGCCTTCCGCGCCAAGGTTGCCAAGGACCCGAAGCTTGAAGCCTCGGCCGGTTTGAGCTGGTCGAAGATCGAAGGGGCCACCAAGGCAGCCCAGAAGCTGGCCAAGGATGCCCAGAACGTCGGCACCGCGAACTCAACCCTGCTGGGTTACGCCCTGAGCCTGGTGCGCATCGCCAATGAGGAGGCCCTGCCCAGCGAGCAGCGGCTCCCCGAGTACAGCGACGCGAACCTCAAGAACGCCAAGACCCGCCTGGGCGTTCCCGGTCCCTTCTACAAGGAGCAGGAGACCTTCCTCTTCACCAAGGGCCTGGAGGAGGCTGCCCGGGAACTCGGGCCTCAACATCGGTTCGTTAAGGCCATGCTGGGCGGCAAATCCGCCGCGGAAGTGGCCAAGGCCGCCGTGGCCGGCTCCAAGCTGCAGGACCCGGAGGTCCGGAAGATCCTGCTCGCGGGCGGCAAGAAAGCCATCGCCGACAGCCAGGACCCCATGATCCTCCTGGCCCGCAAGCTCGATCCCATCAGCCGCGACCTGCGCAAGAAGCAGGAGGAACAGGTGACCAGCGTGATCACCGAGCACGGCACGCGCATCGCCAAGGCCCGCTTCGCCGTCTTCGGGAAGAACACCTACCCGGATGCAACCTTCACCATGCGCCTGTCCTATGGCGCCGTGGCCGCCTATCCTGCCAATGGCACCCTGATCCAGCCGTTCACCACCTTCGGCGGCCTCTTCGACCGCTACGACGGCTGGGGTGGCAACGAGGCCAGGGCGCATGAGGGCGCCTGGATCCTGCCCCAGCGCTGGCTGGACCAGCGGTCCGCCCTCAATCCCGCCATGCCCTTCAACTTCGTCCACAAGGTGGACACCGTCGGCGGCAATTCCGGCTCCCCCGTCGTGGACAAGAAGGGCGAGCTCGTCGGCATCCTCTTCGATGGCAACATCGACGGCCTTCCCGGCAACTACTTCTACGACGAGAAGGTCAACCGCTCGGTCTCCGTGGACGCCCGCGGCATCGTCCACGCCCTGGACAAGGTGTATGGCGCCACCGGGCTCGTGGCCGAACTGACCGTTAAGTAAACACTCTCACCGCGAAGACAGGACGACCACGACAATAGCCGTTGTGCTCGTGGTCTTCCCGTCTTCGTGGTTCTTTCTATCGATCAGGAGTCTCCATGCGTCTCACCGCTCTCGCCCTGCTGCTCGTCCTGCCCACGCTACGCGCGGACGAGGGCATGTGGACCTTCGACAACCTGCCCACCAAGAAGATCCAGGCCAAGCATGGCTGGGCCCCGGACCAGGCCTGGCTGGACCACGTGCGCCTGTCCGCCGTCCGCTTCCCCGGCGGCTCCGGCTCCTTTGTGAGCAAGGACGGCCTGGTGCTGACGAACCACCATGTGGGGCATCACTGGATCCAGACGGTGTCCGATGCGCAGCACGACTACGTGAAGCACGGCTTCGTCGCCGGGACACGGGAGCAGGAGGTCAAGGTGCCAGGTCTGGCCCTGTTCACGCTCCTGGAGATGGAGAACGTGTCGGAGCAGGTCGAGAAGGCCGTGCCGGCCGGGGCCGACGAACAGGCGTCGGCCAAGGCCAAGGCCGCCGCGCTGGCGGCCCTGGTGAAGGAGCAGACCGCGAAGACCGGCCTGGACTGCCAGCCCGTCTCCCTCTACCAGGGCGGGCAGACCTGGATCTACCGCTACAAGAAGCACTCGGACGTGCGTCTCGTGATGGCGCCGGAGTATGGCGTGGCCGCCTTCGGCAAGGACTGGGACAACTTCAGCTGGCCCCGGCATGACCTGGACTTCAGCCTCTTCCGCGTCTACGAGAACGGAAAGCCCTATGCCCCCGCCCACCACCTCGCCTGGACCAGCAAGGGCATCGGCTACGGCGACCTGACCTTCACGGTCGGCCACCCCGGCCGCACCTCGCGTCTCGAGACGGTGGCCCAGATGGAGGCCAAGCGCGACGTGACCAACCCATTGGCCCTCCGCGGCCTGGACCGGATGCGCGCCTCCTTGCGGGCCTACGCGGTCCAGGGCGAGGAGCAGGCCCGCGTCGTCTCCGACCAGCTCATGGGCGTCGAGAATGCCTACAAGGTGGTGACCGGCGAGACCGATGGCCTTCGGGACAAGGTCGCCATGTCCAGAGTGGCTGCCGCGGAGCAGGACCTGCGTGCCAAGGTGGACGCCGATCCCAAACTCAAGGCTTCCGCGGGCCAGAGCTGGGCGAAGGTGGAGGAGGCCGTGGCCCAGCAGAAGGCCGGGGCCGCCGAGGCCTCGCTCCTCGGCGCCATGCGAAGTGAGATCCTCGGCGGTGCCATCGCCCTGCACCGCCACGCCACTGAGTTGCAGAAGCCGGCGGAACAGCGCGGGCCGCAGTACCAGGATGAGAAGGCCCTCGCCGGGCTGAAGGCCCGTCTCGTGAGGATCGACCCCGCCAATGCGGGGCAGGAGCCCTTCGTGCTGCAGGGCATCATGGCCTCGGCGCAGCAGGAGCTCGGTGCCGGGCATCCCATGACGCAGGTGCTGCTGGGCGGGAAGTCGCCTGAGGCGGCGGCCAAGGCGCTGCTTGCCGGTTCCAAGATCAGTGACCCGACCCTGCGCAAGGTCCTGGTCGAGGGGGATCCAAAGGCCATTCTCGAGCACACCGACCCGGCCCTCGTCCTGGCCCGCCAGCTTGCCCCCAAGCTGGACGAGCTCCAGAAGAAGCAGCAGGGGCTGCAGTCGGTGATCTCCGAGCACCTCACCCGCATCGCCAAGGCCCGGTTCGCCGTCTACGGCACCTCCACTTACCCCGATGCCACCTTCACGCTCCGCCTTTCCTACGGTGCCGTCGAGACCTATCCCCTCGCTGGCACCCTCGCCCAGCCCTTCACGACCTTCGCCGGGCTCTACGACCGTGCTGCCGCCTGGGGTCCCAAGGCCGAGGAGGGCTCCTGGGCGCTGCCTCCCCGCTGGCTCGAGCGCCGCGACAAGCTGAACCTCTTCACGCCCTACAACTTCATCACCACCAACGACATCATCGGTGGCAACTCTGGCAGTCCGGTGGTGGACAAGCGCGGCGAGCTGGTGGGCCTGGCCTTCGATGGCAACATCGAGAGCAATGCGGGCCGCTACTACTTCGACGCCCGCGTGAATCGCTGCCTCTCCGTGGACGCCCGCGCCATCCTGGAAGCGCTGGACAAGGTCTTCGACGCCAAGCACCTCGTGGCCGAGCTGACCGGAAAGTAATTACTCTCACCACGAAGACAGGAAGACCACGAAGACTAGCTGCAGTCCTTCGAGGTCTTCCGGTCTTGGTGGTTCCATTTCTCAACGGGAGCCAACCATGCGCCTCTCCGCCCTCGTCCTGCTCCTCGCCCTGCCCGCGCTGCGCGCGGACGAGGGCATGTGGACCTTCGACAACGTGCCCGTCAAGGCCATCCAGGAGAAGTACGGCGTGGCCCTCGACGCGGCCTGGTTGAAGAACCTGCAGCTGGCCACCCTGCGCTTCCCCAACGGCACCGGCGCCTTCGTGAGCCGGGATGGCCTGGTGATCACCAACCACCACGTGGGCCGCGACGCCATCGCCCAAGTCTCCAGCGCGAAGGCCGACTTCGTTCGCGACGGCTTCACCGCCGCCACGCGGGGCCAGGAGATCCGGGTGCCCGGCCTCGAGCTGATGCTGCTGGTCTCCAGCGAGAATGTCACTGCCCAGGTGAACGAGGCCGTTAAGCCCGGCACCGCCGACAAGGACGCCCTCACCGCCCGGCGCAACGCCCTGGCCGAAGTGCGCAAGGCCGAGGAGGCGAAGACCGGCCTCACCTGCGAGCCCGTCACCCTCTACCAGGGCGGCGAGTACTGGCTCTACCGCTACCGCAAGTTCAAGGATGTGCGCCTGGTGGCGGCGCCGGAGGTGCAGGTGGCCAGCTTCGGCGGCGACCCGGACAACTACACCTACCCGCGCTGGAACCTGGACTTCGCCCTCTTCCGCGTCTACGAGAATGGCCAGCCCTACCAGCCCGAAGCCTTCCTGCCCTTCGCCCGCACGCCCCTGAAGGCCGGTGACCTTACGGTGATCTCCGGCCATCCCGGCGTCACCTACCGCGGCCAGACCCTGGCCCAGATGCAATACGCGAAGGAGGTGGGCATCCCCTTCCAGCTGGCCTTCCTGGCCCGCCAGCGCCGCGCCCTCGAGGCCTATGCGAAGACCTCGGCGGAGGCCGCCCGCATTGCCGCCGACGCCATCTACAGCATCAGCAACGGCCAGAAGCGCGTCACCGGGCAGCTCATGGGCCTCTCCAAGCCCGAGAGCCTCGCCCAGGTGGCCCAGCGCGAAGCTGAACTGCGCGCCACCGTGGCCCGTGAGGCGGGCCTGACGGCCATCGCCGGCCCCAGCTGGGACCGGATTGCCGAGGCTGTGGCCCGGCAGAAGGCCCTGCTCAAGGAGTACACCTGCCTCGGTACTCGCCGGATCGACCTGTTCGGCCACGCCCTCACCCTCGTGCGCATCCTGGAGGAGGAGGCCAAGCCCACCGCCCAGCGCCTGCCCGAATACAGCGAGGGCAGCCTCAAGGCCACCCGGGAACGCCTACTCAATCCCCGGCCCATCCAGATGGGCCTAGGCGAGGCGCAGCTCGCCTGGGTGCTGCGCGAGGCCTTGGAGCAGCTTGGCGCGGGCCATCCCTACGTGAAGACCGTCCTGGGCGGACGCAGCCCCGAGGCCGTGGCGAAGGAGGCCTGCGCCGGCACCCGGCTGCAGGATCCCGTCTTCCGCAAACAGCTCCTGGAGGGCGGCCGCGAGGCTCTCGCCGGCCATCCAGATCCCATGCTCGCGCTGGCGCGCAAGCTCGAACCCTTTCAGCGGGGCGTTCAGCGGCAGTGGGAGGACCAGGTGCAGAGCGTGTTTGCCGAGCACGGCGGGCGCATCGCCCGGGCCCGCTTCCAGGTGCTCGGCAAGTCCCAGTATCCCGACGCCACCTTCACCCTGCGCCTGAGCTGGGGCCCCGTCGCCACCTACGACACGGGCAGCGGCACCAAGGCCCAGCCCTTCACCACCTTCCTCGGGCTCTACGACCGCCACGAGGGCTGGGGCGGCAACGCCGCGGCCGCCGAGGACGGTGCCTTCACGCTGCCCGAGCGCTGGCTGCAGGCCAAGGGTCGCCTCGCACTGGAGACGCCCTTCAACTTCGCCTACGGCTGCGACACGGTGGGTGGCAACTCCGGCAGCCCAGTGGTGAACGCCAAGGGCGAGTTCGTGGGCATCAACTTCGACAGCGTGCTCGAGGGGCAGGGCGGTTACTACGTCTACGACGCCGCCACCAAGCGCGCCGTGGCCGCCGATGCCCGCGCCATCCTCGAGACCCTGCGCAAGGTCATGGGCGCCGGCCACCTCGCGGAAGAGGCCCTGGGGAAGTAACCCGTGGACCTTTACTTCTCCTGCTCCCTCACAGGTGGCCGCCAGGACCAGCCGGTCTACGCGGCCCTGGTGGCCCACCTGCAGTCCCTCGGCCACCGCGTGCTCACGGATCACCTCGCTTCCGAAGCCGTGATGGCCGCGGACGGCGGGATGGCTCCGGAGGCCGTCTTCACGCGGGACACAACCTGGCTAAAGGCCTGCGAGGCCGTCATCGCCGAAGTGAGCACGCCCTCCCACGGCGTGGGCTTCGAGATCGCCTACGCCCTGGAGCGGGGCAAGCCCGTGCTCTGCCTGGCGCGGGAAGGGGTGCGTGTCAGCAAGATGCTCACGGGCATCCGGCAGGCCGGCTTCGTCTTCGCCACCTACGCCACACCCGAGGAGGCCCTGGTCCGGGCGGAGGCTTTCCTCACAGCCCCCTGATCAGTTCCCGCAGGCCGCTCCACACGATCTGCACGCCGATGGCCAGCAGAATGAAGGCCGACAGCTGGGTGAGCGTGGCCTCGCCGGTGGCGCCCAGGCGGCGGATGGCCTTGGTGCCATAGCGGTAGAACAGGAAGACCGTGAGGGCCGCCAGCCCGATGCCGCAGCTCGTGGCCAGGAAGCTGGTGAAGGTCTGCGGGTGCCAGATGGGTCCCCGCGGCACCAGGCTCAGGGTCACGGCGATGGAGCCGGGCCCCGCGGTGAAGGGCATGGTGAGCGGGAAGAAGGCCTTGTCCAGCAGGACAGTCTGCAACTCCGCCTTGTCGGACTCGCTCACCCGCGGGTCACGGTTCAGCATCCGCCATGCGCTGTGGAAGACCAGCAGCCCGCCCGCGATGGCGATCACGGGGATGGAGATGCCCAGCAGCTTCAGCGCCCAGCCGCCCAGCACCAGCAACAGCGAGAGGAAGGCCCAGGTGTAGAACCCGATGAGGGCCGCCAGGTGGTTGCGCTGCTCGTCCCGCACGCCGCTGGTGAGTTGGAGGAAGATGGGCGCCATGGCCGGCGGGTTCAGGATGGGGAAGAGCGCCAGGAAGGCGAAGAGCATGGTGTTCAGGAAGACGGCCAAGCGGGGCTCCGTTCAGGCACATGCCTGGAGCGATGCTACCCATTCCATCGCCCGGGCGGTCTTCCTTACGCGATACTTGGATTAGTTTCAGCAGGAGGAACCCATGTCGGATTCTGGAACCACTCGTCGTGACCTGTTCAAGCTTGGCGCGGCCGCCACGGCGGGGCTGGTCGCCACCCGGCTGGGTGCGCTGGAACCCCGCGAGGCCGCAGGGCATAAGGCCTTGGCAGCGGCGCCCACCAATCCGGTGACGGCGGGCGCCATGCCCACCCGCAACCTGGGCCGCACGGGGCACCTGGTGGGCCTCTTCAGCCTGGGCGGCCAGGCCGCCATCGAGAAGCCGGAGAACGAGAAGGTGGCCGTGCCCCTCATCGAGCGGGCCCTGGATCTGGGCGTGAACTACCTGGACACTTCTGCCCGCTACGGCGGCGATGCCCGCTGGAGCGAGCATTACTTCGGGCAGGTGATGAAGCGCCGGCGGAAGGAGGCCTTCCTCGCCACCAAGACCCATGACCGCACGGCGGACGGCTCGCTCCGAATCCTGGAGACGTCCCTCAAGCTGCTGCAGACCGATCACGTGGACCTCTGGCAGCTGCACGCCATGAGCACCATGAAGGATGTGGACGATGTCTGCGCCAAGGGCGGCGCGCTGGAGGCCTTCCAGAAGGCCCGGGACCAGAAGCTGGTGCGCTTCCTGGGCCTCAGCGGCCACACGGATCCTGACATCCTGGCCGAAGCCATCCGCCGCTTCCCCTTCGACTGCGTCCTCATGGCCTTCAATGCCGCCGACACCTGGCACCTCCCCTTCAAGAAGACCCTGCTGCCCCTGGCCATCGAGAAGGAGATGGGCATCATCGGCATGAAGATCCCCGCCCGGGGCCGCATTCTCGAGGGCGTCCAGCCCCCGCCGCCCGACAAGCAGCGCGGCACCGCCAAGCACGACCGCCCCGGCACCCTCACCATGAAGGAGGCCATGCGGTACACCCTGAGCCACCCCGTGAGCACCGTCATCATCGGCGTGGACAACGTGGCCCAGCTCGAAGAGAACGTGAAGATCGCCCGGGAATTCTTGCCCCTGAACCAAAACCAGCTGGAAGCGTTGGAGCAGAAGGTGAAGCCAGTCTATGGGCAGGCGTCGTGGTACAAGCGGGATGCGCCGGCGAATCCTGCGAAGTAGAAGGAGGTCTAGCCCCGAAGAGCACAGCTGAACGCCGATAGGGGCCAACAATTCCGAAACGGGCGCAGGGTGGTCATTCTCACCAGTTCTGCCGGGAACGGCCTGTGAAGATACATCCGCCATCCGCGGGTTCGGTTCGCATCCTGCATCGTTTGGCAAATCTCCAGGGAACCCGCACCACCTGCCCGAGGCAGCTGGTCAAATCCTTGAATTGGGGCCATGGTGAAGTAGCGGATCCGCAGTCGGGAAGCTCCCACCGCTGGAGGTTCGTCCATGGAGCTGATGACCAGTCAGCCCTCTGATGGAACGGGCTAGAACGTTGGCGATGCCCTTCGAACTCGGCCCGATGTCCGAACCGGCAGGCCCACCCGGGCACGGAGGGCGGACCTCACCGTGGCGGATTCAGACGGTGGTCCTGCTTGGGACCATCGCCTTCGGAGGCTACCTCTGCTACCGGATGACCCTGCCGTTCCTGCCCGCGCTCGCCTGGGCCGGGGCGCTGGCCATTCTGTTCGCGCCGCTGCACCGCTGGCTGGAGTCAAGGCTACGGGGCGCCAACTTGGCTGCGGGTGTCTCCCTGCTGCTGGTGGCCCTGATCGTGGTGGTGCCCGCCACCTTCCTGGGGCAGCGGCTGCTCCAGGAGTCGGCGCGGGGGGCAGTCCTCATCAAGACAAAGGTCGATTCCGGCGAATGGCGTCGCACCCTTGAGGCGCAGCCGCGCCTAGCGCCTGCTGCCCTCTGGATCGAGCGCCAGGTGGACCTGCCAGGCACCGTCCAGACGCTGACCACCTGGTTGACCACCAAGGCCGGTTTGCTCGTGCAGGGGTCCGTCATCCAGCTGATCGGCCTCTGCCTCACGTTCTACCTCTTCTTCTATTTCCTGCGCGACCGGCAGGCCGCGCTCCGGTCCCTGCGCTTCCTGTCACCCCTCTCCCCCGGCGAGATGGACCACCTGTTCACGCGGGTCGAAGATACTGTATTCGCCACCGTCTACGGGACCCTGGCCGTGGCTGCGGTGCAAGGCTGCCTGGGGGGACTGATGTTCTGGTGGCTCGGCCTTCCGGCTCCCCTACTCTGGGGCGTGGTCATGGGGCTGTTGGCCGTGGTGCCGGTGCTGGGGGCCTTCCTGGTCTGGGTGCCCGCGGCCCTGTTCCTCCTGTTGGAGGGCAGCTGGGGCAAAGCCCTGCTGCTGACGATCTGGGGAACCGTGGTCGTCGGCGGCATCGACAACCTACTGCTGCCCGTTCTCGTCGGGAACCGCCTCAAGCAGCACACCCTCCTCGCGTTTCTGTCCGTGGTCGGCGGGCTCATGGTGTTCGGGTCCGCAGGGCTCATCCTCGGCCCGGTGGTGCTGACCGTCACCACCGTCCTCCTCGAGATCTGGCGCGAACAGGCCACGGCTGACCGCCTGTGACAGGCCTGGCAGCACCAGGCACGTCGGCCCGGGCGCCAGCCGCCTTGCTTCACAGCTGCGGGTAGACGTCCGCTCGGCGATCCTTCAGCACCGGGAATCGTTCCCGCCACGCGCGGAGCTGGTCCAGGTCGAGGTCGCCTACCACTAGGCCCTCGCTGGCACCTCCGGCCGCGATGACATCGCCGAAGCAGTTGTGGAGGGCGGAGCAACCTGGATAGTCGAGTCCCATGGCATCGCGGCCCACCCGGTTGACGCCACAGACGGCAGCCTGATTCTCGATGGCGCGGGCAGCCAACAGCGTGGACCAGGCGGCGATGCGGCGGGCAGGCCAGTTGGCGGGCACGAAGACCACCTCGGCGCCTTTGGCCGCGAGGGCCCGGAAGGGCTCGGGGAAGCGCAGGTCGTAGCAGATCTGCAGGCCGCAGGGGATGCCGTCCACCTCGAACACGGGGCACGCGGTGCCGCCGCTGTAGTGAAGGTGCTCTTCGCCGTAGGAGAAGGGGTGGAGCTTGCGGTAGACCGCCAGGAGTGAACCGTCCGGCGCTGTGACGAAGGCCGCGTTGCGGGGGTGGGGCGCGTGGGCCTCCACCATGGAGCCCACCAGGTAGAGGTCAAACTCGCGGGAGAGTGTCGCCACGGCCGCCACTGTGGAGCCGGGAATTGGCTCGGCGAAGGGCTCGGGCGCCATGGTGAAGCCCACGGTGAACAGCTCCGGGAACACGGCCACGCGGGCTCCCGCGCGAGCCGCCTCCTCGACGAAGCCTCGGGCCCGGGCCAGGTTGGCGGCTTGATCCTGCCAGAGGGTGTCCTGCTGGATCAGGGCGACACGGAGAGTGGTGGGCATGGCGGGATGGTACGGCATGGCCTCTGGGAAGCCTATCCCTCCGAGGTGAGCTCCCGCTCGAGTAGGGCCCAGACCCAGGACTCGTTCACCGCCAGGCGGGGCGTCAGTTCCAAGCTGGCCACCCGCCAGCCCTGCCGTCCCTGCTCATTGAGGGCGGCCTCGATCTGGGGCGGGTGGGGATATTTGGGGTCGAGAGGGATCTGCAGGGCGCGATAGGTATAGCGGGTCATGGCTGCCTCCTGGCGCCAGTCTCGGAGTCCCGTGTAACAGAGCTGTGAACCCCTGCTGAAGCACCCTGGGCGACCGCCGAGTGGCTGGACCTCAGGGGCGAGCGGGTCGGGTCGTTAATCGTCCCGGGTCCAGCAGGCCTGCCTGGGTCTTGCCGAGGAACACCTCTGCGGCCAGGGCTCCCACGGCCAGCCCGCTGGTCATGCCGTGGCCGCCCAGGCCGGCAGACCAGAAGAGGCGGGGGTTCCACGGATCCCAGCCCAGCACGAAGCGACGGTCCGGCGCGAAGGTGCGCAGGCCGGTCCAGTACCGGGTGACGGGGCGCTCCGCCAGGTGCGGGGCCAACTCGCGGAGGCTCGCGAACAGGCCCTCCAGCACGGCGGGATCGGTGTCGGGCTGGCGGCCACGGGGGGGCAGGGGCACGACGATCTCTTCGCATGGGCACATCAACAGGCCCCCGCTTTCCGGACGCAGGTAGAAGGGGCGGTCCACCCACCAGGCCCAGGGATCCTGCTGGGGATGGGCCGCGCCGCTCCACACCAGGGAGCGCCGCAGGGGCGTGAACGCAAGCTGGGAGCCTGCGCTGCGGCCCAACTCCCCGGCCCAGGCCCCGGCGGCGATGGCCAGGCGCCTCGCCTGCAGGGGACCGCGATCCGTGTCGAGATCGAAGCCGTCCTCGGTGGGCTTGAGCGCGAGCAGGGCACAGCCGTAGCGCAGGTCCACGCCGCCCGCCCGGGCCTCCTCGGCGCAGGTGCGCAGCAGGCCCGCGATGTCGATGACACCGTCGCCGGGGATGGCCAGGTGTTCCGCCGCCTTCAGGCCGGGCAGGGGGATGCCCTCGCCGCGGTGGACTTCCACGCCATGCCGCGCGGCCTCGGCCTCGAAGGCCGCCAGGGGCCCGGGGTCGGCGCTCACCAGCAG
>NZ_JBATQW010000083.1:0-16785 GCF_049292215.1 Geothrix sp. | reverse complement strand
CAGGGCTGTTCCTGACGTAGCTATAAATATTCCAGCTCTGGGTGTGCTCAAAATGCTGATCCCGAGCCGGATCGGGGCTGGCGAATCGTCCAAACCAGGGCACGTAGAAGCGAGCCTGCATATGGCTGGATTGGAAGCGTCCTGACGGCAATACCGCGAAGGGCTCGGTAGGATTAGGCTTTCAAAGAACTGGCATCAGTGTATCGCTTGAGATTCCCTGAGGCGTATTCCAGTGAAAAGGCCTAGAACGGCTGGGGAGCCAAATCCGGTAGACGTCTGAGAGCTATCGAGCGGCGCCAATTCCTGGAGGAACGCACCCGCGGGCGTGACCACGAAAAGCCCCCAGTTTTGGGGGGCTCTTGGTCGCAGCACTAATTCGGCGTTAAATAATGCGCCCAGAGAGACCACACAGTCATGACCAGGAAATACACACCAACAATTCCGATTAGGATGTGGACCCGAGGATCCTTCTGATCTACAGCCCTGCGACGAATTTTATAAACCTGTGTTGCGGATCTGACCACTACGAGCACGCTGCAGCATATAAGAACCAGAATAATGGGCGTTCCAGGATAACCACCCGTTGATGGTGAGTTCATCGCTAGTCTCCTCCCGAGCTAAGGTATACGCCAGTGCCCCCAGCCGCTGGTCCGAGGTGTCCTTCAATAAATAGCCCAAACCACCCGTCTCCTTTCGCAACTCCAAGTTGGATGCCTGCGAGCGGACCAGCACTCAATGATCCACCCGCAAATCCGAACAGTCCCTTCATTGGACTAACCGGCGCATTTAAATCTCCTGTAGTAATGATTTTGCCACCACCTACGGCAGCAACCTCGCCTCCAAGCCAAGCCTCTGTCAATGAACCGACGCTATGTCCGTTCCGAGAGTCGTACTCGTGTATGACTCCTTGAAATGCACCCGCCACGGCACCATCGCCTTCAACGCCAACGAAAGTAAAGGAGCCAACAGAAACCCCTCCTGCGGGCTTTGCTGGTGGTGTGTTTGGCTTCTCTCCATCTTTTGCTGGCACTGGTTTCGCGAATTTTGGATCGATCTTCTTATCGGTCTGCTTTGGTGCACCGTCATTTGTAGATTTTGTTTGCGGCTCCCTCTTCTTCCTTTCTTCCTCCCGCTTTTTCCTTGCCGCCTCCTCGGCTTCATTATTTGCTTTCGCGGCAAAGTTCCCGGTGGCGCTATTTGATCGTGTTCCCTCATTCAACACGATCATTCCCGTTGGATCAGTGCTAATGACAGGGCTATTCCTGACGTAGCTGTATATGTTCCAGCTCTGGGTGTGTTCGAAGTGTTGATCTCGAGCGGGGTCTGGGCTGGCGAAACGCCCGAACCAGGGCACGTAGAAGCGAGCCTGCATGTAGCATCTCTGGGGCGATTCCTGCGGCAGAGATGGTTCCCCTGTCGAAATTCCATGCTTTTCAATGATCCGTAATTAAGCCTATCACTGGCCACTCTCTGATCTCAGGGCCAAAGATTCCATCAACTGATTCGCCGTAGGCTTCGCTTGCATCAATTCAATACGTTCCAGCCGTGGGCAACTTGCCTGGATGAACCGCCGTGTGGAGAGCCTTCAATTTCTGGATGCTCACCCTGGTGTATATCTGCGTAGATTCGAGGCTGGCATGACCGAGGATCGCCTGGATGTAGCGCGTGTCCATGCCGCCTTCGAGGAGAACCGTCGCACAGGTATGCCGAAAGAGATGGCAGGCACCCTCCTTCCCAATAGCAGCCCGGGTGATGTATCTCTTGGTCAGCATCGTGAGGTGGAAGGGTCTAATGGGGTTTCCAAGGCTGTTCAGGAAAAGCGCACCATCATCTAGCTTGTCCCTTAGCAGCTCTGGTCGGGCGCGGTCCCGGTAGGCTGCGATCCACGCCAGCGCCCTTTCCCCGATCGGAATCATCCGATCCTTCTTCCCTTTGCCCTCGCGGACCATGAGCGTGCCTCGGTTCCGGTCGATGTCCTGAATGGTCAGCCTCGTCAGTTCTGTTCTTCGAATGCCTGTGCTGTAGAGGGTTTCCAGAATCGCACGGTCTCGGAGGCCCACGGCGGTATGGACATCGGGAACCGCCAACACCGTTTCAGCTTCCTGGGCTGACAGGATGGCTTTGGGCAGCCTCCGAGGCACCCTAGGCAGTTCCAGTTCGGAGGCAGGGCTGAAGGGTAGATGCCCCTGTTTGACCATCCAGCTGAACCACTGCCGCAGGGGGATGAGCAGGAACTGCATGGACCTGGCAGATAGGGGTTCCCCGTTTCTCTTGCGATGGAAGAAGAGAGACTGCTGGAACAGCTCCACCAGGGGCCTGTCGATCTGACTGGGACGGAATAGGCTTCGCTTCTCGCACCACCGGATGAACCGGGTCAGGGCAGCTTTGCTGGATATCGCGGTGTGCTGTGACTGCCCACGCACCACCAGGCTGAGCAGGTACCGCTGCATGTGATGAATGAAGCAATCTGGATCGTCCAAGCCCCCAACGGGCGGAAGCACAGGCTTTCGTCCTCCATGCCCCTTCCTGGGTCTCTCTCGGATGGTTTCATTCATGAGCATCTCCCTCCGCCCTTAAGGGCTGCTCATGTTCTTCTGTGTTGCCTGTCTGGCGCCCATGCCTAGCGAGTTGCTTCGGCAGCCACAAGCGGCCAGGCCTTTCCACCTTGGCAGTTCCTTCATCCTTTCTCTGTCACCGTTTCAGCCGTGGCTGGTTCGTTTGGCAGAACATTCTGGTTTGCAAACATAGGCTTCAAGATGCCTGTCGAGGATGTTAAGAAGCCTGAAACAACGAACGCCACAGGCCATACCCGAGTCGGTACGTCCTATCACAGCCTCCGACCTGCACATCATCGGTAATTAGTTCATCCCCCTTCTGCTGGGTGTTCGGTTCAGAGCCCTCTCGCGGTTAGATTCGGGGTTTGACGTTCTCCCCGTAAGTTGGTCCAATTGTTCTGTGGAATCTGGGTTGATTGGGGTGAGCTCTTCCGGGTGGATTTTCGATGGGTCGGGGGCTGGGCCTGCCGGTAGTGCTACTTCGCAGCCACGCGCTTCAGAGCCTCAAGGACCCGTTCGGGATTGAAGGGCACGTGGGTCACGCGCGCGCCGGTGGCGTCGAAGACGGCGTTGGCCAGGGCCGCAGCCACCGGCACCACGGGGGGCTCGCCGATGCCCTGGGTGGTCGTGGTGCCGCTGTCCGCGAAGACGACCTGGATGCGAGGGATGGCGGAGAAGCGGGGCAGGAGGTAGGTGTCGAAGTTCTTGTCGAGGATGTGGCCGCCCTTGAAGTGGATCTCCTCGCTGAGGGCTTGCCCGATGCACATGGTGATGGCGCCCTCCACCTGCTGGCGGGCCCCATCGGGGTTCACCACGAGGCCCACATCCACGGCCTCGAGGAAGCGCTCCACCCTGACCTTCCCGGTGGCCTTGTCCACGGCGACCTGGGCCACGGCCACCACCAGGGCCTGGCGCCAGGCGCCGCAGGCCAGACCGATGCCCCGGCCCGTGGGACCGGGTGCGGGCTCCCAGCCGAAGGTCTCCACCGCCAGGTCCAGGAGGCGCAGGAGGCGGGGGTCGTTGGCGAGGCGGCGGCGCAGGGTCACGGGATCCAGGCCAGCCTTAGCGGCCAGCGCGTCCAGCTGGCTCTCCCGGGCGAACGCGTTGGTGTGGGCATTGGGGGCACGCCAGGCGCCGACCTTGAGGGGGTGGAGGTCGGGAACGGCCGGAGCCTGGTACCGGTTCGTCTGCATCTCGTAGGCGAACTCAGCCTCGCCCTGGGAGACACCGGCCACGACACTGTCCCAGAAGGTGATGGCACCGCGCCCGGCGTCCAGGCCGGAGCGGATCTTGACCACGGCCGCCGGCCGATAGCCGTCCAGAAAGAGGTCCTCCTCCCGGTTCCAGGCCACCTGGATGGGCACGCCGGGCACCTGGCGGGCGATGCGGGCAGTCTCGACGGCCACAGGGGCTACGAGCTTGCCGCCGAAGCCGCCCCCCACGAAGGGGGTCACGATGCGGACCTTGTCCTTGTCCAGTTTGAGGGCCTCGGCCACAGCGTCCCGGAAGACAAACGGCGACTGGTTGGAGGCCCACACCGTCATGCGGCCCTCCTCCCACTTGGCGACGGCGGTATGGGGCTCGAGGGTGGCGTGGCTCTCGTAGGCGTTGCGGTAATCCCCCTCCACCACGGTGGCCGCCCGCTTTTCACCGGCGACCACGTCGCCGCGGGAGATCATCACGCGCTGTCCGGGCGCCGCCTTGTCCACGAGGTACTGGTAGATGCGTCCATCGTCCACGTCAGGTTCAGTCCCCTCGAAGGTGCCCTTCACGAGGGCGAGGGCCTTGCGGGCGGTGTCGGGCTGGGGGTGGAGCACGGCCAGGAGGGTGCCGTCCCGCACGATGCGGACGCCGGGAACCCGTTCGGCGGCCGCCGTGTCCGCGGTGACCAGCTTCAGGCCGTGGGCCGGGGGCCGCAGGATGCAGGCGTGGAGCGTTCCGGGAAGGCGCAGGTCGCCGGCGTACTTGGCGGCGCCGGTGGTCTTGGCGAGGGCGTCCTTGCGGGGGAAATGGCGCCCGATCACGCTGCATTCGGAGAGAGGCTTGGGCTTGACCTTGCCCAGGTGTCGCTCCATCTTCCGGCCCTTCACCAGCTCGCCAAAGGTGATGCGGCGCTTGGGCGTCGCCTTCACCCAGATGGCGCCATCCTTCAGCGCCAGGTCCGCCGTCGCGGCGCCCAGGGCCTTGGCGGCCATGCCCAGGAGCACCGCCCGCGCCTCCGCGGCGGCGCCCCGGAGGACGGGGGCCGTATGCCACATGGTGAGGGAGCCGCCCGTGGGCAGATCCCAGGGGCAGAGGTCCGTGTCGCCCAGGAGCATGTCCACCTGGGCCGGATCCAGCTCCAGCTCCTCGGCGACGAGCATGGCCAGCACCGTCATGGCGCCCTGCCCCAGTTCGGTCTTCCCCACGTAGCAGCCCACGCGGCCGTCGGCTGAGATCTTCAGGTAGGCGTTGAAGTCCTCGAGGTAGGTACCGGGCCGGGTCGGCTCGACGGGCGCAGCACCGGCGGGAGTTGTGAAGAACAAGGTGAGCGCGCCCGCGGCGGCGCCCTGAAGGAAGGTCCGCCTTCTCATCGCACACCTCCCTTGGCCTTGCCGGCCGATTCGACCGCGTCCAGGATCCTCACGTGGGCACCGCAGCGGCAGATGTTCCCCTCCATGGCCTCGACGATCTCGGTTCGGGTGGCCCTGGGTTTCTTTTTCAGGAAGGCCCAGGCGGCCATGATCATCCCGGAGGTGCAGAAGCCGCACTGGAAGGCGTGGTGGTCCTGGAAGGCCTTCTGAACGGGGTCCAGCTTCCCGTCCAGGGCCAGGCCCTCGATGGTGAGCACGGACTTCCCAGCCACGTCGCCTACCGCCGTGGAACAGGAGAGCGTGGCCTCGGAGTCCACGAGCACGGTGCAGGCCCCGCAGAGCCCGGCCTCGCAGCCCACCTTGGTGCCTGTGAGGCCCAGCTCGTCGCGCAGGACCCAGACCAGCATCCGGTCACGGGGGCTGCTGACGGTGACGGGCTTGCCGTTGAGGACGAAGGAGACGGTGGCGTCCATGGGCGAACCTCCGGGGTTTGAGGGCCTGCTGCGGGAGGTCCCCATGGTAAACCCGGAACCAAAGGTCAGTGTTGAGGATGGGAGATCGAGGCCGCTGGACTTGGTGCGGCCAGGTGAGTCCCCCAGGCCCCATCACGGGTCCAGGCCGGGATCCTCGGCGGCCCCGGATTGAAGGATGGGACCTGGACCGGGGCTGTGGCATGGTTGCTGTCAAGATCCCTTGCAACCCAACGCCATTCCCTCACTCGGGTTGGCTCGACCTGAGGTCTCCGATGCAGCCCTCCCCTTCCCTTCCTCTTGCACCCCAACCCAATCGCCAGGAACTTTCCCCCATCTTCCTGCTCGAGCGGGCAGGCGAGGTGTTCGCGGAGCGCCCGGCCGTCACGGATGGCCCAGTGCGCTATACGTGGCGGGAGTTCCGGCTTCGGGCGCGGCGCTTCGCCTCGGCACTGCGCGCCGCGGGACTGCAAAAGGGCGATCGGGTGGCCTTCCTCGCCTTCAACTCCGAGCCACTGCTGCTGGCGCACTTCGCGGTGCCGCTGGCGGGGGGCATCCTGGTGGCCATCAATACCCGCTTGAACCCGGAGGAGATCGCCTACATCGTGAGCCACAGCGGGGCCACCCGGGTCTTCGTGTCGCCGGAGCTGCAGCCGCAGCTGGCCAGCGTGCCGCCTGCGGTCCCCTGCACCGTGCTTGGTCCCGAGTTCGAGGCCCTGCTCCAGGGCGGCTCCGAGGCCCCCATGGAACCCTGGCTCGCGAGCGAGGACGAGCCCATCACCATCAACTACACCTCCGGCACCACGGGCCGGCCCAAGGGCGTGGTCTACCACCACCGGGGCGCCTACCTGAACGCGCTGGCCATGGTGCTCGACCACCGGGTGCAGGCCGAGTCCCAGTACCTCTGGACCCTGCCGATGTTTCACTGCAACGGCTGGTGCTTCACCTGGGGCCTGGCGGCGGTGGGCGCGGAGAGCATCTGCATCCCCAAGATCGAGCCCGGGCCCACCTGGCAACTCTTCGACGGCGGCGTCACCCACTTCTGCGCGGCCCCCACGGTCTGCACCATGCTCGTGACCGATCCGGCCGCCCACCGCCTGGCGCGGCCCGTGCGGCTCTTCACGGCGGGCGCCCCGCCCTCGCCGACGCTCATCGCCCGCATGGCGGAGCTGAACTTCCAGCTCGACCATGTGTATGGCCTCACGGAGGTCTACGGGCCCTTCACCATCAACGTGCCGGCCCCCGGGCAGGAGACACTGCCCCCGGCGAAGCAGGCGGAGTTGAAGGCCCGCCAGGGTATGCCGAACGTCTGTGCCGGGGAGGTGCGCATCGTCGACCAGGAGATGAACGACGTGCCCCAGGATGGCGCCACCATGGGCGAGGTGGTCATGCGCGGCAACGTCGTCATGACGGGCTACTTCGAGGACCCGGAATCCACGGCCAAGGCCTTCCACGGCGGCTGGTTCCACTCGGGGGATCTCGGGGTGCAACATCCGGATGGCGCCATCGAGCTGCGCGACCGGGCCAAGGACATCATCATCTCTGGCGGCGAGAACATCTCCACCATCGAGGTGGAACAGGCCCTGGTCTCCCACCCCGCCGTGATGGAGTGCGCCGTCATCGCCGTGCCCGACCCGAAGTGGGGCGAGGTGCCCAAGGCCTTCGTGACGCTCAAGCCCGGCGCCTCGGCCACCACCGAGGAACTGGTCGCCCACTGCCGCACCCGCCTGGCCAACTTCAAGCTGCCCCGGCACATCGAGTTCGGAGCCCTGCCCAAGACCTCGACGGGCAAGATCCAGAAGTTCCTGCTGCGCGACAAGGAGTGGCAGGGCCGCAAGAGCCGCATCAACTGAAGGCTGGCCCATGCTGATTGACGAGACGGTCCGGTTCCTGTCCCAGGTCCCCCCCTTCCAGTTCCTGGAGGAGTCCCTGCTGCGGGAGCTGGTCCAGAGCCTGACGATGGCCTTCCACCCCAAGGGCGAGGTCATCCTGCACCAGGACGGGCCCATCAGTGAGCACCTGCAGATCATCAAGAAGGGGGCGGTCAAGATCACGCTGCGCCCCGAGGGCAACGGGGACGAGGTGGTGGTGGACTACCGGGAGCGGGGTGAGACCTTCGGCCTGGTCTCCCTCATGGGCGGGCACCAGCGGACCACGATCGTGGCCATCCAGGACACCACCTGCTACCTGCTGCCGAAGGAGCGGTTCAACGAGCTGGTGGTCAGCCACCCGGCCATCACCGAGTACCTGCTCCAGTTCCACCTCACCAAGTACGCCGACATGACCTCCCGGGAGATCCAAGGCAAGAGCCTGTTCCTGGAGAGCAGCGACCACCTGCTGTTCACGGCCCAGGTGGGGGAGATCTGCCAGCGGTTTACCACCGTCGTGGAGGCCGACACGAGCATCCGCCAGACGGCCCGCCGCATGGCGGAGGAGCGTCAGAGCGCGGCCCTGGTGGTCGGTCCCAACGGGGAGCCCATCGGCATCCTCACGGATTCGGATTTCCGCACCCGGGTGGTGGCCGAAGGGCAGCCCATCGACGGCCCGGTCTCGCGGGTGATGAGCCATCCGGTTGTCTCGGTGGACGAGCAGGATCCCTGCTTCGAGGTGGTCCTCAAGATGCTGCAGTGCGACATCGAGCACGTGGCCGTCACGCGGGGGGGCGTCATCCGGGGCGTGGTGACCAACCATGACTTCCTGGTGCTGCAGGGGCGGAGCCCCCTGGCCTTCTCGGAGGACATCGAGCACCAGACCACCCTGGAAGGACTGGCACCGGTGTCGCGCAAGGCCATGTCCATCATCGGCGTGCTGCTGCGCGAGGGCGCCCGGGCCACCAACATCATCCGCATCATCTCGGAGCTGAACGACCGGGTGGTGCGCAAGGTGCTGGAGCTGGCGGAGCGGGAGCTCGGGCCCCCGCCCGTGCCCTACTGCTGGCTGGCTCTGGGCAGCGAGGGCCGCAAGGAGCAGACCTTCCGCACCGACCAGGACAACGCCCTGATCTATGCGGATGTGTTCGACAGCCAGAAGCCCCGGGTCGCGGAATACTTCCGGCGCTTCGCGGTGTTCATGCGCAACGGCCTGGTCCAGTGCGGCTTCGAGGCCTGCCCGGCCAACTACATGGCCAGCAACCCGGACTGGTGCCAGCCCCTGGCCCAGTGGAAGCGGTACTTCAGCACATGGATCTCCGAACCCACCCCCGAGGCCGTCCTCAAGGCGCTCATCTTCTTCGATTTCAGGCCCCTGCACGGCGACCAGTCCCTGGCCTGGGGCCTGCGGGAGCACTTCGGTCGCCTCATCCCCGACTACCCGGTCTTCCTGGGCTTCCTGGCCAACATGCTCGTGCGTAACCGGCCGCCCCTGGGCTTCTTCGGGGGGGTGGCCGTGGAACGGAACGGCGAGCACAAGGATGGCCTGAACCTGAAGATCAAGGCCGTGGCGCCCCTGGTGGACATCGCCCGGCTCTTCGCCCTGGAGAAGGGGCTCCAGCAGGTCTCCACCGTGGACCGGCTGGAGGCGCTGCGGGGCGGCACCTCGCTCATCTCGGAGCTGGTGGACGAGCTGGAGTATTCCTTCGAGTTCGTCACCCTGCTGCGGATCCACCACCAGTACCGGCAGGCGGAGGCCGGGCAGCCCATCGACAATGTCATCCGCTACGACGGCCTGAGCAGCCTCGAGCGGCAGTCGCTCAAGAACGCGTTCCGCCTCATCCTCAAGGTCCAGGACCAGGTCATGGACCGATACAAGTCCTTCATCATCTGAGGCGCGGCATGGGTCTGATGGCATGGAGCCGGGGGAAGCTGGGCGGGGGGCCGCCTGGCGGGGACCTGCCGGTTCCCGAGCTGCGGTTCACGGTGCTCGACACGGAACTGACCGGCCTCGACACCCGCCGGGACGACATCATCGCCATCGGTGCCCTCCACATGCAGGGCGGCCGGATCGAGCTGGGGAACGCCTTCCAGGAGCTGGTGAAGCCGACCGCCGTCCTCGATGGCCGCACCGTCGTGATCCATGGCATCACCCCCTCCGAGCTGGAGGCCCGGCCAGCCATCGGCGAGGTGCTGGCCTCCTTCCTGGACTACGTGGCGGGCACCGTCCTCGTCGGCCACTGCCTCGCCCTCGATCTGGCCTTCCTCAACCGCGATGCCAGGCGGTCAGGGAGGGCCCCCTTCCGGAATGCGGCCGTGGACACCCTGTCCCTGTTCGGCTGGCTCCGGCGGCGCGCCGCGGACCACCCCGCCTTCGCCCTCGAGCTTCCCGCCCCCAGCCTCTTCGACCTGGCTGAGGCCTTCGAGATCCCCGTGGAGGCGGCCCATTCAGCCATCGGGGACGCCTACATCACGGCCCAGGTCTTCCAGCGCTTCCTGCCCTTTCTCCAGCAGGCTGGCGTCAGGAGCCTCTCGGGCCTGCGGAGGGTCGGGGATCCCCGGCGCCAGCTGGCCAACCTGACGGACCAGGAAGGCCACACGCACTTTTAAGCCCAGGGCCGGAGTGGAACCACTCCGGCCCTGGCGGCTGCGCTTCCTTAGTGTTTGTTGGTGGCCGTGGCGGCGCCGAAGCCCGTCTGGCCCCGGACGTACTGGTCTTCGAAGGCCTCGATCTCCTGCTTGGCCCGCTCGCTGCCGTCGAGCTTCGAGAAGATGAAGGCCAGCAGGAAGGCGATGGGCATGGCGAAGATGGCCGGCTGCCCGTAGGGGAAAAGGGCCGCCTTCCGGCCGATCACATCCACCCACACCGACTTCGAGAGCACCACGAAGACCACCGCCGATACCAGGCCGCCGTAGCCGCCCCAGAGGGCGCCGCGGGTGGTGAGGCCCTTCCAGTACATGGAGAGGATGAGCACCGGGAAGTTCGCCGCGGCAGCCACGCCGAAGGCCAGGCCCACCATGAACGCGATGTTCTGCTTCTCGAAGAGGATGCCCAGCACGATGGCGATGAAGCCCAGGCAGATGACGGCGATCCTGGACACCTTGATTTCCGTGGTTTCCGACGCCTTGCCCTTCATGATGACCCGGGCATAGAGGTCATGGGAGATGGCGGAAGCGCCCGCCAGGGCCAGACCCGAGACCACAGCCAGGATGGTGGCAAAGGCCACCGCCGCCAGGAAGCCCAGCAGCAAGTTGCCGCCCACGGCCTTGGCCAGGTGCATGGCCACCATGTTGCCGCCGCCGATGAGCTTGCCACCGATCTTGCCGCCCTCGAAGAAGGACGCATTCTGGCCGACGATGATGATTCCGGTGAGGCCCAGGAGGAAGATGACGTTGAAGAAGTAGGACACGAAGCCCGAGGCATAGAGCACGGACTTGCGGGCTTCCTTGGCGTTGGTGACCGTGAAGAACCGCATGAGGATGTGAGGCAGGCCGGCGGTGCCGAACATGAGCCCGAGCCCCAGGGAGATGGCCGTCACGGGATCGGCGAGGAGGCTGCCGGGATACATGAGCTTGGGGCCGAGCTTGTGCACGGCCGTGGCCTGCTGCACCACGCTGCTGTAGGAGAAGCCGAAACGGCTCATGGCCAGGATGGCCACCAAGGTGCCACCCACCAGCAGCATGCAGGCCTTGATGATCTGCACCCAGGTGGTGGCCACCATGCCACCGAAGATGACGTAGACCATCATCAGGATGCCCACGGCGAAAATGGCGACCGTGTACTCCAGGCCGAAGAGCAGCTTGATGAGCTGGCCGGCACCCACCATCTGGGCCAGCAGGTAGAAGCAGACCACGGTCAGGGAGGAGATCGCGGCCATGGTGCGCACACTGCCCTGGTCCAGGCGGTAGGCGGTGATGTCGGAGAAGGTGAACCGGCCCAGGTTGCGAAGGCGCTCGGCCATGAGGAAGAGGATGATGGGCCAGCCGGCGAAGAAGGCCAGCATGTAGATGTAGCCGTCGTAGCCCTGGCCGTAGACCATGGCGCTGAGGCCCAGGAGCGTGGCAGCCGACATGTAGTCGCCGGCGATGGCAAGGCCATTCTGGAACCCGGTGATGCCGCCGCCCGCGGTGTAGAAATCGGAGGTGGACTTGGTGCGCCCAGCCGCCCAGTAGGTGATCCCCATGGTCAGGGCCACGAAGAGCAGGAACATGATGATGGCGTGCCAGTTGGTGGCCTGTTTTTCCTGGATGCCATCCAGGGCCGGACCCGCATGGGCCATGACGGTGGCGGCGAGCAGGCCCAGGGCCAGGCCGAGACGGTTCAGCACGCGCATCACTTGTTCTCCTTCCAGGCATCCTTGATGAGGTCCTGGGTCAGCTCGTCGAATTCCCCATTGGCCTTCTTCACGTATAGCGCCGTGAGCAGCCAGAAGAAGATGAACATGAAGAGCTCGAAGGCGACGCCGATGGTCACCATGGACCCCTGCCAGATGGGCCGGCCGAGCAGCGCGGGCCTGAAGGCCACCAGCAGCACAAAGCCATAGAACATGCCCAGCACGATGAAGGCCAGAGTCCAGGCGAACCGCCCACGCTTGGTGACGAGTTTCACGAATTTTGGATTTTTCCGCATGTGCTCATACATCTCGCTGCTCATGGCAGGGCACCTCCTTGGATGGGGATGGAACAACCTGCACCCATCCCGGGGGAGGAGTGGATGCCTGTCCTGATGGATGTGGGATGAACTGGGGCCAAGGCTACTCGATTTGGGACTCGAGCATCAATAAAGCCGGGAAGGAATGTGCCCTAATGCACACCTGGGGTCATTCAGCCATGTGCTGCTGGGTCGAGCTGGCCTTCCGCGCCGCGGACTCCCCCGCCAACCAGCCAGTGGAGAAGGCGATCTGCAGGTTGTAGCCACCGGTGTTCGCATCCAGGTCGAGCAGTTCGCCCGCGACATAGAGGCCCTCGACCTTCCGCGAGGCCATGGTGCGGGGATCGATGTCCTTGAGGGAGACGCCGCCCGCCGTGACGATGGCCTCCTCCCAGCCCCCATGGCCCGTCACCTCGAACCGCAGCTCCTTGAGCAGGCCCAGCAGCTGCTTCCGCTTCGAGCCCTGGAGCTGCGCCGCGGGCGAGGCCGGACTCAGACCGAGGCACTCGCAGAACACGGCGACGAGGGGCGTCGGCAGGAGCGACCGCAGCAGGGCTCCGCAGGTCCAGCCCGGGTGGGCCTCGAGCTCCCGCATCAGCCTCGCCTCCAGCTTCGCCGGGTCCAGGGCCGGTTTGAGATTGAGGGTTACCTCGACTTTGCGGCCGGCGGCGAGGGCCTCGACGACCTTCCGACTGAGTCGGAGCACGCTGGCGCCCGCCAGCCCCTTGGTCGTGAACTCCGCTTCCCCGAATTCGCTGGCCTGCTTCTTCCCGTCGATCCAGAGGGTCAGGTTGACGTTCTTGAGGGTGAGCCCCTGGGCGCCCTCGTGGACTGGACGCGTGTCGAGCCGCACCAGGGATGGCCGTAGGGCCTCGATCCGGTGCCCGGTGGCCTCGGCGAAGCGGTGGCCGTCCCCCGTGGACCCCGTGGCGGGATAGGACAGCCCACCGGTGGCGAGGATGCAGCAACGGGCCTGGATCTCCTGGGCGGTCCGTGAGGCCTTGCCCACGACCACGAGGCCCGCGAACATGCCCTCGCGAATCAGCAGGCGCTCGACCCGCGCGTGGGGGAGGATCACCACGCCCTCGTCCGTGGCCCAGGCCACCAGGGCGTCCGCCACGTCCCAGGCCAGGTCACTGGCCGGGAACACGCGGTCGCCCCGTTCCACCTTGGTCGCAACGCCCTGGCCTTCCAGCAGCGCGATCAGGTCGTGGTTGAAGAAGGCCTGGAAGGCCTGGCGCAGGAAGCGGGGCTCGGGCTGGATCTCCTTGAGCTGCTCCTCCAGCGCCTTCATGTTCGTGATGTTCGCCCGCCCCTTGCCCGTGATCCGCAGTTTGCGGGCCGGCTTCTCCATCTTCTCGAGCAGGAGGACCCGGGCGCCCAGCATGGCGGCCCGTCCCGCGGCCAGCAGCCCTGCGGGCCCCGCACCGACCACCACCACCTCCCAGGGGCCACTGTCCCCTGGTTTCACCCGCGCTCCCGGGGCTCGCAGAGCACCAGCTCCATGCGGCACCGGGCGCAGTCGAAGCGGCACTCCAGGCGGGTGGTGCCATTCTCCAGGAAGACCGGGCCCTGAGGCTCAGGGAGTTGGGTCCAGGGCTCGGGGTTCTGATGGACATGGCACCAGCCCATCTCGAACTTCACGCAGTGGCGGGTGGTCATCACCACCCGGCCCGAGAGATCCTCCTGCAGGTCTCCGGCCGCCTCCAGCACTTCGGCGCCTGCGCGTTCGTAGAAGGCGCGGGCGGCCTTGTTGGTGATGTTCCACGAGTAGTCTAGGCCCCGCACCGGCAGGGGGTTCAGCATCAGGGCAGGCGCCCGGCGCGGCTCCCGGGCCCGGGGGGCGCGGCGCTGTGCTTCGAGGGCTGCCGCGGTGTCTCGGCGAAGGGCGTTGAGCACGCTCACCGGCACGAACCGCGACTCGGCCACCTGCAGCCCCGACAGCTCAAAGGGCGTGTTCCCCAGGCGGCCCAGGGCGTCCCGGGTGGCCTGCGCGGTGGCGTCCGTGTCCCGGGAAGGGCCGAAGTCGCCCGGGGCCTGCGCTACGGCCACGAAGCCGGCAGAGTCCTCCAGACACAGGCGCACCGAGCCTTCCGCAAAGTCGAGGGTGGCGGTGACCGGAATGCGGCGCTCCACCTTGGCGCTGCGCAGGGCCTTGAGCCAGCGCAGATCCAGGTTCCGGTGGAGCCGGGTGCCGGGCCTGATGCGGGAGGGATCCTGCACGAAGACCTGGCGGCCCTCCACCGCGTTGACCACCGTGCCCGCCACTTCGGCGCCGTCCACGAACGCGAGGCCGTCGCCGGGGTTCAGCTCCGGTACGGCGTCCAGCACCACCCGGTCACCCTGGATGGAACGCACCTCGCCGATGGGTTCGCCCAGGTGCTTGCCGGAGTCCAGATTGCCCATGCGCTGACGCTGCCCATCGATGCGGTAGGTGGACAGGCCCCGCTGAAAGGTCTTGGTGGGGTCGGGGGTGAAGGCGTGGGTGACCGCGCCGAGGGAGGCACAACCCAGCTCCGGGCGTCGGTGCAGCAGGGCGTCGAGCTTGCGGCGCACCTCGCTGACGATGTTCTTCACGTAGTCCGCGTCCTTGAGGCGGCCTTCGATCTTGAAGCTCTGGATGCCCGCGTCAGCCAGGTCCTCCAGGTGGTCGGACAGATCCAGGTCCCGGATGTTCAGCAGGTGCTTCTCCCGCACCACCACGTGATTGGAGGCATCCACCAGGTTCCAGGGGGCGCGGCAGGGCTGGGCGCACTCCCCGCGGTTGCCGCTGCGCTCGCAGATGGCGCCACTCAGGTAGCACTGGCCGCTGTCGCCCACACAGAGGGCCCCGAAGACGAAGGCCTCCAGCTCGATGTCAGCGGCCCGGTGGATGGCCCGGATGTCGTCCAGGCTCACTTCCCGGGCGAGGATGGCCCGGCTGAAGCCCGCGCTGGCGAGGAAGGCCACCTTCTCCGGGCTGTCACACACCGCCTGGGTACTGGCGTGGATGGGAATGGGCGGCAGGTCCATCTCCAGGAAGGCC
The DNA here is from genome assembly GCF_049292215.1 of Geothrix sp. GTDB lineage: Bacteria > Acidobacteriota > Holophagae > Holophagales > Holophagaceae > Geothrix. The sequence goes on along the minus strand of NZ_JBATQW010000083.1, from coordinate 1,643 downwards.
ATGTCCTGGATGATCAGGGCGTCCACGCCGGCCTGGTACAGGTCCCAGGCCTGGCGCCGCGCTGCTTGCAGTTCGGCATCGAAGAGGATGGTGTTCAGGGTCGCGAACACCTTCGCACCCCACAGGCGGGCCTCCCGGGTGACCTGTTCAAAGTCCGCCAGGTCGTTGCCCGCGGCCTGACGGGCGCCGAACTGTGGCCCGCCCATGTACACCGCATCCGCTCCGCAGCGGAGCGCGAGGATGCCCTGGTCGGCGTTCTTGGCAGGAGCGAGCAGTTCGAGAGCCATGGCCTTCAGGGTACCAGCCGCTGGGAACCAGGACCAATCGGAGGTGGAACCGCACCCCCGATGAGCTCGTTCCTAGCTCTCATGGACCTTCCGGCCCAGCTTCCGGTATTCGGCGTGGAGGGCGGTGAGCACGAGAGGCAGGGTGATCTTCGATCCGGCCTGGGCCGCCAGGAAGGCGGCGTTCAGGGTGATGCGCTGGATGTCGCCACCGGCGAGGTCGAACGTCGCCAGCCGCTCCCAGTCGAGCTCATCCACCGGTGCCTGGGCCGGGAACACCTTCTGCCAGATGGACTTGCGATCTCTTTGGTCCGGGCGGGGAAAGTCGATGACGAACCGCAGGCGCCGCACGAAGGCCGCATCCAGGGCCTGCTTGCAGGTGGTCGCCAGGATGGCCAGGCCCCTGTAGGCCTCCATCTGCTGCAGCAGGCAGGCCACCTCCAGGTTGGCGTAGCGGTCATGGCTGTCCCTGACTTCGCTGCGCCGGCCGAACAGGGCATCGGCCTCATCGAAGAACAGCACGGCCCCGGAGACTTCCGCGGCGGCGAATACCTGGCGCAGGTTCTTCTCCGTCTCACCGAGGTACTTGCTGACCACGGCGGCCAGGTCGACGAGGTACAGATCGACCTGCAGATCCTGGGCGATGACCTCTGCCGCCATGGCCTTGCCGGTGCCGGGGCCGCCCGAGAACAGGGCCGTGATGCCAAGGCCGCGGCTCATGCCTGCGGCAAAGCCCCAGTGTTCATGAACCGTGGTGCGGTGGCGGACCTGACCGGCGAGCGCTTCCATTACCGCAATCTGATCTGCCGGCAGGACCAAGTCGTCCCAGCGCACCCTGGGACGGAGGATGCGGAAGGTGGGACTGGCTGGTTCCTGGGTCATCACAAGCTCCAGGGGAAGGCGGGAACAGGCGCCGCCTCACTGCGCAGGGATGCCACTGATCGGGTAGGGTTTCGGCCGCTGGCCACCCTCGAGGAAGAAGGCGGGCACGGCCTTGGCGGCGCGTTCCGCCTCCGCCTTGGAGGCGTAGTCTCCCAGGAACAGCTGGTAGGCCGTCTTGCCGCCCTTGAGCTTGATGGGGGCGATGAACAGGTCGGGCTCCTTGCCGGGGAAGGCGACGACCGCGTTCTTCAGGGTGGAGGGAAGGTTGGCGATCAGCAGGCGTATGGTCCAGCGCTGAGCGGAGAGCGAGTCGATGTGCTTCTTCCCGAGTTCCAGGGCCTTCGGCATGTCACCGAGGCGGAGCGCATCCAGGCGGCGCGTCACCTCGGACCCGGAGGGCTTGGGGGCGGCGGGAGTTGCAGGGGCTGGACGCGGTGCCGGGGGCGGTGCCACCACGACGGTCACGGGGGCTGGAGG
>NZ_JBATQW010000082.1:0-4991 GCF_049292215.1 Geothrix sp. | reverse complement strand
GCTTCGGCGCGGGCGCCTGCCGGGCCGCGGGCCTGGATGCTTCCGCCATCCAGCGGGCGCGGCGGGCGGTGCAATCGCTGGCGCGTTTCCTGCCCTCGCCTGCCGAGCCAGCGGACGCAGAAACGCGCCTACTGAAGGCCCTGCTCCTGGCCTATCCGGATCGCGTGGGACAGCTCTCCACCAACGGCACCTGCGCCTTTGCCGGAGGTGGGGGCGCCAGGCTGGACCCCGCCAGCCGCGTGCGGCGACCCGGGCTCATCCTGGCCCTGGAGGCCGAGGCCGTGAAGCAGGGGACCGGCGGCCAGACCCTCATCCGCCAGGCCTCGCGCTGCGAAGCCGACTGGCTGCTGGAGGCCTTCCCCGAGTGGCTGGAGGACATCGATGAGCTGGTGTTCAACGCCTCGGCCGGCCGCGTCGAACGCAGGACCGAGATCCGCTACGACGGCTTGAGCCTTGACGTCAGCCGAGGGCCCGCAGATCCGGCGGATCCACGCGTGGCAGAGCTGCTGGCGCAGGCCCTGATGGAGCGACCACTGGACGAGGTGCCTGCCCGCATGCTGGCCCGGCTGGCCTTTCTGCGACGGCACCGCGCGGACCTCGGCCTGCCCGAGAACCTACGGCTGCCACTCCTGGCGGGCGCCTGCCGGGGCAGATCCACCCTGCGCGAGGTCCAGGACGTGGACTGGTCCGCAGCCCTGCGGCAGGCCTTTCCCGCAGAGACCCTCCGCCTGCTGGACAGCTGGGCCCCCGAGGCCATCCAGCTGCCCAAGGGGCGGCCCACCAAGGTCCACTACGAGGACGATCCCCCTTGGATCGCCTCGCGGCTCCAGGACTTCTGGGGCCTGAAGAAGTCCCCTGCCGTGGCGGGCGGCGCCGTGCCGCTGGTTCTTCACCTGCTGGCCCCCAACCTGCGCGCCGTGCAGGTCACCACGGACCTCGCCGGCTTCTGGCAGCGGGTCTACCAGGAGCTGCGACCGGGGCTCTCCCGGCGCTATCCGAAGCACCACTGGCCGGAGTGAGGCTACCCTTTCCCCATGCTCACCTTCCGCCCCATCCGCCCCGAGGATGATCCCGCCGTGGCGGCCATCATCCGCCGGGTCATGCCGGAATTCGGCGCCGATGGTCCCGGTTTCGCCATCCACGACCCCGAGGTGGATCACATGAGTGCCGCCTACTCGGAGCCCGGCTCGGCCTACTTCGTGGTGGTGGATGAGCAGGACCGGGTGGTGGGAGGTGCGGGCATCGCGGCCCTCGAAGGCGGCGAGCCCGGAGTCTGCGAGCTGCGGAAGATGTACTTCCTGGAGGAGACCCGGGGCCAGGGCATGGGTGAAACCCTGCTGCGACACTGTCTGTCGGTGGCGCAGGATCTGGGCTACCGGACCTGCTACCTGGAGACCCTCTCCGGCATGGACCAGGCCATCCGCCTCTACGGCAAGCTCGGCTTCAAGCCCCTCTGCGCGCCCCTGGGTCGCACGGGTCACGGGGGCTGCGACCACTGGTTCGCCCGGGAGCTGGCATGATCGTCGGCCTGGGCACAGACCTCTGCCCCCCCAGCCGCTGGCGTCACCTGGTGGAGCGCTTCGGGGCGGAGAAGTGCGCCGGGCGGATCCTTCATGCAGAGGAAGCCGCCTACCTGCTGGGGGGCAACCGGGAGCGCCTGCCGGAGCGCCTGGCGGGGCGCTGGGCCCTGCGGGAGGCCTTCGGCAAGGCCCTGGGCCAGGGCCTGGATGGCTGGTCCTGGAAGGAGCTGCGCTACGTCAACGGCCGCCTTTGGGCCGTGGGGGGCCTGGCCGATCTGCTGGCCGACCGGGACATCCGGGTCCTGCATGGCAGCGTGAGCCATGACGGGGACCTGGCCTTGGCCGTGGTCATCCTGGAGCGTTAACCGGGCTGAAACTCAAGGGTCCCCGTTTCGGGCCGATCCCGGGGGCAGGACGACCCGATGGATCCACTCCAGGCCAAACAGCAGATGACCCTTGCCGAGTTCCGGAGCCTCCGGGACTTCATCTATGCCAAGTCGGGCATCTTCTTCAGCGAGTCCAAGCAATACTTCCTGGAGAACCGGCTCAGCAAGCGGATCGGGGAGCTGAAGCTGAGGACCTACGGGGATTACCTCTCCCTGCTGCAGGGCAGCCAGGGGGCTGCAGAGCTGAAGCGGCTCTTCGTGGAGATCACCACCAACGAGACCAGCTTCTGGCGCAACCCGCCCCAGATCGAGGCCTTCCAGAACATCGTGCTCCCGGACGCGGCCAAGCAGGCGCGCGAGCGGGGGCAGAGTCGGCTACGCATCTGGTCGGCGGCCTGCTCCAGCGGCGAGGAACCCTACACCCTGGCCATGATCTGCCAGGACCTGAAGGACACGGTCCTGCGGGGCTTCACGGTGGAGATCCTGGGGACGGACATCAGCGAGAAGGTGCTGGCCCAGGCCCAGGATGGCGTCTACAACAGCTACACCCTCCGCAACCTTACACCGGACCAGCTCCAGCGCCACTTCATCCCCCTGGGGAAGGACCTCTTCCAGGTGAAGCCCGAGCTTCAGCGGCTCACGAGCCTGCGAAACTTCAACCTTGTGGACTATCCGGCCTACCGGCAGCTAGGCGCCTTCGATGTCATCTTCTGCCGGAATGTCCTCATCTACTTCGACGAGTCAGTCAAATCCCAGGTCCTCAAGGGTTTCCACGGCCAGCTCCACCCCAAGGCCTATCTGCTGGTGGGACACAGCGAAAGCATCCATGCTTTCAACACCGGTTTTGAACTGCTGCATTTCAGCAAGGCCATGGGTTACCGGAAGCGGACCTGACCCGTCGGGAGCGAAACATGCCCATCACCCCCCAAGAACTCATCGCCAACCTCGGAGACCTGCCGCCGCTTCCACAAGTGGCCTCCCAGGTGCTTCGCGTATCCGCCGATCCCGACGCCAACGCCGAGGACCTCCGCAAGGTCATCTCCATGGACCAGGCCCTCACCAGCCAGATCCTGAAGATCTCTAACTCCGCCATGTTCGGCATGGTGCGGGAAGTCACCACCCTGACCCAGGCGATCATGACCCTGGGATTTTCGACCATCAAGAGCGTGGTCATCGCCAGCTCTGCCAAGAACCTCTACCACCGGGGCGCCGTCGGTCTCCAGGAGCGGCTGATCTGGGAGCACGCGCTCGTCTCCGCCATCGCCAGCCGCGCCTTCGCGAAGAGCCTCCGCTTTCCGCGCATGGAGGAGGCCTTCATCGGCGGCCTGCTGCATGACATCGGGAAGTCGGTCATGGGCGTGAAGTTCCCCGAGCGCTACGGAGCCCTGCTGCGCACGGTCTACAACGAGCAGGGCGTCTGTCTGGACCTCGAGCTGGATACCTTCGGCTTCGACCACGCCATGGTGGGCGAGGCCCTGGTGAACAAGTGGAACCTGGCCCCCAGCCTGCAGGCGGCCGTGCGCTTCCACCACGACCCCGTCCACGCGCCAGAAGATTACCAGGAGGTGTCCGCCATCGTGGCCCTGGCCAACCACCTGGCCCTGGAGGAGAAGGTGGGCATCGGCAGTCCCCAGCACCTTGAAGGCGCTTCCCTGCAGGCCATGGAGATCCTGAAGCTGGGCCCCGAGGCCCTGACCGGCATCAAGGAAGGCGTCCGGACGGCCATTGAGCAGGACAAGTCCATGATCGCGGAGTTCTGAAATGATTTCCCGGGAGCAGTTCACCTCGCGCCTGAAGGCCAAGACCCTTCCGAGCCTCCCCCTGACGGTGGTGGCCCTGGGTGAGGCCGTTCAGGACGAGCGCTGCACCGTGGACCGCATCCTTGGCATCCTCTCGAAGGACCCCTCTCTGTCGGCCACCCTGCTGCGCCTGGCTAACTCGGCCCTGTACGCCGGCGCGGATTCCGTCATGGATCTCAGGACGGCCGTGCTCCGCCTGGGCTTCGACGCCATGGCCAACCTCGGGACCGGCGCGGCAGTCATCCGTACCCTGAAGGGCGGGAACCACCTCGATGCCCTTAAGCTCTGGCAGCACAGCGTGGCCGTGGGCCTCACCGCCAAGGGCGTCTGCATCCTGGCCAAGCGGCACGGGCAGGCGGAAACCGCCTTCCTCTGCGGCCTGCTCCATGACATCGGGAAGATCGCCCTGGATACCTGCTTCCCCGAAGCCTACGCCGAAGTGCTCAAGGCCGTGGCCGAGGGCGCCTACTTCGTGGACGCGGAGCGCGCCCTGCTGGGCATGGACCACGCCGAGGCCGGAGCCCTGCTCGCCGCCGACTGGTCTTTCCCGGAGACCATCGTGGACGTGATCCGCGACCACCACGACCCCAAGCCCGAGGACTTCCTACCGAACCTCATCCACCTGGCCGACCTGCTGGTGCGCACCCGCATCCCCATGGGCCCCGCCGACGAGCGATTGATGATCTCCCTCGACGATCTGCCGGCCTTCAAGGCTGTGCTGGCCGGTGCCCTGCACAAGGATCTGGACGTGGAACGGATGACCTTCTCCATCGACGACGAAGTGGACCACGCCCTGGCCTTCGTCGAAGTGGCTTTCCAGGCTTGAGGCTGAACATGACGATCCGGATCCTGGTGGTGGACGACAGCCCCTTCATGAGGAAGTCCCTCCAAAAGATGCTGGAGGAGGCACCGGACCTGCGCGTAGTCGCCACGGCCCGGGACGGCATCGACGCCTTGGAGAAGATCCAGGAGCACAAGCCCGACATCGTGACCCTCGACATCGAGATGCCGCGCATGGACGGCCTCACCTGCCTGAAGAAGATCATGGCGGACTTCCCCATGCCGGTGCTCATGGTGTCCAGCCTCACCCAGGAAGGTGCCCAGGCCACACTCGATGCCCTCTCCCTCGGTGCCCTTGACTTCATTCCCAAGGAAAGCGGCTTCGCCAGCCTGAGCATCCTCCAGATCCAGCACGACCTGCAGGAGAAGGTGCGGCGTCTGGCCACCAGCCCCCGCTTCCACAAGACAGGACCGTCCGCCCCCGCCGCACCGGCCCATGCCCCCTC
>NZ_JBATQW010000081.1:0-2245 GCF_049292215.1 Geothrix sp. | reverse complement strand
ACTCCTCGGGGAAATCCTCCGCCACGTCCACGAACCGCCGCCGGGCGTGCGCCAGGCAATGGGCCACGATGGTATCCAGGTCCCCCGCCGTGTTGGCTGCGGCGGCGTCGCACATCTGGATCGGCCTGCCGAGTTCACCCTTCCGGCGTCGAAGCACCTCGGCCAGGTTCTCCCCGGCGTGGTTCATGCCCGTGAGGAACAAGGCCACCCAGTTCTCGCCTGCCTTCGAGATGAGCCCGGAGGTGTAGACGCCCTTGCGCTGCTTCGTGCCCCTGGTCATGAGGTCGGGCCGGGACAGCACCTTCATGGTGGTGTCGTCCTGGTAGATCACATCCCCCTGGGCCGCCCAGGTAATCAGTTCCTGGAAGGCAGGCTCCAGGAGGCCCGCCGCCTCCAGGGCCAACTTCCATTGCGTTCCCGCCGGGAGGGGAATGCCCAGGCCCGCTTGCAGCTTCGCCAGGCGGTAGAAGGGCGTGCCTGCGCCATACCGGAGCATGGAGATCATGCTCGTGGCCGTCTCGTCATACTTTTCCTCTCCCATCCCTTCCGGGGCCGGAGCCTTGAACACCTCGCCGCAGCAGTTGCAGCGGAGGCGATCCAACTCCACCACCTTGGCCGAGAGGGGTGACATGCCCACCACCCGCACCAGCACGGCGGGCTTGGCCAAGGGATAGACCTTCCCCTTGGGGCACTCCGGGCAAGAGTCCCCCGCCGACAGATCCGGGTGTGGCACCTGGACCTGCTCCGCGCCGTGGTAGCAGGAGGCGGGGTTGCGCCCATGGCCCTTGGCCTTCGGCTTCTCGTCAGGCTTATCTCCAGACGGTTCCGGGCTGGCCGAGGCTTCCGGCCCCGGGGTATTTCCCGGAACGGAAGGCTCGGGTGCTCCGGGAGGAAACACGTCGTCAGTCTTCTCTGAACTGGATCCGAACAGCATGGCCTGGAGGCGCCGGAGGGTGGTCCCCTTGCGCTTCAATTCCTCCATCAGGACGCCCAAGGTCTGGAGGGATGCATGCAGGGCCTTGGCCTCAACGGCATTCAATGGCTCCCTTTCGGCTTTGGCGACATAGCCGTAGAGGGTGGCCAGTTCTATTTCCTGGACATCGATAGGAACGCAGCCCGACAGCGCCGTGGAAGGATGCGGTTTCCGCTGCCTCGAACGTCCCATGTCCTCGACTCTGGCATGCGAGCCAGAAAAGTACAACTGTTTTATACAAACGAGTTGAGCATCAATCATTTGAAGGCTCGCCATGCGGCTGGAACGCCGGTCGTTGCTGGGTTCCCGGCGCAGATCAACACCTGGAGTTCATGGGCCAGAAGCTCTGCCGATTCCCCATTCCCCTCCGGCCAGTGCCGAAACCGGCCTTCTGATAGGCGCTTCGTACAGAGCCAGAATCCCAGTTGGTCGTGAACCAGGACCTTGATGGAACGGCCTGTCCGGCTGCGAAAGACGAACACCCAGCCGGAGAAGGGATCGCTCCGAAGGCGCTCACGGCAGAGTTGCGCCAAGCCGTCGATCCCATTGCGGAAGTCCACCGGCTCTACCGCCACGAGGACCCGCATCTGCGGAGTAACCTGAATCAAAGGCCGCCCCCGACGAAGGCTGCGACAATCCCGGCAGCGTCCAGGTCGGTGCCTGGTTTCAGACTGATCCGCATCCGGGCACCGTCTGGCCGAGAGATGTCGATCACCAGGCCAGATTCCGGGGTGGGATTCTGACGGGGGGCAGATGCGGGATGCCCCGTCGCTGCCCTCCCAGAGGCTGGGATCTCCACAAAAGTGATCGAGGGTTCAGGGGACGGCTTTCCCGCCAGTGCTGCCACCCGTTTCCGGAGGCCGCCGTAATCCAGTTCCACGGCGCGAGCGATCCTGCACACCCCGTACTTCACCGCGAGCGGGACAGCGGCGTCCCAGAACGCGTCAGGCGTGAGCGAGAATTGACCATCCTTCGCCTGCCGCCATTTCTGGACCTGCTGCTTCAGCCGATTCACCGCTGGTGGCAGAGGTTCCTGTTCAGGAAGTGTCATGGGCCCTCCTTGGGACCCACGAGGCTACCGGCCATCAGCCAGGGATTTCACGCACGCCTGCCGTCATCTCACTGGAATCAGGTGTCCTGTTTTCCTAGTGATGAAGCAGAATTTGCGTATAATTCAGAAGTAGCGCAATTCGACCAGACTCACCAAAAGAACATCTTCAAAACCTGGAGTTCTTAGATGCACAGGGACCCCGAAGCGAGCTTGCTTGAGAG
>NZ_JBATQW010000080.1:0-3975 GCF_049292215.1 Geothrix sp. | reverse complement strand
GGCCAGGAGGGCCTGGAGGCCCTGCCGGCGCCGCTCCTGGCGCCGCCGCTCGATCGGGTGGGGCAGGTCCCGCTGCCGCCGCTCCGCCTTGCGCTTCTCGTCCTTGTGGATGACGTAGAGCAGGCAGGCGAAGAAGCCCACCACCACGAGCAGGAGGCCGTCGTTGATGCTCATGCGGGCCTCCTCGGCTGCAACCTGCGGAGCTGCCGGGCGTGGCCTTCCAGGTGCAGGCCATCCAGGCGCAGGGCCTGCCGGAGCGTGATGGGGCCGGAGACCGGGTGCGTGAACACGGCGGGATCGCCTCCGGCCGGGGGCAGGCCCTCGGCGTAGGTGCGCAGCCAGCGGAAAGTCGCGTCCCAGCGGTCGCGCAGCTCGGCCAGGGGCACCGTCCCCGTGGGCAGCATGCGCCGCGAGGGCACCTTCACCGGAATCCCGAAGCGCAGGATGAGCACCACCAGGAAGTAGGTGCAGCGCTGGAGCAGGCTGCGGGGCCGCCCCACCAGGGAGGCCGGGTCGGGCAGTCCCTGCAGGATCACCTGCTCGGCCACCACCAGGTGCTCGATGACCTCCAACATGGACCAGGCGCCGGCGGCGGGCCGGGCCTGCAGCGCCTCAGGGCTGAGGCCCTCCAGCGACTCAAGCAGCTCCTGCCGACGGTCGTCCAGCGCCTGGATGAGGACGAGGGCGCTGACAGGGCTCATGGGCGCTCCTCAGGGTGTGCGGACCAGTCCGGCAGGACCTCCACCCTACCAGCATGCCCCTTGGTGCGGCCGCCCGCGGGTCAGGGTCGGGGGCTCGCGGCCCGGGCTTCGCTCAGGGCCTTGAGCAGCGAGAGGGCCTTCGGCCAAGTCTTCGTCATGTACTCCTCGAAGGCCTCCGTCATGTCCATGTCCACGGTCAGCTCCGTGGCTACGCCGACCTGTCCGAAGGTGTAGTTCTCAAAGCAGGGGGTCCAGCTGCGGACGGCCTCGCTCTGCGTGTCCTCCACCCCGTCCTTGATCTCGCCCAGGTGCCGGATCGAAAGGAACTCGTGGGGCCGCAGCTCGGCGATCTCCGAGACCATGCCGCTGCCGCCGGGGGCCAGGAACCGCAGGCGCTGGCCTTTGGCCCAGGTGCCCTCGTAGTAAGAACCCTCCATGAACGCGGCGGACCAGATCCGGTAGGTGACCGGGCCGAGCATGGTCTCCCAGACCTGCTCGCGGGGGGCCTGGATGAGGGTGCTGAACTGGAGCCGCTTCATGGGTCCTCCTGGCGCGGGGTTCGGGTCCGCAGGCCGATTCCCTCCACAGTGACAAAATGGCGTGGTTCCGCGGGATGTGGAAGCGGGCCCTAGCAGTGTGCCCGGGCTTTGGCCTTCACGGCCTCCGCCACGAGCTGCTCCAGCACCTTCAGATCGACGTCCCCGAGGCTTCGCAGGTACAGGCAGCCTTTGCCAGCCTTGTGCTTCCCCAGCTTCAGCAGCAGGGCTTCATGGCTGGGCGCGGCGTTCAATCCGTACACGCTGATGTCGCCCTTGCGGGCGGCGAAGCCCACGAGGCAGGAGTCGCCCTCGCGGCCGCTCTCGTATTTGTAGTGGTAGCTACCGAAGCCGACGATGCTGGGCCCCCACATCTTGGGCTGCTCTCCGGTGGCCCTGGCCAGCAGCTGGGCGAGGAGCTCACAGTCCTTGCGCCGGGACTCGTCGGCGATGGCGGCGAGGTGCGCCGCCACGCTGGCTTCAGTGGCCTTCGTCTTGTTCTCCGCCATGGCGTCTCCTTCCAGATCTGCGGGGTTGGGGTGGGCCTGGGTGCCCAGGCGCTGGGTCGGTGGCCGGTCAGGGCACCCGGGTGCTGTGGAAGAACGCGATGCGCCAGCGTCCGTCCACCTTCCGGAGCACCGCGGACTCCAGCCAGGTCAGGGGCTTGGTGCCCGAGGCGTTCCGGAGGGAGCCACGGTTCACGTAGGTGATCCAGGCCAGGTCCCCGTGCAGGCGGACCTCGGGCTCGGTCACCTGCCACACGAACACGTTGCCCGCGGCGTGCAGCTCCCGGATGAGCTCCACCAGGGCCTCGGCCGTGAACCGCTTGCCCCCGTCGTAGGCATAGAAGTCCGGGGCCGCGAGGCTCCGGAACTGGGCTAGGTCATCCTTCGTGAGGGCCCCATACATCGTGCGCATGGCCTCGATCACCTGGCTGGTGTCCGTGGTGGCGGTGGCCGCGGGTTGGGTGGCCTGGGCCCACCCGGAGAGGGCGACCAGGCAAGACAGGATCGCCGGGGAGAGGGCTCGCATCACAGGACCTCCTTGGGCGGGGCCTGGGCAGGCCGGGAGAGGGGGACCCCAGGGGGTTCCAGGCGGGCAGTCTAGCGCAGGTCGGGGCCCCTCCCGGATGGGATTGCGGGCCACGGGCCAGGCCGCCGCCCGCCCCAGCGATGCATCCCCCTGAGGACCGAACGCAAGAACCCAGTGGCCCATCCGATAGGGTTACTTGGATGGATGTCCGGCTGGAGCCAGCTCATGACCGACCACGAGGTGCCGAAACCGACGCTCGACCTGGCGGAGTATGCCCTGGAGACCCCCCTGAACTGCCACCACTGCAAGCAGGTGATCTCGGTCCTCCACGTGGTGCGCCTCCTCAGGACGAAGGTCAACTTCATCTCCACCCTGCCCAGGCGTGGCCATGTGATCGTCTGCCCGGCCTGCAACGGCATCCTCTCGGCCGACCTGGGTGGCATGGCCTGAGGGGCGGTCCGGGCTGATCGGAGCCCACGCGGTCAGCCCCGGCCGACCTCCAGCACCAGGCGGTTGAGGTTCTGCTCGTTGGCACCCTCAAGGAACGACCGCATGCTCTCGGAAAACGCCGGATTCTCGAACACCCCGACCCAGGTAAGCAGTGTCCCGGTCGCAGAGGGTTCGAGGGCAATCGACAGCTCGAAGAGCGGCTCGTTGACATGCCTGAGGCGAACAAGCGCGTTGGGCACGAGCTCCAGGAACTCGGACTGGTTCGGGTAGTCGGTCCCGTCCGGACCATGCATGGTGAACAGCCAGGAACCACCCGGTCGGAACTCGAAGGTGTGGAACGTGTTCGTGAACCCATCCGGGCCCCACCAGCGGGCCAGGCGCGCCGGATCCTGGATGGCCGCATAGACGGCTTCCGGGCTGGCTGGGATGTCTCGGGAGTGGCGGAAGACTGACATCACACCTCCGGAAGGCCATGCCGGCGGGGTCCGAGCTGAGCGAGGGGCCTGGCTGCGCGGTCACCCTGCTTGAGTGGCGTCAAGGGCTAGTGTTCCGGCTGGGAAACCATGTGCAGCAGCCCCCAGCCATGACCATCCGGATCAACGAAGCTGTGCGTGTACATGAACCCGAAATCCTCGGGTTGATCGTAGGTTGAACCGCCAGCAGCCAGGGCTTTGGCGACCAGAGCATCAACCTCTTCGCGGCTCTCACAGCTGAGAGAAATCAGGACCTCGACCGCCTGGTTGGTATCGCAGATGGCCTTTGGCGTGAACTCACGGAACTTGGCATGCGTGCCCAACATGACAAAGATGGCATCACTGACGACGATGCACGCCGCAGAGTCGTCGCTGAACTGTGGGTTGTGGGTGAAGCCGAGCGCCTTGAAGAAGGCGACCGACCTCTGGAGATCTGCGACCGGTAGATTGAGAAAGACCTGGTTGATCATGCCAATCTCCTTTGAGCTGGTGGTTCCGGGGATGGGGTTGCGGTTCAACGGAAGAAGGTTGCCGGACCAAGCGCTGCCGAGCTGATGAGCCATGCCAAAGCCATTGCTTGACAAGGGCTGAGGACCTGACCGCTTGCGGCTTGGTCCGGGTTGAGCGGAGGGTTAGGTGGACCAGTGAGCGTCAGATTGACGTCCTCCCCACTTCTATACCAAGGATGGTGAGAGTCCTGGGTTGAAAAGGATCTCGCTGGGATTCGCGGAGGGAGCCATAGGCGACCGGAGTGAATCCCAGCGTCGCGCCGCTTCGGCTGGG
>NZ_JBATQW010000079.1:0-2813 GCF_049292215.1 Geothrix sp. | reverse complement strand
GGTGCGGTCGCCATCCGGCGCCCAGCGGTCGAAGGCCCCGGCGGCGCAGAGCGCCTCCGCCGTGGTGACGCTGAGCGGCACGCGACCCAGCAGCTCGTCCAGGTGGGCAAAGGGGCCATTCGCCGCGCGCTCCTCCAGCAGGGCCTTCACCTCCTTCTCCTGCGCGCCGCGCACCTGCATGAGGCCCACCCGCAGGGCCTGTTCGCCCTCGGCCGTGAAGGGCCAGAGGGACTGGTTGGCATCGGGCCCGCGCACCACCAGACGGTGGCGCCGCGCATCGCCCAGGTAGGCGATGGCAGGGTAGTAGCCGCCCTGGTTGGTGATGACCGAGGCGAAGAACACGGCCGGGTGGTGGGTCTTGATCCAGGCGCTCTCGAAGCTCACCTGGGCGTAGCTGGCCGAGTGGGGCTTGCAGAAGGAGTAGCCCGTAAAGGTGCGGATCATGTCCCAGGACTCGTCCACCGTGGCGGGCCGCACGCCGCGTTCGGCACAACCGCGCCGGAAGCGCGCCTCGAAGAAGGGCAGCTTGGCCTCGCAGTCGGGCTTGCCCAGCAGCTTGCGGAGCTGGTCGGCCTCGAAGTGGCTCCAGCCCGCCAGCGCCACGCAGACCTTGATGACGTCCTCCTGGTAGACCAGCACGCCGTAGCTCTCGGAGAGCAGCTCGGTGAAGACCGGATCGCTGGGCTCCCAGACCTCCTCGCCGCGAGAACGCTTCACGTAGCGGTCCACCCAGCGGTAGGCGGCGGGGCGGATGAGGCTGCTGTGGATCACCAGGGTCTCGAAGTCGCCCTTCCCCACCCGCTGCTGGAGCTGGCGCGTGGCGGGGCTCTCGACATAGAACACGCCGATGCTGTCGCCCCGTGCCAGCAGGGCCCGGGTCTCGGGATCGTTGCGCGAGTGGGTGCCGGGATCGGCGGGCTTGAGGTCCCCCAGCACCCTGTAGGCATCACGGATGACGGCGAGGCTGCGATTGCCCAGCAGGTCGATCTTCACCAGGCCGTAGTTCTCCACGCCGTCCTTGTCCCAGGTGGTGGTGGAGACGCCCGCCTTCGCCGGCGCGGGCTGGAAGGCGGCGTGCTCCCACAGGGGGCCGGGCGTGACGATGGTGCCGCCGGGGTGCACGGAGAACTGGTGGAAGTGGCCCTTCAGCGCAGCCGCCTGGCGGAGGATCAGGTCCCAGGCGGGGTTCTCCGCGGCACGCACCAGGCCGCCCTCCCAGCCGCGCACGAGGCGCGCCAGCTGCTTCAGCTCGCTGTCGGGCCGTCCGTGGGCCTGGGCCACGGCCCGCAGGGCGCCCTTGGCCTTGAAGAAGGCGTGGTTGGACACCATGGCCACGCGGTCGCGGCCGTAGCGCTCGAACACGGCCTGGATGACCGCGTCGCGCTCGTCCCACGCGAAGTCGATGTCCATGTCCGGCGGATCCTTGCGCTCCTTCGTGAGGAAGCGCTCGAACATCAGGTTCGTATCCACGGGGTCCACATTGCTGAGCCCCAGGGCGTAGCTCACCAGGGAGGCCGCACCGCTGCCCCGGCCGCAGATGTTGGTGGGCAGCCCCTTGTGCCTCAGCGCCTGGACGATGTCCTGCACCAGGAGGAAGTAGCGGGCGAAGATCTTGAAGGAGATCAGGTCCAGCTCCTGCTCCATGCGGGCGAGGATGTCACCACGCACGACCGGGAACCGACGTTCGACACCGGCCCGCACACGCTCTCGCAGGAGCGCATCGAGGTCGGCGCCCTCACGACCCAGCGGATCGGGCAGCACCCAGTCGCCCCAGTGGATGGGCCAGCCCGCGATGCGCTCCAGCACGGCTTCTGTGGCCTTCGCCACGGCGGGATCGCAGAAGGGGAAGCGGCCTTCCCACTCGCTCCGCGGCACCGCGGCCTCGGCGGGTTGCCACAGGGCCTCGGTTCGGAGGAAGGTGGCCTGCTGGTCGATGGCCCGCTTGAGCCGGTGCATCTCCAGGCCCTCGGCGGTGCGGAAGCGCAGCACCTGGGGCGCCACCACCTCCAGGCCCGCGGCCAGGGCCTTCCGGGCCTCCTGCACGCGACCGGGGTGGGCCAGCAGCGCCGCGTAGAGGCCCTCTCGCAGCAGGGCGTCCAGGCCCGCGAGGTCGTCGGCCAACAGCACGCAGTCCCGCGGCGGCTCCGCCTCGCCCAGCCCCGGGATGAGTGGCGTGTGCCCCTCATGGGCCTGGGCCGAGAGCAGCCGGTTCAGGGCTGCGTAGCCCGCATCGCTGTATGGCAGCGCGCCGCAGCCGTGGCCCCGCCAGGTGAAGCGACAGCCCAGGTGCAGGCGGAAGCCCGTCCACTGCGGATCCGGCGGCAGGCCTTCCAGTTCCCGGGACTTGTGGATCCACTCCAGCGTGTCCCGCAGCTTCGGATAGCCCGCCAGGCCCTTGTCCCAGCAGACCAGGTCGCGGTAGCCCAACTGCCGCGCCAGCGACAGGAGCTGCTTCGCCGGGTAGACGCCTTCACCAACGCTGAAATCGGAAATGCCGAGGGCGAACATGGGGCTCGATCACACGAGAGGAAGAGAAAAAGCGTTCAACGCAAAGACGCAAAGACGCAAAGACGCAAAGAAAGGTCTTCCTTGCTGTTCTTGGCGCCTTCGCGCCTTTGCGTTGATCTTTTATTGAGTAGGTATCTGCCTGCCGGGTTCAGGGCTGCCAGTCGCCGGGAAGGCCGCAGGCTTCAAGGACGGCGCGGAGGTAGGGGGTGCCGATGCGCAATGCGGCCCGCTCGGCGAGGCTCACCAGGGCCTGGGAGCGGCCCATCCGCTCGGCCAGTTGTGCCTGGGTGAGGCCGGCCTGGCGG
>NZ_JBATQW010000078.1:0-41376 GCF_049292215.1 Geothrix sp. | reverse complement strand
CCCTGCCGGCCCTGCCGGCCCTGCCGGCCCGACCGGCCCCACCGGCCCCGCCGGCACCACCACGGTGGATGCCGCCCTGCTCTCGACCGACCAGTGGGCCGCGCTGAAGCCGACCGTGGCGGTCACCAACGTCGTGGTGACCGCGGGCAAGCCCGTGGTCTCCTTCACGATCAAGGATCCCGCCGGCAGTGGCATCAAGGGCCTGGGCAACTTCAAGGCCAAGAGCTCCACCGCCACCCTGTTCAGCTATCCCAACCTGGCCTTCGCCCTCGCGAAGCTGGTGCCTGAGGATGCCGTCACCAAGGCCCCCAGCAAGTGGGTCAGCTACATCGTGAGCAGCGTCCCCACCACCACCGCCGCCGCAGGCGCCACCCGCCCCAGCACCGACAACACCGGCACCCTGGTGGACAACGGTGACGGCAGCTACGTCTACACGTTCTACCGCGACATCGCCGGCATGCAGGCCTTCCTGGATGGCCTCACGTACACGGGCGCCAACAACAAGGCTGACCTGGGCGACGTGACCTACCAGCCGAACCTCGTCCACCGCCTGGACATCCAGTTCTCCGGCGCCGCCCGTGGCACCGGCAGCAACACCGCCAATGGCGTCACCGTGGCCGCCTCCGTCAACATGGAGAACCCCGTCAACCTGATCTACGACTTCATCCCCGCCACCGGCCTGCCCGTGGCCGCCGGGACCGATACCCGCGAAGTCGTCAAGATCGTCAACTGCAACGAGTGCCACTCCAAGCTCGCCTTCCATGGCGGCGGCCGCGTGGAATCCCGCTACTGCGTGGTCTGCCACACCGACCAGCGCAAGTACGGCTACGCCGTTGCTTCTGCCGGCGTCACCACCACCTACACCGGGGACACCCGCAAGCTGAACATCGACTCCGTGGGCACCCAGACCATCGCCTCCGGCGACATGCCCTCCATGGTCCACCGCATCCACATGGGCACCAACCTGACCAAGACCGGCTACAGCTATGCTGGCGTGGCCTTCGAGAAGCTCGGCTACTCGATGATCGAAGGCGGCGTGCGCATGTGCATCAAGTGCCACGACGGCGTTCCCCAGGCCGACAACTTCAACACCAAGCCCTCCCGCCTCGCCTGCGGCGCCTGCCATGACGGCGTCGACTTCGCCACCGGCCACGGCCCCGGAGTGCCCGCCCAGCTGAACGACGCGGCCTGCGCGATCTGCCACCTGCCCGCCGATGTCAAGACCTACCACCAGACCCTGAACAAGACCACCCACAACCCGGCGGTTCCCAAGGGCCTCACGAACTTCACCTACCAGATCAGCAGCGCCACCCAGACCACCTCGGGCGGCAACGTGACCATCGTGTTCCGCATCATGAAGGAAACCGATGGCTCCACCCCGGCGCCCGTGGTCTTCGAAGCGGCCACCACCCCCATGGCAAATCCCCTGCTGGGCTTCACTGGTTCCCCCAGCTTCCAGCTCGCCTGGGCCATGCAGCAGGACGGCATTGCCGCCCCCGCGGACTTCAACAACCTGCTGGCCGCCGACGGCGCGCCTTCGTCTTCCAACTACCAGCCCCGCAGCGTCTCCATCGCCGCGCTGCTCGACACCGCCAAGACCCTCACGGACGGCACCCTGTCCGCCCCTGACGCCAATGGCTACTACACCGCCACCATCGTGGGCGGCGGCCGCATCTTCCCCACCGGCGCGAAGCTGCGCACCGTGGGCCTCCAGGGCTACTTCACCCAGAACGCCGGCACCTGGGATTCCAACCGGGATGGCGTGGTCAACGCCAGTGACATCGATGCCGGACCGCGGCATGCCATTTCCGTCACCAAGACCATCACGGGTGAAACCGCCCGCCGCGCCGTCGTCGACAACACCAAGTGCATGAGCTGCCACGAGTGGTTCGAAGGTCATGGCGGCAACCGCGTCTATGACATCAACATCTGCGTCCAGTGCCACGTGCCTGGCCTCGTGACTAGCGGCAAGGGCATCA
The DNA here is from genome assembly GCF_049292215.1 of Geothrix sp. GTDB lineage: Bacteria > Acidobacteriota > Holophagae > Holophagales > Holophagaceae > Geothrix. Next base: position 39,397 of record NZ_JBATQW010000078.1, on the reverse strand, counting down.
GCGACACCGAGCTCTCCAACTACTACAACGCTGGCCTCTTCACGGCCAACGACAAGGAGAGCCTCACCAAGTGGACCGGGATCGACTTCAGCACCAACCCGGTTGCTGCCGGTGGCGTCAACGTGGCTCTGGCCTTCCCCCAGACCAGCAACAACATGAAGGACATGATCCACGGCATCCACGCCGGCAAGGACAGGACCACCCCCATCGCCATCACGCGCAATCGCACCCCGTCGGCCATCAATGTCATCGACGGCGCGCGCATCGGCTACCCGGGCATCCTGAACAACTGCCAGGCCTGCCACACCTACAACGGCTACAACGTGCCGACCTCAGGCGCCATCCTGGCCACCCGGGAAGCGGCTATCAACGTCGCCGGCAATACGACCACCGCTCTGGCCAAGGCCGCCCTGGCGACCTCGAACCCTGGCGATCTCATGATCACCCCGTTCACCGCCACCTGCGTCAGCTGCCATGACAGCGTCCCCGCCAAGGCCCACATGACCTTGAACGGCGGCCAGATCAAGGTGGCCCGCAGCGCGATGGTGGTCGCCAACGAGTCCTGCGCCGTCTGCCACGGCAACGGTTCGGACTTCGACCCCGTCAAGGTGCACCAGTAATAGCCTAGGGAGGAGCGGGGCGACCCGCTCCTCCCACCGCTCTGCCAACCCGGATGCCTCACCGTGTCCGGGTTGTTTTTTTGTATCCTGCTCATTGGGGGAATCCACTGCTCCCTCGGTTTCCCTGGAGGCTCCTCATGACCAACCGATTCCAAGGTCCCCTGCTCGCGGCTCTGCTGATCGCGATCGGCGGCTGGCCCACTCTGTCCGCCCAGGACGCGCCCCCAGCCAAGCAGCCCAAGGCCCCCCAGGCGGCCCCAGCCACCCCTGCCGCCAAGGTCACCTCGGCACCCAAGGCCAAGGGCAAGTCGGCGGCGAACCCGCCCCAGACCAAAGGCAAGCTCAAGCCCGTGGACATCAACAGCGCCACCAAGGAGGAACTCTCCTTCATGCTCGGGATCGACGTGGGGCTGGCGGCAAAGATCGTGGCCGGACGGCCCTACCTGACCAAGGCACGCCTGGTGACCAACAACATCGTGTCGCAAGCCACCTACGAGACCATCAAGGGGCGCATCGTGGCCAACCAGGGGAAACCTACCCCAGCCAAGGCCGCACCGGTGGCTCCGGTCAAACCCGTCAAATAGCTCTTCCCCTGCAGCCTGTAGCCCGTCCTGGTTGGTCCCATGAAAAAGCTCTTCGTGTTCCTCGCCTCACTGAGGTTGGCCGTCATCCTGCTCGTCCTGATGCTGGTGGGACTGGCCCTCGGCACCATCGTCGAGACCCGGTCCAACGCGGACACCGCCGGGCGACTGGTGTACTACGCTTGGTGGTTCCTGGGCCTGCAGGCCCTGTTCGCCCTCAACCTTGCGATGTCGCTGGCGGACCTGTTCCCCTGGGCGAAGAAGCGCACCGGCTTTGTGGTGGTCCATGCCTCCCTGCTGCTCATCCTGGCCGGGTCCACGCTCACCTACCTGTTCAAGGTGGAAGGCAGCCTCGCCATGTGGGAGGGAGACAGCGCCTCGATCATCGAGGCCCACGATCCAGAGGGCAAGGTGATCAGCCGGCATCAGCTTCCCTTCTCGGTGAAGCTCGAGGATTTCGTGCTGGACACCTATCCAGGCACCAACCGGCCCTCGGGCTTTTCCAGCCAGGTGTTGGTCACGGACCAGGACACCGGGCGCGCCTTCCCGGCGCGGATCTGGATGAACCACGAGCTGAAGCACCGGGGCTATGCCCTGTTCCAGTCCAGCTACGAGCAGCGTCTGGGGCGCGAGGCCACGGTTCTGTCCGTGTCGAAGGATCCCGGTCAGCCGATCGTGTTCATCGGCTTCATCACGCTGGTGGCCGGCCTGCTCATCGTGCTCGGCACCCGGCTCGCCCAGAGCCTCGAAGCCAAGGCTGACCTGCCCGGCCAGGCCGGACGGGCGCTCCTGCTGGCCCTGGCCCTCCTGGGGGGAAGTAACGCGATGGCCGCCACGGACCTGGAGTCGTTGCGGCGCCTCCCGGTGCAACACGATGGCCGCACGATGCCCCTCGATACCCTGGCCCGCGATCGGGTCTGGACCGTCACCGGCTCTCATGCCTGGCAGGGCCGGGAGGCCGTGGCGATCCTGGAGGGATGGCTGGCCGATCCGAAGGCGGGCGCCCGCGAGGGCAACATCCTCATCGGGTCGAAGGAACTGGCGGACAAACTGGGCCTGCCTTCCGGAACGACCCACGCGTCCTTCGTCTTTCTCCTCCAGAACCAGGCGCTGGGTGAGCTGATCCTCGCCTCCGACCGGGCCCAGGCTGGGGGCAAGCGGCCCCCAGGGCTGCTCCAGGATGTCGGCAAGCTGAAAGAACGCATCCTGGTCCTGAAGGACGTACTCATCTGGCAGGCCGTGCGGCCGCTCCCCCAGCCCCTCGATCCGAAGGCCCGCTGGGAAGCCCTGGCGGAGCCCTCGCTGCCTGCGCTCGGCCAGCTCATGGCGGGACCCCGCCTGCAGGGATGGCCCGCTGCGGAGAAGATCGAGCGGGAGGTCTTCTACAACCGCCTCAACCCCTTCCGGCTCTCCTGGCTCATCCTGCTGGCCTCGCTGCTCGCCGCGATCGCGGCCTGGATCCGGCAGAGCAGGGCGCTTGACCGGATTGCCTTCGCCTGCCTGGCGGGCGGCTTCGGCATGACGACCTGGGGCCTCCTGCTGCGCTGGCAGGTCGGTGACCGTATTCCCGCCGCCAACATGTACGAATCCATGCTCTTCCTGGCGTGGGGGGTGGGTCTGTTCGCGGTGATCGCCAACGGGGTGGCCCGGAACCGCCTCGTGGTCCTGAACGCGGCGGTGATGGCTGCGCTGACGCTGGCCCTGGCAGACCTGCTGCCGATCGACCGCCTGATCCATCCCATCGCGCCGGTGCTGGCGGGCACTCCCTGGCTCGCCATCCACGTGCCGATCATCATGGTGGGCTATGCCGTCCTCGCGCTGGGCCTCGTCGTGGCCCATATGCAGGTCGGCGTCTCGGCTTTCGCCCCGGATCGGGTCGACCTGGCCGACCGGATGTATGAGCTCCTTTACTGGTACATGTTCGTGGGCTCGATTTTCCTCGTGGCCGGCATCATCACGGGGGCCATGTGGGCTGCGTCCTCCTGGGGGCGCTACTGGGGCTGGGATCCGAAGGAAGTCTGGTCACTGGTGGCCTTCCTGGCCTACATGGCCATTCTGCACGCCAAGCTTGACCGGATGATCGGCCGGTTCGGGGTGGCGGTCGTCAGCATCCTGGCCTTCCAGACCATTTTGATGACCTACCTGGGAGTGAACTTCGTCCTGGTCACCGGCATGCATTCCTACGGCATGGGGGATTCGCCCGTGGTGATGTGGATGGTGGCCGTCGCGATGGCCGAGGTCGCCTTCCTGGGCTATGCGGCCTGGGTCGTCCGGAGGCGGGCCGCGGTCAAGGTGCCGGTGACGTCCACGTAGGGCACCCTTCAGGCGGGCAGTCCGTAGATTCAGAGCCCCGGCGCGGGGCTCTGAATTTTCATGGATGATGCGCGAATCAGGTGAAGGTGACGCAGATCACAATGGGGTTGACTCGTTAGATTACCGGAGCATCTTCATTAACAAGGCCTGTTCTGGCAAGCTCTTTCATGGAGGTTCCGATGCTCCCACTGTCCCAGACCACGGGCTATGCGGTGCGGGCACTGCGCTGCCTCCAGGAACCCGGCGGGCATCCGGTGCTGGTCGAGGAAGTGGCGGAGTACACCGGCATCCCACGGTCCTATCTCTCGAAGCTGATCCACAAGCTGGCCAAGAAGGGGCTGGTCATTGCTCGCCGGGGTCACCACGGCGGCGTGGTGCTGGCCCGGCCCTCCACCGAGATCACGCTGGAAGACCTGTCCGATGCAATCGACGGTTCGGCCTGGCGGAACCGCTGCCTCATGGGCCTGCTGGGCTGCTCGGATCACGCCCCCTGCGTCCTCCACGAGTTCTGGCACACCACGCTGGACCAGATCATGGCGAGGTTGCGCTCGGTGACGCTGGCGGACCTTGCGCAGAACCACGACCCCGGCGTGGAGCACTTCAGGGCCACCCACGGCCTCGTGAACGAGCCGCACAAGGCGGCCTGCGAGTGCGAGCACGCCGTCGCCCACTGACCCTACGGGCATGTCAACGCAAGAGGCCGCCTGGTGGCGGCCTCTTGCGTGCACGGGAAGGGGCCTGGATCAGGCCTTCTTAGCGGGGGCCTTCTTGGGGGCGGCCGGCTTCTTCGCGGCGGGCTTGGCGGCCTTCTTGGCCCGGGGCTTCGCCTTCCGCTCAGGCAAGGCATCGGCCAGGCGCCAGCCGCGGCTCTGCTGCTCGAAGGTGCGGATCTCCTCGAGGGTGATGTCCTTGAGGCAGCGGTGGATGTGGTCCCGCTCGGCCTTCCAGAAGGTGTGGGAAGGGCAGGCGCGCTCGTCGGTGCAGTCCTTGAAGCCGAGGAGGCACTGGTTGCGCCACTCGGAGCCGTCCACGGCCTCGGCGATGAGGTCCAGCGTAATCTCCTTGGCGGCCAGAGAGAGCACCACGCCGCCCTTGTTGCCGCGCTTGGCCATGACCAGCCCGACCTTCGCGAGCTTGTGGATCATCTTGGAGAGGTAGGGGCGGGGGAAGCCCGTGCGCGCCGCGACGTCGACGACGAGGGTGGGCTTGCCACCTGGATCTTCAAGGCAGCTCATGGCCAGGACCGCGTAACCGGAGGACTGGGACAGAGGAAGCATGGTCACCTGCGCAGAAAGGAGTGGATGGATGCTACAGATAATAGACGATCTTCAGGTCAATCACATCCAAAGACTGTGATTCCGCGCACAATACGCAAAACCCCCGGAGGCCCGGGGGTTTTGTCAGGAAAAGCGTTCGCTCAGGGCTTCCATCCGTTCAGGATCCGCATGTAGTTCGCGCGGGTGAAGGCCTGGGGATTCGGGGACTTGACCAGGCTCATGCTGCCCCGGGCCTGGGCCAGGGACTCGTACTCGTGCTCCTCGAGCCACTCGGCGAGGGTGGCCCGGCTCTGGGCCAGGCGATCGGGCCCATGGATCAGCAGGGCCGAGACCATCTGCACCGCATCGGCGCCGGCCATGACCGCCTTGAGGGCGCCAATGCCGTCATGCACACCGCCGGTGACTGCGAGGCTGCCCTTCACGTGGCCGTGGAGTACCGCCAGCCAGCGAAGCCGGAGCAGCAGGTCGGCGGGGCCGGACAGCTGGAGGCTGGGCTCGGCCACCAGCTCCTCAACGTTGATGTCGGGCTGGAAGAAGCGGTTGAAGAGCACCAGGCCATCAGCGCCCGCGCCTTCCAGCTCCACAGCGAAGTGCGCCAGGGCGGAGAAGAAGGGCGAGAGCTTGACGGAGACTGGGATCTTCACTTCGGCCTTCACGGCCCGCACGATGTCCAGCGTGCGCTTCTCCACATCAGAGGCGGATTCCTGAGAGTCCGTGGGGATGTAGTAGACGTTGAGCTCCAGCGCGTCGGCCCCGGCGTCCTGCATCAGCTTGCCGTAGTGCAACCAGCCCGCGGGGGTGGTGCCGTTCAGCGAGGCGATGACGGGCACGGACACGGCGTCCTTGATGCGGCGAATCTGTTCCAGGTACTTCTCGGGGCCCAGGCGGAAGTCGTCGGGCTGGGGGAAGTAGGACAGCGCCTCGGCGCTGGCGTTCGCGCTGAGCTGCATGTCCATGATGGTGCCCTGCTCTTCGCGGGTGATCTGCTCCTCGAAGAGGGAGTGCATCACGATGGCCGAGGCGCCGGCGTCTTCCAGGCGCTTGACCATGCCCATGTCGTCAACCATGGGGGAGGCGCCCGCCATGAGGGGATGGGCCAGCTTGAGGCCGAGGTAGGTGGTCGAGAGGTTCATGTCGTCACCCTCAGCTGTGCTTGGCCGTGACGGACAGCTTGGCGAGCTGTTCGTAGACGGAGTAGCGGTTGGTGGTATCGAGCTGGGCCTGATCCATGAGCTTCTTGAAGTGCTCAGGGTTCTGCTGCTCGATCATGCGGTAGCGGGTCTCGTTGCGGACGTACTGGAGCATGGGCACCTTGGGGGCACCGGAGTCCATCTGGAGCGGCGCCTCACCCTTGTCCAGGCGGCGGGGGTCGAAGCGGAACAGCGGCCAGTGGCCGGAGTCCACGGCGAGCTTCTGCTGGTCGCAGCCGTGGGCCAGGTCGTAGCCGTGGGCGATGCAGTGGCTGTAGGCCAGGATGAGGCTGGGGCCGTTGTAGGACTCGGCTTCCTGGAAGGCCTTCACGGTCTGGGCATCGCGGAAGCCGAAGGCGATCTTGGCCACGTAGATGCCGCCGTAGGACATGGCGATCATGCCGAGGTCCTTCTTGGGCATGCTCTTGCCGGCCATGGCGAACTTGGCGCCGGCGCCCATGGGCGTGGCCTTGGAGGCCTGGCCGCCCGTGTTGGAGTAGACCTCGGTGTCGAGCACCAGCACGTTCACGTTGCGGCCGGAGGCGAGGACATGGTCAAGGCCGCCGTAGCCGATGTCGTAGGCCCAGCCATCACCGCCCACGATCCAGACGCTCTTGTCGACCAGGTAGTCGGCCAGATCGTGGAGCATCCTGGCTTCGGGCTCGGCAATCCCGGCCAACTTCTGCTTGAGGATCTCGACGCGCTCGCGCTGCGCCTTGATGCCGGCTTCGGTGGTCTGGTCGGCGGTGGCGATGCCGGCGATGAGTTCATCGCCGAGCTTCGAGCCCAGGCGATGCATCAGCTCGAGGCCGAATTCCTGGTGCTTGTCCACGGAGAGGCGCAGGCCCAGGCCGAATTCCGCGTTGTCCTCGAAGAGGCTGTTGGCCCAGGCGGGACCACGGCCGTCCTTGTTGGTGGTGTAGGGCGTCGTCGGCAGGTTGCCGCCGTAGATGCTGGAGCAGCCCGTGGCGTTGGCGATGAGGGCGCGGTCGCCGAAGAGCTGGGTGAGCAGCTTGACGTAGGGCGTCTCGCCGCAGCCGGAGCAGGCGCCGCTGTATTCGAAGAGGGGTTCCAGGAACTGGGTGCCCTTCACGTCCATCTTCACCGTGGTGCGATCGACTTCAGGCAGGTTGAGGAAGAAGTCGAAGTTGGCCACTTCGGCCTCGCGCAGCGGAGCCTGGGCGACCATGTCGATGGCCTTGTGCTTGGGGTTGCTCTTGTCCTTGGCGGGGCAGACCTCCACGCACAGAGTGCAGCCGGTGCAGTCCTCGGGCGCCACCTGGATGGTGTACTTCTGGCCCTTGTACTCGGGACCCTTGTAGTCGATGGATTTGTAGGTGGCGGGGGCGCCGGCCAGCTCCGCAGGATCATAAACCTTGGCGCGGATGGCGGCGTGGGGGCAGGCCAGGACGCACTTGTTGCACTGGATGCAGATGCCGGCATCCCACTCGGGGATCTCGAGGGCGATGTTGCGCTTCTCCCACTTGGTAGTGCCCACGGGCCAGGTGCCGTCGATGGGGAAGGCGCTGACCGGGAGCAGGTCGCCCTTGCCCTCCATCATCACGGCGGTGACGCGCTGGACGAAGTCCGGGGCGCCGGCGGCCACCATGGGGGGGCGCACGCGGGTGGAGGTGGCGGTCGCGGGGACCTTCACTTCGTAGAGGTTGGCCAGGGTCTCGTCCACGGCCTTGAAGTTCTGCTGGACGACGGCGTCGCCCTTCTTGCCGTAGGTCTTCTTGATGGCTTTCTTGATCTGGGCGATGGCCTCGTCCTTGGGCAGCACGCCGGAGATGGCGAAGAAGCAGGTCTGCATGATCGTGTTGATGCGGACGCCCATGCCAGTGTTCTTGGCGACTTCATAGGCATCGATGACGTAGAACCGGAGGTGCTTCTCGACGATGGCCTCCTGGACTTCCTTGGGCAGCGTCTCCCACACGCTCTCGGCGTTGTGGGGCGTGTTGATGAGGAAGGTGGCGCCCGGCACGGCGGCTTCGAGCATCTCGTACTTGTCGAGGAAGCTGGTCTGGTGGCAGGCGATGAAGTTCGCCTTGGTCACCAGGTAGGGGCTCTTGATGGGGCGGGGGCCGAAACGCAGGTGGCTGATGGTGATGGCGCCGGACTTCTTGGAGTCGTATACGAAGTAGCCCTGGCCGTAGTTGGGCGTCTCCTCGGCGATGATCTTGATGGAGTTCTTGTTGGCACCCACCGTGCCGTCGGCGCCCAGCCCGTAGAAGAGGGCGCGGGTCACGTCGGCGGCCTCGATGTCAAAGTCGGCGTCATAGGTCAGCGAGCTGTGGCTGATGTCGTCCACGATGCCGACGGTGAAGTGGTTCTTGGGCTTGTCCTTGGTCAGGTTCGCGAAGACGCCCTGGACCATGGCCGGGGTGAATTCCTTGGAGGAGAGGCCATAGCGGCCGCCCACCACGAGGGGATCGAGCGTGGTGTGGCCTTCTTCGCGGCCTTCGCGCAGGGCCGCGATCACGTCCATGTGCATGGGATCGGCAGGGCAGCCGGGCTCCTTGCAGCGGTCGAGGACGGCGATCTTCTTCACCGAGGCGGGCAGGGCGCGGACGAACTCGGAGATGGCGAAGGGCCTGAAGAGGCGTACCTTCAGGACGCCGACCTTCTCGCCCTGCTTCATGGCCCACTCCACGTACTCGTGAGTGGTGTCGCAGCCCGAGCCCATGATGATGACCACGCGCTCGGCCTCGGGGTGGCCGAAGTATTCATAGAGCCGGTATTGGCGGCCCGTCAGGGCGGCGAAGCGGTCCATCTCCTGCTGGGCGATGGCGGGGAAGGCCTCGTAGAAGGGGGTGCAGGCTTCCCGGGCCTGGAAGAACGAGTCAGGGTTCTGGGCGGTGCCGCGGATGACGGGAGCATCGGGCGTCAGGGCCATCTTGCGGAACTTGGCCACCAACTCGTCCGGCACCATGTGGCGCAGGTCCTCGTCGTTGAGGATCTCGATCTTGGCGACTTCGTGGCTGGTGCGGAAGCCATCGAAGAAGTGCAGGATGGGCACCCGGCTGCGGAGGGTGGCGGCGTGGCAGATGGCGGCGAAGTCATGGGCCTGCTGGACGCTCTCGGAGGAGAGCATCGCGAAGCCGGTCATGCGGCAGGACATCACGTCGGAGTGGTCGCCGAAGATGCTCAGGGCGTGGGTCGCCAGGGTGCGGGCGGACACGTGCATGCAGAAGGGCGTCAGCTCGCCGGCGATCTTGTACATGTTCGGGATCATCAGGAGCAGGCCCTGGGACGCCGTGAAGGTCGTCGTGAGGCTACCGGCCTGGAGCGCGCCGTGGACCGCGCCGGCGGCGCCGCCCTCGGACTGCATTTCCACCACGGAGGGGATGGTCTTCCAGACGTTGGTCTTGCCCTGGGAGCTCCACTCATCGGCCCACTCGCCCATGTTGGAGGAGGGCGTGATGGGGTAGATGGCGATGACCTCGCTGAGGCGGTGGGCGACCGAGGCGGTGGCCTCGTTCCCATCCAGGGTCTTCACGATGCGGGTGCTCATGGTGCGCTCCTTCCGGGGGCCCTTAGCGGGGTTCCGGCGATGGGGATCAGGACAGGATTCGTGCCTGCCATATCATACCTGATGAAACGGTCGATTTGATCACAATTGGTCCAGTGGTCAGACCGCCGCCTGGGGCTCCCCCATGAGGCGGTGGTGGATGGCCGCCGCGGCCCGGCGGCCCTGTCCCATGGCCAGGATCACGGTGGCGCCGCCGGTGATGACGTCGCCGCCCGCGAAGACGCCGGGAATGGAGGTCTCGCCGGTCTCGTTGTCGACCACCACAACCCCACCCTTGAGGGTCTTCAGGCCCTTGTCGGTCATGGCCAGGAGGGGGTTCACGTCGAAGCCCAGGGCGACCACCAGGGTCTCGCAGGGGATCATGATGCGCTCGTCGGTCATCTTGGGGCTGCGGCGGCCATCGGGGCCGGGCTCGCCCAGCTCCATGACGGCGCACTCGGCGTGGGTCATCCAGCCCTTGTCATTGCCGTGGAGCTGAACGGGGGTGGTGAGGAACTTGAACTCGACGCCCTCCTCGTGGGCGTGCTCCAGCTCCTCCTTCCGGGCGGTGGATTCCTTGATGGTGCGGCGGTAGACGATGGTGACGTGCTCGGCGCCCATGCGGCGGGCGGCGCGGGCGGCGTCCATGGCGGTGTTGCCGGCGCCGACGATGATGACGTTCTTCCCGACGGTCACGGGCGTGCCGTACTGGGGGAAGAGGTCGGCGCGCATGAGGTTGATGCGGGTGAGGAACTCATTGGCGGTGTAGACGCCCTTGTACTCCTCGCCCGGGATGCCCATCATCTTGGGCAGGCCAGCGCCGGTGCCCATGAACAGGGCGTCGTTCTCCTTGCGGAGATCCTCCAGCGTCATGCTGCGGCCCACCAGGGTGTTCATGACGAACTTCACACCGAGGCGACGCAGGTTCTCCACTTCCTGATCGACGATGGCGTTGGGCAGGCGGAACTCGGGGATGCCATAGAGCATCACCCCACCCGGCTTGTGGAAGGCATCGTAGACCGTGACCTGGTGGCCCTTCTTGACGAGCTCGCCCGCCACGGTGAGGCCGGCGGGGCCCGCGCCGATGACGGCCACCTTCTTGCCGGTTGGCGCCTCCACGGGGGGCAGTTCGGTGGAGCCCAGCATCGAATCGGCCGCGAAGCGCTCCAGGCGGCCGATGGAGACGGGATCACCCTTGATCCCGACCACGCACTTGATCTCGCACTGCTTCTCCTGGGGGCAGACCCGTCCGCAGACGGAGCCCAGGCTGGAACTCTCCTTGATGACGCGGGCCGCAGCCTGGGGATCGCCATTGACGATCTGCTGCAGGAAGGCGGGGATGTTGATGCTGACCGGGCATCCGTCGATGCAGGCGGGGTGCTTGCACATGATGCAGCGGGCCGCTTCCAGCTTGGCCTGCTCGGGCGACAGGCCCAGGCTCACTTCGTCAAAGTTGCAGACGCGCAGCTCAGGGGGCTGGCAGGCCATCTCCTGGCGGGGGATCTTCATCTTCTGGCTGGGCTTGATGGTGCCCAGGTCCAGGGTCTGCCAGTCGGCCAGGTCGGTGACCGCCTCGTTCAGGTACTTGGAGTAGTCCACGGGGCCTGAGGCGGCCACGCGGCCGATCTTGCAGTCGCTCGGGTCGCACTGCTCTTCCGACTTGTACCAGTCCTGGCGGTTGCGCAGCATGGCGAAGTCCACCTTGTGGCCGTCGAAGTCGGGGCCGTCGAAGCAGGCGAACTTGGTCTCGCCGCCCACGCTGACGCGGCAGCCGCCGCACATCCCGGTGCCGTCGACCATGATGGCGTTGAGGCTCACCAGGGTGAAGATGCCGTGGGGCTTCGTGAGGTCGGCGACGGCGCGCATCATGGGCAGGGGGCCCACGGCCACGACTTCGGCCACCGGCTCACGGGCGATGACATCCTTGAGCGCATCGGTCACCAGGCCCTTGCGGCCCAGGCTCCCGTCATCGGTGGTGACGATCAGTTCAGCCGAGGCCGCGCCCAGCTCGTCGGCCAAGAGCACCCGCTCCTTGCTGCGTCCGCCCAGGATGGTGATGACGCGGCGGCCCTTGGCGTGGAGCTCCTCGGCGGCCGGAAGGATGGCGGCGGAACCGTAGCCGCCCGCCATCAGCACGATGGTGCCCTCTTCGACCAGCTCCGTCGGGGCGCCCATGGGGCCGGCCACGGCGTAGAGCCGGTCGCCGGCGCTCAGCTTGCCCATGGCCTGGGTGGTGGAGCCCACCTCCTGCATGATGAAGTGGATGTAGCCCTTGCGCGCATCGCCGCCGGCGAGGGTGAGGGGGATGCGCTCGCTCTCGGGGAAGGGGGCCACCATGAAGAACTGGCCGGGCTTGCGGCCCCGGGCCACCTGGGGGGCCTGCACGATGAAGGACCAGGTCTCGGGAGCCACGAGCTTCTTCTCGAGGATGAGGTAGCCGTCCTGGGTCTCGTCGTCGGAGCAGTAGAGGGACTTGCCCTTGAGCAGGGGCAGCATCAGGAACTCTTCCGCCTCGATGTGGTCGCGGATGAGGTCCACCAGGCGCTGACCAAGCAGCGTCAGAGAGCGCGGGGCGCGGACGGCGCCGTCGCTGATCTCGGCCAGCAGCTGGAGGGTCAGGTCCCACATCTGGCGGTGGTCCTCGTGGAGGCGCAGGTGCAGGGCCTCGGCGCCCAGCTCCTCCAGCAGCGGGAAGAGCTCCCGCTCTTCGGCCTCGTTGTGGGGACGCAGCACTTCGTAGATCCACTTGGCGCCCTTGTCCACTTCCTTCCAGTCCCCGGCCCCCAGGGCCTCGGCCATGCGGGTCAACCGGATCTGGGCCTCCTCGTGGGTGGCATGCCAGTTGGGGGCGGGCAGGTTGCCGGCACTGATCAGCAGAGGAGCGGACTCGGACATGGATGCCTCCAGATCCGTTCAGCATGAGATGTCCAGGCCCCGAATTCTGTGTCTAAAAAGCTAATGTGGGACACTTGTGATCCATGGCACAGGAGGCTGTTATCGCAAGGACTTAGCCCTCATTTTTATTATGCCTGTTTGCTCATTTGTTTTTGGATTTGCCCCTCGGTTCGCGAAGGATTTCCCGCACCTTGCCGACCAGCTCACGAACCCTGAATGGTTTCTGCAGGAACCCGTCCGGGGGAAGATCCGCCAGGGACTCCAGGGACTCCTTCTGCGTGTAGCCGCTGGTCAGGAGCACCTTGACGCCGGGCTCCAGGCCCCGGATGCGTCGGAAGGCCTCGGCCCCGCCCATCCGGGGCATGGTCATGTCGAGCAGGACCAGGTCGATGGCCCCACGCTCCTGCTCGAAGCGCTCCACGGCCTCCAGGCCATCCCGAGCCTCCAGCACGCCGAAGCCGGCGGTCTCCAGGGCGCTCCGGGCGAGGTCACGGATGATGCTTTCGTCGTCCACGACCAGAACCGTGCCTGACATCGGCGCAAGCGGCTCGGCCTCGGGGATGAGCTGGGCAACGGTGGATTCGGAGGCCGGGAACAGCAGGATGAAGAGGGTCCCCTTGCCCGGGGTGCTTTCCACCCGGATTCCCGCCCGGTGGCCGCGCACGATGCCCAGCATGGCCGAGAGGCCCAGGCCCCGTCCGGTGAATTTCGTGGTGAAGAAGGGATCGAAGATGCGGCCAATGGTCTCGGCGTCCATGCCGCAGCCATCGTCCTCCACCTCCAGGCGCACATAGGGGCCGGGCTCCAGGACCTGACCAGGGAAGGTGGAGGAAAGCTCGCCGCGGCTGTAGGCCACGCTCCGCGTGCGGACGATGACCCGGCCGGGCTGGTCCCCGATGGCCTCGGAGGCGTTGATCACCAGGTTCATGACCACCTGCTGGAACTGGGCACTGTCGGCGTCCACGGGTGGCAGGCCCGGTTCCAGGTCGGTGGTGACCGAGACCTTCTTGGAGATGGACACGGAGAGCAGGTCGCCCATCTCGAGGATGATGGCGTTCAGGTCCAGGGGCCGGACGGCGAAGTGGGCCTTGCCGGCGTAGGCCAGAAGCTGCCGGGCGAGGTCCGAGCCGCGCTGGGTGGTGGCCTCGATGCGCTGGAGGGCGCTGCGCAGGGCGGGGTCGTCCGGAATGCGGTCCAGCGCCACCTCGGCATTGCCGAGGATGGCCGTGAGCAGGTTGTTGAAGTCGTGGGCGATGCCGCCGGCCAGGACGCCCAGGCTCTCCAGCTTCTGGGCCTGGCGCAGGGCGCTCTCGGCCCGGCGCCGCTCAGTTACATCGTCAGCGAGGAAAATGGCTCCGATGAAGCGCCCCCGCTCGTCCCGGAGGGCGGTGTTGTACCAGTCGCAGAGGATCCGCTGGCCGGTGCGGGTGAGGTTCTCCATGGTGACGCGGGTGCCGGTCTCGCTGGCGAGCAGGGCCTCGCGGCGCGCAGGCACGTCGTCCTGGCCCTCGGGCGTGATGATCAGGACCCGGGGGTCCTGGCCCAGCGCAGTCTCCTTCGGGAACCCGAAGATGCGCTCGGCAGCGGGGTTCCACTCGCTCACCTTGAACATGGCGTCCGTTTCGATGACCGCCAGGGGCGTGTAGATCAGGTGGCTGCGATTCCGGTGCAGCGCCTCGCGGAGGGAGGCGTTCATGGAGTGGGCCAGTTGCAGCGCCCGCCGGCGGGTGCCCGCGAGGGACCACACGACGGCGGCCAGGCAGACGCTCACCAGCAGTCCCCCGAGGAGGAGGATCAGAGGCTGGTTACGACCCTCGACCTTGTAGAAGTCGGACTTGATCGCATACCGGACCTGCCAGCCGCGACCGCCGATATCCAGAGTGCGAAGGACGTCCGCATTCCCGCCCTTGGGCCAGTCGGGGGTGGCCCAGAGCCACTGGGGACCCTGGGCGGCGAAAGCGTCCACCACCTCGAAGGCCACGCCCTGGTCCTCGCCCCGGAGTACGTCCGCGATGAGGGGCTTGAGGAGGATGCCGGCGGAGATCCAACCGCGGAGGAACTGGCGGCGTTCGGCCGGGTCCCCGGGGGTTCCCCCATACACGGGCACGAAGAGCGCCACGGCGTCTTCCCGGCCGGTCGGCCGGGTGAAATGGAGGAGACCCGAGAGGGTGGGTTGCCCGGTATCGCGGGCACGCTCCGCAGCCGCGCGCTGGGTGGGGCTGGTGCCCACGTCCAGGCCGAGCCCCGCCGCGGCGCGCTCGCCGGGTTCGCAGAGCTCGATGATCAGGTGGTTCCCATGCTGGCTGGGCGCGTGCAGCGGCATCGGATCCGAGATGGGCCGGTGGTAGCGCCCCGCGAGCTGGGGCCTGCGCTGCAGGAAGGCGTCCAGCTCAGGGGAGGGGACCGGCGTGATGAAGGCGAGGCTCGTCAGGCCCGGGTGGCGGCCGGGCAGGTCGAGCTTGTCCACGTAGGTCCGCCACTGCTCGACTGCCAGGGGCGAGCTCCCGCCCACGAAGAAGCCCTGGGCACCACGGGCGATGTCCTCGTAGCGGCCCAGGCGGTTCCGCAGGCTCTGCTCGGTGCGGCCCACGAACCGGTTCAGCCGGGCCTGGTCCCGCAGCTGCTGGTTCTGCCGGGCGTTCAGCCAGGCCACCATCGTGACGGCCAGGCTCAGCAGCAGCACGGCCAGTGTCGGCACCCAGGGACGCTGGGCGTTGGCTGCGGGATCGGATGGGTCGGAGAAAACGGGCATCTTGGGGCTCGGGTGTCGGTTCATGTTAGCGGTCTTTGAAAGGTGTGGCGGCAGGTCGGAAGCAGGCGGCCCTTCACGCCTGCGGTAGGGTGGAGGACGCCGGAGACCACCGTGGACCTGCTTGATGAATTCCTGCCCTACGCCCAGAGCTGCCTGAGGCACCCCTCCGAGCGGGCCCGCCTGGCGGTCATCCTCACCCAGTGGGCCGCCAAGTGGCAGGGGAAGCAGCGGCTCTTCGACCACTCCCGCAGCCACCACGGGGCCTTCCTCCACTTCAACCAGCTCATGGGTGGGAAGTGGGTCCAGGCCTTCACCTTCGTGGCCACCAAGCGGGAAGGCGTCTGCCTCCGTGGCCCCGAGCCGGATCGCATCCGCAAGGCCCACAAGTTCCGGCACAACCCCCTGGACGCCGCCCCCCTCGAGGCCCTCTTCGAGGCCTGGTCCCGGCATCCAGAAGCCCGCCCGGCCGGTCACGCCGTGGAGTTCTTCCTGGAGGAGACTCCGGATGAGGTGTGGGCCGCCTGCCTGGCAGAAGCATTGACCCACCTCGGCGCCTGAAGTAAGGTCTCAGGACCGCCATGCTGATCTCCCGCCGCTTTTTCGCCTTTAGCTTTCGCACCTCGGGTGCGAGGCCCAGCGGCGTCTAGACCGAAACCGCTTCCGCCATCGCCCCCGAGACCTCACGGCTCGGGGGTTTTTGCATTCCAGGAGCTCCCATGACCCCGCCCAGCCCCCAGACCCTCGCCGACCTCCGCCAGGCCATCGATGCGGTGGACGACCAGGTGCTTTCCCTCCTCAACCGGCGGGCGGGCCTCGCCGCGGACGTGGGGCGCCTGAAGTCCGAGGCCGCCCCGGAGGCCCTCTTCCACGCGCCCAAGCGCGAGCGGGAGATCCTCGCGCGCCTGGAGGCGGCGAACGTGGGGCCCTTCCCGGATGCGGCCGTCCGCACGATCTTTCAGGAGATCATGAGCGCCTGCCTGAGCCTCGAGAAGCCGCTGCGGGTGGCCTTCCTGGGGCCTGAAGGAACCTTCACGCACCTGGCAGCCCGGCACCAGTTCGGCGGCTCCAGCCAGGCCCTGCCCCAAGGCACCATCCAGGCCGTGTTCCAGGCGGTGGAGCGGGACCGGGCCGACTACGGCGTGGTGCCCGTTGAGAACGCCACCGAGGGAGCCGTGGATTCCACCCTCGATGCCTTCCTCGACAGCCCCCTGCGCATCTGCGCGGAGATCCTGCTGCCCGTGGACCAGGCCCTGCTGGTGCATCCGGGCTTGGACCTCGGCAGCGTCCGTCGGGTCTATTCCCATCCCCAGGCCCTGGGCCAGTGCCGTCGCTGGCTGGAGGCCCACATGCCCCAGGCGGACCGCATCGAGGCGCCCTCCACCTCAGAAGCCGCCCGGCTGGCCCGGGAGGATGGCGAGGGCGCGGCCGTGGCCTCGGAACTGGCCGCGGAGCTCTTCGGCCTGCGCGTGGCGGAGACGCGGATCCAGGACCTCGCCGCCAACGCCACCCGCTTCGTGGTGCTGGGACCCAAGGCCGCCGAGCCCACGGGCCGCGACCGCACCACCCTGCTGGCCATGGCACAGGATGGACCCGGCGCCCTGTTGCGCCTGCTGGAACCGCTGGCCCGCCGCGGCCTGAACCTGAGCCGCATCCAGAGTCGGCCCACCCGGCGGAAGCTCTGGGAATACGCCTTCTTCCTTGATGTGGAGGGCCACGCCGAGGAGCCCCTCATGGCTGAGGCGCTGGTGGAGCTGCAGACCGCCTGTGCCTCGCTGAAGGTGCTGGGCAGCTACCCGCAGTCTCCCGTGGAAGGTGCACGATGAAACCCTGGACCCCCGATTCCTGGCGGGGTCTGCCCGCGGCCCAGCAGCCCGCCTACCGCGATCCCGCCGCCGTGGATACCGTGCTGGCGGAGCTCCGCGAGCTGCCGCCCCTGGTCGTGGCCGAGGAGGTGGACTCCCTCCAGCAGCAGCTGGCCGAGGCGGTGGCGGGCAAGCGCTTCCTTTTACAGGGGGGCGACTGCGCCGAAGCCTTCCGGGACTGCCGCGGCCCCATCATCCAGGACAAGCTGCGCGTGCTGCTGCAGATGTCCGTGCTCATCACCCACGGCGGCCGCACCGGTGTCATCCACCTGGGCCGCATCGCGGGCCAGTACGCCAAACCCCGCAGCGGTCTCACCGAGCAGGTCAACGGCCAGGAGGTCCCGGTCTACCGCGGCGACCTCATCAACGGCCTGGCCCCGGACCAGCGGGAGGCGGATCCCGGCCGGCTGCTGGAGGCCTACCACCGGGCCGCCGCCACCCTGAACCACCTGCGGGCCCTGGTGGATGGGGGCTTCGCGGACCTGCAGCATCCCGAGCACTGGGACCTGACCTGGAGCCGGGAGGACGCGGGCCACTACCTGGAGACCCTGGACCAGGTGCGGAACTCGCTGGATTTCGTCCAGCGCCTGGGGGGGCTGCCGGAGCACCTCCGCACCGGCGAGCTGTTCACCAGCCATGAAGCGCTGCACCTGCCCTTCGAGACGGCCCTCACCCGCTTCGTCCCCGAGAAGGAGCGCCACTACAACCTGGGAGCCCACTTCCTCTGGATCGGGGAGCGCACCCGGCAGCTCGAGGGCGCCCACCTCGAGTACATCCGGGGCCTGGCCAACCCCATCGGCCTGAAGGTGGGCGCCGCCATGACGCCGGACCAGCTGCGACAGGTGCTGGCGAAGCTGGATCCGGAGCGGAAGCCCGGCCGCCTCACCCTCATCACCCGCTTTGGCGCGGGGCGGGCCGAGGCCGTGCTGCCGGCCCTCATCGAGGCGGCCCGCGCCGAGGGCCACCCCGTCCTTTGGAGCTGCGACCCCATGCATGGCAACGGCCGCACGGTGGCGGGAGGCATCAAGACCAGGGCCTTCGGGGACATCCTCCAGGAGCTGCAGGAGGTCGCGGCCCTGCACCGGGTCCACGGCTCCCGCATGGGCGCGGTGCACTTCGAGCTCACCGGCGAACCCGTCACCGAGTGCACCGGCGGCATGGAGCGGCTGGACGAGGCGGACCTCGAGCGGGCCTACCGCAGCGGCTGCGACCCTCGCCTGAACCGCAGCCAGAGCCTGGAGATGGCCTTCCTCATCGCGCAGATGATCCGGGTGCCCTGACGAATTCCAGCGCGGCCCTTGGGTCAGCCGCCGATGCGGGACATCTCGACCCGGGGGAGGCCCGGAGTCGCGCTGCGCCGCAGCTCGGAATAGCGGTCCTCGCGGCGCTTCCAGTGGAAGGCCAGCAGCGAGGCGAGGTCGGCGTCCCCATGGCCGCTCCGGAGGAAGCCCTTCAGGTCCAGGCCCCCCTCGGCAAAGAGGCAGGTGTAGAGGTGCCCATCGGCGGAGAGGCGGGCACGGTCGCAGCTGCGGCAGAAGGGGGCCGTCACCGAGGCGATGAGGCCCACCTCGCCCTTCCCGTCGGCATACTGCCACCCCCGGGCCACGGCGCCCTGGGCGGTGCGGAGGGGTGTCAGGGGCCACCGGGCGTGGAGGGTGCGGTGCACCTCGTCGGCGGGAACCACGGACTCCAGGCGCCAGCCGTTGGTGGTGCCCACGTCCATGAACTCGATGAAGCGCAACGTATGGCCCTGCTCCCGGGCGAAGGCGGCCAGGTCGAGGATCTCGTCGTCATTCACGTCGCGCTGCAGGACGCAGTTGAGCTTGAGGGGGCCGAAGCCGGCGGACCTGGCCGCCTCGAGGCCCGCCAGCACCCGGGAGAGCGGCAGGTCGGTGTCGCTGAGGGCCTGGAACCGGTCTGGCCGCAGGGTGTCCAGGCTCACCGTGAGCCGCTTCAGGCCGGCGGAACGCAGGGCGGGCGCCAGCTCCGGTAGCAGGACGCCGTTGGTCGTGAGGGCGAGGTCGTCGATGCCCGGCACCGCGGCCAGCATTCGCACCAGGGCTGGCAACTCCCGCCGCAGGAGGGGTTCCCCCCCTGTGAGGCGCAGCTTGGTCACGCCCAACTTCGCGAAGATCCGCACCAGCCGGGTGATCTCCTCGAAGCTGAGCAGGGCCTCCCGGGGCAGGAAGGCATAGTCGGGCCCGAACACGTCCTTGGGCATGCAGTAGGTGCAGCGGAAGTTGCACCGGTCGGTGACCGAGAGGCGAAGGGCCCCGAGGGGTCGGGCCAGGGCATCCAGAACCGTCATGGAGATAGGATAGTCCCGGGGGCCCGCGGAGGGTGCGGTTTAGGGCAGGGACCGCGGTTCAAGGTCGTGGGGAGGATGAAGCATTCCCACGGTAGGGATCTGCATCAAGCTCCCCCCTGACGACACTCCGGAGGTAGTAACCAGCTTCCGGTCGGTGGACCAGGTTGAAGGACATCCCAGGCTCCACTCTCCAGATCTTGAAGTCCCGGTAGGTGAGGGGCCTGCCCGGCTGACAAACTTCGGGCGGGTGATCGGCCAACACCACGAAGACGGGGCCCTCTCCCAGGACTCGACCCAGTCCTGTCTTGTCGATAATCAGGGACGTCCGCTCATTGACGGCGACGCCCAGGTGCTGTGTGGCGGGGCTGTCCTGGTTCAACCGGGCCAGGAAGGCCAGGGTCCGCCCCATCCGGTCACGGGGAAGGAAGTGGGTGTCGGTGATGACCTGATGCAAGGGGGGCCAGCTGAAGAATCCAGAGGTGAAGGAAATCTCGGGGTTGTAGGGATCAGCAAGGGCCTGTGCAGAGTTGAAATCGCTCCTGGGCTTGAGCTGACAGGCGTCGAAGACCAGGCCGCCCATGATCGCGCACCCCGCACTGGTGCCACCCACGGCCCCACCTCTGGCGACCACGGACTTGATGGCCTCTTCGACTTTGGTGCCTCTGAAATGCGTCACGTAGTGGCACTGGTTGCCCCCGGCGAAAAACACCACCTCCGCCCGACGGACCGTGGCTTCCACCTCGGCGGCATTGGCGTCCTCTCGACTGGTGATCACCAGGGTCTCCACGGAGTTGACCCCATCCAGGGCGAGGATCCCCTTGTTGTAGCCATCAGCCTGGGACGCGCGGAGCACGACGACATCCACCTTGGCGCCCGGTTTAGGTCCCCGGGCCTGGTCGATCATCCACTGGATGGCCTCCAGGACATCCGGACCGCCTCCGCCGAGGTTGTAGGCGGGCCCATGGAGAACCGGCTTGGCGTCAATGGTGCTGCCGGAGTGATAGCGGGTCACGGTGGCGTGAACAGAGGCGGGCCCCGCCAGCAGAACCAGCATGAGCCTGATGCCCCATTGCCTGGGTTTATGGCCAATGGGCATGAATGCCTCCAAGCTGGTGCCGCATCCTCGGACCCGGCCTGATGTGGCATGAAGGAACTGGGCGGGGAGGTCTTCCGGATCTGAACGGTTTCATTCTTCTGAGTGGTACAGGGGCTGGGAGATGCGTTCCGCCTCCTTGAAGCGGTGGATGTTCTTGGCGGCGGATTTCGATGCCGCAAGCACCGCCAGAGCATTGGCCATCAGCATGAAACTCGCCAGGCTGTGGGAGTACAACAGGTTCTCCCCGGAGAGGGGGAAGACCCAGTTGCCCAGCCTGGACAGAGGTGCATCCAGGCGGTCCGTGAAGCCGAGGATGGGAACATGCCGTTCCCTGGCATAGGCGACGGCATCCAGCGTCTCCCGGGAATAGGGATGGAAGCTGAAGGCGATGAGGAGGTCCTTGGCGGACAGCTGGGAGGTCTGGGTGGCGAAGTCGACACTCTGATCGGCCACGGAGGTGAGACCCACCTGGGTCAGGAGATAGGCGAGAACACCGGCCATGTGGCAGGAGATGCCGCGGCCCAGGATCACCCGATGGCGCGCTTTGGAGAGGGCGCCCACCACATCCTCCAGGGTCTGGCCGTTCACCTGGCGAAAGGTCGATTCCATGTTGGCGACGTCCCGCCGAAGCACCTCCTCCAGGGTCCGCATGGCGCTGGAGGGCGTTTGCAGAAAGCGCGCCTGCTTGCCCCGCTTCTCACGGGCTTCCGACACCAGCGCCTGGCGCATCTCGCCATACCCGGCGTAACCGAGGGTCTGGGCGAACCGCACGGCGGTGGGAACGCTGACCTGCACCTCCTTGGCCAGCCGCTCGGCACTGTTGAAGGCGGCGGCGGGTTCTTCGAGCAGGCGGTTCGCGATGAGTCGCTGTCCGTCGGTCAGGCCGTTCAACTGCTTGGCCAGGCGCTCCATGAAGGGTTCAGATGCGTGGGATTTGGTCATGTGGTCAGCCAAGGAATCGGTTCCGACTATGCCAGCCGGGGGCTTACCCCTTCAGGGTGAACCCAAAAGCACGAATGTGAACAAATTCGTACAAATCTGCTTGACGGCACCCAAATGATGAACATGATTGTTCACATAGTTCATTAGCTGAATCGTTTTGTTCACGGAGGCCACATGGCAACCCCAGCTCGTTTGATCACCTACCTGCTTGTCGCCAGTGCCGGCATGACGCTGGTGGGGCAAAGCTCCACCACTTCGGCCCTGGTGGGCGAGGTGAGGAACGCCGCCGGGAAACCGATCCCGGGCGCCACCCTCCACCTCACCTCGGATGCCCTCATGGGCAGCCGCAGCCTGGTCACCACGGCCAATGGCGGCTTCCGGGCTCCGGTGCTGCCCCCGGGCCGCTACCGGGTGACGGTCGAAGCGACCGGCTACACCACTCAGGTTCGAGAGGTTGTCCTCACCCTGTCGAACACCATCAGCCTGAACATCACCCTGCCCGATGTGGCGGGTGCGACCGTGGTCGTGGGGGATGCCGTCACGTCCTTGTCGGCGGCACCCCTAGGGACGAACCCGACCTTCAACACCGAGATGCTGGAGTCCCTGCCCGTGAAGCGGGACCTTACCAGTGTCATGAGCCTCACTCCCGGCATCAATGCCGGCGTGGCCTGGGGTGGGGATCGGAGCAACTCGAACGCCTACCTCATCGACGGCATCAATGTGGGTGACGCCCTCTACGGGACACAGTATGTCTACGTGAACCCCGACTGGTTCTCCGAGATCCAGGTGGGTGGCCTGGGGGCCTCCGCGGAATACGGCGGCTTCAACGGCGGCTACATCAACTCCCTGGTGAAACGTGGGGGCAACACACTCGACGGCAGCGTGAACGGTTACTACAGCCCCGATGGCTGGCGGTCCCGGCCCAAGCTCAAGGACAGGCGCCTCAAGGACACGTCCATTCCCACGAAGGACTGGGATACGAACATGAACATCGGGGGTGCGATCCTCAAGGACAAGCTCTGGTATTTCGTCTCGGCGGAAAAGCAGTACAACTCGACCGCCCCCGTGGGCGCCGCGGCCCCGGTCGAGACCTTGAATCCCAAGTACCTCGGGAAGCTGACCTGGCAGGTGGCCACGAACACCACCATGGACCTGTTCATGGCCTACGATGGGCTCTCCCGCGAGCACCGCGGCATCAACAACCTCATGGAAGCCGTCGCTGCCATCAAGCAGAGCGGCACGGATCGCACCTACGGGCTCACCCTGACCCAGTTGATGGGGAATTCCGTGCTGACGGTGAAGGCCTCCGGCTACGCGGGGCAGTATTCACTGGGAGAGTACCAGCCCGGCCTGGCCTCGGTGGGACTGGGGTCGGGCACCTTCAACGGCCTGAACCTCTTCCGCAATACGCGCTTCCACGATGCCTACCTGTCGGCTCGGGGCACCCTGTCGGTGGTGTGGGATCTCTACCGATCGGGACTGTTCACGGCCAACGACAGCCACGCCTTCCGGATCGGACTGGAGACGGAACAGGCCCGGGCCGAGCAGGTCAGCTACCGGGTGGGCGGCCTGACCTATGACGGAACCGGCGTTGCCGCCACCCCCACCACCCCAGCCCGGGTCACAACCTACCGGGTCACCCGGGGTGGTGACATCAACATCCGCGAAAACATCGACCGGAATGTGCTCTTCGTGATGGATACCTGGAGCCTGGGCCGCTGGCGGATCCAGCCCGGCCTGCGCTACGAATCCTTCAAGGGGCGGGGCTATGGGACACCCACCATCTGGGACACGGCGGTGTTGGCGCCTCGATTGGGCCTCACCGTGGACTTGCGCGGCGACCAGCGGTACCTGCTCAAGGCGCATCTGGGCCGGTACTTCGACGGTCTCACCGGCGTGTACTTCGACCGCGTGGTGCCCGGTGCCTACAGCCGCACCACCACCCACGCCTGGGGAGCCGCGCCCGGCTATGGCGCCACCACCTTCGACCTCAACAACCCTGAGGCCATTCCCTACAATCCGGTGCCACTCTCCACGGGAACAGACACGAACACCAGTCGCCTCGACCCCAATGTCAAGCACCCCTATACCGACGAGGCCCTGCTCGCCCTGGATACCCGGGTGGGCGACAACTGGTCCCTGGGCGTGTCGGCCGTCTACCGGAAAAGCAACCAGCTCCTGGGGCGCAATGACGAGAACCTGACCACCAACACCCTGCCCGGCAACACCGTCTACGACAACTTCACGGGGCAGACCATCCAGGTCTATGGCATCACCAATGTCACGACTCCTGGCCAGAGCTTCGTCATCCGCAACCAGCCAGGCTTCCACCGGTCCTACACCGCGTTCACCTTCAGCTTCGAGCGCAAGCTCACGGGCCACTGGTCCACCGGGGGCAGCTACACCCGGGCCCTGCGGAAGGGGAACACGAACCGCTCGAACGGGTACGACGATGCCTTCGCCAATCCGAACTACCAGACCAATTTCGACGGGAAGCTGCCCGGTTTCAACGACGACGAATTGAAGCTGAGGACGATGTACGTCTTCCCCTGGAAAACCACACTCTCCGTCAGCTACACCTACCTCAGTGGCGAGCACTTCACGCGCACCCTGTCCGCGCCCGCACCGGCGGCACCGGCGGCCAATGCGAACTACACCATCTGGGCCGAGCCGCTGGGGAGTTCCAAATACCCGGGCCGACACCTCCTGGATCTGCATGCCGCCCACAAGGTTAAGTTGCCCAGGCTCAGCATCGAGGCCTTCGCCGATGTCTACAACCTGCTCAACATGGGCGACGCCATCAGCTATGGATCCAACACGCGCTCCAACGCGACCCGGGCTTTGACGGCCGCTTCCACGGGGGCCGCCCTGGTGAGCACCACCTACCTCCAGGCCACGGCCCAGGAAGAGGCGCGCAATGTCCGCGTCGGGGTTCGGTTCCGGTTCTAGGCCGCACGCCTCGAGCAGGTCTCCACCAGGCAGGCCATTCAAAGGGATGGTCTGCCTGGATTCCCTCTGGACACACCGCCCTCAGGTCGGTGACTGGCGAAAGTCACTTCCATGATCCTCATCCAGAACATCGAGACCTATGCCCCCACACCCATGGGACGGCAGGACTTCCTGCTGATGGGGGAACGCATCGCCCACTTGGGGCCGCTGCCTTCAGTGAACCTGCCGGATCTTGAGGTGATTGATGGGCGTGGCCTCCTGGCCCTGCCCGGGCTCATCGATGGACACGTGCACATCCTCGGCGCCGGGGGCGAGGGAGGCTTCGCCAGCCGGACGCCAGAACTGATGCTGAGCGAAGTGATCCAGGCCGGCGTCACCACGCTGGTGGGTTGCCTGGGCACCGATGGCATCACGCGGTCCTTGGCTGGGCTGCTGGCCAAGGCCCGGGGGCTCGAGGAAGAGGGGATCTCCACGTGGATCTACACGGGCTCCTATGGCCTTCCCATCGTGAGTCTCACCGGGGGGGTGGAATCTGACCTGTTGATCATCGACAAGGTTCTGGGCGTGGGCGAGGTGGCCATCTCAGACCACCGCAGCTCCCAGCCGACCCACGAGGACCTGTGCCGCCTGGCGGGCGAAACCCGCCGGGGCGGCATGCTCTCGGGCAAGGCCGGGCTGGTGCATTTCCATCTGGGCGATGGGCCGCGCGGGCTCGCCCCCCTGCGCCGGATCCTGGACGAGACGGAAATCCCCATGTCCCAGTTCCTGCCCACGCACATCAACCGGAACCCGGAATTGCTGATGGAGGGCGGCTCCTACGCCCGATCGGGGGGACTCGTGGATCTCACCACCTCGGCTCCGCCTCCGGAGTCCGGAACCCGCCAGATTGCTGCGTCCCGCGCCTACAAGCAGCTGCTGGATGGAGGGGTGCCTGCCGAGCGGGTCACCATGACCTCGGATGGGCAGGGGAGTCTGCCGGAGTACGACGCGGGGGGCGTCTACTCCGGCATGGGGGTGGGACGCATGCGTTCCCTGTTCGACGCCTTCCGGGACGCAGTCCAGAACGAAGGTCTCGACCTTGGCACCGCGCTCCTCCCCTGCACCGAGAACCCGGCTCGCATCCTCAAGCTGGGGCGGAAGGGACGCCTGGCCACCGGTCAGGACGCCGATCTAATTCTGGTGGAGCGTGACACGCTGGCGCTGCACACGGTCATCGCCAAGGGGCGCGTCCTCATGTCCAAGGGTGAGCTGAAAGCCCGTGGCACCTTCGAGCGGGGCTGATCCATGCGAGGCAGCGCTGCTTGGCGAGGTTCAACTTCCTGGCGGGGTCGGTTCCTGGGTGAGGATTCCCTGGCGGAGTTCACCACTCGGGCCATCTTCACCGGCATCCTCCTGGGCGTGACCTTTGGTGCGGCCAACGCCTACCTGGGATTGCGGGTGGGCATGACCATCTCTGCCTCCATTCCGGCCACCGTTCTCACCATCGCCCTCTTCCGTCTGCTGCGGATCAAGGGGACGCTTCTGGAAGCCAACATGGCCAAGACCGTGGCTTCCGCCTCGACTTCATTGGCCACCGGCACCATCTTCACCATTCCGGCCCTCTTCCTGTGGGGCATCACGCCGCCTTTCCTCCAGGTGGTGGCCCTCTGCTTCCTGGGCGGGGTCTTCGGGATCATGGCCATGATCCCCCTGCGGCGGCTCCTCATCGTCCAGTCCGCCGGAGAGCTGCCTTATCCCGAAGGGGCTGCCTGCGCGGAAGTGCTCCATGCCGCCTACGCCGGGGCCACCGGTGGCGCCTGGATCTTCTACGGCATCGGCATCGGCTTCGCGTTGAAGCTGGCGATCTCCCTCGTCTACCTGTTGCCCGCGGAGATCGGCTTCCACCTTCCCCTGCTGCCGAAGGCCTACCTGGCCACGGCCGTGGCGCCGGCCCTCATGGGCATCGGCTACATCCTGGGATTCAAGCGCTCGGCGGTCATCGTGTCCGGGGCGGCCCTGGCTTCGCTGGTGCTGATCCCCATGATCGCCCACTTTGGTGCAGGGCTGGACCAGCCCGTGGCCCCGGAAACGACCGCCCTGATTGGGGACATGACCGACGGTCAGATCTGGAAGGCCTATGTGCGCTACATCGGCGCCGGTGCCGTGGCGGCGGCGGGCCTCTACACGGTGGTCCAGACGCTTCCCACCATCGCCCGCACGTTCTTGTCCGTGCTGCAAGGACTCCGGCGCCGGGAGGATGATGTCACCTCAACTCCCATCCGCACGGATCGCGACCTGCCTGGGAGCCTGGTGATGGGGGGCCTGCTGCTGGTCCTGATGGTTGCGGCCTTCGTGCCCGGGGTCTTCGGCCAGGGCATGCCCCTCCTGCCTCGGCTCATCTGCGCCCTGGGCGTGGGTGTGTGCGGCGTGCTGTTCGTGACCGTGGCGGCCCGCATCGTGGGTCTCATCGGCGTCTCATCCCAGCCCACCTCCGGCATCACCCTCATCACCCTCATGCTGGTCTCGTTCCTGTTCGTCCTGGCGGGCTGGAAGGGCACGGCGGCCATGGCGGCGGTGCTCACCGTGGGCACCATCGTGGCCATCGCGGCCTCGAAGGCGGGGGACATCTCTCAGGATCTGAAGACCGGCGCCATGGTGGGGGCCACACCCGCGCTGCAACAGTTGGGGCAGCTCATCGGCGCCGCCTGCGCCTGCTGGGCCGTGGCTGCCACGGTGCTGCTGCTGGGGAAGGTCTATACCTTCGGGTCTCAGGAGCTGCCAGCCCCCCAGGCCATGCTCATGAAGACGGTCATCGAGGGCGTACTCTCCGGCAACCTACCCTGGCCGTTGGTGCTCATGGGCGTGGGGGTCACGCTGCCGGTCATCCTGTGCGGCATCTCGGCACTGTCCTTTGCCATTGGCGTCTACCTGCCCCTCACCTCCATGGCGGCCATCTTCCTGGGCGGGTGTGTCCGCAGGCTGGTGGATCGGCATCGGGCCGCCCGCGCCGAGTCCACCGGGGATGAAGGTGACCCGGGCATTCTCGCGGCTTCGGGATTGGTGGCGGGTGAAGGTCTTGCCGGGGTGGTGGTGGCGGCCCTGGTGGCCGGAAAGGTCGTCCAAAGCGGCGGTCGCCCCGTGTTCGGGGGGTCCCCAGGTCAACTTCTGGGCCTTGCAACCATGCTGCTGGTGGGCCTGTTCCTGTGGCTGGCCTCCGCTAGGCGTCCGTCCCGGTCCCTCAGCCTGCCGGACAGCAGCGGGTAGGAATCCCGCCTTCAGTCCTGGCATCACGGTGGCCGTGCGAGCCCTGGGGAACCCACATCTCTGCGGCATAAATCCCCCCGTGCGGTCACAATGGATTGTTTGGATGGACTTGCAGATATGGGCTTTTTTGACCGATTCCGTTCCCGCGCCGACGAGGCGCCCCTTCCGGGCCTGGAGGCCCTGCTGGAGGCCCGGGGTCTGTCCGCGGAGCTGCCCGGTCTGGCGGCCCTGGCCCCGGCCTTCGAAGCCCACCGCAAGGCGGAGGAACGGGAGGCCTGGGTTGCGGCCGTCGCCGAGCTCCACCATCAGGGCCTGCCCCTGCCGGAGCCCTGGGGCGAGGCCCAGGATCACCTGCTCCCGGAGCTGGTGCCCGCGTGGCAGGCCGAGCGCGAGGGACGCTGGTGCCGCGGCTTCATCGACGGCCTGAGCCAGCGGGTCCGCGTGGGCGACATGGTCATGCCCGCCGCCTGGCTGATCATCTGGGACCAGTCCGCCGACGACGTGCTGGATCTGGCCCTGGATCACCTGCGCCACCGCAGTGCGGGCACCTTCGAGCGCCTGCCCTCCGGGGCCTACCGCAGCCCCTGGCGCGATGGTCTCGACGCCGCGCGGCTGCTGCTGCCCGGGGTGTGGCAGGGTCTCTTCAGGGACCAGCACCCCTTCCTCGCCATTCCCGCGGCCGATACCCTCATCGCCGTGCCGCAGATCCTGCTGCCCAAGCTCATGGATGAGGTGAGCCGCAGCCTCCAGTCCGGCGCGAAGCCCCTGCAGCTGGCGGTCATCGAGCGCATCGGCGACCAGCTGATGACCGCCCGGCTGCAGGATCCCCACCCCATGTCGGCGCCCCAGCGGGAACTGAAGCACATGGACCTGCTGCAGGCACTGCGGCAGCAGGAGCAGGATCTGGATCCGGCGCTGGGCCTTCCCGCCACGGTCTCCATGGTGAAGACCAGCCAGGGCAAGCCGCTCACCATGGCCCTCTGGAACGAGGGCGCACCGATCCTGCTGCCCGAGACGGATCTCATCGCCTTCTCGGCCCGGAACGGTGAGCCGCTGGGCATCTTCGCGCGCCAGACCCTACCCCGCATCCAGGAGCTCAGGGGCGAGGCCGTCACCATCTGGGGTCCGCGCCGCGTGCGCTACGAGGGCTTCCCGACTGCGGAGCAGCTGTCCCGGCTGGAGCAGTTCGCCAACGCCGAGCAGATGAAGTCCCTCCAGACCCCGGCGGGCAACCGGCCGGCAGCGCCCCGGCCCGGGCCTGGTGCGCCTTTCAATGCCCAGGGGGCCGCGCCGCTGCCACGCCACCTCCAGGGTGCGGGACTGGGTGTGCAGGACTCCGAGTGATGCTGCCGGGGTGGCCGCTCCTCCTGATGCTTCAGGAGGCTCCGCCCCTGCCCGTGACTCCCAGGCCGCTCAAGGCTTTGAACTCAGTGGTCCTGGTGCAAGGCAGGCTCGGCGGATCCCGCATCCAGCAGGGCAGTGGGGTGGTGGTCGCGCCCTTTCTCGTGGCGACCAACGCCCACGTGGTGGAAGGCACCCAGGGCCTCACGGTGAAGCAGGGCCAGTCCACCTGGACCGTGAGCCAAGTCCGGACGGATCGGAGCCGCGACCTCTGCCTGCTCACGGTGCCCGGCCTCACGCTGCCCCCCGTGGAGCCAGCTCCAGAGCCCGTGGAGTCGGGCCAGGAGGTTCTGGCCGTGGGCTATCCGGGCGGGCAGGGGCCGGTGGTGTCCCCGGGCCGCCTCCGGGGCATCTGGCACCACGGCCAGGGACGGCTGCTGCAGAGCGACGCCACCACCCTGCCCGGCAGCAGCGGGGGAGGCCTGTTCGATGAGGCTGGTCGCCTGCTGGGTCTCACGACCCTGACCTTTACGCCCAGCCCCCGGCTGAACTTCTCGGTGCCTGTGGATCGCCTCCAGGAGCTGGCCCGCCAGCCGGAGACGCTGCTCGACCAGCCTCCAGAGGTGGATCGACGGAAGCGGAGCGACGACTGGCTGGAGGGGCTCTGCGATGATCCGCGCAACTGGCCGGCCTGGGAGGTCGCGGCCCGGCAGTGGGTCCAGGACCTGCCCAGGGACGAGAATGCCTGGCTGGCCTTGGGGCTGGCCCTGGATCGGGCCGCCAGGGCTTCGGCAGGTTCAGGTGCCTCGTCGAACCTGCTGCCGGAGGGGGTGGCGGCCTACCGCAGGTCCCTGTCCCTGCGGCAGAATCCCAAAGCCTGGAACAACCTCGGGGTGGCCCTCGACCTCCTCAACCGCTTCGGGGACGCCGAGCTGGCCTTCCGCGAGGCCCTCCAGATGGAGCCGGGCTACGCCCTGGCCTGGCTGAACCTGGGCTGCGCCCGGATGAACGCGCGCCGGTTCCCCGAGGCCGTCGAGGCCTTCCGCAAGGGGCTGGCCCTCCGGCCCGACGAGGCGGATGCCTGGCTCAGGCTTGCCCACTGCCAGCGCAGCGCGGGCAGCGGGGAGGCCGCCCTGGCGAGCCTGCGGATCACCCTCCGCTACCGACCCCTGGCCGCTGAGCCCTGGCTGGACTTCGGCCTGCAGCTGGTGGAGCTGGCGCGCCTGGATGAAGCCCGCGAGGTGGCGGAGAGGCTCCACCGCATGAACCCCGAGCTGGCGGCCCGCCTGCAGGGGGCCATCAAGCGGGCGCCGTCGCGGCGACCGGCGTCGGGAGTCGAGGCGCGCCACATGTGAAAACGGCGGCGGCCCTTTCGGGACCGCCGCCGTCTGCCGACCCCTTCCAAGGGCGTGCAGGGCGATGGGGATGCCCCGGGGACTAGGCCTCGACGAGGGCCTTCATGCCGAGACGCTCACGGATGAGGCCTTCGACCTCGTCCGCCAGTTCCGGGTTGTCGTTGAAGAGCTTCTTCACATTCTCGGCCCCCTGGCCCAGGCGGCTGTCCTTGTAGCTGTACCAGGAGCCGCTCTTCTGGATGATCTCCAGCTGGGTGCCCAGCTCCACCAGCTCGCTGGTGCGGCTGATGCCCTCGCCATACATGATGTCGAAGGTGGCGACCTTGAGGGGCGGGGCGACCTTGTTCTTCACCACCTTGACCTTGGTCTTCTTGCCGATGACGGAGGAGTCCTCGTCCTTGGCCGCCACGAGCGGATCGTTGGTGTTGCCCTTGATGCTCTGGATGCTGCGCACGTCGAGGCGCACGGAGGCATAGAACTTGAGGGCGTTGCCGCCGGTGGTGGTCTCGGGGCTGCCGAACATCACGCCGATCTTCATTCGGATCTGGTTGATGAACACCACGCAGGTGTGCGTCTTGCTGATGGTGCCGGTCATCTTGCGCAGCGCCTGGCTCATGAGCCGGGCCTGCAGGCCCACGTGGCTGTCGCCCATCTCGCCGTCGATCTCGGCCTTGGGTACCAGGGCGGCCACGGAGTCCACCACGATAATGTCCAGGGCGCCGCTGCGCACCAGCTGGTCGCAGATCTCCAGGGCCTGTTCGCCGCTGTCAGGCTGGCTGATGAAGAGGTTGGCCACATCCACGCCCAGCTTCTGGGCGTATTCGGGGTCGAGGGCGTGCTCGGCGTCGATGTAGGCGGCCAGGCCGCCCTTCTTCTGGGCCTGGGCCACCATGTGCAAGGCGAGGGTGGTCTTGCCGCTGGCTTCCGGCCCGTAGACTTCCACGACGCGCCCCTTGGGCACGCCACCCACGCCCAGGGCGGAATCCAGGGCGATGGAGCCGGTGCTGATGACCTCGATGCCCTCGGAAGGGCTCATCCGGTCACCCAGCTTCATGATCGAGCCTTTGCCGAAGGCTCGTTCGATGTCGGCCACGGTGCGGGTCAGGGCTTTGAGGCGATCGTCTTGGTCGGACGCGGCCATGGGTTCCTCCGGAAGGGGTGCTATCCAGTCTGGGGCAAAAAGCGAAAAAAACAAGAAATCTTTTTTCAGGTCCCGGACCAGGCCGGCCGAAGAGGAGGAGGCATGTCCACCGAAGCCCACGTTCCCCAACTCCCCTTGTCCAACGCCGCCCTGGAGGCCCGGTTGGCCTCCGTCCAGGCCGAGGCGGACCGGTTCCGGAGTCTGGTTGATGACCAGCGAGAGGTGATCTTCCAGATCGACCGCCAGGGCCGATGGGTCTTCCTGAACCCTGCCTGGACCCAGCTCACGGGGCTGAGCGTGGAGGAATGCCTGGGCCAGTCCTTCCTGGGTTTCCTGCATCCGGCGGACAACCCGCGCTACCTGAACATGCTCACCTATGCGGTGGACACGGGGCAGGCCGTCTTCGAAGGCGAGTTCCGGATCCCCACCAGCGCGGGCGACGTGAAGTGGGTGACCGCCCACCAGCGCATCGCCTTCGACGAGGGGGGCGTGGTGCTTGGGGTCTCCGGCACCCTCAGTGACATCACCGAACGCAAGCACACGGAGATCGTCCTCCGGGTGGCCACCAGCCGCCTGCGGGCCCTCATCGAGAACATGCAGGCGGGTATCCTGGTGGAGACCGAGGGGCGGAAGATCGCCCTGCTCAACGAGACCTTCTGCCGGATGTTCCAGGTGCCGGTCCCGGCGCACGTCCTGGTGGAAAGCGACTCGCGAGACCTGCTGAAGGAGTGTCTGCCCCTGCTGATGGACCGGGCGGGCTTCCTGGCCCGCCTCGAGGCCTTGAGTGTGGCCCGGGAGCCCTCCCAGGGCGACGAGTTCGAGCTGCGCGACGGGCGCATCATGGCCATGGATTTCGTGCCCATCGCGGTGGGCGAGGAATACCTGGGCCACCTCTGGCAGTTCCATGACATCACCGACCGCCGCCGGGCCGAGCTCAAGCTGGAAGAGGCCGCGCGTGAGCTGGCGGTGGCGCGGGACCGGGCCCTGGAGCTCTCGGGTTTGAAGAGCGAGTTCCTGGCGAACATGAGCCACGAGATCCGCACGCCCATGAACGGCATCATCGGCATGACCGGGCTGCTGCTGGACACGCCCCTGGGCGGCGAGCAGCGGCAGTACGCCGAGACCGTCCGCTCCTGTGGGGAGGCCCTGCTCACTCTGATCAACGACATTCTCGACTTCTCCAAGATCGAGGCCGGCAAGCTGGAGTTCGAGAACCTGGAGTTCGACCTCCTGACCGTGATCGAGGATGTCCAAGCGGTGCTCGGCGTGAAGGCCCAGGCCAAGGGGGTGGAGCTGGGCATCTTCGTCGACCCGGCCACCCCGCTCCAGGTGGTGGGCGATCCGACCCGGCTGCGCCAGATCCTCACCAACCTCATGGACAACGCCCTCAAGTTCACCCAGGAGGGCTCGGTCGAAGTCCGGGTGCGGCCCGAGGCCCAGGAGGATGCGCCCGACCAGATCCGCGTGGAGGTCCGGGACACGGGCCTCGGCATGAAGCCCGAGGTTGTGGACCGGCTCTTCACCTCGTTCTTCCAGGGCGACAGTTCCACCACGCGGAAGTACGGCGGCACGGGCCTGGGCCTCACCATCTGCAAGCGGCTGGCCGAGCTCATGGGCGGCAGCATCGGTGTGACCAGCAAACCCGGAGAGGGCAGCACCTTCTGGTTCACCCTCCGGCTCGAACCTGGAGCCTTCCAGGCACCCAGTCACTTCGGGTCTGCCACGGTGCTGGTGGCCGGCCTGCCCACGGCGGTGAGCCGCCTGGTCGGGGAGCAGCTCACGGCCTGGGGTGTGCCCTTCCGCCAGCCGCCCCCGGAGGCCGAGCTGGCCGGATGGTTCCGGGAGGTCCGCAGCCCAGAGGCCGTGTTGCTGGTGGGGCCAGAGGCGTTGGAGGCGGCACTGGCCGAACCGGGGGAGGGTGCCCTCGTCTTCGCGAGTCCGCTCTACCGCCCCGAGCTCCGGGAGGCTGCGGCCCGGCGCGGCGTCCAGAGCTACCTTACCCTCCCCATCCGCCCCAGCCAGCTGCGGGGCCTCCTCGAACCGAAGGGCCGGAACCTCGGCCAGGTGGCACCCGTCGCGCCGGTCCTGGCCCCGGAAGGCCCGGTGAAGGTGCGCGTCCTGCTGGCCGAGGACAACCTCGTGAACCAGAAGGTGGCGCTGATCATGCTCCAG
This sequence comes from Geothrix sp., assembly GCF_049292215.1. Lineage (GTDB taxonomy): Bacteria > Acidobacteriota > Holophagae > Holophagales > Holophagaceae > Geothrix. The sequence goes on along the minus strand of NZ_JBATQW010000078.1, from coordinate 5,849 downwards.
AAGTTCGGCCTCGAAGCTGATGTCGTGGCCACGGGTGTCGAGGCCCTGGATGCCCTGGTGGGCGTCGCCTACGACCTGATCCTCATGGACTGCCAGATGCCCGAGATGGATGGCTTCGAGGCGACCCAGCGCATCCGCGAGCGGGAGCGGGGCAGCCGCCGGATCCCAGTGGTGGCCATGACCGCCAACGCCATGGTCGGCGACCGGGAGAAGTGCCTGGAGGCCGGCATGGACGACTACATCGCCAAGCCAGTGCGCGCTGAGGCGCTGCACCGGGCGCTGTCCCTGTGGCTTCCGGCGGGTGCGATGGCGCCCCTGGCCGGGGGCCCGGGATGAGCCGCTCCGCCGCCCTGCTCGAAGACGCCACGGGCATCCGCATGGCCCTCCAGCGGCTCTGCGTGGCCGGCGCCCGCCTCGACGTGGCCTACAAGGCGCAGCGGTCGGCCTACCCGATCCTCACTGAGGACGGAGAGCGCTTTGCGTTCCGGATGCCCTTCGACGACCTAGCGAGCTGGGGCCTGAAACCTGGAGAGAACCTGGCGGTGAAGCTCAAGGATCGCGGCCTGGAATACGACTGCGTGGTGGCCTGCACCGGGCAGGAGGTGCTGGAGGGCGTGGAGGCCTGTCTGGCTACCATCCCTCGGGTGCTCCGCCGCTCGGACCTGCACCGCCTGGCAGACTTCATCCCGGACCGCCCCCCCAGCCAGGCCCACGCGGCCACCTTCACCAACACCCGTAACGCCATCATCGACGGCACGGTGCAGAGCTTCGGCGAGGAGGGCCTGGAGCTGGTCCTGCGGAACACCAAGCAGGACATCCGGGAGCTGCTGCGCATGGGCGAGGAGTCCCTGCTCGATGTCCCCCTCGAAGGCAACCTCCGCCTGCGGGCAGCCACCACCGTGGCGTACTTCGGCGACAACCTCGTGGGCCTGCGCTTCACCAAGCAGGCCGATCCCAAGATGCTCGACCAGTACCGCACCTGGATCCAGGACCAGCAGCTCCTCCAGGCCCAGCAGGACAAGGAGGAGTTCACGCCCCGGGGCTTCCAGGAGGCCACGGCGCGGATCAACCGGGCGGCCGCGCTGCCCACGCTCAAGCTCATCGTGGACCGGGAGCCCCTGATCCTGCTGCTGGCGGAGAAGGAGGACTTCGCACGCCGGCTCGGCGAGGCCCTCAGCCGGAAGTTCGGACTGGCCTCGCTGGACCACATCAAGGGTCCCGTGAAGACCCAGCTGAAGGAGATCGGCGCGGGCGAAGGGGGCTGGGGACGCGTCCGCATGGTGCTCATCCACAACCAGCTGCGCCTGGCCAGCCCCCTGGAGCTCTGCCGCCAGATCGTGGAGCAGGAGGGCTGCCCCGTGCCGGTCATCCTCCTGGGCACCGAGGAGGAGGAGGCGAAGAAGCGCCACCACGCGGTCGCCGCGGGCGGGGTGGACTACGTGGTCGTGGAGCCCTTCAAGATCCTCGGCATCCTGCGCCGCCTCGACGACACGCTGAGCCTCTTCGAAGGGGCCTGATCAGCCCAGGGGCACGTCCCGGCCCCGCCAGTGGTTCACGCCCCGGACGCGGTCCCACAGGGCCCAGGCGGTGCCTGCCGCGAAGACCAGCGCGTTCAGGGGCCACAGGGCCCAGAGCAGGTCCATGGGGCGTCCGGTCATGCGCTGCTGCACGTCACCGCAGAGGGCGGGCACCAGCAGCCAGAGCAGGAGCGCGAGGATGGGGTGGCCGGCGCAGGGCAGCCAGAGTGGCGCGAGGCCAATCACGAGGGCCACCGGCAGCAGGGGCGGCAGCAGCCACCAGAAGGGCAGGGCCGCCGAGTTCTTCCGCATGGCCCGCACCAGCTCCCAGAGGCCGTGGTACATGCGCAGGTGCAGGTCCGGGCCGCCCTTGGCTACGCGGTTGATGAAGCCCGCGGCTTTCACCCGGCGGGCCAGCATCATGTCGTCGATGGCCTCCATGGGCGCCTCCGCGTGGCCGCCCACCGCGTCGTAGGCCTCGCGCCGCACCAGCGTGAAGCCGCCCACGCCACAGAAGGCAGGGTGCTGGGGATTGGGCACCTGGTGCGGCGGGACCACCAGGAGGAAGGCCGAGGCCGCGATGGGCAGGACCACGCGCTCGGCGGGACTGACGGCATCGATGGCGGGCACCAGGGCGAGGATGTCCGTGGGCTGGGCCTGGGCGTAGGCCATGGCCCGGCGCAGCAGGCTGGGCGCTGCCTGCACGTCGCCATCGGCGAAGAGCAGCCAGTCCGCCGCCAGGGCCTCGGCCTGGCGCGAGGCCAGGTCCAGCGCATGGTTCTTCCCCAGCCAGCCCGAGGGCAGGGCGTCGTTGCGCAGCACCTGCAGGCGATCTGGCCGTGCCGTTTGACGTTGCTGGAGGATCTCCGTGCTGCCGTCGGTGGAGCCGTCGTCCAACACGAGGATCTGCAGGGCCGGGTAGTCCTGGGCCAGCCAGGAGTCCAGGGCCGCGGGCAGCTCCGCCGCCTCATCCCGGACCGGGATGCAGAGGCAGACGGTGGGGGGCTCCCGTGGGAGCGCCGGGTCCGGTTCCAGCTCGGGCAGCCGGGCCCAGTGGCGGCGCAGGAGGACCAGCGCGGCGAGGATGATGCTCGCCGAGCCCCAGGATGCCGCTTCCAGCCAGACCATGCTTCAGCCTAGCCTGAGGAGTCACCCCCGAGTCACCATGCCCTTCGCCTTCCTGATGCACGATCCCCTGGCCGGCACGCTGATGCTGCTGGCCCTGCTGTGGCTGTCGGCCAAGGTGGGGGGCGAGCTGGCGGTGCGCCTGAAGCTTCCGGCGGTCACGGGGGAGCTGGCGGTGGGGCTGGTGCTCACGGCGCTGCATCGGTCCTGGTCCCTGTTTCCGGACGTGGCGGCCTCCCCCGCCACGGAGTTGCTGGGCGGCCTCGGAGTGGTGGTACTGATGTTCGCCGTGGGGCTGGAGTCCACGGTGCCTCAGATGCTGAAGGTGGGCATGGCCTCCCTGCGGGTAGCCCTCATCGGCGTGGTGGTGCCCATGGCCGCGGGCCTCACCGGAGCCTGGCTGCTGCTGCCCAAGGGCTCGCCCTTCGTGCTGGACCTCTTCATCGGCGCCTGCCTCTGCGCCACCAGCATCGGCATCTCCGCCCAGGTGCTGCGTGAGAAGGGCGCCTCGGATTCCCTGGAGGGCCGCATCATCTTGGGCGCCGCCGTGGTGGACGACGTACTGGGTCTGCTTGTGCTGGTGGCGGTGTCCGGCATGGTGGGTGTGGCGGCCGGGGGTGGGGCCGTGGGGCCGGACCTGCTGAAGACCCTGGCCCTGGCCCTGGGCTTTCTGGCGGTGGCCCTGACGCTGGGCCGCCTGCTCACGCCGCGGCTCTTCCATCTGGCCAGCCGGTTCCGCGGCGAGCAGGTGCTGCTGCCGCTGGGGCTGGGCTTCGCCTTCCTGCTGGCCTGGCTGGGGGACCTCGCGGGGCTGGCCTCCATCGTGGGCGCCTACGCCGCCGGGCTCATCCTGGAGCCGGCGCACATCGTGGACCTGGAGCACCGTGAGCGGCACACGCTGGAGGAGCTGGTGCATCCCCTGGTGACGGTGCTCTCCCCCCTCTTCTTCGTGCTCATGGGCGCCAAGGTGGATCCCGGCGCCCTCTTCAAGCCCGCGACCCTGGGCTTCGCGCTGGTGCTGGCCCTGCTGGGCGTGCTCGGGAAATACGTCGCTGGCTACGGCGGTGGCCGGGGCATCCGCGCCGCCGTGGTGGGCTGGGGCATGGTCCCCCGGGGCGAGGTGGGCCTCATCTTCGTGGCCGCCGGTGCCCAGCTGCAGTTGAACGGGGTTCCCCTGCTGAGCGCCGACGTGCAGGCCGGCATCATTGGCGCCCTGCTGCTCACCACCGTGGCCGGGCCCGTAGGTCTGGGGTGGGTGCTGGGCAGACACCAAGCAGGCTGAACCCCCGAACTAGCTCATCTAGCCAGGCTGATGCCCGCGCCGGTCGTCGTGGTCCCGGTCGCGCCGGTCGTCGCGCCGATCGTCCCGCCGATCGTCCCGCCTCGGACCGCGCCCCCGGCCATGGTCCGGGTAGAGGCAGGCCAGGGTCAGCCCGAGCAGGGTCATGGCGGTTGCCAGAGAAACGAGGCGAAGTCGCATGGGGAGCTCCTGGGGGTGGTTCGACGCGGCAGGGAAGTGCCTGGCGGGAGGGATGTGGCGGTCCTACTCCACGACCGTGGTTTCCTTGGGCCGGATCTCCACGTCCTCGGAGCGGGTCTTGATGTCGATCTCCACGCGGCGGTTGATGGCCTGGTCCGTCTTGGTCCGTTCCTTGACCCGCGGCTGGGTGAAGCTCAGGCCCTCGGATTGGATGTCGGCCGCAGGGATGCCGGCCTCGACCAGCACCTTGGCCACGGCGGCCGCGCGATCCTTGCTCAGCTGTAGGTTGAAGGCAGCGCGTCCCACTTTAGAGGTGTGGCCGCTGACCACGACCTGGAAGGGCGCTTTCAGTTCCTTCAATTCGGCCGCGACGGTGTTGACCGCTGCCCGGCCTTCGGTGCTGAGGATGGCCTTGCCATTGGCGAAGTGCAGGGTGGCTTCTTCCAGAATGATCTTCCTGGGCACCACCGGTGCAGGCACGTAGATCACTTCCGGGGGCGGCGGCGGGGTCGTCACGACGATGACCTGGGGCGGAGGCTGGGGAGCCTCGACCCTCACTTCCACCACGGGAGGCGGTGGGACGTAAGCTGCGGGAGCCGGCTTGCGGTTGCCCCAGCGCATCCCGATGCCGGCCAGTGCTTGACCCTCCTTGCGCGAGACCTGGGATTCGATCTGGACGAGGCGGCCTTCGAGCGAGGCGAACCCCCGATCGCCCATGAGGAGCTGGAGGCCCAGACCGACCGTCCCGCTCAGGCGGGTGGTGGTGGAGCCGGTGCCGGAGATGGGTTCCCCGATGGCGGTACCGCCCACGCCCAGACGCAGAAAGGGACGCACGGTCGATGGCGTGCGGAAGGGATTGATCAGTAGCGAGGCGGTGGCGTGGGCCTCCCTGGAAGAGGGGTAGCCGTAGTTCACATGGGTGAAGAGGCCCGAGGCCTCGAAGCCCACGTGGCCATTGACCCAGGAGCCCACCCCGAAGCCGAAGGCAGGCTGCTGGTGGTCAGGGTTCTTGGTGCGGTGATCGGTGATGCCGCCCTGGACCTGGATCCATTGGAAGTCGGACCGGTCGTCTGCGGCGAGCAGGCTCCCCGAGACCAGGACTAGGGGAAGGCAGGCCAGGGGAAATCGCATGGGCACTCCGTAACAGGGCTGCCCTGGACAGCCAGGGCGGGATCGCAATACCGCCCAAGGCGGTTGTGCGGAGAGAGAAGCAGCTGGACTCCACGCTTCGTGATCCACCGTGGTGGAACAAAACATGGGAGGCCTATGCGTCACTGCACGATTTGGGCCACTGGTTAATTAATTGATAAATTGGAAAGTTAGAAATGATGGTCCCGAGTGGTCGCCCCCGGGCCTGATCAATCTGAAGGCACCGGGGCTTCAAATGGAGGGAAGGCTCCACGCGGTGGCGCTCAGTCCCGAGGCAACTCTGGCACCAGGCTCTCCACAAAGGTGGCCTCCACGCGGAAGACGCCCCGGATGAGGTCCGCCGTGAGCACGTCGTGGGGCGCGCCATTGCCCACCAGGCGACCCTGGTCCAGCACCAGCACGCGGTCGAAGCGGTAGGCCGCGCGCAGGTCGTGGAGGCTCACCAGCACGGTGCCTCCGCCGTCCACCAGCCGGCGAGCCAGGCGCATGACCTCCAGGGCATGGCGCACATCGAGCTGGGCCACGGGCTCGTCCCAGAGCTGGAGGGGCGCGCCGGTGGCCAGGGCGCGGGCCAGGCC
>NZ_JBATQW010000077.1:0-91531 GCF_049292215.1 Geothrix sp. | reverse complement strand
TAGCCAAATTAAGGAAAAGGCTGGATTTGAACCCCATTTGACCGATCCTGAAGGGAAAGGGGGCCCCAATGAATGGACAATTCTTCGTTAAGCCTCGCCATTCCTCGCGTAGCCTCGTCGTGCCTCGCATGCAATCTGGAGTGAGTTTGGAGCGAGTTGGTCACTTTTGGAGTCATTTTCAGCCCCCCAAACAAACGAAAAGGCCTGATTTCTCAGGCCTTAGTGCTGGTAGGGCTAACGGGATTTGAACCCGTGTTACCGCCGTGAAAGGGCGGTGTCCTGACCCCTAGACGATAGCCCCCTGGGGTGGAACTTGGTGGGCCCTGCGGGATTTGAACCCGCGGCCAACGGCTTAAAAGGCCGCTGCTCTACCGCTGAGCTAAGGGCCCTTGTCGGTGGAGCCGGGGACCGCGAACCCTCGAGCGCGCGGTGCACGCGAGCGTGCGATGCCCGGGTGGGCAGGAGGATCAGTGTGCCTGTGAACCCGCCTGGAGTCAACCCAGGAGCGGCTGGAGGAGGGTTCCGGGGTAGAGGCAGCCTTCGTGGCGATCGGGACCGGTGCTGAGGTAGCTGATGGGCACGGCCACGCTCTCGGCCAAGGACTCGAGGTAGGCCTGGGCCTGGGTGGGCAGCTGCCGGTGGTCGGTGATGCCGCGGGTGCTGGTCCAGCCCTTGAAGCGCTTCACCTCGGGCTGCAGGCCGGCCCAGTCGGCGGCGCAGCTGGGCAGCTGGGTAGTGAGGGTGCCTTCGCCGGTGCGGTAGCCCACGATGAGGCCCACTTCGTCCATGCCATCGAGCACGTCCAACTTCATGATGGCGAGCCCGTCCACGCCGTTGGTGCGGCAGGCGTGGGCGGTGATGGGGGCGTCGAACCAGCCGCAGCGGCGGGGACGGCCGGTGGTGGTGCCGAACTCGCGGCCCACCTGGCGGATGCGCTCCCCGGTGGCGTCCAGCAGCTCGGCGGGGAAGGGGCCGGCACCCACGCGGGTGGTGTAGGCCTTGGCGATGCCTAGGATCTGGCCCACAGCCTTGGGGGGCAGGCCGGTGCCCGTGAAGAGGCCGCCCAGGCTGCAGTTGCTGGAGGTGACGAACGGGTAGGTGCCGTGGTCGATGTCGAGCAGGGTGGCCTGGGCACCTTCGAAGAGGATGCTATCGCCGCGCTCCCAGGCGCCCAGCAGGTGGCCCTGGGCGTCGCCGATGAAGCGGAGGAAGGGCTCGGCGGTGCGCAGCAGGCCCTCGACGATGGCCTCGAGGCTGGGCAGGGGGGTCTCGCTGCCCAGGCGCAGGCGCACCTCGGCGTAGCCGGGCTCGATGCGCTCGGCCAGGGTCTCGGGGTGGCGCAGGTCGCCCAGGCGGATGCCCATGCGGGCGGCCTTCATCTCGTAGGCGGGGCCGATGCCGCGGCCCGTGGTGCCGATCTTGGCGCCAACCTTGTCGGCGCGGATCTCGCGCCACTGATCCAGGGCGATGTGGTGGGGCAGGATGATGTGGGCCTTCTCGGACAGCAGCAGGCGGCCGCTCAGGTCAAACCCGCGGGCCTTGAGCCGGTCCAGCTCCTGCTGGAAGACCTCGAGGTTCAGCACCACGCCGTTGCCCACCACCAGGAAGCAACCGGGGTGCAGGGCGCCACTGGGCACCTGGTGCAGGGCGATGCTCACGCCATCCACCACCACCGTGTGGCCGGCGTTGTTGCCGCCCTGGAAGCGGACCACCTGCTTGAACTTGGGGCTGAGCAGGTCCACGACCTTCCCCTTGCCCTCATCCCCCCACTGGAGGCCAAGGATCGCCAGATTGGTCCTAGCCAGGCTCATGTCGCCCTCCCAGCCTTCCAGGATACCGGCGCAAGCCCATCCTTCCCAGCCGAAAGGGGACAAGGGTGCCGGAAGGCGCTACCCTGGTAGACCGCTCCGGAACCATCCTGGCCCCGGCGCCATCCCTGACCCGGAAGGGTGTCCCGTGTTCGAAAAATTCACTGAAAAAGCCCGTCGAGTCATGTTCTTCGCCCGGTACGAGGCGAGCCAGTTCGGTGCCGAGAGCATCCAGAGCGGCCACCTCCTCCTGGGCCTCCTCCGGGAGTCCGAGAAGACCAGCACCCAGCTCCTCGAGCGCATGGGCGTGCAGGTGAGCAGCCTCCGGGAGCGCCTGGTGGCGGCGCTGACCCCCAAGGACAAGAAGATCACCCCCAGCAGCACCAGCATCGACATCCCCATGGAAGAGGAGGTCAAGCACATCCTCCAGCACGCCACGTCTGAGAGCGCCAAGCTCAACCACAAGCACGTGGGCGCAGAGCACCTGCTGCTGGGCATGCTGCGCGAGGAGGGCTGCCTGGCGGGCCGCCTGCTGAAGGAGGCCGGCGCCGACCTGATCGCTGCCAAGGAGATCCTGCTGGAGAGCAGCAAGGAAGAGAAGATCGCCAAGAAGAAGAAGGAGCACCCGCTTCTTTCGGAGTTCGCCCGCAACCTGTCCGAGATGGCCGAGCGGGGCATCTTCGACAACCTCATCGGCCGGGACGCCGAGGTCGAGCGCATCATCCAGATCCTCAGCCGGCGCCGGAAGAACAACCCGATCCTCCTGGGCGAGGCCGGCGTGGGCAAGACCGCCATCGTGGAGGGCCTGGCCCAGAAGATCCATGAAGGCCTGATCCCCCCCAGCCTGGCGGACAAGCGCATCTACGCCCTGGACCTCAGCCTCGTGGTGGCCGGCACCAAGTACCGCGGCCAGTTCGAGGAGCGGCTCAAGTCCATCATCGCCGAGGCCAGCAAGGACCCCAGCGTGGTGCTGTTCATCGACGAGATCCACTCGCTGATCGGCACCGGCGCCGCCGAGGGCAGCCTGGACGCGGCCAACATCCTCAAGCCGGCCCTCAGCCGGGGCGAAATCCAGTGCATCGGCGCCACCACGCACAAGGAATACGCCAAGTACATCGACAAGGACCGCAGTCTGGTCCGCCGCTTCCAGCCCGTCACCGTGAATCCCCCGGACGAGGCCGAGAGCCTGCGGATCATCGAGGGCATCCGGGCCCGGTACGAGCTGTTCCACCGCGTGCGATACACGCCGAAGACCATGGAGGCCTCGGTCTACCTGTCCAACCGCTACATCACGGACCGTTTCCTGCCCGACAAGGCCATCGACTTGCTAGACGAGGCCGGTGCCCGGGTGAAGCTGCGCGTGGGGCCGGGCGGCGCCTCCTCCGAGGGCCAGACCCACGAGGATGAGCTGCACCGCGTCATCAACGAGATGAACGAGGCGGTGCTCAGCCGCGACTTCGAGAAGGCCGTGCTACTCCGCCAGAAGGAGCTGCAGCTCCGCGACGAGATCCAGAAGAACCGCTCGGATCTCACCGAGGAGGACTACGCCCGGTTCCCCGAGGTCACGGAGCAGGACATCGAGGACGTGGTGGCCAGCTGGACCGGCATTCCCGTGCGGGCCCTCAAGGGCGACGAGAAGGCCAACCTGGTGAACATGGAACCGAGGATCAACGAGCGCGTCATCGGCCAGCCCGAAGCCGTCAGCGCGGTGGTCCGGGCCGTGCGCCGCGCCCGCACCGGCCTCAAGAACCCCAACCGACCCATGGGCTCCTTCCTTTTCCTGGGCCCCACGGGCGTGGGCAAGACGGAGCTGGCGAAGACCCTCGCCTCGTTCCTCTTCGGGGACGTCAAGAAGATGATCCGCTTCGACATGTCCGAGTACATGGAGAAGCACGAGGTCTCCAAGCTGCTCGGGGCCCCTCCGGGCTACGTGGGCTACGAGGAAGGCGGCATGCTGACGGACCGCATCCGGCGGAATCCCTACTGCGTCCTGCTCTTCGACGAGATCGAGAAGGCCCATCCCGACCTGATCAACATCCTGCTGTCGATCTTTGACGACGGACAAGCTTCGGACGCCTTCGGGAACCTGGTGGACTTCAAGAACACCATCATCATCATGACCTCCAATGTGGGCAGCCGGGAGCTGCTGTCGGACAAGAACCTCGGCTTCGTCGAGCAGGACGGCCGTCCCGACGCCAAGACCGGGGACGCCATGAAGGTGCTCAAGCGGACCTTCCCGCCCGAGTTCCTCAACCGCATCGACGAGATCGTGGTGTTCAACCGGCTGGGCGACGACGAGCTCCGCAAGATCGTCCGCCTGCTGGTGGAGGACCTCAACATCACCCTCCAGAAGCACAAGCTGTGCGTGACCCTCACCGATGCTGCCTGCGACTGGCTGGTGAAGACGACCCTCCGCGACCGCGCCTATGGCGCCCGGCCCCTGCGCCGGGCCATCCAGAAGCAGGTGGAGGATCCCCTCGCCGAGCTGATGGTCGGTCAGGAGACGGTGCCCTCAGGACTGGTGAACTTCGATCTGGTGGACGAGAAGCTGGTCCCCACCCTGTCTGATACTGGAGACGTGGCCTCAGGCCAGGAAACCCATCTGGTCGGAGCACCTGAATGACGCAGCGGAACATGATTTTGAACCGGGTCCGACCCCGGTGGTGGAAAGGCGTGCTGCCCTTCGCCCTGGTGGCGGGATTCGCCCTCCCCGTAGTGGCGCAGGACATCGAACCCATCGTGCTCATCGAGGTGATCGGTGCCCAGAAGCAGACCCCGGAGACGGTGATCTTCAAGTCGGGCGTGAAGGTGGGCGACGACCTGCGGAGCCTGGACTTCTCGGCGGTGATGGAGAAGCTGTGGGCCCGTGGCTCCTTCGATGACATCAAGCTCGAGCTGGTCGAGGCGCCCGGCGGGAAGAAGCTGGTCATCCGCATCAAGGAACGGCCCCTGATCAAGGAGATCGACTACCGGGGCGGCACCGAGGTGGGCCTCACCAACATCAAGGACAAGGTCAAGGAGAAGAAGCTCACCATCAATCCCGAGACCATCTATGACCCCGACTCCGCCCGCAAGATCAAGGACCTGATCGTCGAGCAGGCTGGCGAGAAGGGTTTCCGCAACCCCGTGGTGGACATCACCCTCGAGCCCATGGCCGGCGGCGTGGCCCGCCTGGTCTTCGACATCAAGGAAGGCGGCAAGGCCAAGATCTACACGGTGGCCTTTAAGGGCAACAAGGTCTTCACCAGTGCGCAGCTGCGCAGGGCCATGAAGAAGACCCGCCAGCACTGGATGTTCAGCTGGCTCACCACCCACGACCTGCTGGTGGACAAGAACCTCGAAGAGGACCTGGAGAACCTGAAGAAGGCCTACTGGAAGCTGGGCTACAAGGATGTCTTCATCGGCAAGCCCATCATCGAGGTGGAGGACCGCACCACGGCGAAGCAGAAGGTGAAGAACGAGAAGCGCGCCAAGGAGGCCAAGTCCCCGAAGTACGACCTGCGGGCCACCCTGACCTTCCCCATCCTCGAGGGCGACCAGTTCTTCGAGGGCACCTTCAAGACGGAGGGCGGGAAGCTCTTCCGCGACACGTTCTACCAGGGCAAGTACGCTGAAGTGAAGCGGGACAACAAGTCCATGCTGAAGAAGTTCTTCAACATCCAGCCTTCGCTCGAGGCGCCCAAGCCTGGCGCCAAGCCGGTGCCCTTCGATCTGGACGCGGTGAACCAGACGGTGGACAAGATCAAGGAGGCCTACTCGAACCAGGCCTACATCCTCTTCCGGGCCGAGAAGAAATATGAGGTGAGGGAAGAGGTTGGCACCAAGATCGTGGACACGACTCTGAAGCTGGACGAGGGCGAGGCCTTCACCGTCCGGAAGATTGAGTTCGAAGGCAACCTCACCACCAAGGACAAGGTGCTGCGGCGCAGCATGCTCATGCGCGAGGGTGATCCCTTCCAGACGGACCGTTTCAAGGACTCCCTCCTCAGCATCAGCCAGCTGAGCTTCTTCGACGTGAAGAGCTCCGAGCCGAAGGTGGACCTGGTGCAGGACAAGCCCCAGGTCGATGTGGTCATCCGCGGCGAGGAGTCGGGCGTCAACGAAGTGCTGTTCCAGGGTGGCTACGGGTCGCTGTTCGGCTTCTCCCTGGGCGTCAGCTTCTCCACCCGGAACCTGGGCGGCGGTGGCGAAACCTTGTCCTTCAGCTACAACGGCGGCAAGTTCTCGAAGAACATCTCGGTGGGGTTCACCGAACCCTTCGTGTTCGACCTCCCCTACTCCTTCTCGACGTCCCTTTCGAATGGCTCTGCCGACTACGACGCCTCGCGCGTGGGCATCGCGAACGCCTACAAGCAGTTCACCCGCAGCCTCGGCGTCTCCGTGGGCGCGCGCCTCAGCAACTGGTTCACCAACCAGCCCTGGGCCTTCTTTACCACCTACTCCACGGGCTATAGCTTCCGTCTGATCCGCATCGAGGGCGGCCGGAACTTCTACTTCCGGGATACGCCGAACCAGCTCACCTCCACCTTCAGCCAGAGCCTGGCCTACAGCACGGTGAACCACCAGTTCAAGCCGACCAGCGGCACCCGGGTCTCCTTCGGCCTGGAGTATGGGGGCTGGCAGTTCGGGGGCGACCGTCCCTTCCTGCGGGCCACCTGGGACTTCGCCAAGTTCACCAACGTGGCCGACCGGCACATCTTCGCCTTTAACACGAGCTACGGTTACCTGCAGAACATGGGCCGGGAAGAGCTTCCCCTTTACGACCTGTACCGTCCCGGCGGGGAGAACAGCATCCGCGGCTACCGATACGGCCAGGTGGGCTCGGTCCTGCTGGACAACAACGGCTATGCCGTGGTGGTGGGCGGCAACAAGCAGTTCATTGCCAACGCCGAGTACCAGTTCAAGATCGCGGACCAGTTCAGGCTGGTGTTCTTCTATGATGCGGGCAACGCCTGGGGCAGCGGCACCAAGATCTTCAGCCGCAATCTGATCACGTACAAGGACATCCAGACCGGGAACTCGTACTCCTACACCAACCCCACCCTGGTGCGGTCGGCGGGCATCGAATTCCGTTTCTTCCTGCCCATCAGTCCGGCGCCTCTGCGCCTGATCTGGGCCAAGAAGCTGAACCCCTATCCCTTCGACACGGAATCCAAGACGGACTTCCAGTTCTCCATCGGGACCACCTTCTGATTCCCGGTCGGAGCCCGCGCGGTTCCCGGCTACAATAGCTCTTTCGCCCTGGAGACTCCCATGCGCCTCATCGCCCCGTCCCTGGCCGCCCTGTGCCTGTCCGCGGCCCTCGCCACCCCTGCCGTCTCGCAGGAAGCCCCCCGGTTCGCCTTCTTCAGCATCAACCAGCTGGTCCGCACCTCCAAGAAGGCCGGCGCCATCTTCTCCGAGCTGGAGATCACCAAGAAGAACCTGGAAGAGAAGCTCCAGGCCAAGGGCCAGGAACTCCAGACCCTGCAGCAGCAGCTGAACTCCCCAAGCCTCGATCCCGAGAAGAAGGAACCCCTGGCCAAGAAGTACCGCGACGTGGAGTTCGAGGCCAAGAAGATGCAGGAGGACAGCCAGGCGGAGTATCAGCGTGTGGAGCGTAAGGTCGGCGAGGCCATCACCAAGATCGCGGCCCCCATTGTCGAGCAGCTCGCCAAGGAGCAGAAGCTCCAGCTGGTCCTGTCCGACCAGGCCATCGGCATCCTCTCCTGGGGTGATGCCGAGTGGATGAAGGCCTTCACTGCCGAGATCTCCAAGCGCCTGGATGCCACAGAGGGCGCTCCCGCCGCCGCTGCGCCGAAGCCTGCCGCCGCGAAACCGGCCGCGCCGAAGCCTGCCGCCGCCCCCAAGAAGTAGTCACGGCCAAGCCCCGCCGGGCTGACCTCCGCCATGACCGCCGCACGACGCCTGCTCCTGTTGCTCACCGGGATCAACCTGGTGAACTACCTGGATCGGATGGTCGTGGCGGCGGTCATCGAGCCGATGGGCCGGGACCTTGGCCTCTCGGATACCCAGCGAGGCTGGGTCAACGGCATCTTCCTCCTGGCCTACATGGTGGGTGCGCCCCTCTTCGGGCTCCTGGCTGACCGCTTCCACCGCCCGCGTCTTGTGGCCGTGGGGGTGGGTCTCTGGAGCCTCGCCACTGCCGGCGCCTGCCTGGTCCACGGCTTCTGGGGGCTGCTCTTCACGCGCTCCCTGGTGGGCATCGGTGAGGCGGCCTACGCCAGCCTGGGGCCGGCCCTGCTGGCCGACCTATTCCCGGAAGACGAGCGGGCCGCCAAGTTCACTTGGTTCTACCTGGCCATTCCCGTGGGTTCGGCCCTGGGCTATGCCCTGGGCGGCATCGTGGCCCAGCACTGGGGCTGGCGGCAGGCCTTCCTGGTGGCCGGTCTGCCGGGCCTCTTCTTCGCTGCCCGTATGGCCACCCTCGCCGATCCCCCTCGGGGCGGCCAGGACCAGGGAACCGATACCGCCGCCGGGCTGTCCTACGGGCTGAAGTTGCGGGCGATTCTCACCAATCGGGTCTGGGTGGCCTGCACCGGCAGCTACGTGGCCTACACCTTTGCCATGGGGGCCCTGGGCTTCTGGGGCAGCGCCTTCCTCCAGCGCAGGCATGGGGTCAGCGTGGGCTCCGCCGGAGAGGTCTTCGGCCTCTTCCTGGTGGTCACGGGCATCCTCGGCACCTTCTCCGGGGGCCTGCTCACCAAGCGCCTGCAGCATCGCTGGCCCGACATCGGCGTGGACCTGAGCGCCTTGACCCTCCTGGCGTCCATACCGGCGGTGTTCTGGGCACTCACCTCGGGCAACCTGCACGCCACCTACCTGGCCTTCTTCCTGGCCATGCTCATGCTGTTCGTCAATACCAGCCCAGTGAACGCCCTCACGGTGAGCTGTCTGCCGGCCTCGGTGCGGGCCACTGGCACCGGTATCAATGTCCTGCTCATCCACCTGCTGGGGGATGCGATCAGCCCTGCCCTGGTGGGTCGTGTCTCCGAGGCCGGTGGTGCCGGAGGGGCCGCCCTGGGCAAGGCCATGCTGCTGGTGATTCCCGCCATCCTGATCTCGGCCGTGGCGCTGATCTGGGCGCGCCGCCGGCCCCTCGTGTCGGCCTGAGGTGGGGCGCAGCGGCACAGCCCGGTTCCTCGGGCGGATCTGGTTCCGCGCCCTGCGGTGCGAAGGACCGGCCCTCCCTTCCGGGTCATGCTTGATCCTGCTGAACCATCCGAACGGCCTGCTGGATCCGCTGGCCGCGGCCGCCCTCCTGGACCGCAGGGTCGGGTGGCTGGCCAAGGCCACCCTGTGGAAGATCCTGCCACTCCGACCCTTCCTCTCGGCCTTCCGGGCCATCCCCGTCACCCGGCCCAAGGACGGCGGGGCCACGCGGGAGACCATCCTGGGCAGCTTCCGCAAGGTCCATGAGGTGCTGGCCCGCGGAGACTCCGTCGCCATGTTCCCCGAGGGCGTGAGCCACACGGAGGCCGACCTCGCCCCGCTCAAGACCGGTGCAGCCCGCATGGCATTGACCAGCCCGGTGCCCCTGGCCCTGGTACCTGCGGGCCTGGTTTATGGCGACCGCGGCACCTTCCGGCACAGTGTCCTGCTGCGGCTGGGGACGCCGATCCCCTTCGAGGACTTGGCCGGGCAGGGGACCTCCCACGAGACCGTGGCGGCCCTGACCGCACGGATCCGGGCGGCGTTGCAGCCGCTCACCCTCCACGAGGCAGATGCGCGCTGCCTGGCCCTGGCCCAGGAGGTGGCCTGGCTCCTCGCCGAGGCCCCTGGCGCCCGGGTGGACCTGGAGGCCCTGCGCCAGCGCGTGCGGGCCCTGGTGCCACGGTTGGCGGCCCTCTCCCTAGGGGACCTCTCGGCTTTGGAGGGCCGGGTCCATGAGGCCCAGGCCTGGCTGCGGTCCAAGGGACTCCGGCCCGATCAGGTCGGGCACCCCTACCCGGCTGCGGAGATCCGCCGTTGGCTGCCGGGAGCCGCCCTCCGGCTGGCGACCGCGGCCCTGCTGCTGCCGCCGAGCCTGCTCTTCTGGGCACCCTACCGGCTGACCGGCTGGCTGGCCGGACGCTTCACGGATGAAGGGGACCAGACCGCGACGCTCAAGCTGCTGGGGGGGGCTGTGCTCTTTCCTGCCTGGGCCTTCCTGCTGGCCGGTGGGGCTGGTGTCGTCTGGGGCTGGCGGATGGGCCTGCTGCCTCTGGCCCTGCTCCTGGCTGTGGGCCTAGGCCTACCGATCCTGGAGCGTGCCGCCGAGGACCTCCAGGCCATCCGTGGCTTCCTCCGGCGCAGGGACCCCGCCGTGCCCGAGTTGATCGAAGCACGAAGGCAGCTGCTGGAGGCGTTCCCGGACCTGGCCCGCTGAAGATCGATACAAAAAAGAAGCGCCATCCGGGGGATGGCGCTTCCTGGTGAGTGCAGCCCCAGCTATTCCTGGGGGGTAAGCGGGTAGTGGATTGCGAGGCTCTCAGGTCCGTAGAGCCCGGGGAGCACCATCTTCGACACTTCGGTCTGTGAAGCCCTGACAGGGAAGCCGGCGGCGTTGGCACCATCGACGACCAGTCCGTACTTCACCCAGGCATACATCTGGGTCTGGCAAGCGGCGACATTCGCGGCCGTGGCCGAGTCCTGAAGCAGCATCCCGTGCTGGGCGGGGCTGTACTGCATCACGCCCTGGGTTGGCGTGGTGTCCGAAGATGCCGTGGCGGCAGCCACCGCAGCCTTGAAGCCCGCCAGGGTCGCGCCGTAGACATATGGCACAGGGGGCGTTGCCTGGCCGTTGCGGAGCACCTGGGTGAACCCAGGCAGCCCAGTGGTGGCGCTGACGTCGACACCCAACTGGCCCTGGCGGCCTGCAAAGGCGTTGACGAAGTACTGGCCGCAGGCGTTCTGGATCACCGTGTCACCCACCGCTTCCTGGACCAGCAGGCGGTTGATGAAGCGCGAGACAGGGGCACCGGGCAGGGGGGTGCCCATGGTGGCGGGGTCGATCGGGTCGGCCACGGCTTGGGCCAGGGCGAAGAACTGGTAGAAGGCGGCGCTGCCGGTGGGAACGCCCGCAGCGGCAAGGCCACCGGCCACGGTGGCGGAGAAGGCAGGGCTCTCCTTCAGGATCCAGGCCAGACGGGCGCCAGGAACGCTCAGCAGGCCCTTCATGTTGCTGCCGCCGGTCTGGGAGCTGTTGCCCGCCAGGAAGTAGGAACCGACGATGCTACCCAGGCTCTGGCCGACATACTGACTGGCGCCAGCGGCGCTCAAGGACTTGCCAGCGCCGCTCATGGCCGCCTGCAGGCTGGAGGGATCCCCGGCGGGCTGCTTGAGGATCCGCTCGAGGCGCCAGAGGTTGAAGGCGCTGGTCTGCACGTTGGTGCGGGCGGTGAGGATGGAGGGCAGCATGAAGAAGTTGCTGGCCCATTCGGCCTGAGGCCGGCCATTGCCCATGCCCTTTCCGGTGTAGAGCGGCGAGGTCAGGCTGCCGGTCACCGCAGTCCCGGTGACATCCAGCTGGCCATTGGCCGGCAGGCCGTGGACAGCCTGATCGATGGAAACCACGGCGTAACCCGCGGCGCAGAGGGTGTTGGCCAGGCCCAGGGCCTGTTCCTTCTGGCCGCCGATGCCGTGCATGAAGACCGCCACGGGGTAGCCGCCCACCGGGGCGGGTGTGATGGGAGCGACCACGATGAAGGGCACCCGGCGGGTCTGGTGGTAGAACCCGCGCAGCACGCCGGTGCCATTGCGGAAGGACTGAAGAATGCCCGTGCCCGGGGCCGCAGCGAGGGGGCCGATGGCCACGCTCGTGCCGGGATTGTAGACCAGGCCAGAGATGGCATCGAGGTTGCCACCGGCATTGGCGAGGTTGGCGTGCACTGCATAGGGATCAAGCTGGAAGTCGGCGCTCTCAAACGTGCCCGCGCCCACGAAACCCACGGCGGCGCTGGGAATGGAGCCAAAGATCGCCGAGATGGAGCCGGCACCACTGGGAATGGCGGAGGTCCCCATCAACTGGAAGTGTGAAACGCCATTCGTCCAGGCCCGGCTTTCAGCGGTGCTGAAGTCGGCCAGAAGGGAAGTGGCGCCCAGGTTCGCGTTGTTCGCGTAGGCCCACAGGGCGGTCTCCACGGGCATCCGGGAGGCTGGCGTCCCGATGGGATCGGCGGGGATGTAGCCCGCCCCTGTGGTGATGAAGCGGCCCATGAGGGCGATGTCGCCCCGCTGGGTGATGGTAGTGGTGGCGCTGGCGGCGATGAGGTCGTTCATCACCTTCGCATAGCCGGAAAGCTTGATGTTGGCCCCAGACATGGCGTTGGCGCGAATCGGTTCCAGCCCGGCGAAGGAGCCGGCCAGGGTGGTGGTGGACTTCAGGGCTTCGAAGTAGGGCGAGGCCGAGATCGGCTTGCCGGCCGTGTCCTTCACCCGGTTGGTGACCACATAGAGGAAGCGGTAACCGGGGGGCAGGGGCACCTTGGGCATGGCATAGGCACCCACGCCGCTGGGGGTGAGGGTCATGGTGCTGAAGGTGAAGAGCCCGGAAACGTCTGTGAAGGTCAGCGGGTTGTTCTCAAAGCTGGAGGGGTTGACTGTTGGAGCCTGGTCGGGGGTCACGATGAAGATCTTGACGTTGGCGGCATTGATCGTCGCGGTGTCTACGCCATTGGTGAAGCCGATGTAGATTGGGGCGTTCACACCGGAAACGGCGTTAGAGCCGCCCATTTCCACAAGGTTCACGTAGGACAGGGCCTTGTCCGGGGTGAGGGGGTAGCCGGGGGTGATGTTCAGGGTTCCTGCCGCCGGCGTGGAGGTGGCGGTGTAGGTGATGGCGGTGGTCGTGGCCGTCACCAGGATGTTCGGCAGGGGCACGGCGCCAGTGGCCGGGTCGAAGACCGCCGTGGTCGAGCTGGGGCTGCTCGCCGGGCCGGTGGGGTTGATGGGGGCCTTGGAATCGCCGCCACCAGTGCACGCGAGAAGTCCCAGCAGGGACGTGCCAAGGAGCGCTTGGTACAGGTTTACGCGCATTGCTTCACCTCATGGGTGTGGTTAGGGGAAATCCAGGATGGGTCTCCAGACGATAGGCGGGCCGGAGCCGAAATTCCACAAAAAAGGAGGGGCCCCAGCCGGGGCCCCTCCAGGGCGTGAAAAGTCCTAGTCGGTCACGGCAAAGACGACCTTGTCGTTCTTAAAGCGGCTCACGGTGATGAGCTCGATGGTGGCGGTCATCTTGTCCTCGCTGATGGTCAGCTTGTAGTGCTCGTCCTTGAGGTAGGAACCGGGCACCACATTGACCTTGCCGATCTTCTTCAGGCCCAGGTCTGCGGCCTTGATGACGATGGTCTTAGCTGACCTGAGGTCAAGGCTCTGGGTGAACTTGTCATCGCTCCAGTTCTTGCCGGCCCGGTCCTTGGCGAATACGGGGATCTCGATGACGCCGTCAGCCTTCAGCTTGTCGCGGGTGCCGATGACGTAGTGCAGGGAGTTCAGCTTGGAGACCTGTGCGGCATTGTCGGACTGGAGCTTGGCGCGCTCCTCGATGAGGTTGGTCCGCTCGGAGCGGAGCCCGGCGATCTCCTCCTCGATCTTCTTCTTCTGGCCTTCCAGATCGACGACCTCTTCCTGCAGCTTCTCATTCTGGGCCACGGCCTCGTCCCGCTCGCCTTCGATCTTCTCGCGCTCCTGGCGCATCAGATCGTTGGGGGTGATCTTGGCCTTGCCCTGGGACACCCAGGTGCCGTAGGTGCCGTTGGCATAGAAGTGATAGACCTCGAAACCGGGGGCCAGCTTGTCCAGGATGGCCACGCGGCTCACCAGCTTCTTGGCTTCCGCCTCGGGCACGCCCTTCTTCTTGAGGAAGCGCAGGGCCATGCTGTAGTGGTTGTCATTGGGCTTTGCCACGTCGGGCTTGGGCAGGTCGGCCTTGAGCTTGGCCAGCTTGCCGTTGAGGTCCTTGATCTCCTTGTCCTTGTCCAGCACTTCCTGGAGCAGGGCCTGGTAGGAGCTGTTCTTCTCGTTCTTGATACGCTCTTCCAGGGCCTTCTTCTGCTCGTCGGTGAGTTGGAGGGTCTCGGCGTTGGGCTTGATGTCATTGACACCAGCTTGGGCCAGCTTCTTCTGCTGCTCACTGCCAGCCTGGTTCAGCTGCTGGTTGGCCTTGTCAGCCTCGGCAGCCTTCTGGGTCAGTTCCCGGATCTGCGGGTCCTCGCGCTTGCAGGCGGTGGAGACCATCAGTACGGAGGCGGCCATGAGGGCCAGGGCCAGCGTCGGACGTCGGAAGGGATTCATGGGTTCCTCCAGAGGGGGGCAGTCGGGTGTCTGGCGAAGACGGGGAACTCCCCACCTTAGTCCTCAAGCCTATGGCAAGGCAAGGATTCGCGCGTCATCCGAAAGATGTAAGGACTTCGGGCCCTGCGATATAGTCAATGTTTCCCCTGAGCGACTGTTTGGGGGTGTTCCAAGGAGTCCGGCATGGCAACCCAGGGGCGACACCTGTTCACATCCGAGAGCGTCACCGAGGGGCATCCCGACAAGATGGCGGATCAGATCTCCGACGCGGTGCTTGATGCCGCCCTGAAGGACGATCCCCGCAGCCGCGTGGCCTGCGAGACCCTCCTCACCACGGGCCTGGTGCTGGTCGCCGGCGAGATCACCACGGAGACCTACATCCCCGTGGCCTCCCTGGTGCGGGACGTGGTCAAGGACATCGGCTACGACCACCACATCAAGGGCTTCGACTACAACACCTGCGCGGTGATGGTGACCATCGACCAGCAGAGTCCCGACATCGCCATGGGCGTGGACACGGGCGGCGCCGGCGACCAGGGCCTGATGTTCGGCTACGCCTGCAGCGACACGCCGGAGCTCATGCCCGCCCCCATCCACTTCAGCCACCTGCTGACCCGCAGGCTGTCCGAGGTCCGCAAGAACGGTCAGCTGCCTTGGCTGCGGCCCGACGGGAAATCCCAGGTCACCGTGGAATTCGACGGCGACAAGGTGCAGCGCATCCACACGGTGGTGATCTCCACCCAGCACGACGAGCACGTCACCCAGAACACCATCCGGGACAGCATTCTCCAGGACGTGATCAAGGCGGCGCTGCCCGCCGAGTTGCTGGACGCCCAGACCGTCTACCACGTGAACCCCACCGGCCGCTTCGTAGTTGGGGGCCCCATGGGTGATACCGGTCTCACGGGCCGCAAAATCATCGTCGACACCTACGGCGGCAGCGGCCACCACGGCGGCGGCGCCTTCTCCGGCAAGGACCCCAGCAAGGTGGACCGCAGCGCCGCCTACATGGGCCGCTACATCGCCAAGAACATCGTGGCTGCCGGCCTCGCCAGCCGCTGCGAGATCCAGCTGGCCTACGCCATTGGCGTGGCGGAACCCGTGTCCATCGCCGTGGACACCTTCGGCACCGGCCAGGTCTCGGATGAAGCCATTGTCCGGGCCGTGCGCGAGATCTTCAGCTGCACCCCCAAGGCCATGATTGAGGCCCTGGATCTGCGCAAGCCCATCTACCGCGCCACGGCGGCCTACGGCCACTTCGGCCGCCCCGAGTTCAGCTGGGAGAAGACGGACAAGGTCGAGGCGCTGAAGAAGGCCGCGAAGTAGAGCTTCCCATGAATCGATCGCGGCCCCGTCAGGGGCCGCTTTCATGGCATTTGGGTGGGCCTACTCGGAGGCCTCCACCCGGTTCCGCCCTCCCTGCTTGGCCCGGTAGAGGGCCTCGTCAGCGTGCTTCAGGAGCTCCTCGGCGTGGGGGACATCGCCCTGTCCGTCGCGGGAGGCCACGCCCATGCTGGCCGTCTTCTTCAGCGTGACGCCATCGAGCTGGTGTTCCAGGTCGGCGAACTTCTGGCGGAGATTCTCGGCCACCTGCTTGGCCGAGTCGAGATCCGTGTGGGTGAGGATCAGCGTCAGTTCCTCGCCGCCGTAGCGGGCGGCAAGGTCGGTGGTGCGCACATTGGCCTTGAGCAGGGCGCCGATGTTCCGGAGGACCTCGTCACCCATCGCATGGCCGTGGGTATCGTTCACCTGCTTGAAGTGGTCGATGTCGATCATGACCACCGACAGGGGCGTCTTGTAGCGCCGGGCCCGCTGGACCTCCTCCTCGAGGCGCGCCATGAGCCGTCGCCGGTTGGCCAGGCCCGTCAGCGGATCCGTGACGGAGAGCGTCTCGAGCTGGAGGTTCTTCTCGCGGAGCTCGTCCTGGAGGAGCTTCAGCTTGGTGTGGATGCGCACCCGGGCCAGCAGCTCCTTCTCGTGGAAGGGCTTGGTGACGTAATCGGAGGCGCCGCGCTCAAGGATCTCGGCCTTGCGGTCCAGGTCATCCTCGGCCGTGAGGATGATGACGGGGATCTGCTCAAGCTCCTTCCGGCTGGCCTTGAGGCCCAGGAATTTCAGGCCATCGAAGCCCGGCATGACCAGGTCGCAGAGCACCAGGTCTGGGGGCTGCTCCATGATGGTCTTGAAGGCCGTCAGGCCGTCCGAGGCCTCCATGAAGTGCGTGAAACTGCCGTCCTTCATGAGGACGGCCTTGATCTCGCTGCGGATCATGGCGTTGTCATCGACGATGAGGATTCGACCGGCCATCACACCTCCCCTGCGGCCACTTGGAGCCGCGCGATCCAACTGTTCCAGGCCGGCAGGTCGAAGGGCACCGCCGGCGGCAGGTGCCTCCGCATGGTCCTGGTCGAGGCCATGGCCTGAGTGCAGAGGGCCTCCGGGAGCCGCCCAGCGGCTTCGGCACAGGCCGTCCAGCCCGCCGGTGTCTGGCAGACCAGCAGCCACTGGTGGCCGGCTTCCAGGGACAGTCGCACCCGGTCGTCCCAGCTCCAGTCGGCGCAGCCGCCCATCTCCAGATCGTCGGGGAGGAACCGGCCCTGGATGCCCCAGGGGTTGTCCACCACGGAGGCGCGGTGGAGGCTCGCCGGCAGCGTGCCGCTGGCCGGGGTACGGAGGTGGGCCACCATGACCAGCCGGTCCGGCTGGGCGAGGGGGATGAAGGCCGCGGCGTTGCGGTTCACCTGGGCGGCGTCATCCAGGGCCGGCAGACCCTGATGGCTGTCCAGGGTGGTGCCACCTAGACCCGGAAAATGCTTGAGACAGCCCCGCACCCCCGTAGATTCCAGGCCGTGCAGGAAGGCCCCGGCGGCCTGGGCAGCTTCGGCGGGCAAGGCGCTGGCCGCGCGATCCCCGATGCCAGCGCCGGGATGACCGTCCCAGAGATCCACCACGGGGGCGAAGTCTACGTTGAAGCCCAGCAGGCGCAGGCCCTCGCCCCAGAGCTGGCCCCAGGCAGCGCAGGCCAACGGGCCGCCACGGGTCCAGAGCTGGCGCAGGGGGGGCGTGGGGCCGGTCCAGGGCCGGAGCCGGCTCACGGGGCCGCCCTCCTGGTCCAGGGCCACGGCCAGGGGGAGGTCCCCGCCGAAGCGAGCCTGCAGGCCGTCGATGAGGGCCCGGCAGCGGGGTGGGCCCAGGACGGGATCTGGATCCAGGTTGCGGGCGAACAGGATGATCCCCCCCGGGCGGAAGGGCAGGTCTACCTCCGCGGCATCGAGGCCACGAAAGCCGCTCCAGAGAAGTTGATGGGGGCTGGTCATCCCCTCACCTTACCCGGAGGACCAGCTCCAGGTGCCGGGCCAGCAGTAGGAAGGCCGGGTCCGTCTCCATGAAGGCTGAGCGGCAGTCGAAGCCAAGGTAGACCCAGCCAGCGGGGCCGAGGGGCAGCAGGTGGTCTTCGAAATAGCCCAGCCCGGGCGCCGTCAGCGGTCCAGGGTGGGGCCGCTCAAGCCGCTGGGGGAGGGCGAGGCGCCCCCGGCTCGCCACACAGTTCAGAGCGCCGTCCTTGCTCCGCTTAAAGATGCCCAAGCCATCTGGGGACCAGCGGGCTGCCAGGCGGTCCAGCAGTGGATCGAGCGCGGCCTTGAAGGAGGGGGCATCGAGGGCCCGCAACCCCAGATCGCAGAGCGCCAGGGCTTCGGCGTGGGCCTCCCGCAGGTCCCGAGTCCGGCTCAGGATCCGGCTCTCCAGCTCCACCTGGTAGTCACGGACCTTCCCGAGCAGGCTGGCATGGTCCAGGGCCCGATTGAGGACCACCTCCATCTCAGCCAGCCGGAAGGGCTTCTGGATCAGGTCGTAGGCGCCGCGCTTCAGGGCCTCGATGCTGGTGTCGAGGGTGGCGTAGGCCGTGATGAGCACACAGAGCGTGTCCGGGAACTGGTGCCGGATCGCACCGATGAGATCGAGCCCCGTCTGCCCGCCGGGCATGTGAAGGTCCGTGAGGACCACGGGGAAGGAGCGGTCGGCCATGCGGGCCAGGGCGGCCTCGCCGCTCGACACCGCCTCGGCGGTGTAGCCCTGCTCACTCAGCGCCTCGAGCAAGGTCTCGCGGACTTCGGGCTCGTCGTCGACGATGAGGATGGGCTGCTGGATCATGGGGCCAGGCCATGCGGAACGGTCCGCTCATAGATTCGGGCTTCCAGGAAGATGCGCAGCACTTCCGTGTCCAGCAGGTTGACCTTGGCCTCCTGCTCCAGGATCTGGAGGCTGCGCTCCACGCTCACCGCGGCCTTGTAGGGTCGGTCGGCGGCCGTGAGGGCGTCATAGACGTCCGAGACGGCCATGAGCTTGCTCTGGACCGGGATGTCCGGCTCCTTGAGCTGGCGCGGGTAGCCCTTGCCGTTGAGGCGTTCATGGTGGGCCCAGGCGATCAGGGGGACACCGGCAAGCTCGGAGGTCCAGGGGATCTGGCTGAGGAACCGGTAGGTGTAGGTCACGTGGTTCTGGATCTCGTCCCGTTCCTCCTCCGAGAGGCTGCCCTTCGTGATCTTCAGCAGGTCGATGTCCTGGCGCTCGATAAGGGTCCGGCGGTCCCCCGACCAGTGCTGGTAGGTGAGGTCCTCCAGTTGGACCAGTTCCAGGGCCACCTTCTCGGGCAGGACGGTGGGTTCATTGCTGCGCCGGACCAGGTCCATGAGGCGCCGGGTCTCGTCCTCCTGTTCGCCCAGGAGGCTTGCCAGGGCGTCGTGATCAAAGGTGTTCCCCTTGCTCCAGGCATCGAGCATCCGGTCGCGCATGGACTCCAGGGTCCGCTGGTGCAGCCGCTGGTAGATGCTCTCGAGGTGCTCGCCCTCGATCTTCTTGGCCTTCACCAGCACCTGCTCGCGGACACCCACCTTGCCGAAGTCGTGCAGGAGGCTGGCATAGCGGATCTCACGGATCTGCAGAGGATTGAAATGGAGGCCACCGTAGGGGCCGTTGGGCGTCTGGTTCACCGCCTCGGCGAGGCCCACCGTCAGGTCGGCCACCCGGCTGGAGTGACCCGAGGTGCTGGGATCGCGGGCCTCGATGGCCGTCACGGAGGCGTTCACGAAGCCTTCGAACAGCTTCTCGATGTCGTTCTTCAGCCCCAGGATCTCCTGGGTGCGGGCCTCCACCATGTGCTCGAGGTTCTGCTGGTATTCCTCGTTCTCCCGCAGCAGGCGGTAGTGTTCCAGGGCACGCTCCAGGCTGGTTTCAATCTCGATGAGCTTGAATGGCTTCTGGATGAAGTCGTAGGCTCCCCGCTTCAAGGCCTGGATGGCAGCTTCCGTGGTGGCGTAGCCGGTCATCAGGATGCCCATGGCCTGAGGGTCCTGGTCATGGACGGCCCGGAGCAACTCCAGTCCCGACAGCCCACCAGGCATGTTGAGGTCCGTGAAGATCACTGGGAAGTGGCGTTCGCTGACCAGGGCTAGGGCCTGGGCGCCGCCTTCCGCCCCCACGGCGGCATAGCCCTGATCCTCCAGGGCCTCCACCAGCAGGTTTCGCAAGTCCGCCTCATCGTCCACGATGAGGATGGGGATGGGGGAGGGGAGGGGCACGCAGACTCCGGCTACGCGACCCTCATCGGACGGGAGCCGGTCCGGGGCAAGTTTCGGGGGCCCGGTTGCTATTACTGAACCGCCTCAGCCTCCACCAGGAGCTGTCCGTCCCGGACCGCCAGACGGGCAAGGCCGCCAGGCTTCAGCTGGCCCTGGAGGACCATGCGGGACAGGGGGTTCACCACGACCTGCTGGATGAGCCGCTTGAGGGGTCGGGCCCCGTAGTGGGGGTCGAAGCCCTCGGAGGCCAGCCAGGCCAGGGCTGCTTCGGGGACTTCCAGCTCCAGCCGCTGGGCCTGGAGAAGTGTTTCCACCCGCTTGAGCTGGATCCGGGCCACGAACTTCATGTCCTCCCGGGTGAGTGATCTGAAGACCACCACCTCATCGAGGCGGTTCAGGAACTCGGGACGGAAGTGGGCATGCAGGGCGTCCTGGACGGCGGCTTCGGCTTTGGAGGGATCGCCGCCAGCATCGAAGATGGCCTGGCTGCCCAGGTTGGTGGTCATGAGCACCACGGTATTGCGGAAATCAACGGTCCGCCCCTGGCCGTCCGTGAGGCGGCCGTCCTCCAGCACCTGGAGGAAGATGTCGAAGGTTCTGGGGTGGGCCTTCTCCATCTCGTCCAGCAAGATGACCGCGTAGGGACGGCGGCGGATGGCCTCCGTGAGGCGCCCGCCCTCCTCGTAGCCCACGTAGCCGGGTGCGGCGCCGATGAGGCGCGTGGCGTCAGCCTCGTGGGTGAACTCGCTCATGTCGATGCGCACCAAGGCGTTCTCGTCGTCGAACAGGAACTCCGCCAGCGCCCGTGCCACTTCCGTCTTGCCCACGCCGGTGGGCCCCAGGAAGAGGAAGCTGCCGATGGGGCGCTTGGGATCGCCCAGGCCCGCGCGGTTGCGGCGCAGGGCATCGGCGATGGCGGTCAGGGAGGGATCCTGGCCCACCACGCGCTCCCGCAGGCGGGCCTCCATCTTGAGCAGTTTCTCCACCTCGCCTTCGAGGATGCGGTTCACCGGAATCCCGGTCCAGCGGCTGACGATGGCCGCAATGTCGGGCTGGCCCACCTCCAGGCGGAGCATGGCGCTCTCCCTGGGAGAGGCGGCCGCCAGCTGCTTCTCCAGGGCCGGGATCTCGCCGTACTCCAGGCGTGAGGCCCGCTCGTACTCGCCCTTCACCTTGGCCTGTTCCAGCTCGAAGCGCAGGTCCTCCAGCCTCTTCTGGAGCCCGCGGGTCCCCTCGATGACCTTCTTCTCGTTCTCCCACTGGGCGCGGAGCCCCGCCAACTCTTCGTTCAACTCCGCCAATTCCTTTTCCAGGTCCGCCAGCCGTTCGCGGCTGGCCGCGTCCTTCTCCTTGGTGAGGGAGTGTCGCTCCAACTGCAGCTGCATCTCCCGGCGCTCGCGGACATCGATCTCCGTGGGCCGGCTGTCCAACTGCATGCGCACGGCGCTGGCGGCCTCATCCATGAGATCCACGGCCTTGTCGGGCAGGAAGCGGTCGGCGATGTAGCGGTGGCTCAGCTGGGCGGCAGCCACCAGGGCGGCGTCCTGGATGCGCACGCCGTGGTGCAGCTCGTAGCGCTCCTTCAGGCCGCGCAGGATGGAGATGGCGTCCTCCACATTGGGCTCGTCCACGAAGACGGGCTGGAAGCGGCGCTCCAGGGCGGCATCCTTCTCGATGTACTTGCGGTACTCGTCCAGCGTGGTCGCACCGATGCAGCGCAGCTCGCCCCGGGCCAGGGCCGGCTTCAGCAGGTTGGCCGCGTCCATGCCGCCCGATACCGCCCCGGCGCCCACCAGCAGGTGCAATTCGTCGATGAAGAGCACCACTTGGCCTTCGGCCTTCTCCACCTCCTGGATGATGCCCTTCAGGCGCTCTTCGAACTGGCCCCGGTACTGCGTTCCGGCTACCAGGGCCCCCATGTCCAGGCCCATGACCCGCAGGCCCTTGAGGCTCTCGGGCACATCGCGCTTGTGGATGCGCTGGGCCAGGCCCTCCACGATGGCGCTTTTGCCAACACCGGGCTCGCCGATGAGCACGGGATTGTTCTTGGTGCGGCGGGAGAGCACCTGCAGTAGCCGGCGGATCTCTTCATCCCGGCCGATGACAGGGTCCAGCTTCCCGGCCGCGGCCAGGGCTGTGTAGTCCTTGGCATACTTCTCCAGGCTGGCGAACTTCTCCTCGGCCTTCTCGTCTTCCACCTTCGAGCCATTGCGGGCCTCTCGAATGGCGGCCTCGAGCTTCTTCCGGTCCAGGCCGAAGCGCTCCAGCACCTTCTTGGCATCGGTATGGGCGTTGGCCAGGGCCAGCAGCAGGGCGTCCGTGGCCAGGAAGCGGTCACCGAGGCCGCGACCCGTGTCACTGGCCACTTCAAGAAAGTGCCGGAAGGCCGAACCGACCTGGGGCTCGGCCCCGCCCACGGCTCGGGGCAGCTTGGCGATCAGGCCTTCGGCGGCGTCCGCCAGCCCCTGGATGGACTCCGGGGCTAGGCCGGCCCGCTCCAGCAGCGGGTGCAGACCCGCTTCGGGTCCGAGCAGCGCCCCGAACAGGTGCTGAGGAACGAGTTCCGGATGCTGGTCCCGGCGGGCCCGTTCCTGGGCGGCCACCAGGGCGTCATTGGCTTTCTGGGTGAAGGGGAGGAGGGACATGGGACACCTCATTCACCATAATCGGACAAATATGATTACGAAGCACTAAAATTTTCTTCAAATCAAATCACACCTCGGCCTTGAGATCCAGGGTGATTCCAGTAGTGGATACGACTTGACGCCACCCTTCTGGCTCCCATATTGGCCGCTGGAGTCACCCATGAGACAGGTCTTGGTGGTCCTCCTGATGGCTTTCCCACTTCTGGCGCAGGCTGATCCCTATGCCCCCAGGATCCCCCACGGCTGGGGCATGTCCCTCGGCACCGCCTTCGATGCCGCACCCCTGGTCCTGGATGTCCACTACACCTTCAGGCCCGGGATCGGCTTCTACCTGGGCGGGGGAGGAAGACCACATCCCGGCAGCAACAACTGGAACTTCGACATCAACTTCAATGACCGGGGGACCCTCCGCCGAGTGGATACAGCCGGCTACTTTGGTGTGGCTGTGACCCGCCAACGTGGCTTTGCCTGGGGGCTTGGCTACGGTCGCCACAGCTCCGGGTGGGAGATCGACCACGGTGGGTGGTTCACGGCCGAGGAGCAGACGAAGCTGGATACCACCACCGTGCGCTCTGGGCCACACGGCTGGGTTGCTTTCTATCCGGGCCGCTTCGTCGGCTTCCAGGTCCAGGCCGGCCCCGGCTGGGGCGGGGTTTCCCTGGCCCTGCGGTTCTACTAGGGGCGGGAACGGGGAGCGGCGCCCGGGAGAACAGACCCCAGGCAACTCGGGGCAATTCGCTCCGGGCGGCTTCCTGAGGGGGACTTCGGGCGGGTCTAACCGCGCCAGCCAAGCCCCTACAGCGCGGTCCTCGGCTGCACGGCAGCGTGGGCCAGCAGCAGGCCCGTGAGCAGCGCGATGGCCACGAAGAGGGCCTGGAAGGCCGTGTCGAGGCCCATCACCAGCTGCTTCTGGATGATGAACTCGAGGCCTTTGAAGCCGAGTCCCCCGGGCACCAGCACCATCAGTCCCGGTAGCAGCGTCACCACCGAGGGGCGCCGGGTGAACCGCGTGAAGAGGTTGCTGCCCAGGCCCAGGGCGAAGGCGCCCAGGCCCACGCCGAACTGGGGCCCAAGCAGCACGGCGCCCTGGCGCGTGCCGAAGAAGGCCAGCACGCAGGCCGCGAAGATCCAGGGGAGCTCCCGGGGCCGCGCCTTGAAGATCACCACGAAGGCGGCGGCGGCCAGCAGCAGCGTGGGCAGGATCGTCCAGCCGGGCAGGGGCAGGGGCGTGCCCTGCAAGGCGCGGTCAAGCATGGATACGGCGAGCCGCTGGCCCAGGGCCACGCCGAACCCCAGCGACAGGAAGGTCATGGCCGTGTCCACCAGGCGTGCGGTGCCGGCGACGAGGTTGCCGGTGGCCAGCTCGTTCATTGACACCACCAGGCGCAGGCCCGGCACCAGGACGATGAGGCCCGCCACCGTGAGCACCTGGGGCGAGACCTGGGGGAACCGGTAGGCGGCGGCCAGGGCCAGAAAGCCAACCAGGGTGCCCGCCACGGGATGCACCAGCCGGGACAGGCCGGCCTTCCGTCCCAGCAGGATCGCGGTGAGGCCCACCAGGGCGCCCAGCACCGCCGTGAGGAGCATCTCCCGCCAGCCACCCCCGAAGAAGATGGCGGCCGGGGCAGAGCCGAGGCCGAAGCAGAGCACCGTGAGCAACGCGCCCCATCGGTCCGGCGCCGCCAGGATCGCCTGCACCCGGTCGCGGGCAGCGGCGGCGTCCAGCTGCCCGGCAATGAGGGCGTCTGTGGTCTCCTGCAGGTCCGACAGCTTCTCCAGGTTCACGTCGCCGGAGGGGCTGCGCTGGATGAAGGTCCAGTGGTGGCCTCCCTTCCCCAGCGAGGCGAAGAAGGCAGTGGGCAGGGCGAAGAACTGGCCCTCCAGGCCCAGGCGCTCCGAGATCCGCGCCAGGGCGTCCTCGAAGCGGTGGGCAGGGATCCCGAAGGCCTGGAAGGCCCGACCCAGCTCCAGGCAGAGTGAGATCTCGGGCGGGGTGGCGGCCGGTGGGGCGGTGGCGGGACCTGGGGCTTCGGGTGCGGACATGCCCCAGGTTAGCGGCCCCGGGCCGCCCTGCGGATCTTGATCACAAGCGCCTGGAGGAGCACGACCCGGCGCATGGCCCTCCCTATCCTGGTAGTGCCATGACCGTCCACACCACCGCCTGTCCCCGGAACTGCTACAGCACCTGCGCCATGCGGGTGACGGTGGAACAGGGCCGGGTGACGGCCATCGATCCCCATGAAGGCAACCTGGCCACCTCCGAAGGCCCCTGCCTCAAGGGACTCAGCTACCTGGAACGCCAAGCCAGTCCCGAGCGGATCCTGCATCCCATGAAGCGGACCGCCTCCGGCAGCTTCGAGCGGGTGGGTTGGGACGAGGCGCTGGACCTCATCGCCCGCCACCTCGACACGGCACGGAGCTCACACGGGCCGCAGTCGGTCTTCTACTACGCGGCCAGCGGTACCAAGGGCCTGCTCAACGGCTGTGGCCTGGCCTTCTGGCGGCAGTTCGGCGGATGCACCACCACGTATGGTGACCTCTGCTGGCCCGCGGGCCTGGAGGCCACGCGCCTCACCTTCGGAGACAACCGCCAGAGCGCGCCCTGGGACATCGCCCAATCCCGCCTCATCGTCATGTGGGGCAAGAACGCCTCGGAGACGAACCTGCACCAGATGCGCTTCGTGCATCAGGCGCTCGAGCGCGGGGCGAAGCTGGTGGTGATCGATCCGCGCCGCACGCCCACCGCCGACCGGGCCCACCTGCTGCTGCAGCCGCGGCCGGGCACCGACGGGGCCCTGGCCCTGGGCTTGGCGCACCTGCTCATCGAGGACGGCCAAGTGGACGAGGCCTTCATCCGGGAACATGTCCTGGGTTACGAGCCTTTCGCCGCCATGGTGAAAGCCTGGACGCCGATTCGAACCGCCCAGGTGTGCGGCATTCCCGAAGCGCAGCTCCTCGAGCTGGCCGACCTCATGGGGCAGGTGGCCCCCATGAGCATCTGCGCGGGCTTCGGCATGCAGCGCTACACCAACGGCGGCCAGACCATGCGGGCCATCCAGGCCCTGCTGCCCCTCACGGGAAACCTCGGCAAGCCCGGTGCAGGCTGGGTCTACGCCAACCTCGCCACCCAGATCTTCGGGCACCTGAAGGACCCCCTGGATTTCTACCCGCCCGAGCAGCCCGATGGCGTGTTGCGCGTCTCCGTGAGCACCGCGCGCCTGGGCACGGACATGCTTGCGCAGCAGGATCCGCCGCTGAAGGTGGGCTGGGTGGAGCGGGGTAACCCCGCCGCGCAGAATCCGGAGACGCCCACGGTGCTGGCCGCTCTGCGGGCCCTCGACTTCCTGGTGGTGGTGGACGAGCGGCTAACGGACACGGCCCGGGAGGCCCACCTGGTGCTGCCCAGCAAGAGCCTCTTCGAGCAGACGGATGTCATCGGCGCCTACTGGCACGCCTACCTGCAGCTCCGGCAGAAGGTGGTGGAGCCCCCCGGCGAGGTGCGGCCCGAGACCGAGATCTACCGCGCCCTGGGCCAGCGACTGGGCTTCACGTTGGATCAGCTGGCCGAGTGCCTGCCGGAGCCGGGCGACGCGGGCGTGGAGGCCTGGCTGGAGGCCCGTATCGCGCCCCATGGCATCAGCCTCGAACAACTGAGACAGGGGGCGGTGCTGGCCCCGGGCGCGGAAGAAGTCGCCTTCTCGGATCTGCGCTTCACCACGCCCTCGGGCAAGGTGGAGCTGCTCAGCGAGGAGGCTGTCACCCGCTGGGGGGCACAGGCCTTGCCGGACTTCACACCGCCCGTGGAGAGCCAGGCCGCCGGGGGCGGGAAGCATCCGCTGCAGCTGCTCACGCCCAACACCAAGAACTCCATCCACAGCCAGTTCCTGCCCCTGCAGGTGATCCGCCAGCTCATGCCCGGGCCCAGCCTGGAGATGGGCCCCGAGGATGCCCACCTGCGCGGTCTGAAGGAGGGCCAGCGGGTGCGCGTCTTCAACGACCGCGGCAGCCTGGAACTGCCGCTGCGCATCCACTTTGGGATGCGGACGGGCACCGTGGCGGCCTATAACGGCTTCGGGGCTGAGGACGGCGGCTCGGTGAACCAGCTCTCCCTGGGGCGGGAGACAGACCTGGGCTTTGGCGCGGGTTTCCACGACAACCTGGTCGAGGTGGAGCGGGCATGACGGCGACCCAGTTCACGTTCGACCCCAACCGCTGCACCGGCTGCCAGGCCTGTGTGCTGGCCTGCTGGATGGAGAACCGCGAGCACCAGTCCCGCCCCTGGCGCACCGTCCACACCTTCAACGCCTGCGGCCACCCCGACCTGCCGGTCTTCCACCTCTCCTTCGCCTGCCACCACTGCGATGCCCCTGCCTGCCTCGAGCACTGCCCGGCGGACGCCTACACGAAGGACGCGGCCACAGGTGCTGTGACCATCCACGCAGATCGCTGCATGGGCTGCCGCTACTGCACCTGGGCCTGCCCCCACGATGCGCCGAAATTCAATGAAGCCCTGGGCACCATCGAGAAATGCACCCTCTGTCCCGAGCGGCTGGCGCAAGGCCTCGAGCCCGCCTGCGTGGCCCGCTGCCCCATGGAGGCCCTGGGCGTGTCCGCCCTCGATCCCGGGCGTCCTCTCGTCGGCGTGCCGGGGCTGCCCTCCTCGGCCACAGCGCCCGCCATCACCATCGCGCCCCTGCACCGACCGGAGCCGCCCCGTCAGGGTCACCGGCCACCGGGCCAGGCGATGCGGCCCTACCTCGAAGCGCTGCTGCGGGTGGCGCACCCGAAGATCACCCTCCGGGGCGAGTGGACGCTGCTGCTCTTCACCACGGTGATCAGCGGGCTCGCGGCCTGGCTGGGCGCTTCCCTGCTGGGCGGTCCGCCCGTCCACCGCTGGACCTTCCTGCTCCTGGGCGCCCTGGTGATGGCCCTGAGCACGGCGCACCTGGGGCGGCCGGGCCGGGCCTGGAGGGCCCTGCTGCACCTGCGCACCAGCTGGCTCTCCCGGGAGGTGGCCGCAGTGTCGCTCTTCCTGGGGCTGGGCGTCCTGGCGACCTTCGTCCAGCCGGCGCTGGGCATCCCCGCGGCCCTGGCGGGGTTCGCAGCCCTCTTCGCCATTGACCGCCTCTACCGCGTGGCCCTGCGCACGGGACCTTGGAACCTCCACAGCGCCCACGTGCTGTTCAACGGCCTCTTCCTGCTGGGCCTGCTGGCGGGAATCTGGCCCCTGGCCCTGCTGCTGGGCCTGATCAAGGCGCTGCTCTACCTGCACCGGAAGCAGAACTTCGCCGAACTGGGCAGGCCCGTCCGGCCTGCGGTCTCCGTTCTGCGGCTGGGCCTCGGCTTCCTGGGTCCCCTTTGGCTGAGCGCGACGCATCCCCTCCTGGCGGCAGCCCTGGCGATCCTGGGCGATCTCATCGATCGGACCGAGTATTACGATGAGCTCGATGTCGCCACGCCTCGGGGGGATCTGTTGGTGCGGCTGGGGGCGGCCACCGCAGCGCCGCTCTCCACTGCCGACGGGGCCATGTAGGCACCCTGACTCGGGCGCGCGACTGAGTGGCGGATGTACAGATTTGGCAAGTTCGGGACGAAAAGCCAGCCATGGCAGCTTTATCGACGGCCGAGGCACCCAGGCTCATCCCGGAGCGGACCCTGTCGTGGTTCCTGGGCACGGCCCTGGGCTATTTCCTCCTGTCCTCGCTGACGCTGGCTGGCTTTCCGAGGACCGAGGCCGTGGTGGCCTTCTTCCCGGCCAGCGGCCTCGCCCTCGCGGCCATGCTCCTGACCCCGCGGCACCAGCGCCCCTGGCTTGCCCTCGGCATCCTGGTCGCTGACTTCACCGCCGACCAGGTCTTTGGCCGTCCCATCCTGGTTGCCCACCTCACCTTCGCTCCGATCATGGCCATCGAGGCCTGGCTTGGGGCCTGGCTGGTCGAGTGGTGGCTGGACGGGAGGAGCCCGGACATTCGCAGCCTGGCGGATTTCGGGACCATCGTGACGGCCAGCGCCATCGGCTCAACCCTGGTGGGCGGTGTCCTCGGCGGACTTGCCCAGCGGGGGCTGTTTGGCCTCCCATTTTTTCCGGCACTGTGGAACTGGTGGGCGCCGGACTTGATGGCATCTTCCGTGCTGACACCAGCCCTTCTCTTCAGCGCGCAGCAGCGGCAGGAGACGGCGACGCCCTCCCCCGGCGTGAAGCTGGAAGGCCTCCTATTCCTCCTCACCTTTGGGGCAGTGCTCTGGGAAGTCCATATGAACGGAATTCCCATCGGCGCCTCCCAGGTGCTGTTGCTCCTGGCGGCGCTCCCGTTCCTCGGCTGGGCCGCCCTTCGGCTGGGACCCGCTTGGACGGCCTGGGGCACGGTGCTCTTGACGGCCGTCAGCGTGGCCGCCACTGCCTACGGAAGGGGACCCTTCATCGCCACGTCGGCGGACCCCTTCTCTCGGATGCTCTGGTGCCAGGCCTTCTGCATGGTCACCTCGCTCTCGATGATGGTTCTTGCCCAGACCCTGCGGGAGCAACGCTCGGCGGCCCTTCGGCTGGCCGAGGCCCTGCAGGCACTGACAGTTTCCAATGCGCGCATCCAGGCGCAGTTCCAGGGCAGCTCCGACCCCATGGCCATGGTGGATTCCGAGCTGCGGCTGGTCGCTTTCAACCCGGCCTGGGCTGAACTGGTCGGGCACTCAACCAGCGGGGCCGCGACTCTTGGAACGCAGGTGGACCTGGTCAGCTCCTCTGCCGGGGATGGTGGCCTGGGGGGTGGCGCTTGGCGACGAGCGCTGGCTGGTGACCGCTTCCGGGAGTCTGTGTCGCTCCCGACCCAGGATGGAAACATGGTTGCCTACGAGGCATCCTACGCCCCGCTCCAGGATGGGGCGGGCCTCGTCATCGGCGCATCCCAGGTGCTTTGGAATGTGGCGGAGCTCGACCAGCGCCACGCGGAACAGGCCCGAACCCAGCGGCTCGAGAGCATGGGACGCCTTGCCTGCGGTGTGGCCCACGACTTCAACAACATCATCACGGCCATCATCGGGTATGGCGAGTTGATCAAGGGCAACGTCGAACCTGGCTCCAGGGTGGAGCGTCAGGCAGGGGAGGTGGTCAAGGCGGGGGGGCGGGCCGCCGACTTGACCAAGCAGATGCTGGCCTTCGCCCGCCGTCAGGTCATGCAGCCGATCGTGGTGGATCCCGCAGCGCTGCTGGCAGAACTCCACCCGCTCATCGAGCGGGTGATCGGGGAGGGGATTCAGCTGACCTGGAAGGGAGTCGATGCGCCCTGGAAGGTGAAGGTTGATCCAGGGCAACTGGAGCAGGTGCTGGTCAATCTCATCGTGAATGCCAGGGATGCCATGCCCAAGGGGGGGCGCCTGACTATCGAGACCGCCAATATCGACCTGGATCCGCTGATCGCCCATGGCCGGGAAGTCCCCCCGGGGCCTTACTGCCAGATCTCCGTCAGCGACACTGGCAGTGGCATCCCTCCCGAGGTGTTGAAGCACATCTTCGAGCCCTTCTTCACTACGAAAGAGCGGGGCACAGGTACCGGCCTGGGCTTGGCCATGGTGGAGGGCACCATCCGCCAGGCTGGAGGGGCCGTGCTTGTCTACAGCGAGGTCGGCACGGGAACCGTATTCCGGATCCTGCTTCCCAAGGCTGACGGTGCGGCCGAGGCAAGGCCCCTGGCTGGCGTTGCCCCCTCCAGAAAGGGGGGCGAGCACATCCTCCTCGTGGAGGACGACCCGACCCTCCTTTCGCTCTCCCGGCAGATTCTAGAAAGCGCCGGTTACACCGTGCATATGGCTGCCACGGGAGCCGAGGCCAAGGCCCTCCCCGCCGCCACGCTGGCGGCCCTCGACCTGCTGCTGACCGATGTCATGCTTCCTGGCATCAGCGGGTTCGACTTGGCGGATTGGATGAGAACCCAGCATCCCCAAACGAAGTGCCTCTTCGTCTCCGGTTACACCGAGGAGACGCTGCAGGCCCAGGGCCAGGCCCCCCTCGACTTCCCGTTCCTGCCGAAGCCCTATTCCTCGGTGGATCTGCTGGGGGCGGTGGGACGGGTTCTCGACAGGCCGTGAAGGGCGATCCTCCTTAAGGCCTCTTCACTTCATCCCGCCGCTTCCCCTGCCAGCGCCAGGCAGGCCGTGAGGCCCGGGGACTCGATGCCCAGCAGGTTCACGAGACCCGGCACGCCATGGTCGGCTTCCCGCTGGATGAGGAAGTCCGGGGCGGGCTCGC
Source organism: Geothrix sp. (assembly GCF_049292215.1). GTDB lineage: Bacteria > Acidobacteriota > Holophagae > Holophagales > Holophagaceae > Geothrix. The sequence goes on along the minus strand of NZ_JBATQW010000077.1, from coordinate 60,981 downwards.
CGGGGCCGTGGAGCTTGGGACGGATGCCCGCGTAGGCCGGCTGCAGCGAACCGTCCGGCAGGCCGGGCCAATACTTGCGGACCTCGGCGTAGAAGCTGTCGGCGCGGTGGGGATCCACGTCGTAGTCCTCCTGGTCGATCCACTCCACATCCGGCCCGAAGCGGGCCTGGCCAGCCAGGTCCAGGGTGAGGTGCACGCCCAGCGCGCCGAGGGGCGGAATGGGATAGACCAGCCGCGAGAAGGGCGAGGCGCCCGTCAGGCTGAAGTAGTTGCCCTTGGCGAAGCGACGGGGCAGGGGCGGCAGGCTGGCGGGACGCGCCTCCTCGAAGGCGTGTGCCAGGGCGAGGGCGCCCAGCCCAGCGGCGTTGAAGACGCGCCGCGCCAGCAGGGTCATTGGCTCGTTGCCACCAACCCGCACTTCCAGCCCCTGCGGGGTGGCTCGGCCGCCCAGCACGGGACTCTTCCGCACCACCGTGGCGCCTGCGGTTTCCGCCTCCAGGCAGAGGGAGCGCATGAGGCCGTGGCTATCGACGATGCCGGTGCTGGGGGAGAGCAGGGCCGCCGAGCAGTGGAGGCGCGGCTCCAGACGCAAGGCCTCCTTGGCATCGAGCCACTGGAGGTCCGCCACGCCATTGGCCGCGGCCCGGGCCTGGAGCTGGCGCAGGGCTTCGATTTGGCTGGCGTCTGTGGCCACGATGAGCTTGCCGCAGCGGTGGTGGTCCACGTGGTGCTCGGCGCAGTAGGCGTAGAGGGCCCGGTTGCCCGCCACGCAGAGCCGGGCCTTGAACGAATCCTTCGGGTAGTAGATCCCCGCGTGGATGACCTCGCTGTTGCGTGAGCTGATGCCTGTGCCGATGCGGTCCTCCGACTCGAGGACGACCACCTCCCGGCCCTGGATCGCCAACTTCCGGGCGATGGCCAGCCCCACCACGCCAGCGCCGACGACAATGCACTCCACCCGTTCCATGGCTCCATCTTCGCGGCAACGCCGGGCCTGTGGGAAGATCGAGGATTCGTCCTCCTCCCGCCCAAAACCGGTCTCCCCATGTCCACTCCCATGCTGCAGCAGATCGCCGGCCTCAAGCGCGAGGCGGGGGACGCTGTGCTGCTCACGCGCATGGGGGACTTCTACGAGATCCTGGGGGAGGACGCGGTCCGCGCGGCGCCGGTGCTGGAGATCGCCCTGACCATGCGGGGCAAGGGCACGGAGGCGGAGACGCCCATGTGCGGCGTGCCCCACTTCGCGCTGAAATCGTACCTGCCCAAGCTGCTGGCGGCGGGCTTCTCCGCGGCCATCGCCGAGCCCACGGCCAAGCCGGAGGAAGTGAAGGGCCTGCTGCCCCGCGCCATCAAGCGCATCATCACGCCCGGCACCTGGCTGGACGACGATGCCCGCTGGCTCTGCGCCCTGCATCGGACCGGCACCACCTGGGGTCTGGCCCTGCTGCAGCTGGCCTCCGGGGCCCTTCGGGTGCTGCCCGGCGAGGGCCAGGAGGCCCTGCAGGCCACCCTGGAGCGGCTGGAGCCCCAGGAACTGATCCTGGCCGAGGGGGCCGAGGACATCGCGGACCTGGAGGCCGCCCGCACCCGGCTGCCCGCCTGGCGCTTCGAGGCCTCCCGCGCCAAGCAGCAGGTGCTGGCCTTCTTCGGCTGGCAGCACCTGGAGGGTGTGGGCCTGGACCCCTATCCGGCGGCGCTGGGCGCCCTGGCGGCCCTGCTCGACCACGTAGAAGCCACCCAGAAGGGCCGCCCCGCCCACCTGCAGGGCGTGGCCCTGGAGCTCGGCGCCTCCGGCCCACTGGTGGATGCCACCAGCGCCCGGCACCTCGAAGTCCTCACCAATGGCATGGATGGTGGCCGGGCCGGTTCGCTGCTGGCATTGCTGGACCAGTGCCGCACCCGCATGGGCTCCCGCCTGCTGAAGGCCTGGCTGGAGCAGCCGCTACGGGAACGCTCCGCCCTGGAACGCCGCTGGTCCCAGGTGGCCTGGCTGACCGAGGACCGTCGCCGCGGCCCCATCCAGACCCTGCTGGCCCAGGTGCCCGACCTTGACCGCCTGCTGGGCCGCGTGGCCCTGGGCCTCGCCACGCCACCCGAACTGGCCCAGCTGCGCGAGGGGCTGGCCGTGCTCCAGAAACTGCCTGCGCGGATCCAGGACGAGGGTTGGGCCACGGAAGTGGCTGATCTCGGCCTCTGGCCCGGAGAAACGCCGCTGTGCCAGCCGCTGCTCACCGAGCTCCAACGCTGCTTGGCAGAAGCTCCGCCCCTCGACCTCGAGAAGGGCGGCGTCATCCGTGAAGGCGTGGAACTGGAACTCGATGGCGTGCGCCGCCTGGCCCGGGATGCCAAGCAGGTGATGCTGGAGCTGGAGGAGGAGGAGCGGGCTGCTTCCGGCATCAACAGTCTGAAGATCAAGTACAACCGGGTGTTCGGCTACTACTTCGAGATCACGAAATCCAACCTGGGGGCCGTGCCGGCCCACTTCCTCCGCAAGCAGACCCTGGCCAATGCCGAGCGGTTCACCACTGAGAAGCTGGTGGCCTTCGAGCAGCGGCTGCTCAGCGCGGAGAGTGACCAGGCCCGGCTGGAGGCCATCCAGTTCCAGCGCCTGCTCGCCCTGGTGCTGGAGCATCGGGCAGACTTGATCACCCTGGCCCGGGCCGTGTCAGCGCTGGATGTGCTGGCCGCCCTGGCGGAACGGGCCCGGCTTTCGGGCTGGACCCGGCCCGAGCTGGGCGAGGAGCGCGAGCTGGTGCTGGCGGCGGCCCGCCATCCCATGCTGGAGGCAAGGTTGGGCCGCGAGTGCATTCCCAACGACCTGCAGTTCAGCGCGCAGCAGCCCATGGCCGTGGTGACGGGTCCCAACATGGGCGGCAAGTCCACCTTCCTGCGCACGGCGGCCCTGCTGGTGGTGCTGGCCCAGACCGGCTCCTTCGTGCCCGCCGAGCTCATGCGCTTCGGCCTGGTGGACCGCATCTTCACCCGCATCGGCGCCTCGGACCAGCTGGCCAAGGGCCAGTCCACCTTCATGGTGGAGATGACCGAGACCGCGCGGATCCTCAACCAGACCACCTCCGCCAGCCTGGTGATCCTGGACGAGATCGGCCGTGGCACCTCCACGCGGGACGGCCTCGCCCTGGCGGAGGCCATCGCGCTCTTCCTGCGCGATCTCAAAGGCGGTGCGCCGCGCACCCTCTTCGCCACGCACTACTTCGAGATGACCAAGCTGGCGGATGACAGCCGCATCCAGAACCTGCACGTCGAGGTGCAGGAGTGGGAGGAGCAGCTGCACTTCCTCCACCGCGTGGCCCAGGGCCCGGCGGATCGCAGCTATGGCATCCAGGTGGCGCGCCTCGCCGGCCTACCCAAGTCGGTCATCCAGAAGGCCCAGCGCCTGCTGGCCCAGGCACCCGAAGCCCCGCCCCGCGCACCCATGCCCTCCCAGCCCGCGCTGCCCTTGTTCGATGTCGAACCCGATGCCCTGCGGTCCGAACTGGAGGCCCTGGACCTGAACCGCATGACGCCCATCGAGGCCTTGAACTGGATCGCCTTGAGGCGACGATGACCGTGCCCAGCCACCCCATGCGCCGGCGCGACCGCGAGCTGGGCGAGGCGGAAGCTCTCGATCTCTTGCGGGAGGCGGAATGGGGCGTGCTCGCCACCGTGGACGCCGAGGGCTGGCCCTACGCCGTCCCCGTGAACCACGCGGTGGTGGACGGGGACCTGGTCATCCACTGCGCCACCGCGGGCCACAAGCTGGACAACCTGACCTCAAATCCGCGGGTCTCATACTGTGCCGTCACCCTGGCCGAAACCCTGCCCCTGGAACTGGCCACCCGCTACGCCAGCGTCATCGTGTTCGGCCGGGCGGAGCTGGTCGTGGACGAGGTCGAGAAGCACAGCCTCCTCCGTGCGCTGGGCCTGCGCTTCGCGGCGGAACACCCCGAGGTGGTGGCGCGGGAAGTGGACAAGGACCTGTGCCGCACCAGCGTGCTGCGTATCCGGATTCTGCGGGCCACAGGCAAGGCCCGAGCCTGAAGCCGCCCTAGAACCCGATGCCCATGCGCCGGAGCTCCGCCATGAGCATCACCGGGTTGGTGTATTCGAGCGTCTGCATGCCAACCCCCTGGGCGGCCTCGATGCAGGCGGGATCCCGGTGGATGAGGATGCAGGCCCCGGGGGCCAGCCCGAGGCTGGAGGCCCCGGCGAGAAGCAGGGCCTTGTCCGGCAGCCGGGCTCCGGCTTCGCAGGAGAGGGCGTTTGCGGTGAAAGAGGTAGCCAGTCCCAGTCGGCCGAGGACCTGGCTGCGCATCCAGGGGGCGGCGTTGCCCACCAGGGCCACGGGCTGGTGCTGCTTCAGGCGGGCGGCCAGCTGCGCCATGGCGGGAGTGGGTGAGTAGGAGGCCCCATAGGCCGAGGCGAGGCTCTCGGGGGCGGCTGCCTGCCCGGCCCAGCCGGTCCATTCCACCTCGAAGCGCTCCAGGTCCCAATGACCGGATTCGAGCTGGGTCAGGAACCCCGGGGCCTCCAGGAGGGCCGTCCGGACCTCATCCTCGGACTTGCCAGAACCTTCGGCCATGGCCTGGATGAGCGGGGCGGTATCCAGGGTGCAGACCACACCCTCCAGTCCGAGGAGGATGCCCTCGATGGCAGCCGTGGGCAGGGCGCGCTTGAGAAAGGGGCCGTATTCCTGGTCCACCTTGATGATGTGGTTCATGTACCAGTCCCGCAGGAACGCTGCAGTCTCGTCCACCACCCGGGGATCGCCCGGGTCGTAGCTCTTGCTCAGCTCCTTGACCCGGTTCACGAAGAAGACATGCTCCTGGCAGTGCTGGGCCAGCTTGGGGTAGCCCGCGGCGCGCATGTAGCGCTCTTCGCTGCTGAAGTGGGTCTGCGCGTATTCCCCCAGCGCCTCGAAAATGTAGGTCACGGTATCGGGGTGCTTGCGGCCGTCCAGGTGGTCGCTCAGCTCGTTGAGCAGGTCCAGCAGCCCCTGATGCTGGGCGTCGATCTCACGGAAGTTGATGTTGTAGCGGTCTTTCCATTGGATGTGGGCCATGGTGCGTCCTTGTGGAAGCTCTTCTCCCGCTCATCGGTTCCTCAGCGCCGCAGTCCCAATCCTGTAGACTTCCGCCATGGTTCCATCACCTCTGCCCAGGCCACCGCTCTCGCAAACCCGCATTCGGATAGCCTGGGCCATCGCGCTGGCCGTGGACGCCATCCAGGTCCCGGCCACGGCAACAGGTCCGGTCGGCTGGCTCCTGGGCGCCGGGCTGGACCTGGTCATGATGGTCGTCATGTGGTCCATGCTCGGCTTCCACTGGGCCTTCCTGCCGTCGTTTCTCACGGAGTGGGTCCCCTACCTCAACATGGCCCCCTTCTGGACCCTGGCCGTGGGTCTGGCCACGCGTGGGCGAGGCCCCGTGGACCTGCCACTGCCGCCCAAGATCGTGAATTGAAGTCAGGTCCCGAACCCGGGACCAGTTCCTAGTCCACCGCCGCGCCCTTGAACTCATCCTGCTGGTGCCGGCTCTGCTCTTCCATGAGCAGCTGGCTCAGCTCCTTCTTGAGGGAGTTGAAGGCGGGGCTGGCCACGTCGCGGGGGCGGGGTAGGTCGATGACGAGGTCGCGCTTGATGGTGCCCGGCCGGTAGGTCATCACCACCGTGCGGTCGGCCAGGTAGAGGGCCTCCTCGATGCTGTGGGTGACGAAGAGGATGGTCTTCTTCAGCTCCGTCCAGAGCCGCAGCAGCTCGTCCTGCAGGTTGCGGCGGGTGAGGGCGTCCAGGGCGCCGAAGGGCTCGTCCATGAGCATGATGGGGGAGTCGATGGCCAGCACCCGGGCGATGGCCACCCGTTGCCGCATGCCGCCGCTGAGGTCCTTGGGATGGCGCTTCCTGAAGTCCTGGAGGTTCAGAAGCACCAGCAGCTCGTCCACCTTGGCCTGCAGGGCGGCCTTGTCGGTACGCTTGATCTGGAGGCCGAAGGCGATGTTCTGCTCCACCGTCATCCAGGGGAACAGGGCGTACTCCTGGAACACCATGCCCCGGTCGGGCCCAGGTTCCAGGATGGTCGCGCCGTCCACGGTGATGGCCCCGGAGGTGGGGAGGCTGAAGCCCGCCACGGCGTTCAGGAGGGTGGACTTGCCGCAGCCCGAGGGTCCCAGCAGGCAGACGAACTCGCCCCGGGGAATCTCCAGGTCGATGGCCTTCAGGGCGTGGACCTCCTGGCCCCCGCTCTGGAAGACCTTGTGCACGCCCTGGACGGAGATGTGGCTGGCACCGCTCATGACTGCTCCAGGCCGCGGTGCCACTTGAGCAGATGCGAGCTGAGGCGGCTCATGAGGGTGTCGATGCCAAGGCCCAGCAGGCCGATGGTGAACATGCCGGCGATGATCTTGTCGGACCAGAGATATTCCCGGGCCTCGAGGATGCGGTAGCCCAGGCCGTTGTTCACCGCGATCATCTCGGACACGATCACGACGATGAAGGCCGTGCCCATGCCGATGCGGGCCCCGGTGAAGATGTAGGGTGTGGCGGCAGGCAGGATGATGCGGGTGAACTGGGTGAGCCGCGAGGCGCCCAGGTTGCGGCCCACTCGCAGGTAGATGCTGTCCACGTTCTGCACGCCCGCCACGGTATTCATGAGCACCGGGAAGAAGGCCCCGATGCTGATGAGGAAGATTGCCGGTGGGTTGCCGAGGCCGAACCAGAGGATGGAAAGCGGGATGTAGGCGATGGGCGGGATGGGCCTCAGCACCTGGATGAGCGGATTGAACAGGCCATAGACCAGCTTGCTGTAGCCCATGGCGAGCCCCAGGGGCAGCGCCAGGCCGCCGCCGATGAGGAACCCCACCAGCACGCGGTACAGGCTGCCGAGCGCATCCTGGATAAGCTCCCCGGTGAAGCACCACCGGAGGTACGAGCCTTGGGTGGGATCGAAGGCTTCCAGGGGCCGCAGGTAGGCCCACCACTTGGTGAGCACCTGCATGGGGGAAGGCAGGATGACGGCATTCACCCAGCCCATGGAAGACAGCAGCTGCCAGAGGGCCAGCGCCGCCAGGGGGACGAGGATGCCGGAGGCGGCGCTCTTGATGCGCTTCATCCTTTCTTGCCCTTCGGGGCCTTCTTGCCCTTTTCGGGGACCGCAGGCTTGGGCTGATCAATGTTCAGCTGCTTCTTCGCCTCGGCCAGGAGGTCCAGCTTGACCCAGTCGGCGGCCTTCGGTGGGTTGGCCATCTTGCCGACGCCATATTTGGCCATGAGGTCCACGGTGATCTGGGCGTGTTCCAGGCTCATGTCGTAGCTGAAGGGGGAGTTGCCGATGGCGTCCTGGTAGTCGTCGGAGGTGATCTGGTTCTTGAACATGGCCTCGCGGACGTACTTCTCAGCGAAGGCCGGTTCATCGATGAACTTCTTGGTGGCCTCCACGAAGCAGAGGAGGAACCGTTGGGCCACGTCACGCCGTTCCTTGTAGAGCTTCTCCGTGATGACCAGGGCGCGGATGGGCTCGCCGAGGGGTGTGTCGTAGGGCTTCATGAGCTCGACGCCGAATTTCCGATTGATGGCCTGGGAGCTGTAAGGCTCGCTCTGGCACATCGCGTCGATGTTCTTGGCCATGAGGGCCTGGTTCAGGTCGGCGAAGGGCAGGTACATCACCAGCACGTCCTTCCCGGGCTTGTCAGACCAGGTGAGGCCCGCCTGGGCCAGCTCCGCGAGGAGTAGCAGCTCCTGGGCGCCGCCCCGGGCCACGCCCACCTTCTTCCCCTTCAGGTCCCTCAGGGAACTGATGCCCGAACCGGCGCTGACCACGATGCGGGCCCCGCCCTTGGCGAAGCCCGCCACCACGTAGATGGGCACCCCTGCGGCCCGGCCCGCGGCGGCCGCGTCCAGCGCCGAGGCGCTGGCATCGATCTCGCCGGCCACGATGGCCGGGCTGATGTCGATGCCCTTCGCGAACATGCGTTCCTCGATCTTGAGCTTGTACTTGGGCGCCAGCTCCTTCATGTAGGACACGGCACCATAGTGGGCGAACTTCAGGTTGCCGAGGCGCACCAGGTCCTGTGCCGGCAGCGCGGACAAAGAAAGGCAGAGCAGGGCAAGGATGGTCTTCGTGCGCATGGTCGCTCCGGGGTTTCCCCGATTGTAGAACGAACCGTGCCCGATTCGGAGGGGACGCCCCGACGGCTGAGCTCAGGTCCGCTTGCGGGCCACCATCAGGTATTCCCGGCCCGCGCGGCGCGGATGGCTGGTCGTCGCTGCCGCCAGGTGCAGGACCTCGAAGTGGGGCCCGACCAGCCCCCGCAGGTCCGCCATGGGAATGGCGTGGGGCGGCCCGGGCCGGCCGTTCACATCGTGGAAGAAGGCGGCCAGCCACAGACCAGCGGGCCGCAGATGGCGGCCGCAGGCTTCCACATAGGCGGGGCGCCGGGCCGGGTCCATGGCCACGAAGCAGGTGTGGTCGAAGATGGCGTCCCAGGGGCCCAGTTCTGTGGTGAACCAGTCCGCCTGGGACCAGGCCACCCGGTCCCCGTACCGCGACCGGGCGCCCTGGATGGCCAGGGGTGCGAAATCCAGGCCCGTAACGGAAAAGCCCACGGAATCCAGTTCCGCGGCATCGTGGCCGTAGCCGCAGCCGGGCACCACCAGGTCACAGCCGGCCTGCAGCCCCAGGGGCTGGGCTAGGCCCAGCAACTCGCGCACGAGGGGCGTGGCCCCGTCCATGTCCCAGCCGGGCCGGCCCTCGTCCCGGTAGAGCTGGTTCCAGTAGTCGGGATGGGTTGTCATCGCTCCAGGATAGGGCCCTGCATGTCGTCCGGGAATTTGCGCGAATAACTTTGCGCATGGCCAAAAAATGAAACAAAATTGTGCAAATCTACAATGCAGAGACAGGAGCACCCCATGAGCATGAGGCACCGAAGCCTTTGCAGCCTGCCGCTGGGCGCGGCCCTGCTGGCCCTCTTGGCGGTGCCGGCCCAGGCCCAAGCCGCCACCGGCCTGGGCAAGGACGATGCCCGCGCCATCCACCTGCGGCGTGTCCATCCTCCCGAGCCCGCCGAGCGCATCGACTGGGCCGGGCGCATCACGGAGCTCCTGAAGGAGGAGCCGGGCGACCTGACCCTCACCGCCGTGGGCGACATGATCTTCAACCAGCCCATCACCCAGCTTCCGGATCCCGACCGGGCTGGCCTCTTCCGCATCATGCAGGAAGCCGACGTGGCCTACGGGAACATGGAATTCTCCCTCAATGACCGGCCCGAGCTCCAGCGCCCCTTCTACAACTTCCGCGCACCGCGGGACTTCCGCTGGGAGCTGGCCCGCACCGGCATCAACCTGGTGAGTCAGGCCAACAACCACGCCCTGGACTTCGGCCCCGAGGGCCTGAAGGAGTGCCTGCAGGCCCTGGATCAGGCCAACATCACCCACGCCGGCGCCGGCGCCACCCTGGCCGAGGCCCACGCCTTGGGGAAGACCGAACTGGCGGGCCACAGGACCACGGTGGGACTCCTCGCCTACATGCGCTACTGGACCGCCAAGTATCGCGCCAAGGATGCGAACGCGCCCTCGCTCTCCACCATCGACCCCGCCGTGATCCTGGTGGCGAAGGATGGCAAGGCGGAGAAGGTGGAAGGCCCTCTGGCCGCCGACGTGGAAGTCATGGAGGACGACATCCTCCTGGCCCGGCGCAAGACAGACCTGCTTCTGGTGTCCATCCACAACCACGACGTGACCCATCACCGCGCCTTCGGCATCCAGGACAAGACGCCGCCCAACGAGGAGATCATGTTCCGCCGCGCCGTCGAGGCTGGAGCTGACATAGTGCTGGGCACCGGCCCCCACGTGCTGCGCGGCATCGAGCTCTACAAGGGGCGGCCCATCTTCTATAGCCTGGGCGACTTCATCTACCAGTACCGGACCCCGGACCGGATCCCCGCGGACATCCTGCACCAGCGCGACATCGAGATGCCCAGGCCCCTCAACGTCTCCGTGTGGGACCGCCGCGAGTCCCGCGAGGTGCTGGAGTCCGTGATGGTTCGCATGGTCACGAACCAGGGCAAGCTCAAGCGCATCCAGCTGCTACCCATCACCATCGACGACGAGGGTCCCCTCTACGGCGTGCCGAAGCTGGCCGGCACGAAGCGCGGCGCCGAGATCCTCGCGCGCATGCAGAAACTGTCAGAACCTTATGGCACCAAGATCGTGAGCAAGGGCTGGTACGCAGAAGTGGTGCTTCCCTGACCTGCCTCTTCAATGGAGGGACCAGCCACCGACGCACCCCGATCAAGAAAAGTGAGAACAGATCGACGGTAGGTGAGACCTCACAGCCCTTGGTTACAGGAGCCTCATCTATCTGCCAGCAGCCACGCGGTGGCGAGGACGAGCCTCGCCATGCGCTTCACCTGCTCGGGATCCAGCTTGTCCAGGGTGTCGCCGGGCTTGTGGTACTCAGGGAAGTAGCTGCCGAAGAAGCGCACGAAGGGCAGGCCGAGCCGCGCGAAGTCGCGGTAGTCACTGCCGCCATTGCGGCCATCCGTCCAGTCCAGGTGCAGGGACATGCCCGTGCCCAGGCCCGCCTGCCGGAGGATGGGGCCGAGGTCACGATGGGCCGAGGAGAGGCCGGGTTCGGCAAAGCGGGCGGGATCGAGGCCGTCGAGGAAGGCCGCGGGCGCCTTGGCTTCCGCTGCCAGGGCCTGGAGATCCGCCGGAGTCCATGGATGACCGATCATGTCGAGGTTCAGGTAGGCCCTGGTGGTGGCCAGGGGCCAGCGGGGATGGCGGGTGTAGTGGCCCGAGCCGAACTTGCCCTCCTCCTCGCCCGTCCAGAAGGCGAAGAGGATCGTGCGCTTGGGGCGGATGGGAGTCCCGGCGAAGGAACGGGCGATCTCCAGCAGCGCCGCCACGCCGGAGGCGTTGTCATCGGCCCCCGGATGCACCACGCCGTTCGGCTTGCCAAGGTGGTCCATGTGGGCGCCGATGAGGATGGCCTCCTGGCGCAGGGACGGATCCGATCCCTCCAGCCGGCCGAGCACGTTGAAGCCGAGCAGATCCTTTTCGCGGCCACGGATGCTGAGGGTGGCTGTCTCAACCTGTCCTGTCTCGAGGGCCTGCCGCAGCTCCGCCGTCAAGGCCACGCGGGCCAGGGGTGGCTCTCCGCTGCGGGGGAGGCCTCTGGCTGCGAGGAAATAGGGCAGGGCGGGCTCCTTGCCCTCGCGGATGCGCTGGTCGAGCCCAGTCTCCAGGGCGATGGCCCCCCTGGCCCCCAGCTTCTCCAGCAGGGCCAGCCGTTGGTCGTAGCGGTCCGCGGGGCGAGGCGAGGCGTAGCGTTCGATCAGCTCCGGCTTCTTCCAGGGTTCACCCGGGGGAAGGCCGTCCAGGAAGGCCACGATCCGGCCCCGGACTTCGAGGCCGCGGAAGTCATCGTGGCCCAGCGTGGGTTCCTGGATTCCGTGACCCACAAAGACCACTGGCCCGGACAGGACGCCAGGTTCAATGGCGGGGAGGACCGCGTCCTGTCCGGCGTGGAAGGTGAACAGGTGCGAGGTGGTGCGGAGGCGGATGGAGCCCTTGCCGGGCCGGACCTCGCGCAGGGGCACCGCCTGGAGCGGAGAGGTGCCCAGGGGCGGGACGCCCATGGCCTGCAGCTGGTCCTTGAGATGGTGCACCGTGGCATTCAGGCCCCGGGTGCCCAGGCCCCGCCCCTCGCGCCGGGGATCGGCGAGCCAGGCCATGTGGCGGGCGAGGCGGGCAGCATCGAGGCTCTCCAGGGCGGTGCTCATCGGTCCGGACCTGGTCTCGGGTTCCTTGGCGCGTACGAAGTCGCCACTCGACCCTTGGGCCAGGAGGCAGCCGACCAGCAGGAAGGGGAGGGCGAGGGTGCCCACCCGCCTCACACCGGGCCCCAGTGGAAGAAGAGGGTCGGCGGCACCAGCAGCAGGAAGGCCAGCACCACGAGGATGAGCATGAGGGGCAGGAACCATCGGGCCCAGCGCTCCCAGGGGATCTTGGCGGCACCCAGGATGCCCATGGTGACGGCGCTGGTGGGCAGGATGGGGTTGATGAGCTCGGAGAGGGCGAAGCTGTAGACGCAGGTCTGGCGAGTGATGCCCACCAGGTCCGAGAGAGGCGCCATGACGGGCATGGTGAGCGCTGCCTGCGAGGTGCCCGAGTGGATGAAGAAGTTGATGACGCACTGCACCAGGAACATCACCTGGGCCGTCATGGCATGGGGCAGCACGCGGATGGCGTTGGAGCCGTAGAGCAGCAGGGTGTCCATGATCTTGGCGTCGTTGGCGATGACGAGGAGGGCCCGGGCGCAGGCCACGATGAACACCACGCCCACCATGTCCTTGGCCCCGGCCACGAAGTGCTTGGCGATTGTGCTTGGTCCCATCCGGCTGATGAGCCCGATGAGGATGCCCATGCCCAGGAACAGCGCTGCGATGGGCTCCAGGTACCAGTGGTGCTTCAGCACGCCCCAGACCAGCAGGATGAGCGCGCCCAGGAAGGTGAGCAGGGCGAGGATGTGGGAGGCGTTCCAGTCCTCGCCGGCACCCGCCGAGCTGGGGGTCTCCCGGGCCAGGTCCAGGTCGCGGACGGGGCTCAGCTCGGGGTTCTTCTTGACCTTGGCGGCGTAGACCATCACGTAGGCGATGACCACGGTGGTGGCCACCACCCAGGCGCAGACCCGGTAGCCCAGGCCCGTGTAGATGGGGACGCCGGCGATGCCCTGGGCCACGCCCACGGTGAAGGGGTTGAAGAAGGCGCAGGCGAAGCCCGCCGCCGCGCCCAGGAAGGGGATGGCGGTGCCCACGATGGAGTCGTAGCCGAGCGCCCGCGACAGGGCGATGAAGATCATGACCAGGGGGATCAGCTCCTCCGCCATGCCGAACACGGCCCCGGCCAGGGAGAACACGGTCATCAGCACCGGGATGAAGAGCAGTTCAAGAATGCGATGGCGGCGCACATGGACCGTGAGCCGCTTGATGCCCTGCTCCACGGCGCCGGTCTCCTGGAAGATTCCGAAGCTGCCACCGATGATCAGCAGGAACGAGATGAGGCCCGCCCCATCCAGGAAGCCCTTGATGGGGGCCAGGAAGAGGGTCTGGAGTCCCAGGTAGGTCTTGGGCAGCTGCTGGAAGGTGCCGTCCACGGGGACCTTCAGGCGGCTGCCGTCCGGCAGCAGCTTCTCGATGCGCTGGAACTCGCCCGAGGGCACCAGCCAGGAGAGGATCAGCACCAGCACGATGAGGGCCCCCACGATGACGAGGGTGTGGGGCATCTTCAGGCCCGTAGAGGGCGCCGCGGGCTGCGCTGCCGGGTTGGAACCTTGGTCGGTCACTGGAACATCCCCTTCGCCAACAGCTTGCCTGATTTCATGAGCAGGCGGCCCTTGGCCACCACCGTAAGGAATTCCAGGTTCTGCGGGTCCAGGAGGACCAGGTCTGCATCCAGGCCCGGCGCCAGCCGGCCCTTGTTGCGCAGCTTGAGGATGCGCGCGGGGTTGGCGGTGATGACCCGCAGGGCGGTCTCGAAGGGCACGCCTTCCTCCAGCACCGCTTGGCGAACGGCGGGGAAGAGCGAGGTGACTCGGCCCACGGAGATGTCCTGCAGCTTCCCGTTCAGGTCCCAGTCCGGCAGGCTGCCCTGGCCATCGGATGTGAAGGTGATGTGGCCGGGATCCACGCCGGCCTCGAGCATGCGGCGCAGGGCCTTGGCGCAGGGGATCTCCCCGCCTTCGAGGTAGGAGGGCAGGGTGGAGGTGGTGAAGTCCACGAACCCGCCGGCCTTGGCGTAGGCGATGCCCTCCTCGAAGAGGTGCGGGTTGCGGTTGATGTGCGTGGGCAGCATCTGGGTGGCGGACAGCTCGGTCTCGGCCAAGATCCTGCGCAGAAAGTCCAGGCCCCGGGCCCCATCGCCCAGGTGCACGTTCACGATGCCCGCCTTGCCCGCCAGCATGCCGCCCCGCCGCGCCATGGCCACCACCTGGGCGAAGGCCTCGAAGGTGGGCTGGCTGGAGCGGTGGTCCGACAGGGCCACCTCACCGGCGCCGATCACCTTCTCGATGAAGAGCAGGTCCTCCTCAAGGGTGGGCATCAGGGTGCGTAGAGGCACGCCGTAGGAGCCGGAGTACACGAACGTGCTGATGCCCTCCTCGTCCAGGCCCTTGGCTTTGGCCAGCAGGCCCGCCATGGTCCGGGTGTAGCCGTCCGTGCCCAGGCAGCCCACCACGGTGGTGACGCCCCCCTGGATGGCATCGGTGAGAGGCAGGTCTGGCGTCCGGGTGGCGAAGCCGCCCTCGCCGCCGCCGCCCATGATGTGCACGTGGCCATCGATGAAGCCGGGGACGGCGCGGAGGTTCCGGGCGTCGATCACCTCGCAGTACTTGCGGGGGATTCGGATGTCGGCTTCCATGCGGAGGATCTTGCCTCCGCCAAGCAGCAGGTCGCAGCGCCCACCCGGTTCCGGGGCGTAGATGTCGGCATTCTTGATCAATAGCAGCATGGGGACTCCTTCCGGGCCCAGGGCCCGGAGCGGGTTCAGAAGATTCGGGAGACGGGCAGGTCCGCGCCGGGCTTGGCGAGCTCGCGGAAGCCGGGGTAGCCGTAGAGCCCATAGAGCAGGCAGGGCTCGAGCACCTGGATGGCGCGGCGGGCCAGGTCTTGATCCAGGGGGACGATGAGCGTCCCGGCGGGCAGGTCGACGTCGGCCTGGGGCTGGCGCGCGACGATCTGGCGGTCCTTGTAGCGCTGGTACAGGTCGTCGTATGGCGCTTCGAGGCGGAGGAACTGGACGCGCTCGACCTTGGCGCGGCGGGGCGAGGCCAGGGTCTCGAAGCGCAGGCCCTGGGCCTCCAGCACGGGGAGGAAGCGCGTGGCGGCGGAGGGTTCGATGGCATAGGCCAGGGGGGTGGGCACGCTGCCCTTCACCACCAGGTCGGTCATGACCATGGCCGTGGGCACCTCGAGGGTGCGGCCCGTGCCCAGCTCGCGCACCTTCACTGCGCTGACCCTGCCACCGGCGTTGGCCCAGAAGGTGTTGGTGGCGATGAAGGGGGGCAGCGGCTCCCGGCGGGCGCGCTCTGCCAGCTTCAGGACCCGGTCGCGCCAAACGCGATCCCCCAGCAGGTGCCGGTAGAGGATGCGGTAGCCGTCCACCCTCGCGCCCAGATCCGCCTGGGGGTCAGGGGCGCGGTGGCGGACCCCGGCCTCGATGATGAACGAGAGGGCGCCCAGGGTGCCCATGCCGTTGCGGCCATCATCCACCTCCGAGGTGGAGGGCCTGATCTCCTCGTCCGGCGGGGGGCCGCCCACCATATAGCGGCGGTAGGCGTGGCCGGCCCTCTGCTGCATGGGCGCAGCCGTGGTCACGGCCTCCAGGGCCGCGCCCTTGAGGTAGTCAGGGATCAGCGGATGGTTGCAGCCGTCCATGGTGATGATCGGCCAGGCCTCCCAGCCGCGCTTTGCGTAGTCCTCGTTATCCCGGCCGAATTCGTGGCTATCCACGGCCAGGTGTGGGCGGATGCGGCGGGCCACCCGATGCAGGGCCCGGGTCTCGGGCTGGGCGAGCAGCAGGTGGTCGCGGTTCAGGTCCGCACCGGCGCCGTTGACGCGACGGTGGGCCTCGGCGCCGTCCGGGTTGAGCATGGGCATGAGGTAGAGATCCACATCCTCGGGTAGCTGTGCGGGCCGCTCGGCGATGTCGCGGATCAGGGTGAGCAGGGCGTCCTTGCCCGCCACCTCGTCCCCGTGTTGCTGGGCGTAGTAGAGCACCTTGAAGCGGGCCTTGACCCCGCCGCGGTTGAGGCGCACCAGGAGGACCTTTCGGCCTTCGATGCTCCTGGCCTCCTCGGTGATGGTGATGAAGCCGGGTTTCGCCACGCCTTTGAGGAAAGTGAGCATCTCCTCGTAGGACACGGTCCGGCGCATGGCGCGGTGGTCCACCGGAAAGGGCGCTGGGGGCAGAGCGGCGGTGCCAGTGATTCCAAATGCCAGGAGCAGCCCGGCGGCGCGGAGCAAGCGGGCGGTGCGGCTCAAGGGGCGACCTTGCGAGTGGTCAGGTCGATGGACTGCCCAGTTCGCAGCACATGGACCCGGAGGTCGCGCAGGGCCCCGCCGTTCACGGTCATGCCGGCGGGATCGAAGACCATCACGGAGCGGTTGCCCACCACGGTCGCCTTCCCCTCCTTCACCACCAGGGCGGTGGCCTCGTCGATGCCGAGCCCCAGGTGGTCGGGGCGCTCCATGATCAGGCTGAAGAGGCGGTTCTGCCGACTCCGCCGGAGGAAGTGCTGGTCCACCAGCACGCCCTCCGGGAGGAAGCCCATGCCTTCCCGTGTGCGGTAGGCCCCAGGCCCGAACTCGGCCCACTCGTTCTTTCCATGCCGGTCATCGCCCGTGAGCATGACCTTCGACATGATGGCGGCCCCGGCGCTGGTGCCGCCGATGGCGGCCCCCGCGGCGTAGCGTTCGAGGATGACCCACTGGAGCGGGGTACCCACGATGCAGTCACCCACACGGTTCTGGTCCCCCCCCGAGAACCAGAACCCTGTGCAGCGCTTCGCCCGCTCCAGCAGCTCGGGCTGGGAGGCCTGCTCCCGGGCCCGCACGTCCAGGGCGACGAAGACCAGGCCCGCCTTTTCGAGATCTTCCTTCCACTCCTTGAGGGCCCCGTCCGGATCGCTGGTGGAGGTGGGGATGATGCCCACCACGCCGCCCTTGCCGCCGGAGGCACTCAGGAAGGCATCCAGGATCGGCTGCGGCATCCCGCCCCCGCCGACGATGACCAGGGTGCCCTTGGGGGGTGGGGTGGCCGCTACCAGGGTCGTGGCAAGAACGAAGGCGAATCCTAGAAAACTTCGGTACATGACGGGTCCTTCCGGTGCTGGATCGGCACACCCACGGGCCGGAAGACCGGCCCGTGGGGAAGTCCATGTGTGGTCGGGTTAGAAGGTGATCCTCACGCCCAGCCGCAGGTTGCGCGGCGTTTCCGCAGAGGTGGGCCGCTTGTAGTCGGTGTTGACCGTGTTGGCATCAGGATCGGCCGGATCATCAATTCGGTACTCATTCACGCGTGTAGTCCAGCTGAGGGCCGAGCCAGAGTTCAAGGCGTTGAATACATCCAGGAAAGCCTCGGCACTGAGACTCTTGTTCTTCACAATCATCTGGCTTACTCGGAGATCCAGCAGGCGCCGGGCCGGGTATTTCTCGGAACCGCGCGGCTGGGCGAGGATGTTCCAGCGGTTGCCGTTGTTGTCCCCAAAACTTGAAATCGTGGGGGTCCAGCGCTCGCCAGCCAGGTAGGTGAAGTTGGCGCTAAGGCGCATCTTCCAGGGGGTCTCGTAGGAGAACCGCGCCTTGAACTCATCGTCGTTGTAGCCCGGCAGGCGGCCATCGAAGTTGATCTGGGAGTTGGGGTTCACAAAGGCGTCATCGTATCCATTCGAGCGGTTCAGGTTGCCGTGCCGCAGGGCACGCGTGTAGCTGGCAAACATGGTCCAGTGGTTCGCGAAGCGGCGATCGGCACTGAAGCTTAGGGCTTGGTAGGCCCGCTTGGCGGCTGAGCTGTTGGAGATGTAGTAATCCTGGTTGTCATTCAGCGCATTGAAGAGGTGCATGAGCTGACCAGTCAGGAGGTTGTAGGCATTCAGCGCATAGGCCGGGTCCGTGTCCTCCTGGAGGGCGCGATTGGTGCGGACGAGCAGGTCCTTGGACTTCCGGTGGACGGCCGTGAAGGTGAATGACCAGAGGTCCCCGACCTTCTGCTCGTAGGAGAGGGTCGCCTCGTCGATGTACGGATGCTTCACATTCGGATCAAGGGTACTGACGTCATTGATGGAGGTGTAAGGCACCGGATCAAAGGCTACAGCCTGCGGATTGTTCAAGTTGAAGAGGGCGTAATCACCCGTGTCCGGGTCATAACCCCAATCGTGGCGTGTCTCGACCTTGTAGGCACCGGGAATGGCGCGATCGAAGAAGGCCACGGTCAACCCATCGTAGTACCGGCCCCAGCTGGCCTTGAGCAGGCTCTTCTGGTCTGAGGTAAGGGCAAAGGTCGCACCGAGGCGCGGGGCGAGAGTGGTCGTGTTCCACACCGAGGAGGAAGTGCCGTAAGGCCGGCCCTTGAACTGCTCGAAGCGGAGGCCGGGGCGCAGGGTCAGGCGGTTGTTAACTGTCCAGGTGTCCTGGACGAAGGCGGCCGTGCGGTCCATCCTGGCGCGAATGTCGTAGCCACCACCTTGCTGGACGTACCAGGTTTCGAGTAAGCCAGAGGACCTACGGTACCCGTTGTAGCTAATGCCACTCGGGAACCGCGACTCCTCCTCGTCCCCAGACTGCTCACGCTCGATGCCCAGGCGGAAGGCGTGAGAATCTGAAGCGCTGAAGAGGCCCGACTTGAAGAGGTCCAGGGCCGCAGAGAGGCTGGCTCGGGACTTATAGTTGCTCTCCAGCGTGTAGGCGTTGTTGAAGGTATAAATCAATCCGCTCGTACTAGCTGGATCGTTCGGGTTATAACCATTGTCGATGTAGACCGAAGGCGTCTCACCCGTATAGGACTTGTAGTCATCCCGCCCGCCGAAGCCCGTGGCACGAAGCGTCAACACGGCGGAAGAGCCGAGCATCTGGGTCCAGGTCAAGCCGTAGGCGTGGTTCGGCGCAACCTGCTTGCGGGAAGCTTCGATAGAGGTCTCGTTGTCGATGCCGCGGTGCTCGCGTCCCACCTTGTCGTATTCGGCAAAGGCTTCCAGGGTTCCGTTCTGGGTGACCTGCCAGGTGAACTTCAGGAGGTATCGTGGGTTGGTGAGCTCTACGGGCACCGGTGCGCCGATGGGCGTCTGCTGATCGATAATGTTTTCGGCTGACACGAAGTACCACAGCTTGTCCTTGATGATGGGACCGCCGATGCTCAGCGACAGGTCGGAGCTGTAGGCCTTCTGTACGGTCCGGTCAATGCCGGGGGCGCGATTGCTGGTCTTGGCCTGCCAGTCGGAGGTGCTGTAATAGGCGTTGAAGACGCCCTCAGTCTTGTTTCCACCCCGCTTGATGATGGCGTTGATGAAGCCACCCGTGAAGCCCCCATACTCAGCCGGCGCACCGATGCCGCCTACCTGGACTTCCTGGAACCACTCGGGATTCGCATAGATCCAGGGCGTGCCCAGGCCGGGATCGCCCACGTTCATGCCGTCCAGCATGTAGGCATTGGCATTGCGCCGGTCACCGCCCCAGGCGACCCCGCCGTTCACGCCGGGTGTGAGGTCTGCGATGGAGGTCAGGTCGCGCTTGTAAGGCAGGTTCTCGAGCTCATCGAGCGAGTAGGCCTTACCGAGCCCGGCGGGCGTGGGCTCCACGGTGCTGGCGCGTTCGATGACTTCCACCACTGCTGAGGCCTGAGACTGCATCTGGATGGGCAGGTTGGATGTGGAACCCAGGCTGAGTTGGACGTTTTGTTTCAGGGTGGAATAGCCCTTGGCCTCGATGGTGACCACGTAGTTGCCTGGGGGGAGCGCCGAGAGGCGGAAGGCCCCCTGCGGACCACTGAGCGTGACCCGGGCTCCCCCGATCAAACTGTCCGAAGTGACGCTGATCTTGGCCTCGGCCAAGGGCCTACCCCCGGGATCCCGGACTGTGCCGGAGAGTCCGGCAGTGGTGGTGCTCTGCGCCAGGAGCGCAGCGGGGCACGCCACGAGCGCCAGCACGAGCGCACTGAATCTGGAAAAGCCAGGGTTTCTAGCCATCACGCCTCCGAAGGTTGAAAGATGGGGATTGGTGACCAAAAAGTAATGCTTTGGCTGGAGGTGAGTCAAGTTTTTTTTCACCTGTCCCGGAAGTGCGCGCACCTGCTGCCAATGCTGCAGAGGCGGTTGCCGGTCTTGAGAGACGCTCTCAGGACTTGGCGAATTTCGGCAGGGCCACCCGCTCCACCTCTCGCAGTTTCTTGAGGGCCAGCTGGGGGTCCTGGCTGGCAATGGCGGTGGCGATGGCGTGGACCAGCACGCCGAAGGTGGTCACGCTGTGGGAGAAGAGCAGGTTCTCGCCGGGGATGGGCAGGGTCAGGTTGGCGGACTTGGCCAGCGGGGAGTTCAGGGTGTCCGTGAAGGCCAGCACCGGGATGCCCCGCTTGCGGGCGTAGGCGGCGGCATCCAGGGTCTCCTGGGTGTAGGGGGTAATGGCGATGGCGATCACCAAGTCCTTGGAATCCAGCATGCCCACCTGGGTGGCGAAGTCGGCCGGATTCCCTTCGATCACGGGCAGTCCCGTGTTGATGAGAAGGTAGGCCAGCTGCCGGGTCATCAGCGCCGACACGCCATCCCCGATGGCCAGGCGCATGCGGCTAGATTTTATGAGCTGCACCACCTTCTTGAGGAGGTCCTCGTTGACGTTCTGGACCAGGGTCTCGAGGTTCCGGATGTCCCGACGGGCCACCTCGAGGAGCGTGGCCGAGGCCCGCACGGGCGCCTGCAGGAGCTGCTCGCCCCGGCCGTAGTGCTTCTTGGCGGCGGTGACCAGGGCCTTCCGCATCTCCAGGTATCCGGAATACTCCAGCTTCTTGGCGAACCTCACCACAGTGGCCACGCAGGTCTGGGACTTCCGGGCCAGCTCCTCGACGCCCCAGAGGGGGGCCTCGTTCATGTTGGCGATGAGGCAGTCGGCGATCTGCCTCTGGCTGGGGGATAACCCCTGCGCACTGTGCAGCCGGTTCAGCAGGGGATTCTTCGTCGCAGACATGGAACCAAGGATAGCGCGGTCAAAAAGAGGCCTGGATCTGCTCGGCTCCGACGAAGGCCGCCATGCGCTCCAGAGCCTCGTCCAGCCCGCGCCGGCGGGCTTTCGTGACCCGGATGCCAGGTTCCCACCACAGGCCCCTGATCTCGAGGAGGCCCCGGTCGCGGTGGAGCTTGGGATCGAGCCGCCCCACGAGGCGGGCACCCTCCAGGATGGGCATGACGAAGTAGCCGTACTGCCGCTTGGGTTCCGGCACGAAGGCCTCGAAGCGGTAGTCGAAGCCGAAGCGGCGCTGGGCGCGGGCCCGGTCCCGGAGGATCGGGTCGAAGGGGCAGAGCAGGCGGGTGCGTGTCGGGGGCTCGGGAAGTCCGGCCAGCCGAGCCTCCCAGTCCGCCAAGGCAAAGGCGGGGCGGACCTCGCCATCCGCGGACTCGACCTGCACGGCCACGATGCGGCCTTCCTTCTCGGCGACCGCGCACCAGGCCTTGGCCTCCACGGGCTCGATGCTGTTCCAGAAGTCGGCCAGCTCCTTCGGCGTGAACACCCAGAGGCGCTCAGCCGCGGTGTCGCAGGCCCAGGCCAGGTGCTCGGCGGGCCCGGGGCAGGGCAGGGCGTGGTGTTCCGGCAACACGCGCTCCGTGAGGTCGTAGACCTTCTGGAAGCCCTCCCGGCGAGGGATCATCAGCTCTCCGCTGCGCCAGAGAAAATCCAGGGCGGCCTTCTGCGGCTTCCAGCCCCACCAGGGGCCGCGCTTCTCGGGATGCTCGAAGTGCGAGGACTTGAGGGCACCCTCCCGGGTGATGCGGGCCTTCACGTCAGCGACCACCTGTGCGCCGTCGGTGCCGCGGAAGTGGTACTGCCACCAGGCGTGGGCCTGCATGCGCGCCTGGTCGCGCCGGAACCGGGGCTGCCAGTGGGGGAACCAGGCCGTGGGAATGGCGGAGGCGTCATGGGTGAAGGCTTCAAACAGCGTCCGCTTGTCCTCCAGCAGCTTCCGCAGCTGCTCGGGCCGGTAGCCATCCAGGCGGCTGAACAGGGTGAGGTCGTGGGCCCTGGCCAGCACGTTGATGGTGTCCACCTGCACGAAGCCCAGACGCTCGACGAGGGCCTGCAGCGCGACGGTGGTCACACGCTTCCCGGGGTCGGCCAGTAGCCCCTGGGCACCGAGGAATAGGCGCTTGGCAGAGGCGGTGGGAATGAGAGGCATCATCGAAACTTAGTCCTAAATGAAATCTGTGGGTCGAGGCCTCTCAGATCTTCGCCGCCAGTTCGGCCCCCTGCCGGATGGCGCGCTGGGCATCGAGTTCCGCGGCCAGGTCGGCACCGCCGATGAGGTGGACGGGCTTGCCCGCCGTCTGCAGGGGGACCAGGAGGCTGCGTTCGGAGACCTGGCCCGCGCACAGGATGATGCTGTCCACGGCCAGGCACTTCGCTCCGGCATCCTTGCCGTCGCGGATCCAGAGCCCCTCGTCGTCGATGCGCTCATAGTGGATGCCGCCCTGCATCTTCACCTTCATGGCCTTGAGGGTGGCGCGGTGGATCCAGCCCGTGGTCTTGCCCAGGTCCGCGCCCATGCGATCGGTCCTGCGCTGGAGCAGAAACACCTTCCGCGCGGGTTCTGAGGGGCGGGGTGCGGGCAGCAGGCCCCCACGCTGAGCTTGGGCTGCGTCCACGCCCCAGTCGGCCAGGTAGCGCTCCACGTCGGGTGCATGGTTGGCCTGCACCAGGAACTCAGCCACATCGAAGCCGATGCCCCCGGCCCCGATGATGGCGACGGTCGCCCCAGCCACTTTCCGACCTGAGAGCAGGTCCGGGTAGCTGATGACTCTGGGATGGTCCACGCCCGGGATGTCCGGGGTGCGGGACTGAACGCCGGTGGCGAGGATGACCTCGTCGAAGGGGGCCAGTGCTTCGGGGGTGGCCCGCTCGCCCAGGTGCAGTGTCACCCCGGCCGTGGCCAGGCGCCGCCCGAAATAGCGGAGGGTCTCGAAGAACTCCTCCTTGCCCGGCACCCGCTTGGCGAGGTTGAGCTGGCCCCCCAGCTCGGGAGCGGCCTCGAAGAGGCTAACCAGGTGGCCGCGCTCGGCGGCATGGCAGGCGAAGCTCAGTCCCGCGGCGCCGCCCCCCACCACGGCGAGGCGCTTGGGCGCGATGACGGGCTCGAAGACCAGCTCGGTCTCGAAGCAGGCCCTCGGATTGACGAGGCAGGTGGCGCGCTTCTGCTGGAAGACGTGGTCGAGGCAGGCCTGGTTGCAGGCGATGCAGGTGTTGATGTCATCGGACCGGCCCTCGGCGGCCTTCTTCACGAACTCGGGATCCGCCAGCAGGGGCCGCGCCATGCTCACCATGTCCGCACAGCCCCCGGCAAGGAGCTCCTCGGCCACTTCTGGTGTGTTGATGCGGTTGGTGGTGATGAGAGGGATGCCCACCTCGCCCTTCAGCCTCTTGGTCACCCAGGCGTAGGCGCCCCGGGGCACCATAGCGCCGATGGTGGGCACCCGGGCCTCGTGCCAGCCGATGCCGGTGTTGAGGATGGTCGCGCCAGCTGCCTCCAGGGCCTTGGCCAGCTGCACCACCTCCTCCCAGGTGCTGCCGTCCGGCACCAGGTCCAGCATGGAGAGGCGGAAGATGATGATGAACTCTGGCCCGACCGCTGCCCGCACTGCCTTCACGATCTCCACCGGGAAACGCATGCGGTTCTCGTAGCTCCCCCCCCAGGCGTCCGTGCGGCGGTTGGTCCGGGCGGCGATGAACTGGTTGATGAGGTAGCCCTCGCTGCCCATGATCTCGACGCCGTCGTAGCCGGCCCGCTGGGCCAGGACCGCGCAGCGGGCGTAGTCCCGGATCGTGGCATTCACCGCCCGGGCGCTAAGCTCCCGCGGCTTGAAGGGCGTGATGGGGCTCTTGACCGCGGAGGGGCCCACGCTGAGGGGATGGTAGCTGTAGCGGCCGCCGTGGAGGATCTGCAGGGCGATCTTCCCCCCTGCGTGGTGGACGGCCGAAGTCACCTTTCGGTGCTTGGCGACCTGCCAAGGCCAGGAGAGCTGGGAGCCGAAGGGGGTCAGGCGGCCCCGCAGGTTGGGCGCGATGCCGCCGGTCACGATGAGCCCGACTCCGCCCCGGGCGCGCTCGGCGTAGAAGGCCGCCAGCTTGGCAAAGCCCCCTTTGGCCTCTTCGAGATTCGTGTGCATGGAACCCATGAGCACCCGGTTGTTAAGGCGGGTGAAGCCAAGGTCGAGAGGGGCCAGCAGGTGGGGGTAGGACACGGAGGCTCCGGGAGGGTCAGGCCAGTGTAGGACCGAGCCCTGCCTACCCGGAGCCAGGACAGGTGAACCTAGAATCGGAATTCAAATCTGTTGATTATATTGGTTTATATAATCAATGAAAATATCAAATACAAAAAATGTCTAGACAGTAATTAATAAATGATCATTTTTTATCTCATTGTTGAATGTGTCATCGCAATTATTCCCTTAACTGATTATCTTAAATGATATTTGATTTAATTTATGATTTTCAAATGTTTATTTTAAAAGGAGGAATGTGGGCGTCTGGGGATGTATCAAAAATTTTAATTATTGATTTATATGGCAGTTAAATTTTGTGTCCCTTGTCACATGGATCCTGCTGATAAATCGGGATCATTGAAACGCGACCACTTGATCCTCAAGGCTCCATTTCCGGCGCCAAACTCGATCCTCTCCCTACGGCCGCACCTGCTCCGTTTTCGAAAGGCCATTCCTTGGAACTGACGTGGATCTCGATCGCAGCCAGCCTGGCGATGGGCTCGGGGGCAGCGTTCCTATTCATCTACGCCGTCAAGCGGGACTGGATGAAGAACATCGAGGACGCGAAGTACCAGGTCTTCTGGTCGGATCGGCAGGACACCCCACCCGTGAACCCCTCTCAGGAGAAGGCTGATGGCAGTCAATCTAAAGCGAAGTAGCGGGGAGGATTCCGATGGCGGGAAGACCTCCCGGCGGAGGATGCTCGGGTGGCTGACCGGCGCGGGCCTCTTCGGTTCCGCAGGGCTCAGCGCCGTGTCGAACTTCGTGTTCATCAAGCCCCGGGCCACCTACGGCCAGCCCCAGCGCTTCAGCGTGGGCAAGCCCGAGGACTTCCCTTCGGGCACCCGCGCGATCCTGGCGCCCCGCGGCATCTGCATCGTCCGCGAGGGGTCGAAGCTGGCCGCCATCTCCATCACCTGCACGCACCTCGGGTGCACGGTGGGGGCTGCCGACACGGGGTTCGCCTGCCCCTGCCACGGATCCCGCTTCGACCAGGATGGCAATGTGACCGGGGGCCCCGCGCCGCGCCCGCTGCCCTGGTTCCAGATCACCCTCGCGCCCAATGGCGAGATCGAAGTGGACAAGGACATTGAAATCGCACCTGGGAGCTACCTGACCCTATGAGCCGCCCAACTCCGCCCAAAGCCACCTTCCTCACCACGCTGATGGATCTCCCGAAAAACGTCTGGAGTTCCATCTTCCGCAACCCGCTCCCGTCCAACGACCTGGAGCGGTCGGCCACCAGCTTCACGAACTTCTTCCTGCACATCCATCCCGTGAAGGTGCACAAGAACTCGCTGCGGCCCACCTACACGTTCGGCCTCGGCCTGATCTCCTTCTTCCTGTTCTTGATCCTGACCGTGTCGGGCATCCTGCTGATGTTCTACTACGTGCCCTCCACCCAGCAGGCCTACGACCGGATGCTGGACCTGCGCGGTTCGGTGGCCTTCGGCACCCTCCTCCGCAACATGCACCGCTGGTCCGCCCACGGCATGGTCGCCATCGTCTTCCTGCACCTCTGCCGCGTCTTCCTCACGGGCTCGTACAAGAAGCCCCGCGAGTTCAACTGGGTGGTGGGCGTCATCCTCTTCCTGCTCACCCTCTTCATGAGCTTCACGGGCTACCTGCTGCCCTGGGATCAGCTGGCCTTCTGGGCCATCACCGTGGGCACGGCCATCGCCGGCTACGCTCCCATCATCGGCAAGGACATCCAGTTCCTGCTCATGGGCGGCACCAGCGTGGGCCAGGAGGCCCTGCTGCGCTTCTACGTGCTGCACGTGGCTGTGCTGCCGGCCATCCTCACCCTGATGATCGCCATCCACTTCTGGCGCATCCGCAAGGACGGTGGCCTCTCCCGCCCCGAGGACGCCGATCCCAAGGTCTCCCTGGAGGCCATGGAGAACGCCGTGACTCCCAAGGGCTCGGTGCCGGAACCCAAGAAGCTTTACGGGTTCCAGGGCCTGGTGCGCGGACCCCTGACCAAGGTCGGGCAGATCCCGGACAACACCGTCTTCTCCTGGCCGAATCTCTTCCTGGCCGAGCTCTTCACCTTCGTGGTCACCCTGTCCGCGATCCTCGTCCTCTCGCTGCTCTTCAACGCGCCGCTGGAGGAGCCCGTCAATGCCCTGCATCCGCCCAATCCCGCCAAGGCGCCCTGGTACTTCCTCGGCCTGCAGGAGATGGTCAGCTACTCGGCCTTCTGGGGCGGCATCGGCGTGCCCGGCATCTTCGTGCTGCTGCTGCTGGGAACGCCATACCTCGACCGCGGCCCCAAGGGCGTGGGCAAGTGGTTCTCCCGGGACCGGCTGCTGGCGAACACGATCTTCATCACCTTCGTGGTGGCGAACATCATCTTCGTGATCATCGGGACCTTCTTCCGCGGGGCCAACTGGGCCTTCGTGACCCCCTGGTGAGGAGCGCGACATGAGACTGGCACTCGCCATCGGCACCTTCTTCATCCTCGTGATCCACGGGGTGGTCTTCTACAACCAGTTCTTCCACCAGTGGGAGCGGAACCAGCACGCCTACTTCGACCAGGCCCGCGTGCTGGCCAAGACCGACGTGGAGCGCAACGCCCTGGCTGCCCGTAAGCCGCGCATCGAGCAGATCGTGGTGAGCAACTTCGGGGAGACCCGGGTGGACCGCTGCACCACCTGCCACATCGCCTCCGACGATCCCCGCTTCGCCACCTATGCCGAGCCCCTGAAGGCCCATCCCTATTCCCCCGTCATGGGCGACACCCAGAAGAACGGGAAGTGGGAGCGGCGTCACAAGTTCTCCGAGTTCGGCTGCACGGTCTGCCACGACGGCCAGGGCCGGGGCCTGGATCCGGAATACAGTCACGGCAGGGACGAGTACTGGCCCGATCCCCTGCTGGGCTACACCACCCAGGAACACTGGCGGAAGGACTTCGCGCCCAAGCTCAAGGGCAAGGAATACATGCAGGCCAACTGCGCCCAGTGCCACACGGAGATCGCCTTCCCCGGAACCCCGCTGGTCGCCAAGGGCCGCGAGCTGTTCTTCAGCTCCAACTGCTACGGCTGCCACCGCATCGAAGGGCTTTCGGACGGCACCATCGGCCCCGACCTCTCCGATGTGGGCAAGAAGTGGAAGCTCGACTACCTCTGGGGCCGCATCGCCGATCCCAAGTTCATCCTGGCCACCTCGATCATGCCGAAGTTCAACCTGAAGGAAGAGGACATCAAGGCCCTGGTGGTCTTCCTCAAGAGCCGGAAGGGACGCAACTTCGCCGAGACCGAGATTCAGCGCTTCAAGGTGAAGCTCACGGGCGGCGCCGAACTGGTCCAGGCCACCATCAAGCCCGTGCAGATCAACCCGGCCGAGATGGTGAAGCAGGGCGAGAAGCTGGTGCTCGACCGCGCCTGCACCGCGTGCCACAAGCTGGGCGACCGGGATGGCGGAATCGCCCCCGACCTGAGCTTCGAGGGTCTACTGAAGGATGGCCCCTGGATCTACGAGCATTTCAAGAACCCGAAGTCCACCATGCCCGACTCGATCATGCCGGCCTTCCGGTTCACTGATGATGAGTTCAAGGCCATGACGGCCTACCTCCTCACCCTCAAGGGCACCACGCCCACTGGCAACGGGGAGGCGGTCTACAAGGCCCTCTGCCTCCGCTGTCACGGCGAGAAGGGTGACGGCGTAGGCCCCATCGCCGAGCACCTGGATCCCTATCCCCGCGACCTCACCAAGGCCGGCTTCATGAACTCGAAGCCCGAGGCCCGTCTGGTGGCCTCCATCCGAAACGGCGTGGCTGGCACCTCCATGCCGGCCTGGGGCAAGCTCCTCAACGAGGAACAGGCCAAGGCGGTGCTGGGCCACATCCAGACCACCTTCACCAAGGAGCCCCGTCGGGAACTCAAGGTGCGTGCCGTCCCGGAGAAGAACCCCGTGGCCATGAGCAAGGAATCCGTGGCGCGTGGCGAAGGCATCTTCGTGGAGCGCTGTGCTGGCTGCCACGGCAAGAAGGGCGATGGCAAGGGGCCCAACTCCCTGGACATCCTGCCCAAGCCGCGCAACCTCCGGAACGCCTTCTTTGTGGATAGCGTCGATGACCGGCGCCTCTTCGAGTCCATCCAGTACGGTGTCCAGGGAACAGCCATGCCCCCCTGGATCGACTACGGCCTGACGAACAACGACGTGGGCGACCTCGTCAATTTCATCCGAAGCATCAACCAGAAGCCGAAGGGAGGCCAGCATGCAGCCGCAATTCAGTAAGGCCGAAGTGGCGACGAAGCCCGAAGGGGCCCTCGTCCACGACGACTCGACCGCCAAGTGGTTCCTGGTGAGCTCGGTGGCCTACTTCTTCATCGTGGGCATCATCGCCGTCATCATCGCTGCCAAGTTCGTGTGGCCCGACCTGATGGGCACCATGTCCTGGCTGACCTACGGGCGGCTGCGGCCCCTGCATGTGAACGGCATGCTCTTCGGCTGGCTGCTGGCCGCCGATATGGGCCTGGCCTATTACGTCATTCCCCGCCTCTGCGGCGTGAAGCTCTGGAGCGAGAAGCTGGGCCTGGCCACGGCCATCCTCTGGAACGTCATCATCCTCGGCGCTGTGGTCACGCTTCTCGCCGGGAAGAACCAGGGCTGGGAATACGCAGAGCTGCCCTGGTATCTCGACATCCTCGTGGTGGTGGCCTGGATCATGTTCGGCCTGAACGTGCTCATGACCGTGGCCTCCAGGAAGCACCAGGCCATGTACGTGACCATCTGGTACACCATGGGCTGCATCCTCTGGACCGCCTTCGTCTACCTGACCGGCAACTTCGCGACCCTGTTCACCACGGGCACCAACCAGGCGAACCTCAACTGGATGTACGTCCACAACGCCGTGGGCCTCATCTTCACGCCCATCGGACTGGCCATCGCCTACTACTTCATCCCCCGTGCCTCGAACACGCCTCTGCACAGCCACAAGCTGTCCATGGTCGGGTTCTGGTCCCTGGCATTTGTCTACGTCTGGACCGGTGCCCACCACATGATCCACGGGCCCATCTCCCAGTGGCTGCAGACCATCGCCATCGCCTTCTCGCTGATGCTGCTCATCCCCGTGTGGGCCGTGGTCTACAACCTCTTCGCCACCATGAAGGGCCAGTGGCACCAGCTCCGTGAGAGCGTGCCCCTCAAGTTCCTCATGTCCGGCGTGGTCTTCTACCTGCTCACCTGCTTCCAGGGCCCCATGCACAGCCTGCGCACGGTGAATGCCATCGTCTCCAAGACCGACTGGATCCCCGGCCACGCGCACATGGCAGTGCTGGGCTGCTTCAGCTTCTTCGCCATCGCCGGCACCTACTTCACCGTGCCCAAGCTCTGGGGCAAGCCCCTTCACTCGCAGTCCCTGGCCAACTGGAGCTACTGGATGCTGATGATCGGCGGCCTGGGCTTCTTCACCACCCTCTGGCTGGGCGGCTTCTGGCAGGGCTGGCAGTGGAACAACTGGAGCATCCCCTTCATCGACACCGTCATCGCCCTGAAGCCCATCTGGATCGTCCGGTTCGTGTCGGGAATCCTGATGTTCATCGGCATCGTGATGTTCGCCTACAACATCTTGGCCACCGCCCTTGGCGACCAGCAGGAGGCGGCCGTTTAGGCCGCGGAAAGGAGAGCGACCATGTTCAAAAAAGCTGACAACAACGCCCTTTGGGCCATCGGAATCTCCCTCGTGCTGTTCTTCATCGGCGGCATCCTCACCACCGTGGTTCCGCCCCTCGTGGACACCAGCTGGGCCAAGCCCTTCGCGAACCAGGACCCTGCCAAGGGCATGACCGGCAAGGTGCTTCCCCTCACGGACCTGCAGAAGAAGGGCCGCGACATCTACGTCCGCGAAGGCTGCTGGTATTGCCACACCCAGCAGGTCCGCACCTTGCTCGCCGACACCAAGCGCTACGGCTGGCGTGGCGTGGATGCCCCCATCTCGACTCCGGACGAGTTCGTCTACGACGATCCCCACATGTTCGGCACCAAGCGAACGGGTCCAGACCTCGCCCGCATCGGCGGCAAATACGACGAGCAGTGGCACCGCACCCACTTCCGGAATCCCCGGGACCTCGTGAAGGGCTCCATCATGCCGCCCTACCCCTGGATCGTGAACAACCCCGAGGAGTTCAAGGCCATGGTGGCCTACCTCCAGAGCCTGGGCCGCGGCAAGGACTGGCGTCCGGCCAACGACTACGAGAAGTAGGTCATGGCCCCCACGGACTACACCTACCCGAGCGTGTATTTCGCCTACCTGTTCTTCGCCTTGATGTTCTTCCTGGCCGTTTTTTTCTTCTTCAAGTCGCGGCGGGACGGGTATTGGGGTGAGAAGGGCGAAGAAGCCAAGTTTCAGATGTTCGATGAGGACGAGACCCCCAGGAGCACGCCATGACTGACGAAAAGAAAGGCAGTGAAGAACTGAAGGAATACGCCGATGGCTGGATGACAGAGCGCAAGGGCACCGATGCGCCTGGCTTTCTCAAGCTGGTCATCCCGATTATCGGTCTTGGGTGCACCGCCTACCTGGTGGTGCAGATGTACGGCGATGTGAACCACGCCACGCGCGGATCCCTCGTCCAGCAGTTCAACCTGGTGTCCAAGACGAGCCCGGTGCTCAGCTACACCGTGGCCTTGCTGGCCTTGGTCTACGTGGTCACCGTCGCGATCTTCGCCTTCCGCAAGCCCCACGAGGATTAAAGCTGTGGATAACGCCAGCTGGCAGTTCAGGGTTCCCGACGACTCGCAGTATTGGGTCGAGATGGTCAAGTGCCAGCACGCCTGTCCCGTGCATACGGACGCGTGCGGGTACGTGACGGCCATCGCCGAGGGGCGATACGAGCAGGCGTATGCGATCGCCCGCGCCACCAACCCCTTCGCGTCCATCTGCGGACGGGTCTGCGGCGCGCCCTGTGAAGCCAACTGCCGTCGTGGTTCCCTGGACGAGCCCGTGGCGATCCGTGCCCTCAAGCGGTTTGTCACGGACAAGTTCGGTCCCGAGACCGGCGACTACGCCGCCTACCGGAACGGCGCCAACCAGAAGATGCTGCCCCCCAACCGGGGCGACTACGAGAAGGTGGCGGTCATCGGCGGCGGCGTCGCCGGCATGACCGTGGCCCACGACCTGGTCCAGATCGGCTACAAGGTCACCGTCTTCGAGGCCAATGCCGAACCCGGCGGCATGCTCACCGCTGGCGTGCCGGTGTTCCGGCTCCCCCGCGAGCTGGTGCGCCACGAGATCAATGCCATCGTGTCCCTGGGCGTTGACCTGAAATGCAACATGAAGCTGGGCCGGGACTTCAGCATCGCGGACCTGCGGGCCCAGGGCTACAAGGCCATCTTCCTGGGCGTGGGCCTGCCCAACGGCCGCAAACTCTCGCTGCCCGGCGGCGAGGCCGAGGGCGTCTACGACGGCATGGAGTTCCTCAAGGCCTTCAACGAAGGCAAGCCGCTGCCCCTGGGCCGGCGCGTGGTGGTGGTGGGCGGCGGCAACGTGGCCTACGACGTGGCGCGCTCCGCCCTGCGTCCCTTCGAGGCCCTCAACCAGGAGGACGCCCTCCAGGAGATGGGGCATGGCGAGAAGGTGGCCTACGACGTGGCGCGCTCCGCCCTGCGCATGAGCGGCGACAAGGAGATCCACGTGGTCTGCCTCGAGTCCCTCGAGGAGATGCCCGCCGACAAGGTGGAGATCCACGAAGGCGAGGAGGAGGGCATCCACCTCCACAACCGGGTGGGCCCCAAGGAGATCATCGTCGAGAACGGCAAGTGCAAGGGCCTGCGGGTGGTGAGGTGCCTCTCGGTCTTCGACGGGGAGCGCCGCTTCAATCCCACCTTCGATGAGGCCGACCTCACTGACATTCACGCGGATTCCGTGGTCTTCGCCATCGGCCAGACTTCCGACCTGAGCTTCCTGAAGCCCGAGGACGGCGTGGAGACCAACCGCGGCCTAGTGAAGGTGGATCCCGCCACCTACCAGACCACGGCCCCGGACATCTTCGCCTGCGGCGACGTGGCCCACGGCGCCAGGCTCTTCATCGACGCCATCGCCTCGGCGCACACCGCCGCGCGCTCCATGCATGACTTTCTGCGGGGCACGCGCACCGACGTGGTAGTGCGCAAGCGCTGGTTGCCTGCCGCCTACACCATGGCCGAGGGCTGGCACCGCGAGGAGCGCTGCAACGCGCCGGTGCTGGAGAGCGAGATCCGCGCCACCTCGGTGGAAATCGTGGAACTGAGCTTCCCCGAGGAGATGGCCCGCCGCCAGGGCTCGCGCTGCCTGCGCTGCAACGTCAACACCATCTTCGAGACGGACCACTGCATTGCCTGCAACGGCTGCGTGGACGTGTGTCCCGAAGACCTCATCAAGCTGGTGGGGATCAGCACTCTTTCCGACTACGACGCCCACGAGCGCCTGGTGGCGGCGGGAGCGGAGATCAGCCTGGCGGAGTACCAGGCCCTGGCTTCCCAAGACAAGGACGAGCTGGGCGGCGTCATGCTGAAGGATGAGAGCACCTGCATCCGTTGCGCCATGTGCGCCTCGCGCTGCCCGACCCATGCCATCCTGATGAAGCGCTTCGACCACAGCACGGAATGCGTGTCGATTCCGTCGCCCAATCCAAAGATCCTGTATAATAACTGAATGAGCATACAGACCGAGGCTGCCCCCAAGCCGAAAATCGAGCGGCTACCGCCTTTGCCGCCCCAGGAAACCGTGTACCGGCCCATCCGGAAGCGGTTCCACCTGGCCTTCTTCCTGGCCTTCGTGGCGGCGCCTTTCACGAACCTGATGCGCTTCGACATCCCCCGGCAGCGGTTCTACTTCGCGGGCTTCGAGTTGTGGATCAGCGAGTTCGCCATCATCTTCTTTGCGATGATGCTGCTGATGTTCGTGATCGCCGCCTCGGCCATCATCCACGGTCGCATCTACTGCAGCTATGCCTGCCCCCAGATGATCTTCAGCGAGTGGAGCCAGGGGGTGGAAGCCTGGTCCAAGCGCATCTTCCAGAAGGTGAAGACCCTCAGCCCGCAGACGAAGGGCCTGGCCGCCAAGGCTCTCTTCTATTCAATCCTCCTGGTGGCATCGGTCTTCCTGTCCTTCGTGTTCACCTCCTATTTCGTGGAACCGAGGGACCTGCTGGGCCGCCTCTTCCACTTCGACCTCGTGACGGTGGGCGGTATCACCGGCGCCACGGTCACCGTGATCACCTTCCTGGACTTCACCTTGGTGCGGCAGAAGTTCTGCACCACGGTCTGCCCCTATGGCTACATCCAGGGGATGCTCCAGGACAAGCACACGCTGCTGGTGAGCTACCAAGATGGCGTGGGCGAGGCCAAGGACTGCATCGAATGCAAGAAGTGTGTGCGGGTCTGCGAGATGGGCATCGACATCCGCGAGTCGCCCTACCAGATCGAGTGCGTCCACTGTGGCGACTGCATCGACGCCTGCGAGGACATCCTCCGCAAGGTCGGCAAGCCCGGACTGATCCACTACGCCTGGGGCGAGACCCCCAAGGCGGTGGCGGCTCTGGAGCCCTGGTACAAGCGCTGGGGCTTCCGGGATGCCAAGCGGGTGGTGATCCTCCTCATCATGACCTTCTACCTGGGCGGCCTTGCCATGGCCCTGTCCCTGCGCCGGCCTGTGCTGGTGGAGATCAACCCGGATCGCTCCACCATGTTCAAGGTGCTCGACGACGGCCGCATCGCGAACCTGATCCGCCTCAAGCTCGCCAACCGGACCGGCAAGGCCACCCAGGTCCGCCTCTGGGTGGAGGGACTCGCCGGCGCGGAACTCGCCCTGCCGGCCAATCCAGTGCTGCTGCAGCCGGGGGAGACCTTCGAGCGGACGGTGGAACTTCGCGCGCCTTTCGTGCAGGATGGGCAGGATGTCCACCACATCCGCATCCTCGCCCAGGCCGATGCTGCCCGGAAGGCCGACGCCGAGGAACTGACCTTCATCACGCCGCTCAAGAGGAAGTGATCCATGACTGACCACAAACGGGGCGGCGGCTTCTACCTCGCGGTGTTCGGCCTTATCGGCCTGCTCTTCATCAGCATCATGGTGGTGGTATTCCAGATCTCCAGGAGGGCCAACCCCGTCATGCTCGACGACCAGGGGCGGCCCCAGCCGACGTCCCGTTCATGATCGTCAGTTCCACCTGCGACCTCTGCGGCGCTTCCGCCACGAAGCATCCCCAGGTCCAGATCTACGGGGAGCAGGAGAAGCGGTTCTGCTGCACTGGGTGCCTGAATGTCTACGCCATCCTCTCGGAGAGCGGGGCCATCGAGGCGGGAGTCGACCTCCGCGCGACGGAGCTGTTCCAGGAGAGTCTCCGCCTGGGATTGCTGAACCAGGTGGATTCCGAGCCGGATTTCGCCCTTCCCGAGGGTGCCGAGGTCAAGGAGGCCCTCTACCAGATGTCCGGCATGTGGTGCGCTGCCTGCGGCTGGGTGGTGGAACACGGCCTCCGGCGGGAGCGCGGCATCGCCTCAGCCGAGGTCCTGTTCACCTCGGATCTCCTCAAGGTCAGCTACTGTCCCCAGCTGGTACCCCCTGGCACTGTGGCCGACCGCGTGAAGGCCCTCGGCTACCGGGCGGCCGAATTCGGCACCGAGCAGGATGGGGACCGCCGCGACTGGCAGGACATGCTGCTGCGCCTTGGCATTGCCGGCGGCCTCTGGATGAACGTGATGCTGTTCAGCCTGGTGATCTATGCCAGCTATTTCGAAGGCATCGCCGGCTGGGCGCAGCGCGCGGTGCCGTTCATCCTCATGCTCCTGACCCTGCCGGTGGTGGTCTACTCGGCCTGGCCCATCCACCGCATCGCCTGGTTCGGTCTCAAGGCGGGACATCTCCGCATGGAGGCGCTCATCTCCACGGGCGTCCTGGCCGCCTTCACCTACAGCGCGGCCCAGGCCTTCCTCGGGGGCCAGCACTACTACTTCGACACCGCCTGCGCCATCGTCACCCTGGTGCTCACGGGCAAGGCCCTGGAGCGCAACGCCAAGGACCGCAGCGCCCGCGCCATCGCCATGCTCCACCGCCTCTTGCCGAAGAAGGCCCGGCTGCGCATCGATGGCCAGGAGCGCTTCGTGGCCATCGAGGCCCTAGAGCCCGGCACCCTGATCCTGGTGAAGCCGGGCGAGCGCATCCCGGCAGACGGTGTCGTGGTGGAAGGCCAGTCCGCCGTGGACGAGTCGGTGGTGACCGGCGAGTCCGATCCCCGTGCCAAGGCTCCGGGCGATGCCGTCATCTGTGGCAGCCTGAACACGGCCGGGGTGCTGGAGCTCCGCGTCACCCGCTGCGGCGAGGACTCCACCCTGGCCCAGATCGTGAAATCCGTGCAATCCGCGCTGGCCAGCAAGAGCCCCCTCGAGCGCCTGGTGGATCGCGTCTCGCGGCTGTTCATCCCGGCCGTGCTCGTCCTGGCGGCGCTGACGGTCGTCGTCTGCCTGGGGCGCGGATTGACCGGCACCGAGGCCATGCTGCGGGGCATCGCCGTGCTGGTCATCGCCTGCCCCTGCGCCCTGGGCATCGCCACGCCCCTGGCCACCACCGCCGCCATCGGCGCGGCTTCGCGCCAGGGCATCATCATTCGCGATGTGCGGGTGCTGGAGACCTTCCGCAAGGTGGACCTGCTCATCCTCGACAAGACCGGCACCGTGACCGAGGGGGACTTCCGGGTGCGCCACGCCGAGCTGGACCACCTCGACCTGGTGGCGGCCCTGGAGTCCTATTCCGAGCATCCCCTGGCCCATGCAGTGAAGCGGTACGCCGCGGCCCAGGGCCTCGAACGGCTCGATGCCTCCGGCATCGAGATCAAAGCAGGCCGGGGCCTGCTAGGCACGGTGGCGGGTAAGCGGGTGGCGGTGGGCAACCGCAGGCTGCTGGCCGAGCAGGGGCTCGCCCTCTCGGTCGAACTCGAAGCCAAGGCCAGCGCCTGGGAGGCCGAGGGCCTGACCGTGGCCTTCGCCGCGGTGGATGGCTTCCTCACCGGTGCCCTGGCCTTCGGGGACCGGCCCCGGGCCGAGGCGGCCGCAGTCATTGCCGAGCTCCGGGCCCGCGGCGTGCGCACGGTGCTGCTCTCGGGCGATGCCCGGGCCACCACGGAACGCATCGCCCTGGCCGTGGGCGTGGACGAGTTCCTGGGCGAGGTGTCGCCCGCGGAGAAAGCCGAGGCGGTGCGGCGCTTCCAGGCCCAGGGCAAGGTGGTGGCCATGGTGGGGGACGGCATCAATGACGCCCCGGCCCTGGCCGCGGCGGACCTGGGCATCGCCATGGGTTCAGGCGCGGACCTGGCCATGCACGCGGCGCCCGTGGTGCTCATGCGTGACTCGCTCACCCGCCTCACCGGCGTCTTCCACCTGGCTACGCTCACCCTGCGGGTGCTGAAGCAGAACCTCTTCTGGGCCTTCTTCTACAACACCGCGGGCATCTCCCTGGCCATGACCGGCGTGCTCAATCCCATCCTCGCCGCCGCCGCCATGGTGCTGTCCAGCCTCTCGGTCATCGGCAATTCCATGCGGCTGGGGCGGGACCGGGCCTAGCCCTGACCCTGGATTCGCAGCAGCATCACGGCCTGCCAGAGGATGTAGCCACCCATGGTGGCCACCAGGACACCACCCACGCGCAGCAGCGCGGCCTTCCAGGCCTGGCTGAGGCGTGTGCTGGCGAGGCCCAACCCCAGCAGCAGGGGCGCGTTGCCCAGGCCGAAGGCGGCCATGCCCGCGGCGCCCATCTTCCAGTCGCCGCCGTCCAGGGCCCGCAGCAGCATCATGTAGACGAGGCCGCAGGGGATCAGGCCCCACAGCAGGCCCAGCGCGTAGGGCAGGCTGCCCAGGGCGAGGCCCTTGCCCAGGAGCTTCTGCAGCGGTGCGGGCAGCCGGAACTCCATG
This sequence comes from Geothrix sp., assembly GCF_049292215.1. Taxonomy (GTDB): domain Bacteria; phylum Acidobacteriota; class Holophagae; order Holophagales; family Holophagaceae; genus Geothrix. The sequence continues at coordinate 24,088 of NZ_JBATQW010000077.1, read as the reverse complement.
AGCGCGTCCGCGCGACCGCCCAGAGCCATCACCAGGCCCATGAGCAGCATGAGCACGCCCACGGCCAGCTTCACCCAAAGCTGCCAGGGCCAGGCCTGGGCCACGATGAGCGCTGCACCCTCGGGTTTGCAGCAGGCGTGCATGTCCTGCACGGTCTGCAGGCGGGCGAAGCCGCCCAGGAAGCCGATGAGGCCGCCGAGGATGGCGTAGGTGGTGATGCGGCCCAGTTGGAAGCGCAGGTGCCGCGTCCAGGTGCGGCCGCCGTGCTTGGCCTGGGAGAGCCCGAAGGCGGCCACGATGGGCCCGCACATCCCCGCGCAGTGCCCCAGGGAACCCAGCAACCCCGCGATCCACATCACCACCAGCCAGGGCGCGGCGTGGGGGTGGTTGAGCCAGCTTTCGAGCATGGCCCATGGTCCATCGAAGCCTGCCGGATCCGCAAGCGACGGGGATCACGGGTGGGTGCGACGGAACGTCGCACCCACCCGTGCTGCAACTGGTTTAGAAGCGGATGCCGGCGTAGAGGCCGATCTGCATCTTGGGGGCGATCGATTTGAGCATGTCCTCTGAAGTGCCAGTCGGATCGTAGCTCTTACTCACCAGCGGCAAAGCCACCTCTAGGCCGAAGAAGGGTTTCACAAGGGGTGAGGGGATGGCATACCCGGCGTTCAGGCGTGCCCAGGGGCGGCCATAGGTGGTGGAGACGTTGGTGCTGCTGCTGCCGCTTACTCCCAGTGTTTCAGAGCGGTATTCGATGCCGGCGCCCACTGCCACCACTGCCTTGAAGTTGAACATGGCGCCGACGGACCAGTGCTTCTGGTTATAGGAGAAGTCCGGGATGCTGGTCCCATTCACCTGCCCACTGGTATTGGCCTGGGGCTGGTAACCGGCGGTGAGTTGGAACAGGGCAGGGCCGACGTCGACAACGCTGTAGCCGAAGCGCACGCTCGCGACCGTCTTCTTCTCCGGCTCGAAAGTCATGCCTGACTCGGAGATGCTCTTGTAGGACTGCTGGCCGACGAACAACCCCACTTCCCATTTCTGGGCTAACAGGGGGGCCCCCATCAGGAACACGAGTGCAAGCGTGGCTTTTTTCATAACAGCCTCCAGGAGTGCCAGTGATTGGCGAGTCATGCTTCCACTCTGGCCTGGAGGTGTCAAGGAGATAGATGGGTCATTTAATGAATGTCAAACACTCACTCGGATTCGGTCTTCTCGACCACGATCACCATGCGGGTGGCCACGGCGGCCAGGGCGCCCACGGCGGCGAAGACGGGCAGGAGGGCGGCCCCCACCAGGCCCAGGGTGAGCGGGATCTCGATGAGCGTCTTCCCGGCCTCGTTCTTCAGGATGATGCGGCGGATGTTCCCCTGGTGGATGAGGTCCTTGATCTTGTCGAGTACTTTGCCGCCTTCGAGCTTGAACTCCTCGGTGCGGGTGCGGTCCTGAGTGGTGTCGGTGGTCATCGGAGGCTCCTGTTCGAATGGGTTGGTAGAGGATTAGGCGTTCACCAGCAGGTGCTTGGCCAGCCAGACCTGGAAGCGGCCCAGCAGCAGCGCCAGGTGGAAGGTTAGGGGGAGGAGGGCCAGGCCCGCCAGGCCGCAGCCCAGGGCCATCAGGTTCGGGTGGGCCAGGGCCCAGCCCGTGCCGCCCAGGTCGAGGCTGAGGGTCCCGGTGGCCTGGAAGAGGCGCGCGGCGGGCACCGCCAGAAGGCCCAGACCCACGGAGAGCAGGCTGACCAGGGTGGTGAAGTAGGCGATGCCCAGGGGCATCAGGAGCAGCAGGTAGAGGAGGCTGGTCCAGGTGCGGCGATCCTTCAGGAGTCCCTTCAGCCGGCCCAGGAAGCCTTCGCCGCCCGGCAACAGGGCCGGGCCAGCGGAATCCGCGCCGCCAACCAGCACTTTAAGCAGGTGCACCTCGGCCACGGAGAGCAGGCGCGCACCCGCCAGGAAGGTCAGTGCCACGGGGATGCCGATGATGAGGATGGCCAAGCCCAGGCTCAGAGAGAGGCCCGTCACCGTGTAGGTGAAGGCCAGGATGCCTGTGGCCATGGACAGCAGCAGGTAGAGCAGGGTGGTGTAGGTCCGACGCTGGGCCAGCGCCTCGAAGAAGCCTGGGTGGGATACGGGAAGTAGAGACATGGAACCTCCGGGGCTGTCCCAGGCTACGGGGCGCTTTGGTTCCAGGCGGGGGCGTACCGGTGAACGATGGGGTCCGGTCGGTGAACCGTGGCTCAGCCCAGGGCCGGCACCCGCCAGAGGGCCAACTCCTCGCCCAGGGCAGGCACGGGCAGCAGGCCGTTCTCCACGGCACCGTCGTCGCTCTCGGGCTCGCAGAGGTAGACGGCGATGGCGCCCAGGGGCTGCTCGGTGGGCACCAGGGCCCAGCCCGGCGGTACGGCCCGGGGACCCCGACGCCAGGAGACGGACATCTCGCCCACGGCAGCGGCCTCCAGGATGGCGCGGCCCCCCTCGGAGCCCAGGCCCTCGGTGACGGGGACCTCTACCTCAAATGTGCCCACGGCCTCCTGGAGGCTGAGGCCATGCAGGCGCAGGTGGGCGGCCATGGGCGCGGGCACCAGGTAGGCCTCCGGGCGCTCCACCACGGTCCTGCCCACGAAGCGGCCCAGGTGGGGCAGGGTCACGCGGGTGGGCGCGCCCTCCAGGGTGCGCGGCGTGCGGGTGAGGATCTCGATGGGTGTGGCGAAGCGCTCCAGGCCATAGCGGATGGCGATGCGCTCCCGGGGCGTGCGACTCGCCGCCACGGTCTGCACCACCTCATCCCGGTGGGCCGCCACGTATTTGAGCGTCTCCAGCATGAAGGCGTAGGCCGTGCGCACGCGCTCGGCGAAGCTGATGTATGAGTAGCACTCCAGCAGCAGGTCCATGCGGCTGGTCAGGCCCCGGTAATTGCTGCCGAAGCGCGGGTGGTGCGGGTAGGTCATCCAGCCCTCGCGCACGGTGGCGCCGGGCTGGGCGTCCGCGCCCGAATCCAGCGCCCGCTCGTCCTCCACGAAGTTGCCGTACCAGCCGGCGTCCAGGCCATGGTTGGCCTTCAGGGCGGCTGTGACCGGCGGCAGCAGGCGCTGGCGCATGAACTCGATGGGCTCGCCCCGGCCGCTCTCCACCGTGTGGGGGATGTCGTAGGTCATAGAGAAGCGGTGCACCGAGCCGTTCGTGGCGTGGTTGTCGATGGTGAGGTCCGGCGCCCAGGGCTGGCAGACGCGGGTCTGCAATAGGCGCATCTCCTCGCCCTGCATGCGCAGGTAGTCGCGGTTCAGGTTGATCTTGGCGGCGTTCACGCGGGTGCCCACGCCGCTGTCGGGGCCCAGTTGGCCTTCGAGCTTGGGCAGGTGCAGCTTGCGGTTGCCGGGGTCAATGGCATCGTTGCCATCCGGGTTGAAGAGGGGCACCACCACCAGCGTGAGATCCGCGAGGAGGGCGTCGGCATCCAGGCCAGGCCTGCCCTCCAGCAGGTCGCGCACGAGCATCAGGCAGCCCTCCTTGCCCTCCACCTCGCCGGCGTGGATGCCACTGATGACCAGCACCACGGGCCGGTCCAGGGCCCGGGCTTCCTCGGGAGTCTTCACGCCGTGGGCGGAAAGCACGAGGAGGGGCAGCTCGCGGCCCTCGGGGCTCATGCCGAAGCCGGTGACATGCAGGCGCTTGTCGCCCTTTGCCTGGAGGCCGGCGATGAAGGCCATCACGTCCGCGTGGCGGCTGGTCTCCTCGTAGCGGGTGGCTTCAGCGCGGGTGAGCAGGGACATGGGGCCTCCTTCCGGGGTCAGGTGGGGCGGGCTCAGAGGCTCCGCTTTAGCACTTCCTGGCCCATGTGGGTCACGCGGTAGCGGCCGATGGCCCGCTCACGGATGAGGTCGTGGCGCTCCAGGTAGGCCAGATCGGCATCCGTGGCACCGGCCTTCACCAGGTGGTCCCGCACCACGTCCGGGTGCTTGGCCACCACCTGGAGGATGGTGAGCTGGCGGGCGGTGATGGGTTCGGCCATGACGGCTCCTTAGGTGGTGATGTGCCGGCGATAGCTGGGGCGGTGGATGTCCGTGATCTGGACCGTGAGGCTGCACTTCATCTTCGCGAGGGTGTGGGGAAAGGCGTCGGTCAGCAGGGGCAGCAGGGCCTCGCTGAGCTGGGCCTTCACGTCATCCGGCCGGCCGCCGAGGATCTGCACAGTCAGGGTGACGAAGGCCTGATCCGCACTACCATCCCCGATGGCGAAGACCTGGTGGCGGAGGAGTCGGCTCTTGATGTCCGCCGTGGTGAACAACCCCGTGGCGGCCAGGGTGCCGTTGATCCCCCGCAGCAGGCTGGCCCAGTCAGGCTGGTCGAGGAGGTTGTCCGAGGCTTCAAGGATGCAATGGGGCATGGCGGGCCTGTGCGCTAGGTAAGGTGGTACGGGATGCTACCGCCGATGCTCGGGCTTGCGCTGGATCCCTTTCTTGGACCCGGTTCCCCAGTAGCTGGTCTCCTCCGCGAAGCAGATGTTCTCCAGGTCCGTCACCCGCTCCTGCAGGCAGCCCTGGGCATCGCTGATGGCCTGGTTGTAGATGGCGGGGCCGATCTCCTTCAGGCAGAAGCGCAGGAAGGTGCCTGCGCCCAGCTCGCCGATGCTCTCGCCATATTCCTCCGCCACGAAGCGCTGGATGGGGCCGCTCAGGCGCTTTTCGGTGTCGGGGGAGAGCTTGATGTCCATGGGGGCCTCGCCGGGTCTGTGCTGCCAGCCAGTGTGCCCCCGGTTGACGGGGAGGCGAAACGATGGACCGTGCGCCGACGAACCGACAGGCGCGCCAAGCCGCGGAGGTGGCGATTTCCAGGAGATCGCGATTCCAGCGGGGTAAAATCGGGCATGCCCCAGCGTGTTCTCCTGACCGGCGCCACCGGTTTCATTGGCAGAAACCTTCATGGCCTACTGCTAGAAGCGGGTCTTGAGGTCCGCTGCCTGACGCGAAAGCCAGAGGAGGCCTATCGTCTCTGGCCGGATCGGTGCTGGGTGGGAGGGGACCTCGGCGCCCCCGAGTCCCTTGCGGCGGCGCTGGAGGACTGTGACATCGCCTACTACCTGGTCCACGGCATGGGGTCCCACCGACCCGGCTGGGCCGAAGAGGAGCTGCGCTGGGCCGGAAACTTCGCCCGGGCCGCGGAGTTGGCGGGCGTAGGCCGGATCATCTACCTGGGGGGCGTGGCGCCCCAGGGGCCACCCTCGGAGCACCTGCTTTCCCGCTTGAACACGGGGGCGGTACTCCGGGCCGGGGCGGTGCCCACGCTGGAGCTTCGCGCCGGGATGATCATCGGTGCCGGCAGCGCCTCCTGGACCATCGTGCGGGATCTGGCCGCCCGCCTGCCGGCGATGGTGTTGCCAGCGTGGCTCTCGCACAAAAGCGAACCCGTGGCCTTGGCGGATGTGTTGGCCGCCCTCCAGGCGGGCGCCCACCTCGAACTGACCGAATCCACCTGGTGGGACATCCCGGGCCCAGAGGCCCTCTCCGGCCGGGAGATCCTCCTGCGCCTCGCTGCGGTCATGGGCCGGAGACCTGTCCTGCTTAAGATCCCCTTCATCACGCCAAGGCTCTCCTCCCACTGGATCCGGCTGGTGACCCGGGCCGACTACGCGGTGGCGCGGGAGCTGGTCGAAGGGTTGACGTCGGATCTGATCGCCAGCCGTCCTGGCTACTGGGATGCAGCCGGACTTCCCCCGCCGATCGGGTTGGAGGAGGCCGCCATCCGGGCCCTTGCCGCAGAAGCCGGGACCATCTCGCGGGCTGGCAGGTTCGCGGAAAACATGGCCGGCTGGCTCACGCCCCGGAGTCAGGCGGGGTCGGGCCAGGCTCGTCGCTAGGAGGGGCCTTCGCTCCCGGGTCGTCTCCGGCCGCTGGCTTGCTGAAGCGCTGGGCGCGAAGGTGGAAATCGTCGGTGAAGGTGCGGCGCACCGGGGGAGGCGGCTCCGCTTCGGCCGCCTGGCGGGCCTTGCGCACACGCCAGAGACCCAGCGCCACCGGCAGCAGCAGCAGGATGGGATACTCCAGGAGGATGCGCTGGGGCGTCAGGAGGAACTGGGTCGGGCGCAGGCTGTCCGCATACCAGGCATCCAGGATCCACACTTCATCGTGCTCCCGCAGCTCCGCGGCCTCGGCCTTGCTGAGGGTGAGTACCCGCGTCTCCTCGCCTCGCTTCGCCGTCACGAAGTCCGTGATCTGGCTGTCCGCGTTGCGGTCCACGCTCACCACCTCTAGCCGAGAAAGCCCCGGGCGCTGCAGGTGGCAGAAGGGGTTCATGGCTAGGAGAAAGACCTGCACCGTCGTGATCCAAGCCACCGCCACCGCCAGGCCCCAGAGGCCGATGAGGGCGGGCCAGCGGTAGAGGGGGCGGGAGAGGAGGGGCATGGAGTGAGTATCCCCGAACCCGCCCCCGGGTGGGCCCGGCGGATACCATGGGGCCACCATGACCGCTGCCGCCGCAACCCGCCCGTCCCTCGGCCCCGACGGCCGGCTGCTCTTCGTGACGCGGGCGGCGCGGATGTTCTCGTATGGCTTCCTCTCCGTGGTGCTGGTGCTGTACCTGGCCGGCCTCGGCTTCAGCGAGGGGCGCATCGGCCTGCTGCTGACCCTCACCCTGGTGGGCGACACGCTCATCTCCCTCTGGATCACCCTCCACGCGGACCGGGTGGGTCGCAAGCGCATGCTCGCCCTGGGCGCGGCGCTCATGGTGCTGGCGGGGGTGCCCTTCGCCCTCAGCGGCGACTTCACGGTGCTGGTGCTGGCCGCCACCTTCGGCGTCATCAGCCCGTCGGGGAACGAGGTGGGCCCCTTCCTGGCCATCGAGCAGGCGGCCCTGTCTCAGGTGCTGCCTGAGGACCGCCGCACCGGCGCCTTCGCCTGGTACAACCTCACGGGGTCCTTCGCCACCGCCCTGGGCGCCCTGGCCGGGGGCTGGACGGCCCAGGCCCTGCAGGGGTCCGGTCTCGCCCCCGTGTCCAGCTACCGAGTGCTGGTCTTCGCCTACGCCGCAGTGGGCCTGCTGCTGGCGGGACTCTTCGCCAAGCTGAGCGGGGCCGTGGAGGCGCCGCCGGTGGCCGCCGCGGCCGGGCGCTGGGGACTGCACGCCTCGAAGGGCGTGGTGTTGAAGCTGTCGGCCCTGTTCTCCCTGGACGCCTTCGCCGGGGGCTTCGTCATCCAGAGCCTCGTGGCCTACTGGTTCCACCAGAAGTTCGGCGTGGCCCCTGGCGCGCTGGGCTCCATCTTCTTCGTGGCCAACGTGCTGGCGGGCCTCTCCAGCCTCTACGCGGTCCGGCTGGCGGGGCGCATCGGCCTCATCCGCACCATGGTCTACACCCACATCCCCTCGAACGTGCTGCTGATCCTGGTGCCGCTCATGCCCAGCCTGCCCCTGGCCGTCGCCATGCTGCTGTTGCGCTTCAGCATCTCGCAGATGGACGTGCCCACGCGCCAAGCTTACACCATGGCCGTGGTGGCGCCCGACGAGCGCTCCGCGGCCGCCGGCGTCACCGGCATCGCCCGCACCACCGGCGCGGCCATCTCGCCGGTCCTGGCCGGCCCCCTGCTCGCCGTCCCCGCCCTCGCCGGGCTGCCCTTCTTCATCGCGGGGGGCCTCAAGATCCTCTACGACCTGCTGCTCTACCGGAGCTTCAAGGCCTCGGGCGACCAGCGTTGAGCGCAGTCCCCGCAGGGCTTGGCAATTGAACTCTAAAATAGTATTAATCCGATCAGAACATGATGTTCCAACAAGATATTTCCTATCCAGGTTGAATCCGGAGGGCTAGCATCAGGACCGCCCTCCGGAGGTGGGCCGCCATGTTCCATGCAACCCTCAAGTCCCTGCTCCCCAAGCTCGCGTTCGTCCTGGCGCCAGCCCTGCTCGCCCAAAGCGGCCCTATGCCGCCGCCCCCGCTGATGCTGTTCGTTCGCGAGGAGGTCAAGCCCGGCCACGGCGCGGGCCACGCGGCCACGGAGTCCGCGTGGACGCGGGCCCTGACCAAGGGCAAATCCAAAGACCACTACATCGGAATGAGCGCCCTCACGGGGCCCTCCGAGGCCTGGTTCATCATGGGCTACGCCAGCTATGCCGACTGGGAGTCCAAGCAGAACGAGTTCGAGAAGAACGAGGCCCTCAAGGCCGAGATCGACAAGATCTCGCAGCAGGATGGTGAGCACCTCAGCGGCACCCGCACCATGCTCGGCACCTGGCGCAAGGACCTGAGCTACGGGCCGGGAGTGGAGATCGGGAAGATGCGCTACTTCCGCATCCGCACCTTCCGCGTGAAGCAGGGGCAGGGCAAGGCCTTCGAGGAGGGGGTGAAGATGGCCCTCGCCGCCTACAGCAAGAGCGCCTACCCGTCCTCCTTCGCCTTCTACGAGATCGCCGCGGGCACGGGTTCGCCCACCTACCTGGTGCTGCGTCCGCTCAAGTCCCTGGCGGAGATGGACGGCATGGCAGCGTCCGAGAAGGCCTTCCAGGAGGCCCTGGGCGAGGATGGCCAGAAGGCCATGGCGAAGGTCTTCACGGACACGGTGAACGTGGTGGAGAACCAGCTCTTCGCCTTCAGCCCCAAGCTGAGCTTCCCCGCGCCCTTCGTCGTGGCCAGCGACCCCGGCTTCTGGACGGTCAAACCCCCCAAGGGCGCAAAGTAGGCAACAGGTCGGGGGCGGGCCGGGCCTAGAGCATCGGTCCGCCCTCGGCGGCCTGTTCCATGTGGCCCTGAAAGCCCTTCATGACCAGGCCGTGGATGACGGCCTGGGTGTACCGGTAGAAGAACCAGGGCAGGGCCGGGTTGAAGTCGTGGATGGCGAACAGGGTGAACCGGCCGCCCGGCAGGTCGCGGAACTCCAGGCGGGCTGTGCGTCCCCCCAGCATGTGGGCTAGGGCGCCGCCGGTGATGAAGTACATGCGGCGGTCCGGAGTGCTGTGGGTGGGCTTGAAGTCCAGGCGCAGGAGGCGGAGCCGCGTCAGCCGCATCCGCACCGTCCAGGAGCCGTCAGGGTCGCGCTCCGTGGTTACGAAGAGGCTCATCAGCGCCCCCAGCCAGGGGAAGTAGCGCTCTGCCACCCACTCCGCGTTCCGTCCCTGGGGCAGGCGCAGGCGCTGGATGGAGCGCACCCGGCCCAGCTGGCGGATGGTCTCGTCGTCCTGAGTTCGCTGGGAGCCGGCGGCCTCCCCCTCGACGGCCTGGAGGGATTGCTGCAGCGAACGCTCAAGACACTGCTTCAGGGGTGTCCACTCCCGGGTCACGGCCTGCTGCACGGCGTTCGCCTCGCCGTGGGACTCGGCCGAGAACATGTCCAGCAGGTAGGTGAGGAAGACCGGATGGAGCTCGGGGTTGAGGCGCTTCAGGAGGGTTGCGAAGGCCCCCTGGGGCAGGTCCTGCCAGGGGGTGAAGTGGATGGGATGGCCCAGCAGCTCGGCGGTGTCCTCCAGCATCCGCCTCAGGCTGGTGGGTTCGGGGCCGAAGATGTCGAAGCTCCCGCCGAAGGTGTCCGGACGGCCCACGCAGTGCTGGAAGGCCCTCAGCAGGGCCTCCAGGGTCAGGGGACGGACCTCATTGGTGGCCAGGTGGGGCAGGGGGATCCGCGGCAGGCTTTGCACCATGTGCACCAGCAGCCGGGCCAACTCGCCGCCGGGCCCAACCACCAGGCCCGTGCGCAGCACAGTGAGCGGTACGCCGTGGGAAGCCAGCACTTCTTCCCGCTCCAGGGCGTCCCGGCCAGTGGGCCGCTCCGAGGCGGCCATCAGGGGGGCCCGGCAGAGGAGCTGCCGCACTCCATTGCGGGCCGCGGCCCAGGCGAAGTTGTCGGCCACCAGCAGGTCCATGTCCCGGGACTGGGCCTGGTCCAGCCGCGCCGAGGGGTCGCGGTTGTGCACCAGGTACACCGCGTAGTCCACGCCCTCCAGGGCCCGGGCCAGCTCCAAACGGGAGAAATGGTCGCAGCTGCGCACCTCGTCCTGCGGGCGCGGCGGCGTGCGGGTCAGCGAGCGGGTGAGGATGCGCAGGTCGAAGCGGTCGCCCAGCGCCTCGCAGAGCGCCGCCCCGATGAAGCCGCTGGTGCCCGCGAGGGCGACCCGGGGGCGGGGGGAGGAGGCAGAGGTGGACACGGGCCGAGCATAGCTCAGCTTTTACCGGTGTTCCCCGGTGATTGCTGTTTGGGAGGGCAGCAGGTCCACAAAGGCCTGGATGGCCTGCAGGCAGGCCCTGGGTCGGGTCTGCAGGAGCCAGTGCGGGCCCTGCAGGGTGGTGATGTCGAGCTGGGTGCGGTGGGCGCGGATCCAAGCCGTGGCGGCCCAGGGCACCAGGCGGTCCTGCGCAGCCCGGAGGCTGAGAATCGGCACCTGGATCTGAGCCAGCAAGGCGGTGTGGTCCACCGCAGCCACGGCCAGGGTGCGGCCCTTCATGGTGGCCGTGGGGAAGTGGGGCAGCATGGCCGTGGTGAGCTGGACCAGGGCCCCGGAGGCGCGCTTGCCCAGCAGCAGACGGCGCAGAAGGGGCAGGGGCAGCTGCAGGGGCGGCAGCAGGCGCAGCAGGGGGCGCAGCCAGAGCCACTCGGGGCGGGGGTTCCGGGCGAAGCTGCTGCAGAGCACTACGCCCTGCAGGCCCTCCGGCTGCTCCGCCGCCAGGGCGATGGCCACGGGGCCGGAGAAGGACTCTCCCAAAAGCAGGAAGGGCCGGCCCGTGGGCAGCTGCGTGCGGGCGAAGGCGATGCAGTCGGGGTAGGTGGTCAGCTCAGGTGGATAGCGAACCACCCGCGTCTCCAGGTCCCCCGCGGCATGCACGAAGGGCTCGAACATGCGGCCCGTGCCGTCCATGCCGGGCAGCAGGACGAGCAGGGGGCGTTCCTCGGGCGGGGGCATGGGGCGAGTATCCCAGGAACCGCTGCTTCGCTCATGCTTTGGCTTGATGGGTGTCCATCAGCGGGTGTTGATTCGTCAGCCCAGCGGCTCTTCATGCTTGCAGTTCGGGCAGACGAGTACCTGAATAGGATCCTTCCCGCGGGGTTTCTTGGTCTTCTCGCCCATGGTGGGGTTCTTGCACGCGGGGCAGGTGACGGGTACGGGCTTGTCCCAGGCGGTGTAGTCGCACTTGGGGTAGTTGGTGCAGCCGTAGAAGACCTTGCCGAAGCGCGTCTTGCGGGGGCTGATGCCGCCGCCGCACTTGGGGCAGGGCAGGCCCAGCACCTCCTTCTTCACGGTCTTGCAGGCGGGATAGTCGGTGCAGCAGACGAACTCGCCGTAGCGGCCGTGCCGCTTCACGAAGCCCTTGCCGCAGTTGGGGCACTTCTCGCCCGTGGGCTCGTCCGGCGGCACGGGAATGCCCTTGGGATCGGCCTTCACGATGCCCTTGCACTTGGGGTAGGTGGGGCAGGCCCAGAAGGGGCCCCACTGGCCCTTGCGCAGGTTCATGGGTGTGGTGCCGCAGAGCGGGCATTCCGGCGCGTCCTCCGGCTCCTCCATCTTCTCCAGGTCCGCCGTGTAGTCGCACTTGTCCTTCTCGACCTCGGCACCGTAGTTGGTGCAGCCCACGAAGAGCCCGTTGCGGCCGATGCGCTTGAGCAACTTACCGGCGCCCTTCTTGCGGGTGCCGCACTTGGGACAGGCCTCGCCCGTGGGCACGCCCGCCTTGAGGTTCTGCATGTCCTGCCCGGCGGCGGCAAGCGACGCCTCGAAGGGTCCGTAGAAGTCCGTCATGGCCTTCTTGAAGGTGAGCTTGCCCTCCTCGATGCGGTCGAGGTTGCCCTCCATGCCCGACGTGTATTTGGGATCCATGAGGTCATGGAACCCCTGCAGCAGCAGCTCGGTGACGGTCATGCCCAGGTCCGTGGGCTTGAAGCGGCCCTCGACCTTCTTGACGTAGTCGCGGTCCTGGATGGTGGCGATAATGCTGGCGTAGGTCGAGGGCCGGCCGATGCCGTCCTCTTCCAGCTCCTTCACCAGGGTGGCTTCGTTGAAGCGGGCGGGGGGCTTGGTGAACTGCTGGTCCGCGTCGAGCTGCTCAAGCTTGAGCGCCTCCCCCAGCTTCATGGCGGGCAGTAGGGCGTCGTCTTCGTCTTCTTCTTCAGGCCCCTTGGTGGCGTCGGCGATGGCCTCGGCTTCCACTTCAGTCTTGTCGGCGCGGTACACGGCCAGCCAGCCCGCGAAGCGCTCGATCTCGCCCTTGGCCTCGAACATGGCCGTGTCCTTGCCCACCTCGGCCTCGGTCTGCACCACGGTCTCGTCGAAGCGGGCGGCCTCCATCTGGGAGGCCATGGTGCGGCGCCAGATCAGGGCGTAGAGCCGGAACTGGTCTGGTTCGAGATGTCCACGCAATGATTCAGGTGTGCGTGTGATGTCCGTGGGGCGGATGGCCTCGTGGGCGTCCTGCGCCCCGGCCTTGCCTGCGTACACGCGGGCCTTGGCGGGCAGGAACTCCTTGCCGTACTTCGCCGCGATGAACTCGCGGGTGGCCTCCACGGCCTCGGGGGCCATGCGGGGCGAGTCGGTGCGCATGTAGGTGATGAGGCCCACGGGGCCTTCGCCGAAGTCCGCGCCTTCGTACAGGCGCTGGGCGTTCTGCATGGTGCGGCTCACGCTCATCTTCAGCTTCTGGGCCGCTTCCTGCTGGAGCTTGGCGGTGGTGAAGGGGGCCGCAGGGTTCCGCTTCTTCTCCTTGGTTTCGAGGCCCGTGACCTTGTAGTCGGCCTTCTCCAGCTTCGCCTTCAGATCCTTGGCCTGGACGGCGTCGCCCACCCTGCGCTTGGTCTCCTTGTTCCCCAGCTGCAGGGGCTGACCCCCCAGCTTCACGAGCTTCATCCAGAAGGAGGGCGGCAGCTTGGCGGCGAACCTGCCCTTCAGCACCCAGTACTCGACGGGATTGAAGGCCTGGATCTCCAGTTCGCGGTCCACGATGATGCGCACGGCCACGCTCTGCACGCGGCCGGCGGAGAGGCCGCGGCGCACCTTGTCCCAGAGCACCTGGCTGACCTTGTAGCCCACCAGCCGGTCCAGCACGCGGCGGGCCCGCTGGGCGTCCACCAGCTTCTTATTAATGACCGTGGGCGCGGCCATGGCCTTGGCGATGCCCGCCGGGGTGATCTCATTGAAGAGGACGCGGCTCACGGGCAGGCTCTTGGGCGGCTTGATGGCCTCCAGCAGGTGCCAGCTGATGGCCTCCCCCTCGCGGTCAGGGTCCGTCGCGAGGATCAACTCGTCAGCGGTCTTGGCGGCGGCGCGGAGTTCCTTGACCACCTTCTCCTTGGCCGGGCTGATCTCGTACTCCTCCTGGAACCCGTTCGCGATGTCCACGCCCAGCTTCTTCGGCAGGTCCCGGATGTGGCCCACGGAAGCCATGACCTTGTATCCCTTGCCGAGATACTTGGTGATGGTCTTCGCCTTCGATGGGCTTTCGACGATCACGAGCTTGGTCACAGACATCTCCCTTGGGGCCACCGCCGCCTGACTCAGAACCACAATTCCGTCTCAACGATAGGAGCGGCATGAGGCGCCGTCACAGGCCTGCCAGAAAACGCTGTCAGCCCTGAACGGCCCCTAAGGATGGAACCTAAGGGCGTCCCTTTGTCAAGTGACCCGAATGGGGCCGAGGTCCTCCAGCAGTCCGGCGGTGGAGATACAAAATATTGTAGTAACTTATCTTAGCAATGAATTGGGCCCTTCGGCAGATGGATCTTCGGGGGAGCCGGGGCAGACCCAGAACTCCTTGCCCAGGCCCAGGGCGAGGCGGGCGGCGACCAGGGAGCGGGACTTCAGCCGGGCCTCGACCACCAGGACGCCTTCGGTCCAGGCGGCCAGCAGCTAGTTCCGCCGGGGGAAGTGCCACTTCCGGGGCGGGGCCTCGGGCGGGAAGGGGGTGATCACGCCACCTCCGGCCGCGACCATGCTGTCCATGAGGGGCGGGTGCTCCGGTGGATAGGGGTGGTCGAGGCCCGAACCCATGACGCCCCAGGTGGGGCCGGATTCCAGCGCCCCGGCATGGGCCGCCCCGTCGATGCCCCGGGCCAGGCCTGAGAGCACGGCCACGCCCGCCTCCGTGAGGGCCTTCGCCCATGCCCGGGTGCGGGCCCGGCCGCGGGTGCTGGCCTGGCGGCTGCCCACGATGGAGAGGAGCGGGGCCACCGGTGGCAGGGTCCCCCGCACCCAGAGGGCCACCGGGTAGGGCAGGGGCGCCAGCAGGGCATCCACCCCCTCGTCACCCGGCAACAGCATACGAGCACCGCGCTCCGTGGCTTCCTGGTGTCGGCGGGGCAGGTCGGCCCCCAGGACGGCCAGGGCCTGGGCCTGCTCCGGGGACAGTGCCGGGCTGCTCCGGCCTGTAGGGCGGCCCAATACTCGGCCTTCTGGCGCTCGGTCCAATCCAGAATGGTGAATTCGAGGGCCTAGAGGCGGAAGTCCACGGCGGTTCCTAGGGGGGGGAGTCAGATGGAATCCAGCTATCCTGGATGGGACAAATGGCGCAGCGCAAGGCCTTTCCCCTTGCGCAATGCGTGGGCTTGGCTACACTGGTTCTTCTGGCTGTTTTCACCTTTGGTTCGTGAGGTTCCCATGTCCCGTCAGTGCGAAATTTGCGGCAAGAAGCCCCAGTTCGGCAACAACGTGTCGCACTCCAACAACATCACCAAGCGCCGGTGGAACCCGAACATCCAGCGCGTCCGCGCCCTGGTGGGCGGCGCCCCCAAGCGCATGCGGGTCTGCACTTCCTGCATCCAGGCGGGCAAGGTCCTCAAGGCCTGCTAGGTCCCTGAGGCTTGGCGAAAAGGCGGCCCCCGGGGCCGCCTTTTCCATGGTCCGGAGTCCTTCACTCCCAGGCGGTGCATTCCGAGGCAGGGACGTGTCGGTGCCAGAAGGTGTACGATCCGGCAGGAGCTGGTGCATGGCGTATCTGGATTGGCAGCCCGAGTATGCCGTGGGCCACGGCAAGATCGACGAGGAGCACCGCACGCTTCTGGATGCCATGAACCGGTTGCACGAGGTTGCAGACCAGGGCCAGGACAAGGCCGAAGTCGCCAAGCTCCTCAACTTCCTGCGGGACTACACGGTGACGCACTTCAGCATGGAGGAGGCGCTGATGCTGCGACACAACTACCCGGGGGCCTCCGCTCACTTCGCGGCGCACGCGGATCTGGTGCTGCAGGTGAGCGACTTCATCGCGGGCTTCCGCGTGGGCCGCGTGGCAGGCGTGGAGGCCATGCTGGCCTTCCTGCGGACCTGGCTGATGGAGCATATCCAGGTCACGGATAGGGCACTGGGGGCCTTCCTGCAGAGCCGGGGCGTCGAGGCCTGACCGGTGGCCGCTACACTGGCCCCATGCTGCTCGGCCTCGACACCACCACGGAGATCCTCCACCTGGCGCTCATCCAGGGGGACCGCGTATTCACGCGGCGCGTGACCTCGGGCGTGGGACGAGGCCATAGTGAGCGGCTGCTCCCCACCCTGGAAGAGCTGATGGCCGAGGCTGGCGCCGCGCCCATGGATCTGAGCGGCGTGGCCGCCTGTCTGGGCCCTGGCGGCTTCACGAGCCTGCGCATCGGCGTGGCCACGGCCGAGGGCTTCGGTCTCACGGGCCTGCCCACCTGGGGCTTCTCCGCCTTCGCCCTGCGGGCCGAGGCCCTGCGCCAGGCGGGTGTGGCCGGGCCCTGCTGGATCCTGCTGGACGGGCAGCGCGGCGAGGCCTTCCACCAGCGCTGGGAGGACGGACCCACGGAAGCGGCGGCCAAGCACCTGCTGACCACCCTGCCCGGGCGCATCGGCGCCGAGGCCTGGTGGGCTCCCGAGGCCTTCGCGCCCAGGGTCGAGGCCCTGCTGCCCACGGGCCGGATCGTCCTGGCGGATGAAGGCGAAGCCACCCTGGCGGGTCTGGTGGCCCTGGCCCGCCGCGTGGCCCAGGGACCGCCGGAAGCGCCGCTGGTGCCCTTCTACCTGCGGGAGACCGACGCAGAGGTGAACTTCCCCCACGCCGCCGCCCATCTGTCGGAGGCCTTGCGCCGGGGGGTGGCGCGATGACCGGCCCCCGCCTCCAGCGGCTGAGTGCCGGCGAGGCTCTGCCTTCCTGGGTGACCCGCCTGGACCGCACGGCCTTCGGTGCGGTCTGGAATGCTCCCGCCGCCCATGAGGTGCTGTGGCTCCTCCCCGAGGTGGCCTTCGCCCGGTGGGCCTGCATTCCCGCCGCAGGCGAGGCGGAGCTGCTCCGCATCGCCGTGGATCCGGCCCACCGGGGCGAGGGGCTGGGCCAGCGGCTGCTCACGGCTTGCCAGGACGCTCTGGCAGCGGAGGCCATGGAGGACCTCCACCTGGAGGTGCGCGCCTCGAACCTGCCGGCCATCCGCCTCTACCGCGCCTGCGGCTGGGAGCGCTGCGGCCTCCGGGCCGGCTACTACCCGGATGGGGAGGACGCCCTGCTGTTCCGGTGGGCCCATAGTTGACCTTGGCATCTTGACCAATGGGACCTGATCGCTCATATTTGGAGCCTCCCCGGCGGTGACCCATGCTCGGCATCTCGCGACAGACGGATTATGCGGCCCGCGTGGTGCTGCACCTGGCCTGCCTGGCCCCCGGCGCCAAGGTGCCCATCGCCGACATCGCCAAGCACCGCATGCTGCCCCTGGACTTCGTGCGGCGCATCGTGGGCGACCTGGTGAAGGCAGGCGTCCTGGCCACCACCCGGGGCTCGGGCGGCGGCGTGAGGCTGGCCCGGCCCGCCGCGGACATCTCCCTGGGTGAGGTGGTCCAGGCCATGGAGGGCGGCGTGGCCCTCAACCACTGCGTGAGCGACCGCCGAGTCTGCCCCCTGGCTTCTGCCTGCCCTGTGCAGTCCGTGTGGGTGGAGGCCACCCAGGTGCTGGAGGGCTACCTGGCCTCCGTGCGCTTCGACGCCCTGGCCCAGCGCAGTGAGCTCCACCAGCCGGCCCACCTGCGTGTGCAGGAGATTGGCCGGGTGCGCGGAGCCGCCCGTTGTATCGCGCCGAAGGGAGCCCTGGCCTGAGTGCTGCGCCACCTGCAGGCGCGCGCCTCCCGAAACTCTGGATCAGCGTTGTAACAGCACCACGCGGTTGCTGTTGGTGCCCTTGTCGTTGTTGCCCACGCCCCAGATGTGGGCGGTCTTGGTGAAGGTCTGGCGGTTCACGAGGACGCCGTGGGCCCTGAAGCCGGCGCGCAGGCCCAGGGGCAGCACTACCTCGTCGAGGCGCAGCTTGCCGCGGCGGATCTCGCCCACCTCGAAGGCCACGTAGCCGCCGCGTCTGATGAGTCGGTGCAACTCGGCGAACACCGCGGCCATGGTGTCCGACCAGCCCTCCAGGGTGCGGGGGGTGCTGATGCCCCGGCCGATGGCCTCGGCATCCAGGCCGGCGAACCAGCAGCGCAGCCAGTTGTCGCCGCTGTAGTCCACCACGTCGAGGAAGGGCGGCGAGGTGACGGTGAGGGCAATGCACCCGTCCATCAATGTGCCGGTCTCCCGGGCATCGGCCGTGAGGAAGCGGGCGTCCTGGGCCGCCATGGCGAGGTTCTGCCGCTGGCCGGGCTCAAGGCCCGACAGCAGCTGCTTCGTCTTCTTGAGGATCAGGGCGTGGGTGTCGCGGTAGGTGGGCACCTGCCCACGCTGGGCATTGATCTGCCGCTGCTTCTCCGCCGTGAGGGCTTGGTTGGGGGGTAGGGTGTACACCGAGAAGAAGCCGGGGCTGTGGCCCGTGAGGCGGTTGGTGGCCACCATGCGGATCCAGGTGTCCAGCTCGTCCAGTTCGCCACTGGCCGCGCGGGCGAGGCACCAGTCTCGAAGGCCACGGATCTCGGCCTCGGTATCCGGGTGGAAGAACATGTCGAGGTCGAGGCCATCCGTCGTGCCCACACGGGGGATCAACTCCAGCCGCTGGGCCACGGCCGCGGGTTCGGGCGGCGTGAGCCGGGGCTCGGCCAGCATGCGCGAGAGGGGGTTCACGTCATTGGCGGCCACGCGCCGGCCCAGCAGGGCGGCCTCCAGGGCCGTGGTGCCGCGGCCGCTGAAAGGATCGTAGACCCGGTCGCCGGGCTGGGTCAGGCGCTCGATGAAGTGCCGGGGCAACTGGGGCTTGTAGCAGGCCCGGTACGAGATCTCATGCAGGTTCGCGGCCTGGCGCTGCTTCGAGGTCCAGAGCTCCGCGGCTAGGCGGGGATAGGCCGCGCCCTCGGCCGCCACCACATCCCAGGCCTGGTCGGGCATGGACGGATCGGGGACGAAGCCCGCAAGGAAGCCCCGTTGCACTGCCTCCACGTCCTCTGCCGTCATCCGCTTCCGCCTGCCCTTCTGCAATCAACCAGGATAGCCTGAGGGCAATGCCTTCCCCTGCTCCCAAACGCCACCCCGAGCTGACGCGCCTCTACGTGGCGGTGGGTTTGGTTGCCGTGATCCTCATGATCTTCCTGGCCTACAAGGCGGTGGGGAACCGGGTGGCGGAGGGCGGGCTGGACGCCCCCTCCCGCTGGGCCCTGGTGGCCGTGGGGGTGCTCAACGCGCTGGCCATCGGCACGCTGCTGTTCATCGTGGCCCGCAGCCTCGCCAAGCTCTACTTCGAGCGCAAGAGCGGCATCCTGGGCTCGCGGCTGCGCACCCGCATGGTGCTGACGCTGTTCATCGTGGGCATCGTGCCCAGCCTGATCCTCTTCGTGGTGGGCCGGAACTTCATCAACAAGAACGTGGAGCGCTGGTTCAGCCCCGAGACGGAAGTGGCCATCCGTGACGGCCAGAAGATGGCCGAGGACCTGCGGGCTGCGGCCCGGGCCCGGCTGGAGTTCGGCGCGGGCCGGTTGCTGGTGTCCGCCTCAGCGGAGCCCCAGGCCATTCGCGCTGTCTCGGGCCTGGATCTGGTGGCCGCGCTCAATAGCCGGGGCGAAGGGGGCATCAAGGCCCTGGACCTCGCTCCGGGCCTGCCTCCGCCGGGCCTCCAGGAGTCAGGGACGGGGGACAGCGCCCAGGAGTCCCACGAGGGCCTGTGGATGCTGCGCCTAGTGTCGCGGGGAGACGGGCCCTGGGTGGTGGGCATCTTCATGCCCCGGGAGACCCTCGACCGGGTGCTGGCCCTGGAGCAGCGGTTCAAGGAGAGCCAGCAGATCCGGGCCAACCGGGATACCCTCCAGACCCTACCCCAGAGCACCTTCCTCTTCCTGACGCTGCTGACGCTCTTCTTCGCCGTGTGGTCGGGCCTGGCCCTGGCGAAGTCCCTCAGCGAGCCCATCCGTGCCCTGGCCAAGGCCGCCCAGCGCGTGGGCAGCGGCGACCTCGACGTGCAGCTGCCGGAGCTGGGCGAGGACGAGCTGGCCTTCCTGGCCCGCACCTTCAACGCCATGACCCGCGACCTCAAGACCAACCGCGCGGCCATCGAGGCCCAGGCCAGTCGCCTGGAGCAGCAGCGGGCCTACCTGGACCAGCTGTTGGCCGCCCTTCCCGTGGGCGTCATGAGCTGGCGCGCCGACGGCGAGCTGCGCACCTTCAATGCGGCCGCCCGCGCCTGGCTGGGCCTGGAGTCCTTCGATCCCACCGAGGCCCGCTGGGAGACAGTGGAGTCCTTGCCACGCCTGGGCCGCCTGCCCGAGCTGCTGGCGGTGGTGCGCGCCTCCAAGCGCGGCGTGCAGGAGGAATTCCGCATGGGTGGGGAGGGCGAGGGTCGCCCCGTGCGGGCCATCCTTGAGCCCCTGCAGGGCGGGGGCGTGCTCGCGGTGCTGGAGGACCTCTCGCTGCTGGCCCAGGCCGAGAAGCGCGCGGCCTGGCAGGAGGTGGCCCGTCGCATGGCCCACGAAGTGAAGAACCCCCTGACGCCCATCCAGCTGACCGCCCAGCGGCTCCTCCGGAAGAACCGGGAAGGCCGGCTTGACTCCGCCTCCGTGCAGGAGGGCGCCGAGACCATCCTGGCCGAGGTGGCCAGCCTCTCGCGCCTGGTGGACAGCTTCACCCGCTTCGCCCGTCTGCCCGTGCCCCAGTTCTCCCCCTGCGATCCCGCCGAGCTGTTGCGGCAGGTGGCCGCCCTCTACGGACCCAACCACCCCGACATCCGCTGGGAGCTGGCGCTGCCCGAGGAGCCGGTCTCCGCCCTGTGGGACGGCGACATGGTGAAACGGGCCCTCATCAACTTCGTGGACAACGCCGTGGCCGCGGTGGAGGGCAAGGGCGTGGTCCACCTCTCCCTGGGGGTGGAGGGCAGCTCCCTGCGCTTCGACGTGGCCGATGACGGCGCCGGGGTGCCGGAGACCGACCGTGAGCGGCTCTTCGAGCCCTACTTCTCCACCAAGCGAAAGGGCACGGGCCTCGGCCTGGCCATCGTCCGCCGCATCGCCCAGGATCACGGCGGCGATGCCCGCTACCAGCCCCAGACACCCGGCAGCAGGTTCAGCCTCACCCTGCCGACAGCCGGCAAGGGTTGATCAGGCCCGGCGGCGCCTCCGCAGCCAGAGCCCCAGCGGGCCGAGCACCAGCCAGGCCAGCACCACGAGCTTGAAGAGGGGGGACACGTGGGCTCCGAACCGGGGCCAGGGCCCCGCACCACCATCTCACGGCGGCGCGTATGCTGACCGGATGGAGAACCCCGTCGAAGGGAAGGGTGCGTGCCTCATCGCGGGCTGCGGCTACACCGGGACCCGGTTGGCGAGGCGCCTGCTGGGCACAGGCCCCTTGCTGGCACTGGTGCGGGGGGCGACCTCCGCGGCGGCCCTCCTCGGCGAGGGCATCCCCGCAGCGGCGATGGACCTCGACCGGAAGGCGCCGCCCCCTCTCCTGGATCTGCCGAAGGACCTCGCCTCCGTGGTCTATCTGGCCCCCCCCGCGGGGGTGGGAACGGAGGACCTCCGGCTCGCCCGGTTCCTCGTGGCGCTGGGTTCGGCCCGCCCGCAGGCGTTCGTGTATGTCAGCACCACGGGCGTGTACGGGGATACGCGCGGAGCCACCGTGGACGAGGCCAGCCCGGTGGCTCCGCAGGAGGATCGCTCGAAGCAGCGCTGGGATGCGGAACGGCGGGTCGTCGGCTGGTGTGGGGAGCGGGGCGTCCGGTCGGTGATCCTGCGCGTGCCGGCCATCTACGGCCCCCACCGCCTGCCCCTGGACCGGCTGCGACGGGGGGAGCCCGTGCTGCGAGACGAGGACTCGGGGCCTGGCAATCGCATCCATGTGGATGACCTGGCGGCGGCCTGCGCGGCGGCGCTGGGCCGGCCTGTCTCCGGGGTGTTCAACGTGACCGATGGGGCCCCCGAGAGCATGGCGGCCTTCACCATGCGCGTCGCGAATCTGGCGGGCCTGCCTGCGCCGCGCCGCGTCTCCTGGGCCGAGGCGCAGTCGGTCCTGAGCCCAGGAATTCTGAGCTTCCTTCGGGAATCGCGCCTGGTCACGAGCCGCAGGTCCCTGGAGCTGGGCTGGACGCCGAGGTACTGGAACCCCGAGGATGGCATCCGGGCCAGCCTGGTGGAGATGGGCTGGAATCCTAGTAGCGCAGGACGCTGAAGACCGGCAGGCCCTCGACCTTCTCGCGGCCCGGCAGCGAGGTCAGCTCGATGAAGACGGTGAGGGCCAGGGGTTGGGCCCCGGTGCGCTGAATGAGGCGCTGGGCGGCGGCGGCGGTGCCGCCGGTGGCCATGACGTCGTCCACGATGAGTACCCGGTCCCCGGCCTTGAAGGCGTCTGTGTGGATCTCCAGGGCGTCCGAGCCGTACTCCAGGCCGTAGGCCTCGGAGTAGGTGGCCATGGGCAGCTTGCCGGGCTTGCGGGCCGGCACGAAGCCGACCCCCAGCTTCTGGGCCAGGGCGCTGCCGAAGATGAAGCCGCGGGACTCCAGGCCCAGCACATGGGTGGGCTGGAGGGCCAGGACCGGCTGCGCCATGGCGGCCACGGCCTCGCCAAAGGCCTCGGCGCTGGCCAGCAGGGGCGTGATGTCGCGGAAGAGGATCCCCGCTTTCGGGAAGTCCGGGACGTCGCGGACGAAGGAGCTGAGGGGCGAAGTGGTGGGCATGGCTACCTGCGGATCTCGAAAGGAAAGGGTAGGGAGGATCGCATATCCAGGGCCCCCCAGTCCAGTCGGGAGACCTGCCCGAAGGCGGGCCCCTGAGCCAGCCGGGCACGGTAGGCCGCCAGCGCAGGCTCAGGGCCCTCGGCCTCGCCGCAGACCGAACCATCGGCGTCGTTCCGAACCCAGCCCGCCAAGCCGAGGGCCTGGGCTTCGCGCTGGGCGAAGCGCCGGTAGCCCACCCCCTGGACCCCCCCGTGGACGCGGAAGGCGACGGCCACGGCGCTACCGGTTGAAGGCCGTGTCGAAGTCGGCCTGCCGCGCCAGGGTCTCGGGGCAACCCAGATCGAGCCGCAGGGGCGTCACGCTGGCGAAGCCGTGGAAGACCGCCTCGGCGTCGCTGCCGGGGGCCTTGGCGTAGGTGGGGCCCGCGTCGCCGCCGATCCAGTAGTAGGGGGTGCTGCGGGGGTCCGTGCGGCGCTCCACCAGGTCGTGGTAGGCGCGGCTGTCCTGGCCCGTGAGGTGGAAGCCCTTGGGCTCACCCTTGGGGAAGTTCACGTTCCAGATGCGGTTGGCGGGCAGGTCCATGGTCTCCCAGCGCTCCAGGAAGCGGACGATCCAGGGTTCCACCAGCTCCAGCGAGCCCCCGGGATGGTTCGAGAAGGCGGCGGCCCGCGCGCCCTGCAGGCGGCCTTCAAAGGCGGCGCCCACCGTGCCGGAGTAGAAAACGTCCTCGCCGAGGTTGAAGCCGTGGTTGATGCCGGACAGCACCCAGTCGGGCTTCTGCTTCAGCACCTCGCAGACCCCCAGCAGCACGCAGTCCACCGGGGTGCCGTCGCAGGCGAAGCGGTCAGGGCCCACCTCGTTCAGGCGCAGGATGTTGTGCAGGCTCAGCGCCGAGGAGATGGCCGAGCGGTTGCGGTCGGGGGCCACGGTGACCACCTTGCCGAACCGCGCGGCGGCCCGGGCCAGGGCCGCGATGCCGGGGGACCAGAGGCCATCGTCGTTCGTGAGCAGGATCAGGCGTTCGGACATGCCCCAGTCTACCCCGTGGGTGCGGGCCGGCTTCGCTGTCAGGATGGAATTCACCTCCTGGTTCCATGGACGCCGACCTCCCGATGCCCTCTGCCCTGCCCATCCCCCTCGGGGAGGCGGCGGCCCCGTCCGGTCGCGCCGCGATCCTGGCCCGGCTCCGTGAAAGGATGGTGGCCTTCGCGGCATCCCGGTACGCAGGCGCCCATGCGGAGGACCTGGCGCAGGAGGTGCTGATGCTGCTCCATGAAAAGTACGGCCACCTGGACCGGAGCGAGGACCTGCTGCCCCTGGCCTTCCAGATCCTGCGCTTCAAGCTGGCGGCCCACCGCCGCAAGGCCGCCCGCCGGGGCGAGTTCGATGCGGTGGACGTGGACCAGTTCCCGCCGGCATCGGACGCACCCGACCCGGCCACAGTCCTGGAGCGCAAGGAGCTGCTGGCGAAGCTCCTGGGGGGCATCGCCCGCATGGGTGAGCGCTGCCGCGAGCTGTTCCGCCTCAAGCTACAGGGGCGCAGCTTCGCCGAGATCCAGGGGCTCATGGGCGCCACGACTCTGAACACCGTCTACACCTGGGACCACCGCTGCCGGAAGCAGCTGCTGGACCTGCTGGGCGGGAGCTGGGAAGCCGCCAGAGGGGGGGCGCCATGAAGCAGCGCGACGCCGAGAGGCTCCTGGGCGGTCATGCCACCGGCACGCTTACCGAGGCTGAGCGGGCGGCGCTCTTCGCCGCGGCCCTGGAGCAGCAGGAGGTCTTCGACGCCCTGATGGACGAGGAGGCCCTGCGGGAGCTGCTGGCGGATCCCGTGGCCAAGGCCCAACTGCTGGAGGCCCTCGCCCCTGCGGCCGCGCCCAAGATCGTGCCCTTCTGGCGCCGAACGGGCGTGCTGGGCGCGGCGGCCAGCCTGCTGGTGGCCTCCCTCGCGGGCATCGCCTATCTGCGCAGTCCTGGCCAGGCGCCGCCCTCGCTCCGCCAGGAGACAGACAAGTCCCCTGCCGCCAAGGATGTCGCGGCACCAACTGCAGCGCAGTCGGCTCCGCCAGCCGCGCACAACCGGGCTCCCACGGAGAAGGCCAAGGAGGCTCCGGCGCC
>NZ_JBATQW010000076.1:0-20295 GCF_049292215.1 Geothrix sp. | reverse complement strand
CCTTCGGGGCCGGTGTGGAGGGTGGCGCAGTGGTGGGAGGAGCAGGCGCGGGTGGAGACGGGGGTGGCTTCCGGGCCAGGCGTGGGGCGGCGGGTGCTGGCCGGGGGCGGGGCGCCAGGGAGAAGGTGAAGCGGGCCAGCTCCCTCCCCTCGGCCGTCCGCAGGATGGCCGTCTCGCCATCGGGTGGACGGAAGAACTCCCACCGCACCGGGCCGATCTCGGCATAGCGCCGTTCCCGGATGGAGCGCCCCTCCAGGACCAAGTCGGTGGGTTCGGAGACCTCGCCCTCCACCACGGCCAGGCCGCCGATGGGGTGCCAAGTCCACTCGCCTACGGAGGGCGACGAGGCGGTCGGCAACGGCGGCGGCACCTGCCCGGACTGGTCGGAGCGGCCGCAGGCCGCTAGGACCAGCAGCAGGACCGCCCCAAGACGTGTCCTCATCGGTCCACACCGGCGCGGCAGAGGGCCCAGTAGTTGGCCTTCTCCCGGATCTTCACCCACTGGGGCCGGAGGGCCGAGGCCTGCAGCTCCCGCAGGGCCCACTCCGCCAGGGCTTCCGCCGTGGGGTTGCGGCCGGCCAGGGCGGGCAGCTCGTTCAGCAGCCGGTAGTCCACCTGGCGCACCCAGGCCTCCAGGGCTGCGGCGAAGGCCGACTCATCGGCCTCCCGGGCGAGCTCCACGGCCGCCTCCACCTCCCAGTTGTGCCCGTGGCGATCCTCCTGGAAGCCCGGCAGGTCGTGGAAATGGTCGGCCACGAAGGGGCGCCGGAGGGAGAGGGTGAAGGACATGGAGAAGTATATCCATTCCGTCCCGGTTCCTAATTTCCCCGGAACTCCACATCGATCTCGATGCGCAGGGCCTGCAAATAGGCCTCCATGGTGCTCAGGCGGGGTTCCGCCAGCCGGCGCCCGGTCGCGGTCTTCATGAGCCCCGGGAGCTTCAGGAGCTTCTTCTCGAAGTGATCCAGGGTCCAGGCCTTGTCGTTCAGGTCCCGGTTCCGGGCGAAGGGATCCAGGGGGTGCCAGAGGCCTGCGTTGAAACTGCCCCCCGTGGCGAAGACCCGGGCCACGCCGATGGCCCCCAGGGCCTCCAGCCGGTCCGCATCCTGCACTACCGCCGCCTCCAGGCTGAGGGGCGTGCCGCCGCCGCTCCAGCTGTGGCTGGCCACCGCCGAGGCCACAGCCTCCGCCTTGTCCTCCAGGCCCGGGGTTTCGCGGCACCAGAGGGGCACCAGCTCCGCGGCCATCTGGGCCGTCTTGGAGGACTCCGGGTGATTCTTGGGGCGATAGACCAGGTCGTGGAGCAGGGCCGCCGCCAGGCAGACCTCCTGGTCCGCGCCCTCCGCCTGGGCCAGGGTCTGGGCCAGGGTGGCCGTGCGGAGGATGTGGCCCAGGTCGTGGGCCGCGTCCCGGGGGGCGGGCTCGGCGGCCAGGTGGGCCTTCAGGCGGGCGACGAGGGGGACATACCAGGGATAGGCGAAGGGCAGCGGCATACCTACAGGCTACCGGGACCTGCCACCGGGGAGGAACGTCCGGGGCGCTACCATGGTGGATTCTGGTCTGGAGCTTCCATGCGCCTGGTGACACCGATCTTCCTGAGCCTCTGCCTGGCCCTGCCAGCCCTGGCCCAAAGGGCAGATCCCTCCTTCGATCCCAAGAAGGACGTGACCCTGGTCTTCCAGAAAGGGGCCGTGGTGGTAGGGGTGCCCACAGGCGTGCACCTGAAGGCCTCCTTCATGGAGGTCACGAAGAAGGCCGGCCCCGGCACGCTGAAGATGGGCAAGCTGCCCCCCACCACCGCCAAGGACGAAGTCGGCGACGGCATCTGGCACGGCACCGTGAAGGTGCCCGTGAGCGGCGAGGGCCTGTCCGGCACCGTCACGTTGCAGGTGACCTACCAGCCCTGCACCGAGGGCGAGGGTGGCGTCTGCTTCCCGCCGACCACCCGGCCGCTGGAGGTGAAGGCGGGGGAGATTCCGGTGGCCGCGCCGGCGGCCAAACCTGCGGTTCTGCCCGCAGACAAAGCCTTGGATGGGCCTAAGACGGATGCTTCCGCAGTGCCTGCCGCAGCGTCGACTTCGAGGCCGGATGCCCCGGCTACACCCGCTCGCACGGGGCTGCTCCTGTCCCTGGCCATCGTCTTCTTCTTCGGCATGGGGGCCTCGCTGACGCCCTGCGTCTATCCGATGATCCCCATCACCATGGCCATCGTTGGGGCCAAGGGCAGCGGCAAGGCCCGGGGCTTCCTGCTGTCCCTCGCCCTGGTGCTGGGCATGGCCGTGACCTACACGACGCTCGGTGTGCTGGCTGCCAAGAGCGGGGCCGCCTTCGGGGCCTTCGCCCAGAAGCCCGCCTTCCTGATTCCCGTGTCCCTCATCTTCGCTGCCTTCGCCCTGTCCCTCTTCGGTGCCTTCGAGATCTCCCTGCCGCCCAGCCTGGCGATGAAGCTGCAGGGGGACGGCTCTCGCAAGGGGCTTGGCGGCGCCTTCCTCATGGGCATGGTCCTGGGTCCCCTGTCGGCGCCCTGCGTGGGCCCCGTGATCGGCACCGTCCTCATCGGCATCGCCCAGCGGGGCGAGGTCTTCCTCGGCGGCCTCCAACTCTTCGTGTTCTCTCTTGGCATGGGCGTCCTGTTCATGGCCGTGGGCACCTTCTCCGCGGGGCTGCCCAAGAGCGGGGAGTGGCTCACGCGCTTCAAGCAGATCATGGGCCTGCTGGTGCTGGGCTTCGCGGCCTGGAACGTGCGCCTCCTCGTGCCGGCCTGGGGCAACTTCACCCTCTGGACCATCGTGATGCTGACGGGCGCGGCGGTCTTCGGCCTCTTCGAGGCGGCGGATGATCTGGTGGGGCAGTTCCGCAAGGGGCTGGCGGTCCTCATGCTGGCCCTCGGCGTTCTGCTCGCGGTGCGCGCGGTGGAGGACTTCCTCCAGGTGGACCTGCTGCCCCGGGGCGGCGCGCCTGCGGCCGTGAAGGAGGCCCACGCCGGCTGGTTGGAGCAGGATCTGGAAGGGGCGCTGGTGAAGGCCAAGGCCGACCGGAAGCTCGTGCTAGTGGACATCTACGCGGAGTGGTGTGCCCAGTGCAAGGAACTGGACGAGAAGACCTGGCCCGATGCGGGCGTGAGGCAGTGGATCGCCCAGAACTCCGTGGCCGTCCGCATCGACACCGACGCCAAGCGCAAGGACCTGGCGGCCAAGCTGCAGATCCGAAGCTACCCGACGGTGATCCTGCTGGATGCCGAGGGCCGCGAGCTGCGCCGCCTCCTGGGCTTCGAGAAACCCGCGAGGATGCAGGCGTGGCTGGAAGGCAAATGACAAGAGCCCGCGAACGCGGGCCCTTTGTCAGGGAACCCTGAGGCGACTACTTCCCCAGAAACTTCTCCAGGGTCTTCTCCAGGTTGGCGCCGCGCAGGTCGCCGCCGCTGGCCACGATCTTCCCATCGGGTCCGATGAGCAGGGGCTTAGGGATGCCCTTCACGCCGTAGGCGTCGCTGAGGGGGTTCTGGAAGCCGTTCTCGATGAAGGCGTGCTTCCAGGGCATGGGCGTGGCGGCCTGGGCGCGGAAGGGCGCGATGTGCTCAACCTTGCGGTCGAAGGAGAGGGAGAGGATGTCGAAGGGCTTGGCCTTGAACTTGGCCCAGGCAGCGTGCAGGGAGGGCATCTCCACGCGGCAGGGGCCGCACCAGGTGGCCCAGAAGTCCACGAGCAGGTAGCGCCCCTTGAAGCTGTCCAGGGTGTAGGTGGTCTTGGCGTCGCCGAGGGCCTTCAGGCTGAATGCGGGCGCGGGCCGGCCGATGGCGGTCTTCTGCTCGGCCTCGAGGAGCTCCTTGGCCTGCTTGGCCTGCCGCGTGTCACCGAACTCGGACTGGAGAATGTCGTAGGCAGACTTCCAGGCGGCTTCATCCTTCGCATCCAGCCGGTCCCAGAAGTATTCGAAGAGCAGGTGGCGGCGGATGGCGGGGTCCGGATGCTTCGCGCGGGCCTCGGTCACGTAGGGCCCCCAGCCCTTGGCGTTCTCGTCGGCCAGCTCGAGGACCAGGGCGGTCTCCAGGCTCCAGACGGTGGACGTGGCCGGAACCTCCTTCTGCACCTGGTCGATGAAGGCGGGGGTCCGGTCAAGCTTGGCCAGCTGCAGGTGGTAGAGCTTGCTCACCAGTAGCGCCTGGCGCACCTCGGGCCGCTTTTCAGATGTGAGTCGGGCCTCCAGGTCTGCCAGGTCCTTCGTGCAGTCGCCGCGGAAGTCCTTGGTGTTCTTCCCCGCCTGGATGTGGGCGCTGCGGGCTTCCATCACCGACTTGGCCTTGGCGCGGGCCGCATCAAGGATGGCCTGGGCCTCGCTGGCCGGGGCGGGGGCCTGCAGCATGGGCAGGGCCGTCATCAGGCAGATGAGGGGCAGGGGCATGAATCCTCCAGGAGGCGTCAAGGCCTCGGCGGACAGAATACATCGGAAGTTGAGGCTACTGCTGGACGGGCTTCGGGGGTTCGGGTGCCGGGGCCGGCGGGGCCACAGGCTGTGGCCTCTCCCTCAAGGCCCGCTGAATGGCCTCACCGACGTAGCCATCCTTGTAGCCGATGTGAAGCTCGGCGAGCTTTCCCTGCCGGTCCACTACGAACAGCACCGGCACGGAGTAGACCATGTCCATGAAGTTGGAGGGCCCCTCCTTGCCGAGGCCGGGCGTGAATACCGGCATCTTGCTGACCTCAAAGAACTGGCGGTTCCGGTTCATGAACTTGTTGATGGCCCGCCAGCCACCCTCAATGCCGCCTCCGTCCTGCTGATTCTCGTCGAAGTTGATGGCCAGGATGTCGAACCCGAACTGGCCCCGCTTGGGATAGAGGGCAGCGAATTCCATGAGCATCTTGGCCGAAGGCTCGCAGTTCTTGCTCCAGAGGCCCACGAGCACCACCTTGCCCTTCAGGCTTGAGATGGAGGTGCCCTTGGCCTTCTCGTCATACGCTGCGAACGCGGAGACGTCCTTGCGCTCGGCCGGGGGGAAGAACCAGTTCCCCTTCTGGGTGTAGAGGGTATGGGAGGCGTCCGCCGAATTGCGACCGTACTGGCTCTTGTAGTTCAGTTCGGTCTTGTCTTGCATCACCCTGGGACAGATGGTGTCGCTGGCGCTGTTGGCATTGGTGAAGATGCCCTGGGCGGTCAGGGCCAGGCCGGAAACGGCCAGGATCAGGCTGGGGATCAAGCATCGTGGCATCGTCGACCTCTTGGCAGGGAATGGACCCCCAGCCTAGCGAGTTCTCCAGTCAGGGGCCAGCCTTGCCCGCCCTTCGCCGGGGAGTGTCTATCCTATGGAATCCAAGTCCCTGGAAATCAGCTGTGCTCCTGACCGCCACCAGTCCACCCCCTTCCCTCAAGGCGGGCAGCGTTCCTGCCCTGGAGGGCGGCGTTCTGGACCTTCCCCCCACCCTTCAGCCTGCGGCCATCTTCCGGGCTGCGCCTCCGAGGCCCCGGCGGCTCAGCGCCCTAGTGACCCTGAATGTCTACGCTGGCCTGCTGCTGCTGGCCTGGCCATGGATCCGGCCGGCGGGGGCTGGGCCGCTCCATCAGGTGCCGCGGCAGACGATGACGCTCCTTTTCGAGGAACCTTCGGCCCCGGCCCCGCTAAGCCTGGCCCCCTCGATCCAGGGCGGTGCCTCCTCCCCGGAACAGGCGGTCCGTGCGCTCACCCTCATCCCGGATCCGAACCTCTCCGACCTGATCGTGCCGATGGAGGACCGCTCACGTGACCTGCCGGAGCCTCCGCAGGCCGCCCCCATGCCGGCGGAACCTAGTCCCGCCATACCGGATGGGGTGGGTCACGGGACGGGCTTGGGCCGCGGGGATGGGAGGGGCATCGCCAAGGGATCAGGTCGTGCCATGTTCCGCGCCGTTCCGGGCCTGAACCCCGAGTTGGATCTGCGCGATCTGGAGGTGATCCACGAAGAGATCCCCTCCTACCCGCTGCTGGCCGAGTGGGGGAGGATCCAGGGCGACGTGGTGGTGCGGGTCACCATCAACGAGAAGGGCATCCCCATCCGCACCGAGCTGCAGGAGGGTCCCGATGCCCTCCAGGCTGAGACGATGCGGGCCGTGAAGCGCTGGCGTTTCGGCCGCGGGATCTTCCGGGGGCGGAAAGTGGACGCGACCTTCGACATGACCTTCCGCTTCATCCTCCGCTAGCGCGCTCGAACCAGCGCCAAGCCTTCCTCCGTCCGGCTGAGATACCAGGTGAGGGCCCGGCCATCCACGAGCCTCACCTCGGCGGCGGGAAGGCGCTTCTGCAACTCGGCCTGATGCCGGCGGTTGAAGCGGTAGGGTTCACTGGGCAGCAGGAGGAGCTGGGGCGCAAGGGCTTCCAGGTCCTCCTCGGACAGCACCGGGTAGCGGTCGGGGCCGATGGGTGTGAGGCCACCCTGGCGCAGGAGGTCGCCCACGTAGGTGTCGGGGCCAGCGCTCATCCAGGGCTCCCTCCAGATCAGGGCCAGGGTGCGGGGGCCCTTCCGGCGGCGACCCTTCAGGGCGGTCTCCAGGGCGGTCGCGCGCAGCTCGGCGATTTCCGTCATACCCAGCCTCTCGCCGAGCAGGCGGAACGCCGCAGCGCAGTCCTTCACGGTGCGGATCTCGAGGGCCAGCCAGGGGAGGCCCAGGGCCGTCAGGGCCTCGGCTACTTCCTTCGGATTCTCGTCGCGCTCGAGGATTACCAGGTCCGGCGCCAGGTCGCGGATGCGGCCGAGGTCCGGATCCTTGGTGCCGCCGACCGTGGGCACGGAGTTGCGGATCCAGCGCGGCTCGATGCAGTACCGGGTCCGGCCCACGAGTTGCGCGGCCAGGCCCCACTGCACTAGGAGTTCGGTGACCGATGGCACCAGGCTCACGATGCGCAGGGAGCTGCGGGTGTACGGGGGTGGAGGATCGACGGCGGTGGTCGGGAGGCCGGGAACCGAAGCTTGGAGCTTCACCCCCAGGTGTGGATCCTTCACCTTGCCCAGGCCCGTGGGGCAGAGTTCCAACAGGGTGCAGGCGCCGCAGTCGGGGCGGCGGGCATCGCAGACGCGGCGGCCATGGAAGATGAGCTGGTGGTGCAGCTCGATCCAGTCCTCCCGAGGGAAGCGGCGGCACAGGTCGGCCTCCACTTTTTCGGGTGTGGTGGCCCTGGACAGGGCCAGGCGTCGGGCCACGCGGAAGATGTGGGTGTCCACGGCCAGGGCGGGCACACCAAAGGCGTTGGCAAGCACCACGTTGGCGGTCTTCTGGCCCACGCCCGGCAGGGCGCCTAGGGCCGCGGGATCCGAAGGCACCACGCCGCCGTGCCGCGCCACCAGAGCCTGCCCCAGGCCGATGAGGTTCTTTGCCTTGTTGTGGTAGAAGCCCGTGGAGCGGATGAGACCCTCCAGGGCTTCCAGGTCTGCCACCGCTAGGCTGGCAGCGTCCGGGAACCGGGCGAAGAGTGCGGGGGTGGTGAGGTTCACCCTGGCGTCCGTGCACTGGGCGCTGAGGATGGTGGCCACGACCAGCTGGAAGGGATCCCCATGGTCCAGCGCGCAGCGGGCATCCGGATAGGCGGCTCGGAATCGCCGCTGCAGTTCGTCGGACTTGGGCTTGGGAAAGCTCATGGCATCAGCATAGGAGGGCGCTGGAGGCGGTAGGGCGGTAGGATTCTCTAAACTAAAGATTGAGGTGCCGCATGCCCACCACCCTAACGGGAAAGCTCGACTGCCAGGAAACCGCCCGCCACTACTTCGAGCTGGTGCGCTCCAACGTGAAGAAGCTGGGCTTCTCCCCCGGCTTGGCCATCGTCCTCGGCAGCGGGGACACGGGTAGCCTCACCTATCAGCGCTGGCTCATGAAGGACTGCGAGGACCTGGGCATCAACGCCTCGGACCTGCGCGTGGAGAACGGCATGCAACTGGTGAAGCTGGTGGCCCGCCTCAACCAGGACGAGAAGACCCACGGCGTGTTCATCTTCTACCCCCTGCGCTACCAGGAGATCAAGGACGACGAGGTCATGGATCTGGTCGATCCCGGCAAGGACATCGAGGGCCTGCACGCCATCAACATCGGCTTCCTGAACAAGTACCGGAAGCGCATGGATGATGGCACCCAGCACCGCTGCATGACGCCCTGCACGGCCCGGGCCATCGTGAAGACCCTCAAGCGGGGCTTCGGCGAGGCCTGGCTGACCGGGAAGACGGTCCTGGTTATCAACGACAGCCTGCGCATCGGCCGGCCCCTGACGGCCATGGTGGCGAACCTGAAAGCCACGCCCATCCTCTGTCATGCGAACACCAACCCGGCCCACCTGGAGGGGTTCATCCGCATGGCCGATGTCATCGTCAGCGCCGTGCCGGCCTCGGGCTATCAGATCAACACCGACTGGATCAAGGACGGCGCCCTCTGCTTCGACCTGAGTGGCGAGGGCAACTTCGACTACGAGGCCCTGGTCCGCCGGGGCATCCACTACACGGACACCACCAAGAACAGCGTGGGCAAGGTGACCCGGGCCATGGCCCTGCTGAACCTGACCTATGCGGCGGGGCTGGAGTAGCTTCCGCACCCGAAAGGAGGTTCATGCCGGAGGATCCCGCCGTCGGACGACCCATCGGAGAAACGATGCGCCATCTTGCCCTCATCCTGCT
Source organism: Geothrix sp. (assembly GCF_049292215.1). Lineage (GTDB taxonomy): Bacteria > Acidobacteriota > Holophagae > Holophagales > Holophagaceae > Geothrix. Next base: position 11,668 of record NZ_JBATQW010000076.1, on the reverse strand, counting down.
CGTCCTGACCGTGCATGCCTGGGGCTTGGGTCAGGTCACCAGCCCACCGGCGGCCGAGTTGGCCCACGTGGAATTCTCGAGCCTGCGGTTCCGCCATCGCCCCCTGCCGCCACCCTATCCTCCCCTCGCCCGGATTGCCCGCGTCCAGGGCACGGTGGTCCTGGGGCTCACGGTCGATGAAAAGGGGAGTGTGGAGCACGCCGATGTCGAGGATGGCCCATTCCTCCTCCGGCCAGCCGCAGAGGCACTCTGCCGGGAATGGCACTTCGATCCGGTCGTGGTCAACGACCGGCCCGCCCGCGCGAGGGTCCGGGTGGGCATCCCCTTTCGTCTGAAGGATGTGCCGGACCTTCCAGGTTCGGTCGAGGCGCCTCAGGTTGTCCTGGATCTCGAAGACGTCCGATCCAACACCTCGGTGCCAGTGGATGCTGTGCTTGTCCAGGCCGAAGCCAAGGCCGCGCTCGCCCAACTCGGCATGATCCAGGTCGCCTCCTCTGAGGTGAACCAGGATCTCGCCTTCCACCTGAAGCTGCAGGTCCAGACCCTTCGCACCCCTGATGGCCTTTTCATGCACCAAGTTAGGCTGCGGGGATCCCTGTTCGGTGATCGGGACCTGCTGTCGGATGAGCCCGGGAAGCCTGCGCGACTCATCCAGCAGAGCCACATTCTGGCCCAGCGGGGCGAAGGGGCTTACCAGGAGAGCGTGATCCATACTGTGCGGAGGTCCCTCCGCGAACTGGTGGTCTTGCCAGCGCCTCCGCCGAAGCCCGAGCAGGGAAGGGCCGCCGCAGCCCAGGTTCCGGGACAGCCACCAAGCCCCTCCGGCACCGCCAAGGGTGCGGCAGTGGACTTCGACTTCAGCCAGATCAGGGTCCGCCGGCAGCCTCCCGCGCCCCCCTACCCCGTGGATGCAAAGTCCCGCCGCATCCAGGGGACGGTCGTCATCGAGCTCACCGTCGACCCGACTGGCCGTCCCGCACGGGCGGAGGCCCTGCAAGGCCCAGCCGAGCTGCTCATGACCGCCATCCGGTATGCACTGGATTGGGAGTTCGAACCGGCCCTCCTGAACGGGGTGCCTCAGTTCGCCCGGTTCAAGCTGACCATGCCTTTCCGGCTGCGCTAAGGTCCCAAGCGGCGCATTCAGAACCTGGCTGTCAGCACCAGGCCCACGTTGCTGCGTCGCCTTGGCGTGAGCCCGCTGGCGAAGGGCCGCTCCAAGTGCTCGCCCTCCAGGCTGAGAACCCAGCGGGGGTGGAAGGCCCAGCCGACCCGGAGGCGGGGGCCCAAGAAGGCGCCCTCGCCCTGGGGGGCCTCGACGATGGCGCCGAGGCCAAGGAACAGCTCGTTGGCGGTGGCACTGGCGTCCACCACAAAGCGCAGGGCGTTGTCCCCGTCGTCCCAGTGCCGGACGCCCAGGCCCACGCCCAGGTGGAGGTGGGCGAACTCGCCCCGCTCCTTCACCCGAAGCTCGGTGATGGGCACGGTGAACTCGGCGGCCGTGGCCCGGGGCTGGCGGATCACCGAGACCAGCGTGGACTGGGCGGCGAGGGGTAGGGCGAAGAGCAGAAGGAGGGGCGTGAGTTTGCGCATGGTGTGGCTACCGTGTGGCCCATACCGGGGTTTAGCGGCCCTGCCACTCCGAGGCAAGCAGGCTGTACACCGCATGATCCACGAAGCGACCGCCCAGACGCTCCACCTGCCGCAGGGTGCCCTCGTGGCGGAAGCCCAGCCGGCGGGGAACGGCGCGGCTGCGGTGGTTGCGGACTCCGGCGCGGATCTCGATGCGGTTCAGCTGCAGGGTCCGGAAGCCATGGCGGAGCAGCGCCTTCACGGCGGCGGTCATCAGGCCTTGGCCCTCGGCCTCCTGCGCCAACCAGTAGCCTATGGCGGCGCTGCCGTTGGATCGGTCGATCCAGGTGAAGCTGGCCACACCCACTAGGTGCTCCCGGCACCACAACCCATAGGAGAGTCCTGTTCCAGCCCGTGCCTGGGACCTGACGCGCTTGATGAAGCTGCGGATGTCGTCGGGGTGGTGCGTGGCGTCGGGCCAGGGAAGCCAACGCCTGAGACGGTCGCGGTTGGCCTCCACCAGGACGAAGAGGACCCTCGCATCGCGCAGGTTGAGCGGGCGCAACTCCAGACCCCGCCCTGCCTTCAGGACCTCGGTCATGCCGCCCACCCTACTTGCCGGCGGGATCCTGAAGGGCTGCGGCGCGGCCCGCGCGCCAGAGCACCAGCAGCTGATCGAGCAGGTCCCCGAAGCGGTCCAGGTGCATGGCGTTGGGACCATCGCTGTGGGCCTTCTCCGGGCAGTCGTGCACCTCGAAGAAGAAGCCGTCAACGCAGGTGGCAGCCGCCCGCGCCAGGGTGGGGATCATCTCGCGGGCTCCGCCGGTGGCGTTCCCTAGGGCGCCTGGCTTCTGCACGCTGTGGGTGGCGTCGAAGATGACCGGGCAGCCGGTCTTGCGCAGGTGGGGGAAGCTCTGGAAATCCACCGCGAGGTTGCCGTAGCCGAAGGTGGTGCCCCGCTCGGTGACCCACACGGGCCCGTGGCCGGGGACGGACTGCAGCTTCTCCACACCGTGCTTCAGGTCCCAGGGGGCCAGGAACTGGCCCTTCTTCAGGTTCACGGTGCGGCCCGTGCCCGCGGCGGCCACGAGGAGATCCGTCTGGCGGCAGAGGAAGGCGGGGATCTGGAGCACGTCCACGGCCTGGGCCGCCGGGGCGCACTGGTCGCTCTCATGCACGTCCGTCAGCACCGGCACGCCGTAGCGGCTGCGCACCTCGGCGAGGATGTCCAGGCCGCCCGCCATGCCAGGCCCGCGGTGGCTGCTGGCGCTGGTGCGGTTGGCCTTGTCGAAGCTGGATTTGTAGATGAAGGGGATGCCCCGGGCTTCGGCCAAGTCCCGCAGGGCGCCGGCCATGAGGTGGGCGTGGTCCCGGCTCTCGATGACGCAGGGCCCCGCGATGAGGAAGAAGCTCTGGTCGGTGAAGGGTCGGGCAAAGTCCATGGCTACCTCTTCCCCAGTTTAACGCCTTGGGGCGCATTGACGGGTTGTCATCCTTCCAGTTGAAACCACTGTCATAATGTCCATCAGATCCCTGTTCCCTCTTGTCCGGAGCCCCTCATGGCGAAGCTGCTGATGGAAGACGACCTGAACCGCCGCCTGGTGGCCCTGCTCCAGAAGGACGGCCGCATGAGCCACGCCGAGCTGGCCGAGCGCTTGGGCGTGAGCCGGCCCACGGTCATCGACCGGGTGAAGCGCCTGGAGGCGGATGGGGTGCTCGGCGGCTACGCGGCCCGTGTCTCGCCCGCCGCCGTGAACAAGCCCACGGTGGCCTTCGTGGCCGTGCGCTACAAGGACAACAACGAGGCCATCGAGCAGCGCTTCATCAAGGCCCTGGAGGAGGAACCAGACATCCTGGAGGCCCACACCATCGCGGGCGATGATGCCCTCCTGCTGAAGATCGTGGCGGACACGCCCGCTGGCATCGCCGAGCGGCTCCGGCGCATCCGCGTGCTGGGGCTCATGGTCACCACGCGCACCACCATGGTGCTGGAGACGCACTGGGAGAAGGCGGGCCCGAGCCCCTTCCCCATCGAAGGCGCGGTGAAGAAGGTCAAGAAGTGATCGTAGCCACGCCGGAACCGCCCTACCTCGCGGTGATCTTCAGCAGCCAGCGCACCGATGGGGACCTGGGCTACGGGGCCATGGCCGAGCGCATGGTGGAGCTGGCGCGGGAGCAGCCGGGCTTCCTGGGCGTGGAGAGCGCTCGGGATGCGGAGGGCTTTGGCATCACCGTGTCCTACTGGGAGGACGAGGCCGCCGTCGCAGCGTGGAAAGCCCAAGCCGACCACGCCGTGGCCCAGCGTCTGGGCTGGGACCGCTGGTACGCGGACTTCCAGCTGCGGGTCTGCCGCGTGGAGCGGCAGTACGGCATGGTGCCGCGCTGATGCTCGCCTGGCTGGCTTACCTCACCGTGGCCGTGGTGTGGGGGTCCACCTACTTCGCCATCGCCCTGGGACTGGCATCCTTCACGCCCTACGGCATGGTGGCCGCGCGCTTCTCCGTGGCGGCGGTGCTGGCGCTGGGCCTGGGGCGGCTGCGCCGGGAAGCCTGGCCGCCCTGGCGCGAGGTGGTCCACCTCATGGTGGTGGGCGCCCTGCTGCTGGGGGGCTCCAACGCCCTGGTGTCCTACGCCGAGCTGCACGTCTCCACGGGCCTCGTGGCCGTGTTGGCTGCCCTGGTGCCGCTGTGGCTGGCGGTGTTCTCGATGGCGAAGGAGCCCCTCGGGCCCAAGGGCTGGGCCGGCATCGCGCTGGGCATCGCGGGTGTGGCCGTGCTGGTGTGGCCCAGCGGTGGCCTGCGCATCCATCCCGGCGGACTGGTGGCCATGGTGGCGGCGCCGCTCATCTGGGCCTGGGGCACCCTGCACGGCAAGCACTTTGTCCATGGCGGCGGGCTGATGACCAACGTGGGCATCCAGATGCTCACCGCCGCTGTCATCGGTCTGGCCGTGGCACCGATGTCGGGAGGCTTCCTGAGGGGGCCGGTCACAGCCAAGGCGCTCTGGGCCGTGGGCTACCTGGCCCTCTTCGGCTCCCTGCTGGCCTTCTCCGCCTACATCTACCTGGCCAAGGCCTGGCCCCCCGCCAAGATGGGTACCTACGCCTACCTGAATCCGCTGGTCGCGGTGCTGCTCGGCAGCCTCGTCCTGCATGAGGCCTTCGGCGTTCGCGAGATCCTGGGCATGACCGTCATCCTGGCCGCCGTGGCCCTGGTGCAGCTGCGGCAGCAGCCGCCCTCCAGAGAGGCGCTTCCGGAATTGTGACCTCTGGAGGACCGGGAGGCCGCCGCGGGGCCCTGGGATCCGGGGTTGTCAGCACTCAGTGGGCGGCCCGCTTGGCCAATTCGGCATAGCTGGGAGGGACGACCCGGGGCGTGCCCGCAGGCCTGGGGTCGGCCCGCCTCGCGGCAGCGCGCCTGGACGCCAGGCGGACAACATGGTCCGTCCCGACGAAGGCGAGGAACAGGAACGTGACGAGCAGGACGGTCATGACGGCTCCATGGGTCAGTGCTTGGTGTTCGTCTTGTGGGCGATGGCGAGGTGCTCGTAGATGGCCGATCCGCAGATCCAGACCACCAGCATCACGGTGGCGAGGCCAAGAATGCCGTTCGTGATATTCAACATGAGCGTTTCTGGGTTCTGCCAGTTGGCGAGATCGAACATTTCAACCTCCGTGGAGCGGTGCGTGGGAGATGGGGCCGACCTGCGAAGGACGCAGCTCTTCGCATTCGGGAGACTCGACCAGCGGTTCTTGTTCGCCGCTCAGGGCCTCTTGGTGGTGACTGTTGCCTGATTCCTCGACTCGGAAGATGGGCAGGTATTCCGCGATGAATGAGAAGGCGCAGAAGCCGCAGGCCGTGACACCGAGCATGATGAAGATCTCGATGATGGAGGGGAAATAGGTCTGGCTCGGGTACTGCTCCAGCCCCGTGATGGCGGTGTTCATCCGGTTGAAGGCGAACCCGAGCACCACCATCAGGCTTGCGGCATACAGACCTGCGTGGGAGGTGCGGACCCGCTCGAAGAGCAGCAAGGCGAAGGGGATCACGAAGCCGATCAGAAGCTCCGCCCAGAACGCCACGCTGTAGTAGGTCAGGGTGGTCATGTCCCGGAGGCCGCCCCTGGACAGCAGGTCCTGGATCCGCACCACGAAGTAGACTGCCAGGGTCAGGGCGATGCCCTTTGCGAGGTTTGCCCGCAGGCGTGTCGGGAGGAAAGGACGTCCGTCTCTGGAGAAGATGAGCAGCTCCAGTACGATCATCGAAAGACCGGAGGCGATGCAGGAAATGAAGAACAAGACCGGAAGCAGGGGCGTGTACCAGAGTGCATGCAGGCGGTTCGGGACGATCAGGTAGAGCGAACCGAACGAAGACTGGTGCAAGGTCGACAGAAGCACGCCAAAGATCATGAAGGGCAGTGAGACGGCGTGAATCCACTTGATGGGGGAGTGGATGTGGAATTTCTCGAGGATGATAGGGGCGAACTCCAGCGACAGCACCGTGGTGTAGAGCATCAGGCACCAGCTGATCTCGCACATGACTGAGTGCGGATTCCACATCACGAGGGGATGCCAGAAATGGTCTGGCCGTCCCAGGTCGATGATCAGCACCAGGACCACCAGGAGGTACCCGATGAAGGCGGTCAAGATGGCTGGCCGCACAATGGGCTCGTACTCGTCGGCATGAAACAGGTGGACCGCAGCGACGATGGTGAACCCGGAGGCGGCCAGGCCGATCCCCAGGAAGTCGAAGCCGATCCACAGCCCCCATGGGAACTCGTCGCTCAGGTTGGTGGTCGCGCCAAGGCCGAGGGTGAACCTCGCCACAGCTGCGAGGGCGCCCGCCAGGATGAGGGTGATGGCAATCGGTCGCCATCCGGTCAGGTGCGGCAGTCTCAGGGCTTTCATGCTTCGTCCTCCTGCCGCGGGTGCTTCCCGTTCTTCAATGCAGATTCGTGGGCCTGCACCTCGCTGCGGCGGTTGGTGATCCACCAGATGCCCGCCAGGAGGACGCCGCCCACGGAGAGCACATTGGGGACCTTGGACAGGGCGCTCATGGTCAACATGGGCATGGGGAGCTTCCCCAACCGCGAGTCGAAGCCCAGCTGCTCGAAGGGCACCGGGCTCAGAAAAAGCATCGAGGTCCCGCCGACATCCAAGTCGCCGTAGATCCTGGTGACGTACTTCTCCGGCTCAGCGTTGATCCTGCGAGTGGCTTCGCCCAGCAGCGCGTCGCGGTCGCCGAAGATCGTCGCTCCGGTGGGGCAGGCCTCCGCGCAGGCGGTCGGTAGGCCCTTGGCAATCCGGTCTGGACAGAACTTGCACTTGCGGATGGAGGGCTTGGTGCTGCTCCATTCGTATTTGGGTACATGAAACGGACAGGCCTGGAGGCAGTAGCGGCAGCCGATGCATTTTTCGCCATCATAGGACACCGGCCCAGCGCTTGACTTGGTGAGGGCGCCAACGGGGCATACGGACACACAGGTGGGAACGTCGCAGTGCTGGCACATGCGGCGCACATAGAGGTCGTTGTACTTGTTCAGCGCTGTGTAGGCCGTCAGCGAGAGGTTCTTCTCCTCCCGGGGTGGGAGCCCATTCTCTTCCTTGCATGCTGCCTGGCAGGCGTTGCACCCCACACAGAGGGAGATGTCGATCAACATGGCCTTCTTGTTAGGCATTCAGCACATCCGATCTTGCGATGAGTTGTGTAACAAAAAAAGATTTAAAAGAAGTTACGACTGCATCCGCACATAGTGTTTCAAGTCGCGTGCCAAACATGCTGGGCTCCTTGCGATTCATCATCTGTTTTGAAAGAGAGGGCTTGAGGCAGGCTTCACGCAACCGTGATGCGAACGCTGGCTGCCCGCCGCCGCGCCAGGGCGCAGAACCGTCAAATGCGACGGGTCGGGCCGTGGCCGCCCTGAGCGCCGTCCATCGGGCCAATTCAAAAATGTGGAATTCGTGGGTTTGCCAGGGGAGGGAACGGCCTACACTTAAAGATGACCGGTAAGTAATCAACGGATTTGTAGAGGCATTAATGCTTACGCAGGCTGGCTCTTATGTCGTTCACCCACCCGGTTGGACCTGGCCAGGGCAACGTTCCGGCGTGATCCAGATGATGAAGCGCAGGCACTTCTCGGCGCATGTTTCCGCGCTGCTCCTGAAGCGTACCGAGATGAACGCGATCCTGGACACCACGCCGAACGCAGTGCTCATCCTCACCAGGGAGGGGATCTCGCGGTGCAACAAGGCCGCCGCGCGGATGTTGGGGGCCTCCTCTCTCAATGAGCTGCGCAGCCGCTACGGACGTCGGGGCGAGGGCTTCCTCCTGCGGTGGTTGAAGAACCTGCTCCCCCTCCAGGAAGCGGAGCACCCGCTCACGCGGGCGTTCAAGGGCGAGTCGGTTACGGAGGTTGTGCTGGCCATCCATGCCGAAACTAAGGAGGAACTCACACTCAAGGTGACGGCGGCGCCCATCCTGGTAAAGGGCAAGATCATCGGCGCCGTCTGCATCCACTCGGACATCACCTGGGGGAGGCTGGCCGAGGAGCAGCCATCCCTGCTCGCCCAGGAGAAGCACCTTCGCCGGCAGGCGGAAAACGCGCTGCATACGGCCAATGCCGAGATCCAGGCCCTGAAGGACCGTATCCAAGCTGCGGACGCATACCCCTTCCAGGAGGTCAACCACACCTACCACTTCGGGGAAGTGATCGGGCAGAGCCGCTGTCTGGAAAATGTGTTTTTCCGGGTCGAGGCCGTGGCGCCGCAGGACTCGACGGTACTGCTGCTCGGGGAGACGGGCACGGGCAAGGGGCTGGTGGCGCGCGCCATCCACAGCCGGAGCCTGCGGAGGAACCGCCCCCTTGTCATGGTCAATTGCACCGCGCTTCCCGCCAGCCTCATCGAGAGTGAGCTGTTCGGGCGGGAGAAGGGTGCGTTCACGGGTGCCAGCGCCCAACAGCTGGGCCGATTCGAACTGGCCGACAAGGGCACCATCCTGCTGGACGAGATCGGCGACCTGCCCTTCGAGCTGCAGGCGAAGTTGTTGCACGTAATCCAGGATGGTGAATTCAGCCGCCTTGGAAGCTCCAGGACCGTGAAGGTGGACGTCCGCATCATCGCGGCCACCAACCGCGACCTGTACGAGGAGATGCGCCTTGGGCGCTTCCGCGAGGACCTCTTCTACCGGTTGAACATCTTCCCCATCACCATCCCCCCCCTGCGCGACCGGCGGGAGGACATCCCCCTGCTCGTGGAGTACTTCCTGGAGAAGTTCAACCGCAAGCTGGGCAAGAACCTCCGGAACGTCACGAACGAGACAATGGATCGGCTCCTGGCCCATCTATGGCCTGGCAACATCCGGGAACTGGAAAGCGTGATCGAGCGAGCCGCGATCGTTTCGCAAGGCACGACCTTGCAGGTGCTGGATCACTTCCATGCGGCCATGCCACCCCCCCGGCTGGATGAGACCAAGCCCCTGGTCGACCTGGAGCGCGAATACATCAGCCAGGTGCTGCGCAAAACCAACTGGAGGATCGAGGGGAACGACGGCGCGGCCCATATCCTGGGCATCAACCCGAGCACCCTCCGTGGCCGGATGCGCAAAGAGGGTATCCGCAGGCCCTGAGCGGAAGCCCGTCCGTCACATTTGACGATTCCGCCTCCTGGCGCGGTGGGTCCAGCCAGGTGGCCGGTCCAGGGCCATGGCCGAAGCTGCTCAAAACCAGATCCATGAAGGAAATACCGGGTATGGCCCTCCGTGGCGCAGCTTGGCATGCGACTTGAAATCATCTCCCGCAGATGAATCCATTCGGCGGAGACCGACCCTGCCCGGGTCGGGCGCTGTCCTGAGATGCATCGATCGGGCGGCGAGGCAGTGCCGCGCGAGGAAAGGGATCGTCCATGCGCGCTTCCGAACCGATGGCTCCCCCTTTGGTGACCTCCCCAGCTGGTCGACGGGCCGAACTGGAGCGATTCGAGGCCCAGGTGGCGGAATGGACTGCCCTGATTGGCCAGTACCGTGCCAGCGCGCGGAGGGGGGAGCCCCGGACCTGGCTGGAACTCGACCGCATCATCGACGAACTCCAGCGCTGCAGGAACGAGGCCAGCGCTCGAGTCGTGCGCTTGAAGGGCGCTGCCGGATCCGAGTGGGAGCACGAAAAGGTGGGGCTGGAGCAGACCTGGAAGGCCGTCTGGTCATCCTTCCGGAAGGCCCAAGCGAGGTTCTGATGTAGGGGCTTTCAGGCGTTGCGGGTCCCCTCTGGCCGCAGCAGGCGCAGGGCCGCCCACCCGAGCACCAGGAGGGCCAGCCCCGCCACCCATGGCATCCAGGGCCGGACCCGCTGGTCGGTGCCTTCGATGCGGGGGAGGCCCTTGTCGTCTGGCTCCTGGGCGCCGAGGCTGAGCGGGGCGCGACTGGCCAGGGTGCGGATGGAGGGCAGGGCACCGAGGCTGCCGGGCGCGCGCTTGGCCTCCCCACCCAGGTGCAGGGCGTAGGCCTGTCCCGACTCCGCCGGGAAGATCAGCGTCTGCCGCCGAACCAGGAGCCGCACGCTCAGGGGCGTCGCACCCTCCGGCAGGGTGACGGTGAGGGTCTTCGCCTGCACGGGCGCGAGGGCCATGCGGCTGGCCTTTGTGTTCAGGGCCGGCAGGTTCCACACCAGGTCGCCGCAGGGGTGGTCCCGAGGGTCCTCCCGACCTTCACCAAGCCGGATCTCCGGCCGCAGGGGCGCAGCGGGCGGAACCAGCACCAGATCCAGGCCCACGATGCGATCCTCGTCCGGAAGGGTGAGGCGCCAGGTACCGGGCTTGCCGGGCTCGGGCAGAAGCGTGCCCTCCATGGCCAACTCAGCCTCCAAAGCTTCGGGGCGCGCCTCGGCCCGAACGGAGATGCCCCGGATGCGTGGCGCCTGGCCCTGGGAGGCGAGCAGGGTCAGACGGTAGCGCTGGCCGTCCCAGGGCAGGTCGAGGCTGCGGCGGCTGCCCGAGGGGGAGAGGTCGTAGAGGTGCAGGGGCGACACGGGATCGTAGGTGATGAAGGCGCCGCCCTCGAGCTGCCGCTCGGCCTTCACCTGGGCCACCCAGGGGGCTGTGCCCTCCAGGTCCAGCTCGAGCCGCAGCGCTTCGCGCTCACCCACCTGCCAGCCCTCGGGCAGCTTCAGGGAGAACTCGATAGTCGGGCGTCCTTCGGCATCCTTGCCTCGGACCGTGTCCACCAGGGGCAGTTGCCGGGATTCCCACAGGCCTTCCCGGGCCTCCAGGAAGGGGATGCTGCGGCCGGCTGCGTCCCCGATCCAGGCCCCTTTCAGCTGCAACTGGCTTGCGGCATCCAGGGGCAGCCGTGCCCAGCCACTGGCGGGCGCGGGCGAGATGGGCCGGCGGTGCAGGGAAGCGCGGTCTTCCCGGGCGCAGGCGGCGAGCAGAAGCAGCAGGACGGCGGCGCGCTTCATGACGCGTCGCCAGGGCGTTTGCGGTTGGCGAGGATGGCCGCGGCCATGCCGATGGCCCCCACGCCCAGGAAGGCGAGGGCACGCAGGGGCGTGTCCGCCCGATCGAGGTCCGAGGCGATGAGCTTGAAGCTGGCGAGACCCATCCATGCATAGCCCGCGATCATCAAGGCCCGGCGGGCCTCGTCCCGCTGGCCGAGGCCGCGCATCCACTGCCAGGCGCCCGACAGTGCCCAGACCAGCGTCATGGCGATGGAGGCGGCGCGGGAGGGACCATAGCCCAGATGGGTGGGCGCCTGGAACCGCTGGACCAGCCGCGCAGCCTCGAAGGCCAGCGTGACATTGGCCGTGACCTGGAGGGCCAGGAAGGCGATCAGGCCCAGGGGACCGCCCCGGCGAGTCAACAACCACCACGCAGCGGCGGCCAGGGCTCCTTCAGCGAAGGCGGAATTGAGGAAGGGCGTGACCGTGTGGCTGCGGAAGAAGAGTCCATCGAGGCCGTGGAAGGCCCAGCGCAGGGTGGTGGCCAGGGCCAGGGCCGCGGCCAGCCAACGCAGCGCGGCGGCCTCTTCGGCAAAAGCGCTGTCCTCGGCCTTGAGCGAGGCCCAGGCCAGGCCCAGGGCGAAGGCGCCCCACAGCGGGCCCACCCAGCGCC
>NZ_JBATQW010000075.1:0-17468 GCF_049292215.1 Geothrix sp. | reverse complement strand
GGCCCGGCCGAGGGTCGCCACCGCGGCTCGCCCGGACGCCCCGCCGACCGCCCTCCCCGAGGCCGCCTGGGGTTACCTCCTGCCCGCCGGCCACGAAGGCGTGGAGCGCACCTTGGCGACGCTGCTGCGGGAGGGCTTCAAGGCCACGGCCCTCGCGGAACCCGCCCAGTTCCAGGACCGGAAGCTCGGCGCCGGCACCATCGTCCTCCGGAAGAGTGGCAATCCCCCCGGCCTGAAGGCCAGGCTGGAGGCCCTGGGGCAGCTCCATCGGCACCCGGTGCTCCCCACCGACACGGCCCAGATGACCTCGGGACCCGACCTCGGCTCGAACCGCGCCCTCATCCTGAAGGCACCCCGCATCGCCATCCTCATGGATCGGCCCACCGACCCCACCGCCTTCGGCGCCCTGGCCCACACCCTCACCGAGGCAGGCCTGCCCTTCGTCCAGCTCCGGGCGGAGCGCCTGGGTGCCACGTCGCTGGCGCGCTTCACGCACCTGGTGCTGGTGGACGACAGCCATGGGCAGGACAGCGCCCGGGGCAGGGCCTGGCAGCAGGTCCTCGGCGAGGGCGGCGCCGCCAAGCTGAAGGCCTGGATCGCGGAGGGCGGCACCCTGCTGGCCTTCCAGGGCGGCGCCGCCTACGCCTCCCGGGCGGGGCTCACCCCCACGGGCTACCACCTGCTGGCCAAGGCCGCCGAGGAGGCGCGGCTGAAGGAGAAGGATCCCAAGCGGGAGGCGCCGAAAGTCGATCCTGCCGAGGCGGTTCGCCCCTGGGACAAGCGGGAGGACCGGGCCCTGGAGGAGAGCATTCCCGGCTCCTTCCTGAAGGTCCGGGTGGACGGCTCGCATCCTCTCGCCTGGGGCTTGCACGCGGACCAGGGCGCGGCGGTGCTGGACACCGGCGATCCCATCCTCGAGCTGAGCGCGGGTGGGGAGAACCCCCTCCACTTCGCCAAGGAGGAGCTGAAGGTCTCCGGCCTCCTGCCCAAGGCCATGGAGGCGAAGCTGCACCAGACCGCCTGGGCCATCCGGGAGAAGTCCGGCCTGGGCGCCGTGATCCTGCTGGCGGGCGACCCGGTTTTCCGCGCCCAGACGCCGTTCACCCGACGCCTCCTCTTCAACGCCATCTTCTTCGGCGCCTACCGCCCGGTCATGGAGTAGCCCGTCTATGGGACTGCGCTTCACCCTCGCAATCACCGGAGCCTCGGGTTCCGCCTTCGGCGTGGCCGTCCTCCGGCGGCTCACCGCCAGCCCGGCGGTGGAGCACGTCGCCCTGCTGCTCTCGCCCACGGGGAAGCGCTGCCTCTTCGATGAGGTGGGCCTGACGCCGAAGGACCTCGCGGCCCTGCCCAAGGTGGGCCTGCGTGACGAGCGCGACCTGGGCGCCGACATCTCGTCGGGCTCGTACCGCCACCACGGCATGGCCATCGTGCCCTGCAGCGCGGGGGCCATGGGCCGCATCGCCGCAGGCGTGAGCGAGTCCCTGGTGAGCCGCGCGGCGGACGTCTGCCTCAAGGAGCGCCAGCCCCTGGTGCTCTGCCTGCGGGAAACGCCCCTGAACCGCATCCACCTGGAGAACATGCTGCGCATCCACGACGCGGGCGGCGTCGTCATGCCGATCATGCCCGGCTTCTACAGCGGGCCGACGTCGCTGGAGGACCTCTTCGACACCTTCGCCACCCGGGTGCTGGATCAGCTTGGGCTGTCCGAAGCGGATGCACGGCGATGGAAGGGCTGAGACTGTCTACTGAAGTGGTGGTCCTCGGCTGCGCCGGGGTGGACACGAACGTCTTCCTGCCGGGGCGGGAGGTGGACTGGAGCGTCGAGGCCAACTTCACCGATAACCTCGACACGCCGGGCCAGGCGGGCGTCTACGCCAGCCGGGGCTACGCGGCCCTGGGGCGGCGCGTGGCCTTCATCGGCAACCTGGGCGACGACGCCTGCGGGGCCTTGGTGCGCGAGGCCTTCGCCCGCGATGGCATCGATGTCCGCGGTGTGTTCACGGATCCCGCCGGCACCGCCCGCAGCGTCAACGTGATGTACCCCGACGGCCGCCGGAAGAACTTCTACGATGCCCGCGCCAACTCGGGGCTCCGCCCGGATCCAGCCCGCTGCCGCGAAGTCATGGCGGGTGCCAGGCTGGTGCATTCGCATCTGGCGGATTGGGCCCGCCACCTTCTCCCCATGGCCCGGGAGCTGGGCCTGGTGGTCGCCTGCGACCTGCAGGACGTGGTGGATCCGGGCGATCCCTACCGGCAGGACTTCATCCGCGAGGCCGACATCCTGTTCTTCTCCGCCGCCAACCATGCGGACCCGAGCCCCCTGATCCGGCGCTTCCTGCGGGACCGCCCCGAGCGCATCGTGATCTCCGGCATGGGCGCCAAGGGCTGCGCCCTGGGCACCCGGAAGGGCATCCGGTTCTTCCCCCCCGAGCCCTCGGCAATGCCCCTGGTGGACACCAACGGCGCCGGGGACTCCCTGGCCGTGGGCTTCCTCACCAGCTACGTGCTGGAGGGTCGCCCCCTGGCCGAGTCGATCCGCCGCGGTCAGCTGGCCGCGCGGCACTGCTGCAGCCTGCGTGGCACGTCCGAGGACCTCATCAGCGCCCGGGCCCTGGCTGAACTCACCCTGGAGCCTTCGCCGGAGCCAGAGGTGGGATAGCCTGGAGTCATGCGCGGTCGGGTGGTCCCCCAGTTCCTCGGTCTTCTGCTCCTGGCTTGTGGGCTATCAGCCCAGGAGCGGCTGCCCATGGACGCCCTGGCGCCGCAGCACCGGGCCGCGGTGCAGGACATCCTCGACCGGCTGGACTTCACCTTCCAGATCAAGACCCAGCCGCGGAAGGTGCGCCTGGCGACGGTGGAGAAGCTCTACGATCGCCCCCGGCTTTGCGCGGCCATGTGGCGCTACTGCCAGTTCGTGCCCACCTTCTACACGTTCGAGGTACCTCCGGCCTCCTTCACCGTCGATGACCTCAAGGGCCTGCACGGCACCATGACCCTCATCCACAAGCGGCCCGGCTACCGGATCTACATCGCGGACGGCCGGGTGGAGCGGGGCCGGATGGGGAATCCCCTGGCCGTGGGCGCGAAGATGGTCACCGCCTACCGCTACCACGAGGGGCCCAACGGCCTGGAAGGCCATCTCCAGACCTGGACGGCCCTGGACAGCGCCCTGCTGGGCTTCCTTAGCCGCCCCTTCCGGAGCTACATCCAGAAGCGCCAGGAAGAGTTCATCGCCTACATCTTCTTCAACATCGCCCAGGGCAGCGAGTTCGCGGAGAGCCACCCCCAGGAGTTCTGGGAGCCGCTGCAGCGCGACAGTGATCCGGTCGCCCTGGCGCAGTTCGAGGCCGCCTTCGGCCGGGGCCGGAAGCGCTGAAGAAGGCGGCCTAGTTCGCCCCTTCCATGAGGGCTTCCTCTTCCCGCTGGGCCTTGCGGGTGGCCCAGAAGGCCCAGAGGGCGCCCAGGGCGCCGGTGGCCGCCCCCACGAAGGCCAGCAGGAGCATGTTGCCCCAGGAGAAGAAGCCCAGGCGCGCCAGTTCCACCAGCAGGGGCGACAGGCCGCCCACGCCCCGCGACAGCGGCAGCCAGAGGCCGAACAGGCCCAGCAGGGCCAGCAGGCTCCCTACCAGGCCCAGGAAGGCGCCCTCCAGGAGCAGCGGCGTGCGGATGAAGCTCTCTGAGGCGCCGACCAGCCGCATGATCGAGATCTCCTCTTCGCGGGCGAGGATGCTCATGCGGATCACATTGCCCGTGGCGAAGCCCGCGGCCAGCAGCAGCACGACGCCCAGGGAGGCCAGGGCGGAGCGCAGCATGCGGGCCATGCGCTGGAGGTTCTCCAGCCGCTCCTGGTCCACCAGCACATCCCCCACGCCCGGCATGCCCCGCAGGCTCTCGCCCACCTCCACGGCCCTGCCGCCAGAGGCCAGGTCCTGGCGCAGGGTCAGCTCCAGGCTCTCGGGCAGGGCGTCCTGGCCCGCGCTCTCCAGCAGCAGACCCGCCTCGCGCGTCGCCGAGAGGAAGCGCTTCCGGTTCTCCTCGGCGGACATGCGGCGGACTTCCCGGAAGCGGGGATCGCGCTTCAGCCGGCCGGCGGTCTCGTCCAGGCTGCGGCCCTCGGCGGCGTAGGCCACCACCTTGGCCATGCCCTCGAGGCGCCCCACGAAGCGGTCCAGGCTCTCCACCAGCAGCAGACCGCCCCCGGCCAGCAGCAGGCCCGAGGCCAGGGTGAGGACCGCCAACACATATTGGCCGCGGTGGCGGAAGAGATCGCGGAGGACATCCTGGAGCAGCAGGCCCAGGAGGCGCAGTCCCGTCACGAGGCGTTCCCATCCACCGCCACCCCCTTGAAGAGGGAGCCGGTCGGCGTGACCGTGATGGCCTTGGCGGCCGTGCCCCCGGTGGGCGATTTCCAGATAAAGACCGTGCCGTACGAGGTAGCGCCGTTCCCCCGGAGGCCCACGAGCCAGTCCTTGGTGCGGGCATGCGCGATGACCCGCAGATCGGCCTGGGCCGTGGCATCACCGAGGGTCGCCGTGGGCGGCTGGTTGTAGGCCTGCCCGAACAGCCCCGTGGTGAAGACCAGGATCGGGGCCGTGGAAGCCCCGGCATCCGTGTTGTGGCGGGCCATGAACAGGTTGCCGGTGTTGTCCAGGGCAAGGGCGCCGTACTTCCCGAGGAGGGTCGAGCTGCCGATGAGGGTGTTGGCGTCAGCGAAGGCCGAGGCCGTGCCCTTGCGGAGGCGGGGGCCCGAGTAGGTCACCACCGTGCCGACGGTGCTGCCATCGAGCATGAAGGCATAGACCGAGCCCGACCCGGCGGCGACGCCGGTGCCGCCGCTGTCGCCGCTCATCTGCAGCGCCTGGAGGCCGATGGAGGCATCCTGGGCCTGGCTGCTGGCATTGGCCACGACCCAGATCTGCGTGCCGCTGCTGCTGTTCTCGGTGATGTAGAGGGTGTCGGTCGAAGGGTCCAGAGCGGCCTGCCCGAAGGTGGAGCCGGAGAGACGGCCGGTGTTGGAAAGGCTGAAGGAGACGACATCCAGGCTGCTCACCGTCCCACTCTGGGAGCGCAGGTTGCGCACGCGGACGATGTTCCCGGAGTCCGACACGAGGTAGAGGTAGGCATTGGTGGCATCCAGGCAGAGACCACCCCAGGCGAGGCTGCTGATCTTGCTGCTGAACACCGAGGAGGTGATCTGCTTGTTGGGCGCGACAGTCGCGGCGGTGCCGTCATAAACGGTTCCCAGGTCCGAGAAGACGAACACGGTCGACGTGGTGCTGTTGTAGACGTACATCGCCGCCCCGGTCGTGCCGCCGGTGGCGCCATCAGGCTCTTTGCACCCCGTGGCCAGCAGCAGAAGAGCGGCCGCGAGGCCAAGCAGGAAGCGCGAAGTCATCAGGAAGCCTATTTGGTTGAGAAGAGCGCCTTGAGGTGGGTGTTCAGGGTCCGGACCATGTCGGCGTCGCAGCCGGCATCCACCGCGCCGCGGCTGATGGCCAGCGCCAGCCCCTTCACGGCCTCAGGCCCATCGCCCGAGATGATCTGCTGCGTGGCCTTGGCCTGGAGACGATTCACCATCTCATGCTGGCCCTCAGGCAGGACCATCTTCGCGGCCTGGGCGATGCGCTGAGTGAAGTTCATCAGCTTGACCATGCGCTGCGGATCATCCATGGCCGGCGCGGGCTTGGGGGCCGCCACGGCCGGAGCCACGCCGGCCACGCCACCGCCCACCGTCTCGGGCAGGGGCTCGTCGTTCTCGGGAAAGCCCCGCATCTGGGAGACGGGAGGGGGCGCCTGGAGGCGCACGATGGCGGTCTCATCCTCCCGGGACTCGGGGGTGACCGGCCCGGAGGCCGGAGCAGTGCCCAGCAGGGTGGAGACGGGAATGAGCTCCTTGACCGGCTCAACCGCGGGAGCCTCCACTTTCGGCGGCTTGCCGGAGCGGAGCCCCTTCATCACCACATGCCCGGCCATCACCAGGCCGTAGAGATCCTTCGCGACGGTGAGCACGGGTTTCTGCGCCAGCTCCGCCAGCTCGGACACGGTGTAGTAGCCCGTGGCCAGGGCGAGGAGCCTGGCCTCGCGGGGATTCACGTCGTGGGGCGTTTCGCCCGGAAGGAGGGTGGAAGCCGGGTAGAGGTCCACCGAGGGCACCTTCTGGCTGATCACCCGCCACTCGTCCATCCGGCGGCCGAGCTCCATCAGGATGGAGGCATTGGGCTTGGTGATGGTGTTGGGCACGTCCGGCACCACTTCCTCGAAGCGGTACGTCCCCTCCAGCCACAGCGCCACTTCCATGAGGGCCTCGAAGCCTTCGCCGGCGTGGGTCACCGCATGGATGATGCGACCATCCTTCAGGTAGATGCGCGCCTTGGAAGCTTCCTGCTGCACGTGGAAGCATCCAGACTTCCCGCCCTGGCTCACGAGTTGGATGATGTCGGGCAGCGGCGCCTCGCGCATGGAGCCTTGGATCACACCCTGTGACATGGGCTGTTCCTCTCGTGAAGGTGAAGCGGATGCCCAACCATACCATAGGACTGCGCACCTACCGCCGGGTGCGCCCTTCCCCCGGAAGGGCTCATGAGCGATGCTGGGTGTCCTATGACCGTCCGCCCTGACTCCCCCTTCGCCTCCATCGAGGATGCCATCGAAGCCATCCGGCAAGGTCGGATGGTCGTGGTGGTGGACGACGAGGACCGGGAGAACGAGGGCGACCTCACCCTGGCTGCCGAGCACGTGAGCCCCGAGGCCATCGCCTTCATGGCCACCCACGGCCGCGGCCTGATCTGCGCGGCCCTGGAAGGCCCCGTGCTGGACCGGCTGCAGATCCCCCTCATGGTCCGGGACAACACCAGCCCTTTCGAGACGGCCTTCTGCGTGTCGGTGGAGGCCCGGGAGGGCACCACCACGGGCATCAGCGCCCAGGACCGCTCCCGCACCATCCAGGCCCTCATCGCCCCGGAGGCCAGGCCCCAGCACTTCGTGAAACCCGGCCACGTCTTCCCCCTGCGGGCCCGCCCCGGCGGCGTGCTCACCCGCACAGGCCAGACCGAGGCCAGCGTGGACCTGGCTCGCCTGGCGGGTCTGCATCCCAGCGGCGTCATCTGCGAGATCATGAAGGACGACGGCACCATGGCCCGGGTGCCCGACCTCGTGCCCTTCTGCCAGCAGCATGGGCTGTTGCTGGTGACGGTGGCGGACCTGGTGGCCTACCGGCTCCGGCAGGAGCCGCTGGTGAAGCCTCTCGAGATCCGGACCATGGCCAGCATCTGGGGCGAGCTCAAGGTCCACCGGTTCCAGAGCCTCCTGGACGGTGGCAGCCACCTGGCCTTCGTGCTCGGGGACCTGGCCGGTGGGGACCCCCCCCTGGTCCGTGTGCATGTGGAAACCCTGCC
The DNA here is from genome assembly GCF_049292215.1 of Geothrix sp. Classification (GTDB taxonomy): domain Bacteria; phylum Acidobacteriota; class Holophagae; order Holophagales; family Holophagaceae; genus Geothrix. The sequence goes on along the minus strand of NZ_JBATQW010000075.1, from coordinate 10,071 downwards.
CGACGACCTCCATGGCTTCGAATCCGGGCTCTTCCAGAAGGCCATGGGCGTCCTTGCGAAGGAGGGTCGGGGTGCCCTCGTGTACCTGCGGCGCCACGCCCACACGCCCGGCGTGGCCGATGAAGGTCCGGTACAGGCCCAGGCCATGAGCGACCGGGACTTCGGCGTGGGCGCCCAGATTCTTAGACAACTCGGCATTGGGAAAATGCGCCTCCTCAGTCGGCATGAAACCAAGTACATTGGCCTCCGTGGCTTCGGCCTCGACCTCTGTGCCCACGTGCCACTGGAACCCACCGCGGCCCCCCCCTCCACGGATCAGCGTTGATCGATGCCGCTTTCCTGACCCAGTCGCCCCTGTTCAGGAACCTGGACGAGGCGGAGCGGGTGCAGATCCTGATCATCGGCCAGGTCCGTTCGGTCAAGGCGGGGGAAGTCCTGTTCCGGGAAGGGGATCCCGGCGACGGCCTCTTCGTCGTCATGAAAGGGTCGGTGCGGATCTCCAAGCAGAGTGCGACCGGGGAAGAAGCCCTGGCCGTGCTGGAGCCACCCGCCTTCTTCGGCGAGATGGCCCTCATCGACATGGCCGCCCGTGCGGCGGATGCCATCGCCAACGAGGACACGGACCTGTTCTTCATCCCCCTCCAGGAGCTCCGGTCCGTCATCGACGCCTACCACAAGCTGGCCCTCAAGATCCTCTACGCGCTCTGCGAAGTCCTTGCCCAGCGGCTGAGGGAGACCAACGAACGCTACATGAGCATCTTCACCATCGCCCAGTGGGGGGGCTCGAACCCCGACGCCCCCCTTCCCCTACCCTGAACTTGAAAGGAGTTCCCATGTCCGACCTCGTAGCCCACATCACCGACGCAGAGTTCCCCCAGGCCGTCGCGCAGGGCGTCACCCTCGTGGATTTCTGGGCCCCCTGGTGCGGCCCCTGCAAGATGATCGCCCCCGTCCTGGACGAGCTGGCCGCCGAGATGAAGGGCCAGGCCAAGTTCGTGAAGATGAACGTGGACGAGAACCCCCAGGTGGCCGGCCAGTTCGGCATCATGAGCATCCCCACGCTCATCGTCTTCAAGGACGGCAAGCCCGTGAACAAGCTCATCGGCGGGCAGCCCAAGCCCCAGCTGAAGGCCTTCGTGGAGGGGGCCTTCTAGGCCCATCCATTCGGACGGAATGGCGCCGGACCGGGTCCGGCGCTTTTTTATGTCTTCCGCCCCGACTTTAACGGAATCCCCATGCGCCGGAAGTCGTCCGCGACATCCACCATGCAGGAGGGGCAGATGCTGTGGCTGAACTTGGCCTCGGAGCGCTCATGGACGTAGGCCTCCACCTGCTGCCAGAAGCCCGCGTCATCCCGCACCCGCTTGCAGTGGGCGCAGATCGGAATGAGGCCGCGCAGGGTGCGGATGTTCGCCAGGGAGGCGCGCAGTTCCCGCACGAGCCGGGTCCGCTGCCGGAGGATGACCCGGTCCTTTTCCCGGAGCATTGACAGGGCGGAGATCAGGCGGTTGAGGTAGCGCCAGATCACGGTGCTGAGCAGGGTGCTGGAGAGGAGGATGAAGGCATTGCCCAGGATGAGCCCGGGCCCCACCCAGTGGGCCAGGGAGGCCAGGGCCAGGCCGACGCACAGGCACTGGGCGAGCCCGAACCGCCAGCCCGAGCGGAGCGCCACGCCCGCCACCACCTGGACCAGCACGAAGTTGACCAGCTGCACCTCACCTGGAAGCCAGGCCATGAGGAACACGTTGTTGCCAAGGGCGAAGCCCAGGAGCAGGAGCCCGAAGTTCTCGAGGCCGGCCATCCGCGGCACCATGCGATGGATCAGCACGCCAGCACCATAGAACAGCACCAGGGCCACCAGCGATTCCAGGGCGAGGGCGCGCCTCGGGTAGTCGGGCCGGGAATAGAGCAGCCGGAAGAGGGTCAGCAGGACGAAGTAGTGGCCCAGCCAGAGGCAGATGCTCCGATGCGCACGGATGGACTGGGCCTCCACGGTCTCGGCGGTCCGGCCCGATGCCGCGGAAGCGTCCTCGCCGGCGTGAGTCCCCCAGGGGGAATCCAGCGGGTGTTCAGAATCAGGCCGAGAATTCACAAGACCATCCTTGGAACACCTATCGGGGTTGCTCGCGGGTTCCTTGAATCTGCCGGCCCACCTCAGCTGGTGGGCGGGCGCCGGACCTCACTCCGTGGTTGTCCGAGGGTCCCCGCCCATCCCTCTCAGCCCGAACTCTCTGGCCACGTCCACCAGGCAGGAGGGACAGATGCCATGGCTGAACTGGGCCTCGGAGCGGTCGCGGACATAGGCCTCCACCTGCTGCCAGAAGCCCGCATCATCCCGGACCCGCTTGCAGTGGGAGCAGATGGGAATGAGGCCGTGCAGGGTGCGCACTTTGGCCAGGGAGGCCCGCAGGTCCCGGATGAGCCGCACCCTCTGGCGAAGCATGAGCCGATCCTTCTCCCGCAGCTGGGACAGGGCGTCCAGCAGGTGGTTCAGGTATTTCCAGATCATGGTGCTGAGCAGCAGGCTGGACAACAGCACGAAGAGGTTCCCCCCGAGGGCCTGGACGCCCACCCAGCGCCAGAGTGAGAACAGCGCCAGCCCCACGCAGAGCCACTGGGTGAGGGCGAACCGCCAAGTCGAGCGGAAGCCTACACCGGCCAACACCTGGATGAAGATGAAGTTCGCCACCTGGATCTCGGCGGGCACCCAGGCCGCCAGGAACACCGCATTGCCCAGGGCCACGCCTACCAGCAGCAGGCCGAAGTTCTCCAGGGCGCCCAGCCACCGGACCAGCGGGTGGATCAGCAGCCCTGCGCCGTAGAACAGCCCCATGGACACCAGCGAGTTCAGCAGAAGCGCCCGCCCGGTGGGGCCGGGAGGGTTCAGCAGCCAGCGGGACAGGGCCAGCAGGGCGTAGAAATGCCCCAGCCAGAGGCAGATGGTCCGGTGGGCCTGAAATGACTGGCCTTCCACGGCGCTCTGGGTCCGCCAGGTCCCTGCCACCGCAACCATCCGCCTGGCGGCCTCCTGGGCGGATCCCCTGGAGTGAGTTGCACCTGACCTGGCGTCCACAAGGGCCATCCTTCCCCCCTTCCGGAAAAGTCTATGGAAATCGCCGATACCGGTTCCACCTTAGGCCCTATTTCCGCCGGAGGACCAGGCGGATCTGGTTGCCCTTCTCGTTGAAGTGGACCTCGTCCATCACCAGCAGGATGAGCGGGAGGCCCCGCCCGCAGTGGGGCACCATGTCGGAATCCCCGGTCATGGGCGAGATGCGGCTGGCGTCAAAGCCCTTGCCCTCGTCGCTGATCTCGAGTTCGAAGCGCTCGGTGTCCATGGCCAGTCGCACCTCGATGAGGCGTCCAGCGTATTCCGGATCGGCCATCCGCTTCTCGCGGAGCAACACGTAGGGGTCCTCCGCCGCGAAGAGGTCCCCCTTGAGGCTCGACACCAGCTCAAGGTTGCCGTGCTCCAGCGAATTCACCAGTGCCTCGTGGAAAGCCATGGCGATGACGTCCAGGTTGCTCAGGGAGGCGAAGCCCATGGGCACCAGGCGGTCCGTCAGGTGGCGAACGAGGGTGGGCACGTCCAACTCGTCCGAGCGGAAGAGGAAGTGGCGGCGCTCGTTCACCAGACCGCGCAGGCCGTCATCCGCCAGCCGGAAGTCGCGGTGCAGGTCCACGAGATGGAAGACGCTCTGGACCATCTCCCGGATAGAGATGGGCTTCATAAACAGGTTAGCTGCGCCCATGCGCATGGCGCGGATGGCGTAGTCCACCGAGGCCTGGCCTGTCATGAGGACCACCGGCAGGCGTGGCTGCATCGCCTTGACCTTGTGGATGACGTCGAAGCCGTCCAGCCCCTCCATGTTGATGTCGGTGATGACAAGGTCGAACTGGGGCGCCGACGGATTCTGCATGAGTTCCAGGGCCTCGGCGGCGTTCGGATAGGCGTGCACCTCCATCCCGTAGTGGGCCAGGGCGGAGTGCACCATGTCCAGCACGGCCGGATCGTCGTCGATCAGCAGGATGTGCGCGGCCCTTCGGTTCATGACGGCTCCGTATGGGCGAGATTCTATCCAATCGGCGGCAGATGGGGCGTGATCAGGTCCCAGGTCCGAGCGAGCGCCCCGGTGAGCGACTCCGGGAGGGGACCCGCCGGCACCGGGCGGAGGGGAGAGCCAGCCAGCCCCACCATCACGGCGCGCTCAAGATCCTCCGCCTCGACCACCTGGAGGCGACCCGCTGCCCGCAGGGGCGGGACCAGGTCCGCGAAGTTGGCGAAGCCGGGGCCGATCAGGGTTGGCACGCCCGCCTGAATCGGTTCGAGCGGATTGTGCCCACCCGCATGGCGCCAGCCCCCGGCCACGAGCGCAAGGGTGCCCTCGCCGTAGGCTGCGGCGAGGTCGCCCAGCGTGTCGAGCAGCAGGATCCCCGTCTCGCGCCAGGAGCCTTCGTCCGGCCAGGCACCTGAAGCCCGGCGGAAGGGGAGCCCTCGCGCCGACAGCTCCGCCGCCACGGCATCAAAGCGCCGCGGCTGCCGGGGTGCCAGGATCAGCCGGAGGTTGGTGGCCTCTGCCCGGGCTGCGAACCAGGCGCCCAGGATCAGGTTTTCTTCCCCTTCCAGGGTGTTCCCGGCGACCAGCACCGGATCACCGGCCCAGGCAGCGCGCAGCGGCGCCCAGTGCTCCGGGAGAGGACGAGGCGGTGGCAGATCCGCCTTGAGGTTGCCCCCGAGCTCGACCCTGGGCGCGCCCAGGCGCCGGAAGGCCTCGGCACTGTCCGAATCCCGGGCCGCCACCAGCGTGAGCCGCCCGGCCGCCCGTCTCAGCCAGGGACCGCCGCGCTGGAGGGACTTGTCCGTAAGCCGGCCGTTCACCACGAGCCGGGGAATGCCGCGGGCCTGGAGCGCCTCGATCAGGCCGGGCCAGAGCTCGGTCTCCAGGGCGATGAAGACACCCGGCAGCCTGTGGAAGAACGACTCGAGACCAGCGGGGTCATCCAGTGGGAAGGCGCCACCGCTGATCTGCTCCGTGCCCGCATCCCAGGCGGACAGCCGCCGACGTAGGAGGTCGAGGCCGGCGGGCGTTCCGGTGGTGACGTGAACCCGGCGCCCCGCCGCCCGGAGCCGACCGATCAGCCCATCGGCCAGCAGCAGCTCCCCCACGCTCACCGCATGGAGCCAGATCCAGCCCTGCTCCCCGAACGCCGGTGCCTCCGCCCCCAGCCGGACCCGCCACCCTTCGGGCAAACCCCGAGCGCAGGCCCGGGCGATGGCGCCGACCAGGGAAACGGTCAGTCGGTAGCTGAGATCGAGGGTGTCCACGCTTCCACGCTCTCACATTTCTCCTGCGGGCGGCATCATGGATGGATGGACGGACGCGCCCCCCTGGACATCCTCATCGTCACCGGCCCCCTGGGCGCCGGGAAGACCACGGTCGTGAACCGCCTGCTGAAGGCGGAGGTCGCGGCGGGCCGGCGGGTGGCGGTGCTCATCAACGAGTTCGGCGCCATCAGTGTGGACGGCACCCTCGTGGATGCGGAGCGGCCCGAGCTGGCCGGGGTGGAGAACCTGGTGAATGGCTGCGTCTGCTGCAGCCTGCGCGATGACGTGGTGGCGACGCTCCGGGCCTGGTGCGACCAGCCTGAATTCCAGCGCCCCGAGCGCGTGGTGCTGGAGACCACCGGGCTGGCCGATCCCACGGACTTGCTGGACCTGGAGCATGAACCGGTCCTGGAGGGACGCCTGCGCCTGGCGGGCCTGCTCACGGTGATCTCCTGCCTCACGCCCGTCGATCACCTGAAGACGAAGCCCCTGCTCCACCGCCAGGCGGCCCTCGCCAGCCTCGTCCACCTCAGCAAGGCGGACCTGGATCCCTCGGCGGCCGTGGCCTGGGAGGGGGAGGTGCGCAGCGCCTTCCGCCACATCCCGCTGGTGGTCACGCGGCACGGCGTGGCTCCGGAGGGCAGCCCGGATCCCTGGCTGGGCGACCTACGCCCCCTGCCGGAAGGCTGGGCCGCCTCGGCTCCCACCAGCTTCTCGGAGGCCCGCGCCCTTACCTTGGCCTGGGACCATCCTGTGGACCCCGCCGCCCTGGAGGCCCTGCTGCTGGCCCCGCCCGTCCAGGGCGAGGTGCTCCGGGCCAAGGGCGTGTGCGCCTTCGCCGGCTGGGCCAGGCGCAACGACGGCAGCGACCGCTGGGCTTTTCAGCTGGCGGACGGCCGCCTGGAGATCTCGCCGCTACCCATGCCCGGAGACGGCTCGGCCGCGGCCTGCGTGGCGGTGGTCATCGGCACGGGCCTGGACGCATCGCAGTGGAAAAAAGCATTGCGGGGGCTCGAGGTGCCGCCGGAGGGCGCCCGGCGGCGAGTGCCCCTGAAGGGCTGACGCGCAATCTGGACGTTGCTACTGCTTTCCGCCGCCGGCCCCGATAGGTTCGGCATGCAGAAGCGGCTTGGCGCGAACAAGAACGACCTCTTTGACCGGGAGCCGGTCCAAACTGACGTCCAGCAGATCCTCGCCTACCTCGAGGAGCTCCAGCGGCTGCGAACCCTGGCCCATCTCCAGCTGCGCTCGGAACCGCCCATGTGCCTGGGAACCCGCATCGAGCTGGTGAATGACCAGGACCTCACCTTCTCGCTGAGCTTTCCGCACCAGGTGCCCCGGATAAAGTCGGGCGAGGTGGTGGAATTCCACTTCCCCCTCGGGGGCATGAGGTTCGAGGCCGACATCACCTACCTGGACCGCGGCCGCTACATGGAGAGCGTCTTCCGCCTCCCCCATGCCATCCGGTTCGCGGACCGGCGCGGGTCCCGCCGGACGCGCATCGGCTCCCGCGAGAACGCCAGCGTGGCCATCTTTGAAAGCCTGGTCGACGGGGTCGCGGCTTCCGGGCGCCTGCTGAACCTGAGCATGGAAGGCCTATGCATGCGCATGGAGCGCGCCCTCCACATCCAGGCCGGCAAGCGCGTCGCCCCGAGCCCGAGCCTCTTCACGGTGGGACAGCGGCTCCAGATCGTCCGGATCCTGAACCTGCCCCACCTGCCGGCCATCGAATGCTCTGGGGAGGTCCGGAGCTGCACCTCGAGCCAAGACGGTCCCGTCCGCATCGGCATCCACCTCGACAGCATGGAAAGCCGCGACAGCGCCAACCTCCACCGCCTCATGCTGCGGCGCCTGCCCACCTTCGGCCGGGCCTTTCCGGTGAAGCGGAGGCGCGGCGCCACTGAGGAAGGGACTCCCGGGGACGAGGAACTCGATGAGGGCGGCAGCACGGAGGACCCCTCCGCGCCAGAGTTTGAGGATCCCCTCGCCGGGCTTGTGATCGCGGATCCTGCCGACGATGAGCCGGAGGACGCAGGGCCGATCCCCGAGGATCGCCTCATTCGCCTGCGGAGGCGCAGCCGGCGCTTCCTCGTCATCATGGCGGACGACCTCGACCGGAGCATCTTCGTGGCCACCCTCCAGGTGGGCGGCTACACCTGCTTCTTCGAGGCCAGGAACCTCGTGCAGGGGCTGGAGCTGTCCAAGAAGGGGCAGGTCGACATGATCTTCCTCGACCATCAGATCGGGCCTCTCACGGGCCTGGAGGTGGCCCAACGCCTGCGGAAGATGGGGCGGCTGGACGGGGTGCCCATCTGCCTGTTCATGGACGGTCCGGATGTCCGCGCCCGGCTCTCGGCGAAGGCCGCCGGCGTCAACCACGTAGTGAGTCTCCCCGTGGACTTCGACGGTGAGCTGCGGGAACTGCTCGACCGCAGTTTTGGCCTCATCAAGCAGTAGACGCCGGTCCTTGGTATGATCGCAGTTCCCGTCGGGGAAGGATTGCAAGGAGCAGGTGTGGATCAGGTGCTGGACCTCATGGCCAAGGAGCTCAAGCTCCCCCGCGCTGGCGTAACGGCCATTGTGGCGCTGCTGGAGGAGGGCAATACCGTCCCCTTCATCGCCCGCTACCGGAAGGAGGCGACCGGCTCCCTCGATGAGGTGGCCATCCGTGCCGTGGAAGACCGCCACGCCTACTACAAGGACCTGCTGGACCGCCGGAAGACCGTGCTGAAGTCCATCGATGAGCAGGGCAAGCTCACGCCTGAGCTGAAGGCGAAGATCGAGACCACCTGGGTGAAGGCGGAGCTCGAGGACCTCTACCTGCCCTACAAGCCCAAGAAGCGCACCAAGGCCACCACGGCCCGGGAGCGCGGCCTGGAGCCCCTGCTGGACTCCCTGCTCGCCGATGACAGCGGCGCCGATCCCTTCATCATCGCCGAGCCCTTCATCAAGGATGAGGACGGCCTGCGGTCCCCCTCTGAGTGCCTGGAGGGCGCGGGCCACATCCTGGCCGAGCGTCTCACGGAGGATGCCGCCATCCGCGCCTGGCTGCGCCTGGAGTTCCACGAGCACGGCGTGCTGAAGTCCGAGCTCCGGGAAGAGCGCAAGGCCGATCAGGCCGCGTTGCGCTTCCGCCCCTACTTCGACTTCTCCGAGGCCATCCGCAAGATCCCCAGCCACCGCCTCCTGGCGCTACGCCGGGGCGAGAAGGAGGATGTCCTCACCGTGAAGCTGGTGGTGGAGCGCGAGAACTTGGTGAGCCAGCTGGTCACCAAGGTCCAGATCAACCCCGGAAGCGGCTATCGCCGCTTCCTCAACGAGGTGGCGGGCGACGCCTTCGACCGCCTGCTGGCCCCCGCCATCGAATCGGAAGTGCGCTACGAGGCCAAGAAGAAGGCCGATGGCGAGGCCATTAAGGTGTTCCAGACCAACCTGGACCACCTGCTGCTGGCCCCCCCCGCAGGCCAGCGCTGCACCCTCGGCGTGGACCCCGGCATCCGCACCGGCTGCAAGCTGGTGGTGATCAACCGCCTGGGCCAGCTGGTGCAGAACGAGGTGATCTATCCCCTGGAACCCAAGCGTGACCTGGACGGCAGCCGGGCCTTGCTGGAGAAGCTCTGCACGGAGAATCCCGTCGAGGCCATCGCCATCGGCAATGGCACCGGCGGTCGCGAGGTGGAGGCCTTCATCCGCGAGTGGCTGAAGGAGACGAATCGCACCGGGCTCATCTGCATCAGCGTGAGCGAGGCGGGCGCCTCGGTCTACTCCGCCAGCGACATCGCCCGGGAGGAGTTCCCCGAGCACGATGTCACTGTGCGCGGCGCCGTTAGCATCGCCCGGCGCTTCCAGGATCCCCTGGCCGAGCTGGTGAAGGTAGATCCCAAGAGCATCGGCGTAGGCCAGTACCAGCATGACGTGAACCAGACGGCCCTCAAGAAGGGCCTTGATGACGTGGTGGAGAGCTGCGTGAACCGCGTGGGCGTGGACCTCAACAGCGCCTCATACAAGCTGCTGGCCTACGTGGCGGGCATCGGCGAGGGCCTGGCCAAGGGCATCGTAGCCCACCGATTCGAGCACGGGGCCTTCAAGCGCCGGGAGCAGCTGATGGAAGTGGGCCGCTTCGGCGCCAAGGCCTTCCAGCAGGCCGCGGGCTTCCTCCGCATCCCCGATGGCGAGGATCCCCTGGACGCCTCCGCCGTGCACCCCGAGAGCTACCCCGTGGTGCAGCGCATCTGCCAGCTGGCGGGCAAGACCGTGCCCGAGCTCATCGGCAACGACGCCGTGCTGGACGCCCTGGATCCAAAGCTCCTCGTGGACGAGAAGTTCGGCGTGGAGACCGTGAAGGACATCCTCGCCGAGCTCAAGAAGCCCGGCCGCGACCCACGCCACCGCTTCGAGATCGTGCAGTTCCGCGAAGGTGTCAACAAGCCTAGCGACCTGGAGATCGGGATGGAGCTCCAGGGCATCGTCACGAACGTGACGGACTTCGGCGCCTTCGTGGACGTGGGCGTCCACCAGGACGGCCTGGTGCACCTCTCTGAGATCGCGCACCGCTACGTGAAGAACCCCGCCGTTGCCCTCAGCGTGGGCCAGGCGGTGCAGGTGAAGGTGCTGGCCGTGGACCTCGAGGCCAAGCGCATCGCGCTCTCCATCAAGGCCCTGCTGGCCGTACCCGAGGGCGCCGCTCCGGCCCAGCCGCGCCGCCGCCGTCCCAACCGCCCCGAGGGCCAGGCAGGGCGCCCAGC
>NZ_JBATQW010000074.1:0-6269 GCF_049292215.1 Geothrix sp. | reverse complement strand
CGCCCACCGTGGCCACCTCCCAGCCGAGCGGCGTGTCCACCGCGAGGGGGCCCAGTTCCGGAGCGAAGGCGGACAACAGAAGGCGCATGGCCTAATTCTACAGATGATCCAGGGCCCAGGCGGCCACAGGGATCGAGAGGCTATTGCCCAGCAGCCGGTAGCGGGCCTCCAGGGACAGGGCCTCCGGAAACCGGAATCCCTCGGGCAAACCCAAGAGCCGCGCCACCTCAGAAGGCGAGAAGCGGCGCACGCCACGCTCCGTTTTCAGGAAGGAGCCGCTGCCCACGAAGCGCCGTCCATAGCCACCGATGAAGCAGGCGCTGCGCAGATCGCCCGCTTCGACCAGATCCAGGCCTTGGTGGTGCCGGGCATCCTTGGAGGCGCGGAGGTACAGCCCTTCGTCCTCCACCGCATCCAGGAAATCCGAGATGGGGCGGGTCGGGAGCTGCGGTTGCGGCAGGGCCTTCAGGGGCTTCCGCGAGGCCACGATGAACACCCTGGGCCGCTGATTGGGCAGGCCGAAGTGGCTGGGACAGGCCTGGAGGTCCAGCTGATGCATGCCGTGGGCACGGAGGCGGTCCGATAGCAGTGCGTGGGCGTCTGAATCCAGAAAGCCCGCCACGTTTTCAAGCACCAGATGCTCGGGGAGGGTCTGGCGGAAGATCTCCATGAGGTGGAGGAAGGCCAGGGAGCGCCGGTCCTCCAGTCCTAGGTGGTTGCCCATGCGGCAGAATGGCTGGCAGGGCGGGCTCAGGAGCCAGCTATCGGCGGCGTGGGCCTCCAGCTCTGCCTGGGGCACGGTGGCCAGCTCCCGGGCCTTGGGGACGTCGCCATGGTTGAGCGCGTAGGTGGCGTTGGCCGCCTCGCTGACATCGTAGGCGGCCACCACCCTGCCCCGGTCTCCAAGGGCGCAGCGCCAGCCCCCCAGGCCCGAGAACAGTTCCAGGGCGCGGATCACCCGCAGCCGCCGCAGCCCCCCCCACAGGCGGCCGGCGCCAGGGTGGTGCCCTTGCCCATGGATCGCCCATCCAGGAATAACCCCACCGCCATCACCAGACTGACCGTGGCATCGGCCCAGTGAAACCAGCGCCCCAGGACGTTTGCCGCCAGCAAGAGAACCGCCAGGGCTGAAAGGGTGCGGGCCCGGTTGGCGTCCAGCGCCAAGGCCGGATGGAGACCCACCATGGGGAGCTTCAAACGCCACAAAATCGTCAGGCCGCCCACGGCCAGGGTCGCCATCCCCAGGGAAACCAGGCCGGCCTGAGGCGCGCGCTCCCCCAGCAGCGCAGAGATGGAGGCCATGGCCATCCCCAAGGCCAGGAGACGCAGGAGAAAACTGACGCTCCGGAGCGTGAGGCGCTCCCGGTCCAAACCGCTGTTTCCGAGGCCCGCCAGGATGCGCTGGTGCAGGCTCAGGGCTGGCGGCACCTGCAGGAGGCATGCTGCGCCGAAACCCCAGAGGGCCACGGCGCCCTCGGCCACGCCCACCCACAGAGCAACACACCCCAGGATGAGACCACCCAGGGCCGCCAGGAGGGTGAGGCCAGAGGCCCTGGAAACGGAATCCGTCATCGTGTGAGCTTGCGGTACTTGATGCGGTGGGGATCGAAGGGCTTCAAGCCCAGCACGTCCTTGCGGTACTCCTCGTACTGGCTGTAGTTGCCGTCGAAGAACTGCACCTGGGAGTCGCCCTCGAAGGCCAGGATGTGGGTGGCCAGGCGGTCCAGGAACCAGCGGTCGTGGCTCACCAGGACGGCACTTCCGGCAAACGACTCGATGGCCTCTTCCAGCGCCCGCATGGTGTTCACGTCCAGGTCGTTGGTGGGCTCGTCGAAGAAGAGCAGGTTGGCTTCGCTCTTCAAGGTGAGGGCCAGGTTCAGACGGTTCTGCTGCCCGCCGCTCAGTTCGGAGATCTTCTTCTGCTGGGAGTCGCCGCTGAAACCGAACCGGCTCAGCCAGGCGCGGGCGTTGATGAGCTTGCCACCCAGCTCGATCTGCTCGTAGCCGCCAGACACCGCCTCGAAGACATTCTTCTCCAGGTTGAGGTTGGCCCGGAGCTGATCCACATAGGCCATGCGGACGGTCTCGCCGAGGCGGATGCTGCCCGCATCGGGCTGCTCCTGGCCCGTCAGCAGGCGCAGCAGCGTGGACTTGCCGGCGCCGTTGGGGCCGATGACGCCCAGAATGCCGGCACGGGGAATGGCGAAGCTCAGGTTCTCGAAGAGCACCTTGTCGCCATAGGCTTTGGAAACGCCGTTCAACTCCGCCACCAGGTCGCCCAGGCGCGGGCCGCTGGGGATGTAGATCTCCAGTTCCTGCTCCTTCTGGCGCCCCTCCTCGCCGGCAAGCCGCTCGTAGTTGGCGATGCGGTCCTTGCTTTTCGCATGCTGGCCCTTGGGCGACATGCGGATCCACTCCAGTTCGCGCTCCAGGGTCTTCTGGCGCTTCTGGTCGGACTTCTCCTCGCGGGCCAGGCGCGCGTGTTTCTGTTCAAGCCAGCTGGAGTAGTTCCCCTTCCAGGGGATGCCTTCGCCACGATCCAGCTCGAGGATCCAGCCGGCCACGTGGTCCAGGAAGTAGCGATCGTGGGTGACGGCGATGACCGTGCCCTTGTAATCCTGCAGGTGCTTTTCCAGCCAGGCCACTGACTCGGCATCCAAGTGGTTGGTGGGCTCGTCCAGAAGCAGGATGTCAGGCTGCTGCAAGAGCAGCCTGCAGAGCGCCACACGCCGACGTTCCCCCCCGGACAGCACCTCGATCCTGGTGTCGGGATCGGGGCAGCGCAGGGCGTCCATGGCCTGCTCCAACCGCGAGTCGAGGTCCCAGCAGTCGTGGGCGTCGATCTTCTCCTGCAGCTCGCCCTGCCGCGCCAGCAGCGCATCCATGTCGGCGTCGGGATCGGCGAACTGGTCCCCGATCTCGTTATATTCCTTCATCCAGCCCACCTGCTCGGCGGCGCCCTCCTCAACGATTTCGCGCACGGTCTTGCCGGGATCGAGCAGGGGTTCCTGATCCAGGATGCCCGTGGTGTAGCCCTTGCTGAGCACCGCCTCACCGTTGAAGTCGTGATCGACGCCCGCCATGATGCGCAGCACGGTGCTCTTGCCGGATCCATTCAGGCCCAGCACGCCGATCTTGGCTCCGTAGAAATAGCTGAGGGAGATGTCCTTGATGACGGGCTTGTTGTTGTAGATCTTGCTGACCCGCATCATCGAGTAGATGATCTCGGGCTGGTCGCTGGTGGTCTTGGCCATGGGGAATCCGACAAAAAGGCCGCGCGTGGCGCGGCCTTAACAGGATAGCTGATCCGGGCGGCTACTGTTCCAGGGCGGCCTGGGCCGCAGCCAGGGTGGCGATGGGCACCCGGTAGGGGCTGCAGCTCACGTAGTCGAGGCCCACGCGGTGGAAGAAGCCCACGCTGCGGGGGTCACCGCCATGTTCGCCACAAACGCCCAATTTTATGCCCGGGCGGGTGGCTCGGCCCTTCTCGCAGGAGATGCGCACCAGCTCGCCGATGCCCTCCTGGTCGAGGCTCTGGAAGGGATCGTCCTCCAGGATCTTCTTGCCGACGTATTCCGGCAGGAAGCTGCCGGCGTCATCCCGGCTGAAGCCGAAGCCCATCTGGGTGAGGTCATTGGTTCCGAAGCTGAAAAACTCTGCCTCCGCGGCGATCTTGTCGGAGGTGATGGCTGCGCGGGGAATCTCGATCATGGTGCCCATGGGACAGGCGAACTGGGTGCCGCGCTCCTTGTTCACCTGGGCGATTTCATCCAGCATCTCGGTCTTCGTGTATGCAAGTTCCCGCACGGTACCGATGAGGGGCACCATGATCTCGGGCACGGCCGTGATGCCCTTGGCAGCCACATTCAGCGCGGCCTCGGCGATGGCCCGCACCTGCATGCGGATGATCTCGGGGAAGGTGATGCCCAGGCGACAGCCCCGGTGGCCCATCATAGGGTTGAACTCGTGCAGCTGGGCCACGCGTCGTTCCACGGTGCCGAGGTCCACACCCAGCACCTCGGCCATCTCCTTCTGGCCTGGCTCATCCTGGGGCAGGAACTCATGGAGGGGCGGATCCAGCAGGCGGATGTTCACGGGCAGGCCATTCATGGCCGTGAAGATGCCCTCGAAGTCCTCGCGCTGCATGGGCAACAGCTTGGCCAGCGCCTTCCTGCGGCCCTCAATGTCCGTGGCGAGGATCATCTCCCGCACGGCGATGATGCGGTCGCCCTCGAAGAACATGTGCTCCGTGCGGCAGAGGCCGATGCCCTCGGCCCCGAAGGCGCGGGCCACGGCCGCATCGTGGGGCGTGTCCGCGTTGGTACGCACCTTCAGGCGCTTGGCCGCGTGGCTCCAGGCCATGATCTTGGCGAAGCGCTGGTAGAGTTCGCTGTCCTCGGCCTTCAGCCGTCCATCGACCAGCACCTGGTTGACTTCGGAAGGGTGGGCGCTGAGCTTGCCGACGAACACCTCGCCGGTGGAGCCATCCATGGAGATCCAGTCCTGGCCAGCCTTCAACTCCTTCTCGCCGACTCTCACGATGCCCCGGGCCAGATCGATCTGGACCGCAGAGGCACCACAGACGCAGGGCTTGCCCATGCCGCGGGCCACCACGGCCGCGTGACTGGTCATGCCGCCGCGGGCGGTGAGGATGCCCTGGGAGGCGATCATGCCCGAGATATCCTCTGGACTGGTCTCGACGCGCACCAGCACCACGGGACCCTCCTGGGCCATCTTCTCGGCCTGGGCGGCGGTCAGTGCGATAAGCCCGGTGGCAGCGCCAGGTCCGGCATTCAGCCCCTTCGTGAGCAGCTTCCCCTCCTTCCGCAGGCGGTCCTTCTCCCGAGGATCGAAGACCGGGGCCAGCAGTTGGGAAAGACTGTCCGCATCGATGCGCTTGAGGGCGGTCTTGCTGTCGATGAGGCCTTCGTCCACCAGGTCGATGGCGATGCGGATGCCGGCCATGGCGGTGCGCTTGCCGTTGCGTGTCTGGAGCAGGTAGAGCTTGCCGCGCTCGATGGTGAACTCGATATCCTGCATGTCCTTGAAGTGGGTTTCCAATCGCTGGCAGGTGGCATCCAGTTCCCTGAAGGAGTCCGGCATGACCTCCTCCAGGCTCTTCAATCCGGTGCCTTCGGCCTGGGACCGAGTGATGGGCTGAGGCGTGCGGATGCCCGCCACCACGTCCTCTCCCTGGGCATTGATGAGGTACTCACCATAGAACAGACGCTCGCCGGTGGACGGGTCGCGCGTAAAGGCGACGCCCGTTCCGCAGTCCTCCCCCATGTTTCCGAAAACCATGCTCTGGACATTGACGCCGGTACCCCAATCATCAGGAATGCGGTGGAGGCGGCGGTAAGTGATGGCCCGCCCCGTGTTCCAGCTCTCAAAGACGGCGCGGATGGCGCCCCAAAGCTGGTCCATGGGGTCCAGCGGAAATGGATGTCCCGATTCTTCAAAGACGATGTCCTTGAAGGCGGAAACGAGCACCTTCCAGTCCTCTGCACTCAGGTCCGTATCCAGGTGCTTGCCAAGCCGTTCCTTGGTGCGCTCAAGTTCCGCTTCAAAGAGCGCATGCTCAACCCCAAGCACCACGTTGCTGTACATCGTGATGAAGCGGCGGTAGGAATCCCAGGCGAACCGGGGGTTGCCACTGGCCTTCTCGAGGGCCAGCACTGTCTTGTCATTGAGCCCTAGGTTCAGGACGGTGTCCATCATGCCGGGCATCGACACGCGCGCGCCGGAGCGCACAGAGAGCAGCAGTGGGTTCTCGGTGGAACCGAAGCCGCAGCCGCGAGCGCCTTCCAGCCAACGCAAGGCGTCCATGACTTCCGCCTTCAGCTCATTCACCAGCTGTCGGCCATTGGTGTAGTATGCGTTGCACTGCTCAGTGGTTAGCGTAAAGCCTGGAGGGACGGGGATGCCGAGGCCGGCCATCTCGGCCAGGTTGCAGCCTTTCCCACCGAGCAGGTTGCGCATGGCTGCGCCTCCCTCGTTGCGGTTACCCCCGAAGGTGTAAACACCCTTACCCATCAATGCCTCCATGCGGTGGTCCCAGTGTATCCGGCGCGAAACGCAAAAACCCCCGCGGATGCGGGGGTTCGGTACGCAAAAACGGGTCACCTCGTGGGGTGACCCGTTCGTTTTAACGTCGCAGCGACCTACTTTTCCACGCATGTGATGCGCAGTATCATCGGCCCTCCAGGTCTTAACGGCCGTGTTCGGGATGGGAACGGGTGTGACCCCTGGGGAAAAGCCACGACGAAGGG
>NZ_JBATQW010000073.1:0-4553 GCF_049292215.1 Geothrix sp. | reverse complement strand
GCGTTGCTCTCGTGCAGGAAGAAGGGGATGCCCAGCGAGCGGGCCGCCAGCAGGGCCGGCGCGGCGCCGTAGCCGCCGGTGCCGATCACCGCCCAGGGTCTCTCGCGGCGCCAGAGGCTCTTCAGGCGAAAGACGGCGCGCCCGAGCTTCCAGGCCGACCTCGCGGCCCGCAGCGGAGAACGCCCAAGGA
The DNA here is from genome assembly GCF_049292215.1 of Geothrix sp. GTDB lineage: Bacteria > Acidobacteriota > Holophagae > Holophagales > Holophagaceae > Geothrix. Next base: position 4,363 of record NZ_JBATQW010000073.1, on the reverse strand, counting down.
ATCCTTCTACGTCCAACAGCAAGTGGGGCCAGGCACTCGCCGGAAGCTCCCGCGCCTCGATGCCGCGTCGCGCACCAATGAAAGTGATCGGACGGTCAGACCACCGGGCCCGGGCGCCCTCCGCCAGGGCGAGGGCGGGAAAGAAGTGGCCCCCAGTCCCTCCGCCCGTGAGGACCAGCGCATCCTGGAAATTCAGCGTCGTGTCGTGCATGTACCGTCCACCCTGCCGGAGGGTTCCAACCTACCCTGAGGCAGGTGTGATGGCCGCCAAAAACCTGCGAAACCCCGATGGGATCTGCGGTTCCTCAGGCTAAACTCTTCCTTTGGGTCGGCTATCCGCCGACCTGCCCAAGACGCATCAGGGAGCGCCCATGAAGATCCTCGTCGCCCTCAAGCAGGTACCCGACACCGAGACCAAGATCAAAGTCGCGGCCGATGGCCGGTCCCTCGACCCCGCCGATGTAAAGTGGATCACCAGTCCGTACGACGAATACGCGCTGGAAGAGGCCATCCGCACCAAGGAGGCTAAAGGAGCCGAAGTGGTGGCCCTCTCGGTGGGCGGTGATTCCGCCAAGGACGTGCTCAAGAACGCGCTGGCGCTCGGTGCCGACTCGGCCGTGCTGCTACGTGGCGACGGCCAGGGCGATGCCTACGCCGTGGCCCAGATCATCGCCGGCTATGCCAGGGACAAGGGCTTCGACCTGATCCTCTGCGGCAACAAGGGCCTGGGCGGCGACAACGCGGCCATGGGGCCGATGCTCGCGGAGCTGCTCGGCGTGGCGCAGGCCAATGTGATCGTGATGCTGGAGCTGGGCGAGGGCACCTTCAAGGCTGAGCGGGAGACTGAGGGCGGCTCCGAAATCGTGGCAGGCAACCTGCCCGCCGTGATCACCGCCCAGAAGGGCCTCAACGAGCCCCGCTACGCCAGCCTCAAGGGCATCATGGCCGCCAAGAAGAAGACCATCGAGGAAGTGGATGCGGTGGCTGCGACGGTGGGCACCCAGACCATCGCCCTGGCCCTGCCGCCCGAGCGTCCTGCCGGACGCAAGCTGGAAGGCGACGCCGTCGCCCAGGCGACCGCCCTACTCCAGGCCCTCAAGGACGAAGCCAAGGTCTTCTAGGCCCTCTCTTCAGATCTCCGACTCGAAAGGACGCTTCCATGATTCTCGTATTCTGCGAACTGAAGGATGGCCAGATCCGCAAACCCAGCGCCGAAGCCCTGAGCGAGGGCCGCCGCCTGGCGGATGCCGCGGGCAAGCAGCTGGGCGCGCTCTTCGCTGGCGCCTCCTGCACGGGCGCCGCCGAGGCCGCCAAGTATGGCGCCGACGTGATCCTCACCGCCGAAGGCACCTCACTGGCCTCCTACTCCAGTGACGCCTATGCCACGGTCATCGCCGACGCCGTGAAGGCCAAGGGCGCCACCGTGCTGCTGGCCGCCGCCACCGCCGTGGGCAAGGACATGGCTCCCCGCGCCGCCGCCCGCCTGTGCGCCGGCTACGCCTCCGACGTCACCGGGCTCTCCATCGTGGACGGCAAGCTCCAGGCCCTGCGCCCCGTCTACGCCGGGAAGGCCTTCGCCACCACCAGCTTCGCCAGCGCCGTCCAGGTGGCGACCACCCGGCCCAACGTGTTCGCCGCGGCCGAGAAGTCCGGCGCCGGCACCATGGAAGCGCTTGCTGCCCCCACCGGGGACTTCAAATCCGTGGTGAGGGAGATACTCGCCAAGGCCAGCGGCAAGGTGGATCTCGCCGAAGCCAACGTCATCGTCAGCGGTGGCCGTGGCATGAAGGACGGCGCCAACTTCAAGATCCTCGAGGAGTTCGCCGACGCCATCGGCGGCGTGGTGGGCGCCTCCCGGGCGGCCGTGGACGCGGGGTGGGGCCTGCCCCATAGCATGCAGGTGGGCCAGACCGGCAAGGTCGTGAGCCCCACCCTCTACATCGCCTGCGGCATCAGCGGCGCCATCCAGCACATCGCCGGCATGAGCGGCTCGAAGTTCATCGTCGCCATCAACAAGGATCCCGAGGCCCCCATCTTCAAGCTGGCGAACTACGGCATTGTCGGAGATCTCTTCGAGGTCGTTCCCGAACTCACCAAGGCTGCCAAGACGCTGGGAATTGGCTCCAACTGAAGGCCGGTTTCTGTTGCAAAAAGGCCCGGTAATCGCCGGGCCTTTTTGCAGGTAGGAAATGGTTCGGACCCCGAGGCCGGACTTTGCCGGGTCGAGGCGTTGGGGGTTCCGGGGGGGTCATCCCGAGCACCGCGAGCAGGCGGTCCTCCCGGACAGCATCAGACCCCGAACTGCCTCAGGTGATGGTCGAAGTGCTTGAAGATCAAGCGTCCCCACTGCTCGCCGCTGAGCCGGCCGAAGAAGGGATGGATCATGCCCTCGGTCTTCGCGGTGCCGCGCTGGACCACGCGGTCGATGAGGGTGGCCAGGCGGGCGCGCTCGGCATCAAAGTCCAGCGCATCCTTGATCACGTAGGTGGGATCGGTCGGGGCATTCCGGCCGAAGGGCTTGTCCCCGAAGATCTGGCCCCGGATGAGGGGTGTGATCAGCTTTCCGAGGAAGGCCTGCTTCACCGGGCGGTCACCCAGCACGTCCCCCAAGGCGACGGCGCAGTGCCTCAGCATCTGGGCGGGTTGCATCCTCCCCCAGCGGCGCTGGGCGCCCGGTTCTAGCTCCGACAGGCGCCGGGCCAGGGCATCCCGGTCCCCCGGGTTGAACAGGGAATTCATCGACCACCTCCAGGCTTGCGCTGGGTCATAAGGGCTCGAACCCTTCATCCAGCAGGAAATCCCGGGCATCCTCCGGGTCCCCGAAGCGGGCGATGACCATGTCGCCCTCGTTCGCATCGCCGTCCAGCGCGTCAAGGCTGTTGCGCTCGCGGATGATGCAGGATCCGCCCACTTCATCCAGCCCGAACTGCACCAGCTCCCGGATGACGCCGTGCTCGTCCCGCCACAGCTCGACCAGCAGTTCCGTGCCCATGATCGCCTCCCTCAAGGACCCGCAGGAAGGTTACGTCTTCTCGAAGAACAGCACCACCATGCCGAAGCCCACCCGGTCGCCATGCTTCAGCTCCCGCGGTTCGCCGGGCTGGATGCGCTCGCCGCGCACGAAGGTGCCGTTGGCCACGCCGGGTTCCTCCAGCAGGAAGTACCGGCCGTGCTCGCAGAGGATACGGGCATGGCGCCGGGATACGCTGAGGTTGTGGTCCTCGTCCGTCAGGTCGATGTCGGGGTGGACACCCGTGGTGGGATCGAAGCGCCCGATGAGCGAGCCGTGGGACAGGATCGGGTGGGGCTTGCCGCTGAGCACGGACACCAGATTGGCCACCGGGGCGGTGACAGCCTTGGCGGGGCGGTTGGCGTCCATGGATTCCAGGCGTTCACCGACTTCGCGGTGACGCTGGGCCAGGCGCTGCATCATCTTCACGGAGACTTCGGGGTTCTGCCGGATCATCCGCATGAAGGTGCCGCGGTTAATGGCGATGAGGTCCGAATCCTCCAGGGCCAGAGCCGTGTGCTGGCGCGGCAGAGCCTCCAGCAGGCTGCCTTCCCCGAAGAAGTCCCCCTTGGCGAGCTCCTCGGCCCACTCCCCCTGGGCCTCTTCTGACACGTACAGGCGGACCTTGCCCGACAGGATGATGTACATCTGCTGGGCCATCTCCCCCTTGCGGAAGATCAGCTCGCCTTCGCGGAAGCGCAGCTTGCTTTGGTCGATGAAGCTGGGTTCAGCCATGCAGGTCCCGGGGAGGTCCCTAGCTTACCCCAGCCTCTGGGTCGGATGGAAACGCCTGCTCGGAGCCGGGGACGAAAGCCATTCCCGCCACCGACCTCCGCTACCCTGGATGGATGTCACTCCTGCGCCTCCTGGCCGCCCCGCTGGCCCCCCTCTATGGGGCTGTGGTGCGCGCCCGCAACCGGGGCTTCGACGCCCACCCCGACCGGGCGGCTCGCGCCACGGTTCCGGTGATCTCCATCGGCAACCTCAGCGCCGGAGGCACCGGCAAGACACCCCTCACCCTGTACCTGGCGGATGGCCTGGAGAACGGCGGCTGGACGAACGCCGTGCTCTCACGCGGTTACGGCGGGCGGCGGGACGTGGATCCCATGAGTGTCGAGGCGGACTCCGATCCCCGGCAGACCGGCGACGAGCCCCTGCTCATGGCCCGGCGCCTGGGCCCCCGCCGCGTGGTGGTGGGCCGGAAGCGCGAGGCGGCGGCCCTGCGGGCGCTCTCCCAGCGGCCGGATAGCCGTTGCCTGCTGCTGGACGACGGCTTCCAGCACCGGGCCCTCTACCGCGACCTCGACCTCCTGGTGCTCGATGGCGTGCGCCGCTGGGGCGACGGGCGGATGC
>NZ_JBATQW010000072.1:0-21003 GCF_049292215.1 Geothrix sp. | reverse complement strand
GCCTTGAGGGCCGCGACCTGGGCCGGGGCGAGGGTGGGCTGGACCGCGGCCAGGGGCGCGGCTCCTGCGGCGAGGGTGAAGACCAGGGCCGGCACCGGACGCATGAATGATCGAGACATGGAAACTCCTTGGGGTCCGGGATCGGTCAGTTGGCGGTGAGGGTGCCGACGGCGATGGAGAGGTCCGTCATGCGCATCTTCTTGTCGAGGGTCCACAGGTCATCGGTCGTGGCGCCGATGTCCTCGGGGATGGCCTTGGCCTTGGGGATCGAGAGGGTCAGGGCGGTTCCGGCCTTCAGGCCGGCTGCGGCATCGAACTGCAGCGCGATCTGACAGAGGGCCACGCCCGAATCCTGGGCGGCCTGGTCCCGGTCCTTCTGGTAGATGCCCACGGAGAGCAGGTTTCCCTTCTTGACGCCGCCGGTGATGGCCAGTGGCTCGCTGGGATCGGTGGAACCCAGGGCTTGCAGCTGGTAGACGCCCGTGTCGTGGATGGGCAGCCCGTCGCTGAAGGCCGCGAAGGTCACCCCGGCGGGCGCCTGGAGGTTGAAGCCCACGCCCCGGGTCTTGAGCCCGGCGGGACCGACGAGGTTGAGCACGATCTTCGTGGTTGTGGAGGAGGGATCCTTCACCAGGCGCCAGCCGCTGCCGGTGGGGTTCGTGTAGGTGAGGCCCTGGGCGGGGTTCGGGGCGGGCGCGGGAGCCGGAGCCGCGGAGTGGGAGCCGCCGCCGCAGGCCAGGCCCAGGAGGAGCGCCAGGGAGGGGGAGAGGAGCGAAAGGGTTCGGATGCGCATGGAGTTCCTCACTTGACCCACCAGGTGGCCTTCATGGCGTCCACGAAGGTGGCGACGTCGCTGTCGTCCACCCAGGGCGCGTTGAACATGGAATGGGCTGGGTTGAGCCCGTTGGTCAGATACCAGGAGAAGGCGATGCAGCCGAGGTCCACGGCGTCCTGCTCGTTGTCCCCGTCTGTGTCGAGGTTCACGAGGAAGCAGCGGCCTTCTGCGAACTGCCTGGGGTCGGCCTGGCTGGTGGCGGTGATGGCGTACCAGCCTAGGTTGAAGGGGGTGGTCCAGCTGCCGTCGGCGTTGATCACCCCGCCCTTGTGGGTGTAGGAGGAGGCGCCGTTATACATGGAGGGGCCGCCCAGGGTCCAGGTGACGGCGGTGTTGGGGTTGTTCAGCACGGTGATGCGGGGACGCACCGTCTCGCCGATGGGGAGGAACTGCTTGTGTTCGTAGCCGATGTCCGAGGAGTGGTTCCGGGAGATCCAGTCGTGATCCCTCCAGTCCGCGAAGCGCACCTGGGTGCGGGGCCCTTCGCCATAGGCGCGGCCCACATTCACCGCCGCGAAGGCGTTCTCGACGGCATGGGAGGTCTCGCTGTCCATGCCGTAGCCGCCGGCACTCTCGCCGTAGAGCTCGAGGGCCACCTTGATGGCCTGTTCACGGGCATCCAGGAAGGTGACCTGACCCACGCCGCCACTGTAGAGGCGCTCGGTCACGGTCTTGAACCAGATGCGGGCCGCCTTGTCGTTGCCGATGCCCTTCATGCCCTGGGGCAGGTAGGGGCTGTAGTCGTCGGCGCCCGGCGTGCTGGAGGCGCCGTGGGCCAGGAAGTAGAGGGCGCGGTTCAGGACCCCCGCGGAGAAGTGGCCGTCCAGGTAGCTGAGGCCGTCGTACCAGCCGTCCGCGCTGCGCTGATCCTTGCTGGGCTTGTCCATCCAGCGGACGGGGGTGCCATTGCCCACCTTGAAGCCGATGCGCCAATCCGTGCCGGTCTCCGGGACGCTACTGCCCGGCTCGGCGGAGGCGTAGGCCTTGGCCATCTGGGCGAAGAAGTCCGAAGTGGCTTCGTTCAAGCCGGCCTCCTCGTACCCGGCGGCGTTCACAAACTTGGCCGTGGTGGAGGTCACGCCGTGAGTCATCTCGTGGGCCACCACGTCGAACTCCGTGAAGGAGCCATAGCCCCCAGGAGTGCCGGTGCCGAGGAAGAGGCCCATGGCCCAGGAATCCCAGGCGGCGTTGTTCCGGTACCAGCTGCCGGTCATGCCCACCTGGGCATAGATCGTGGTGCCCTTGCCATCGACGCCATCCAGGCCCAGCACGTTCTTGTAGAAGTCCCAGGTGGCGGTCATGGCGTACATGACATCCACACCAGCGGTCTGGCCGTTGGTGCCGCCTTCCGCGCCATAGGCGGTGAAGGGGAGCCCGTCACCCCAGGTGTTCTCGGTGTTGCCCTGGAACAGGTAGGACATCCAGGTGTTGTTGCCTTCGGCATCGTTCTGCTCGTACCAGGCCTGCAGGCCAGTGGCGCTCCAGCCCGACTCATCCGGAGTGAACCACTGGAGGTTGGGGTTCGGCAGGGTGCCGCGGGTGGGGTCATACATGGCGTAGGTGCCGTCCAGCATCAGGCTGGTGGGGATGGAGACCGTGCCGTTGTAGTAGCCCTTGCCGGTGCCCGTGGCGGGCGTGACGGCCTGGCGCTCGATGGCATCATTCACCCGCAGGATCTTGCCGCTGCGGCCGTCGATGTAGTAGGTGAGCTGCTTCAGGCCATCCTGCTCGTTCTGCAGGCGGGTCTTCACCTCGTAGGCCCAGACGAAGGGCTCGGCCAGCTTGGGGAGCACGGTGAGCTTGCGGTCCACCACCGTGCGGCCGGTCTCGGGGTCGACGGTGGTGGCCACGCCGCCGAGAAACTGGGATGGGAAGACGACCCGTTCCACCCGGGGCGCGTCCTTCATGACGCCCTTGGGGTCCAGGTGGCGCAGGGCGATGGCCGTGGCCTTCTCGGCCGACAGGGTGGGCTCGGCGGCCACCTTCAGGTTGCCCTGGAGGTGATGGGTGAAGGTTTGGATCGCACCGCCCAGGGGGACCTTGGCGATGGCCTGGCTGCCGACCACCCGGTGGCCGTCGAAGGTGTGGTCGAGGCGGACGACGGCCTCGCCTTCGGCGTTGGTGAAGGCATGCACGGGGACGAAGGCCTCGCGGTCACTGAGGCCCAGGCTGGGGCGCAGGCTCATGAGCTGCCCCTGGGCGAGGGTCACGCGCCTGGGCTGCTGGGCCACATGGTAGGCCCGAGCGCTGGCCGGAACTGGCTGGGCCGCGGAGAGGCCGGCGCCCAGGGCGAGGGCGAAGACCAGGGCCGTCAGCGGGCGGGGAAGGGTGCCGTGCATGGGGGCTCCTTGGACGGAAGGGGAGGAAGGATGCTTAGTTCGCACGGAGGGACCCCACCGCGATGGTCATGTCCACCAGCTGGGCCTTGCTGGCCATCTCCAGGGTTGGCGAGATGGCAAAGGCTCCGATGTCCTCGGCCATGTGCTTGGCCTTGGTGATGGCAAGGGGAAGGGTGTCGCCCACCTTCAGGTTCGCGGCGGCGTCGTATTCCAGGGCGATCTGGCAGAGGGGCTGGCCCGAGTCCTTGGCGGTGGCCCGGCGATCCTTCTGAAAGATGCCCACCGTGAGCAGGTTGCCGGCCTTGACGCCGCCTGCGATGAGCCGGGGTTCCAGGGGGTCCGAACCCACCGCCACGGAACCATCGCCGGGCCAGGGATTGGTGTTCCAGAGCTCGTAGGCACCCAGATCCTTGATGGGGAAGCCCGACTCGGTGAAGGCGCCGAAGCGGATGGCATCGGGCGCCTTCAAGTTGAAGCCGGCGCCGCGGGTGTGGAGCCCGGAGGGGCCCACAAGGTTGAGCAGCAGGCGAGAGGGCGTGGAGTGGGCATCCTTGACCAGCCGCCAGCCGGTGCCCGTGGGGTCGGTATAGGCCAAGCCTGTGGCCGCGGCGGGCGGGACGGGTGCCGGAGTCGTGTGGCTCCCCCCGCCGCAGGCGAGGGTGAGGCTGAGCAGCAGCCCCGAGATCAGAAAGCCGAGCTTGCGCATCGCTGTCCTCTTGAAAGTGGCCCCGGCGGTTTGGGTGATCCCGGAGCGAAGATGGAAAAGGAAACCAGGTGGAACGGAGCGGAGGTGAAGGTGGGCTAGCTGGCGACCCGGCGGCTCCGCCCCAGGAAGCCCTGGGACGAGAAGGCGGAGTCCGCTGCGATGAAGCGGAAGCCCGCAGGGGAAGTGAGCACGCTGGTGGCCCCCAGGAGAATGCGGAAGGCCTCGGAGTCCAGGTGGGCCTCCAGGTGGGCCAGGTCCTTCCAGACCATGAAGATGAAGAACTCAGGCCCGCCCGAGGCCTCCTGGCCGATGGTGCACTCCAGGCAGCCGGCCTGCTGCCGGATCTCGAGCTTCAGGCTCTGGAGGGTCTGGAGGAACTCCCCCTGCTTCTCGGGGCGGGCGGTCAGAAGGGCACTCATGACCTTGACGCTGGACTTGGGGCTGGGTTTCATGGGCCGGGTTTTCCTCTCGGTGAACTCCCATCTCAGCGCAAGGCCAGTGCCAGCGAGATCGCTAGCCTTGGCCGGATCACAAATCCTCTGTTGATATCTATTTGAGGGATGAGTCGGCCCATGTGGGCCCGGACGAGGACCAGCATAAGCCCACGAAATTTCGTGGCCCACGGCATGTCGTGGAAAATTAGGCCCACGAAAGGGCCGACTCAATCCCGTTACCCGGGGGCGGGGAGGTCAGTCCTCCCGGCGCTCGATTCCCAGCTTCTGCATCCGGGATCTTAGGGTGCTGGGGGCCAGCCCCAGGATGTCGGCCGCGCCCCTGGCGCCCTCCACCTTCCAGTTGGTGGCGTCCAGGACCTTGATGATGTGCTCCCGCTCCACCTCGACCAGGCCCGGGAGGAGGCCGGAGCCGACCGGGCCCGAGGGGGCGGGCCCCAGGCGGTCCGGCAGGCGCAGCATGGGACCCTCTGAGACCAGCACCGCCTGCTCGATGAGGTTCTGGAGCTCTCGGACATTGCCGGGCCAGCCGTAGGCCTGCAGGGCCTGGACCACGGAGCGCGGCAGGTCCAGGGGGCTGCGCCCCAGCTTCTGGCAGAACCGGTCCAGGAAGAACTGGGCCAGCATGGGGATGTCCTCCTTGCGCTGGCGGAGAGGGGGTACCGAGATGGGAAAGACATTGAGGCGGTACCAGAGGTCCTCACGGAAGCGGCCCTTGGCCACCTCCTTGGCCAGGTCCCGGTTGGTGGCGGCCACCACTCGCACGTCGGCCTGCAGGGTGCGCGTGCCGCCCACCCGCTGGTACTGGCCGTCCTGGAGCACCCGAAGCAGCTTGGCCTGCACATCCGGGGATAGCTCGCCCACCTCATCCAGGAAGAGGGTGGCGCCGTCCGCCAGCTCGAAGCGGCCCTTCCGCAGGGCCTGGGCGCCAGTGAAGGCGCCCCGCTCGTGGCCGAACAGCTCGCTCTCGGCCAGGCCCGGGGGCAGGGCGGCGCAGTTGACCTTGACCAGGGTGCGGTCCTTGCGCGGACCGAGGTGGTGGATGGCCTCGGCCACCAGCTCCTTGCCCGTGCCCGTCTCGCCCTGGATGAGCACGGTGGTCTCCGAAGGTGCCACCTGCCGGATGCGGAAGAGCAGGTATTTCATGGGGTCGCTCTGGCCCACCAGCTCGCTGGAGCCCTCCACGGCCTGGATCTTCTCCCGGTAGTAGGTGTTCTCGGCCTCGAGCTGGTCCTTGAGGACTCCGATCTCCTGGTAGGCCTGCTTCAGCTCCAGCTCACCCTCCTTGCGGGCCGTGATGTCGCGGATGCTACCCCGGGTGCCGGCGGAGTGGCCGCCGTCGAGGCGCACCGGGTTGTTCGTCTGCTCCACCCAGCGGATCTCGCCGACCTGGTTGCGGATCCGGTATTCGAGGGAGGCGGGCTCGGTGGCGGCCAAGGCCTCGGCCTGGTGCTCGTTCCAGGCTGCCCGGTCCTCCTCCACTACCAGCTCGGCGAGCAGGGCTGGATCAGTCCGGAAGGCTTCCGGCGCGAAGCCGCTCACCCGCTCACAGGCCGGTGACAGATAGTCAAAGCCACCATCGGGTCGCTGCCAGAACTCCCAATCGTGGGTGAAGTCCGCCACAGTGCGGTAGCGGGTCTCGGCATCGGCCAGCGCCCGCTCGATGCGCTTCCGGCGCCGCAGTTGGAGGATCAGTCCCGTCACCAGCAGGGTCTCGATGAGGATGATGCCCAGGCCCAGGCTGATCTCCTTCCAGTAGGCGTCCCAGAGGCTCACTTTCTTGAAGCGCAGGAGGGTGCCGGGGGGCAGGTGGCTCTCCCGGAGGCCCCAGCGCTTCACCTGGCGCCAGTCGAACATGGGGGCCATGCCCGCATCGGCGACCAGGGGGATGGCCGCGGCGGACTCGCCTTGGAGGACGCGCCGGCCCAGCTGGGCGGCATCCCGGCCGGAAAGCTCCATGCTCAGGAGGACACCGCCAAGGATGCCGTCGCCAAGGTCCTCGGTGAGCAGGCCGAAGACCGGCCGTCGACTGGCGGCGGAGATGGCGGACAGGGCCTCGTTGGTGTAGAACTCCCGTCCCCCGGCATCCTTCAGGAGGCTGCCGAACAGCACCAGCTCGTCATCGCGCAGGGCCTTCACTTTCACCTGGATCTGCTCGAGGGTGAGGTCGTTCAGGTAATCGAGGCCGACGCGGCCCGAGAAGGAATTGAAGATGATGCGGCCCATCTCGGCCTGGTTGCGCTCATAGTCGCTGGCTCCGAGCACCACCTGGATGCGGCGGGTCTGTGGGTACATCGCCAGCATCAGGTCGATGGTGCGGGGGGCATTGTTCGCGGGCAGGGCGCCCGTGAGGCCGGGCCGCCGTAGGCGGGCCGCCTCCACGAATCGCCTGGCGATATAGCAGGTCACGATCGGCGTATCAGGGAGGAACTTCTTCGAGAGCACGAACTCCAGAGCTGTGGGGCCCACCACCACCAGCAGATCCACTTTCCGGGCGGCGTACTTCTCGTTGTAGAGGGTGAGGAGGCTCGCGTCGTAGGTGGGGCTGGCGAAGCGGTCCAGGCCGGTGTACTCGCTGTAGACATCGAGCGGATCGGGTGAGTCCTTCTGGAGCCCCTCCGTGATGGCGCTGCTCAGCTCGCGCAGACCCGGCACGTCCTGCGGGAGGGAGTAGAGCACCACGGCGGTCTTCCGGGGTCCCCTGGTGGTCTCCCCGCGCCCGGTTTCGGCCAGGGCTGGAGCCAGGGCCAGCGCCACCGCGGAGGCGGCCCGCGCCCACTTCGTCAACCAGGCATAGCGGCTCAAGCAAGGCATGACCTCGATGGTAGCCGAGGTCCCACGGCCCACCGTGGCTCCGCTCGGTTTGGTAGGATGCCTGGATGTCATCCACTGGATCGTGGCGATTGGCGAGGCTGGCCCCCCTGCTGGCGGCGGGGCTATGGCTGCTGCCTGGCTGTTCCAGGCCGCGCCCCGTGCTGGAGCGCCAGATTTCAAGATCGCCGGTCCAGAGGACCCTGCCGCGCCTCGGCTTCACCCTGCAGGCGGGGGCCTTCGCCAAGGTGGAGAACGCGGCGCGCTTTTCGCAATCGCTCCAGGCTCAAGGACAGGAGGCGGCCTACTACGCCTCGGGCGATGGCCTCTACCGGGTGCGCTTCGGCGACTTTGCCACCAAGGAGCAGGCCCGGGCCCGGGGCGAGGCACTGAAGGCCGCCGGCGTCATCGAGGCCTTCTGGGTGGTGGCCCCGGATGGCTCGGCGCCGGGGGCCGGTGGTCCAATCCGCCTCCGCCCACTGGATGAGCGGGGCCTCCGGGCCAGTCTGGTGGAGTCGGCCCGGGGCTACCTGGGCGTGCCCTATCTATTTGGTGGCACCACCGAGCGGGGCTTCGACTGCAGCGGCCTCACCGGCGCCGTCTATCGCCTGAACGGCCTGCGCCTGCCTCGCTCCTCCCAGGCCCAGTTCGACGCGGGCAGCCCCGTGGACCTCGACTCGGCCCGGCCGGGAGACCTCCTCTTCTTCGCCACGGGCGGCGGAGGTCGCATCAGCCATGTGGGGGTGTATTTAGGGGAGGGGGCCTTCATCCACGCTCCGCGACCCGGGCAGAGCATCCGGCAGGATGAGTTGTCGGAGCGCTATTTCCAAAAGGCCTTCGTGGGTGCCAGGACCTACTTGTAGGGAATGGCCGTTAGGAATTTATTTTGAGCATCAGTCGATTTTTTGAAAATTGACTACAGAAAAGCCCTAGACTGTGAATTGCCCGTCTGTTGTACGGGCAGAAAAAAGCGCTGCTGCCTCGCCTGGAAGGGACATCGCATTCATATCCAGGACGAAGAAAGCAGGAAAAATCATGGCTCAAGGCACCGTCAAGTGGTTCAACGCCGAAAAGGGTTTCGGATTCATCACCCCCGACGAGGGTGGTGCGGACCTGTTCGTGCATCACTCCGCGATCGAAACCACGGGTTTCCGTACCCTGGATGAGAATCAGCGCGTCAGCTTCAACGTGGGACAGGGCCAGAAGGGCCCCCAGGCGACCAACGTCACCAAGATCTAGTCCCTACCGTTCACAGAAATCGGCCCTCCCATCGGAGGGCCGATTTTTTTGGCATCCCTTTGGCGGTAGTCCCCTTGTCCCGGCCGCTGGCTGGGCGAGAGGTGCCCAATGGATCCTGGATACTATGTCGCCGCTGGCAGCCTGAAGGCCCGTGCCTTCCAGCTCGAGGTGGTGGCCAACAACCTGGCGAACGCGGCCACGGTGGGCTACAAGCCCGACCAGGCCTTCTTCGCCGTGTTCAACAAGGCGGCCGGTAGCGGGCGCAGGCTGCCCCTGAGCGGCTACCTCAATGATGGCGTGGTCTTCGCCGAGACCGGCGTGGTCACCGAACAGGGCAACCTGCGGGCCACGGGGCGGCCCCTGGACCTGGCCATCGAGGGCAACGCCTTCCTGACGGTCCAGACCCCCGCCGGCATCCGGGTCACCCGGGATGGTCGCGTGCAGATGGGTGTGGATGGGCAACTCCAAGCCGCCGATGGCAGCCCATTACTCGGCAAAAATGGCCAGCCCATCAAGGTGGATCCCAAGAATGGCCTCGTCTCCATCTCGGTGGACGGGTCGGTCTCCCAGAAGGAACAGGTGCTCGGCCAGCTGGACCTGAAGGCCTACGAGAAGCCCGGCGCCCTGAAGCGGGCCGGGGCACTGCGCTTCGACCCCACGGGCGCCAAGGAGGCGCCGGTGAAGGGGACCCTGACCCAGGGCCACCTCGAGCAGAGCGCCGTGGATTCGGCCTCCACCATGGTCGAGATGATCCGCCTGAACCGGCTCTACGAGATGAGCCTGAAGGTGGCCTCCACCCTTACCAATGACCTGGATTCCCGTTCCATCAACGACGTGGCCATCAGCCGCTAGCCCTCGGTCTTCTTCAGCGAATCAATCAGGAGGTTCCCATGATGCGTGCAATGTGGTCGGCAGCGGCGGGCATGAATGTCCAACAGTTCAACATGGACACCATCTCCAACAACCTGGCGAACGTGAACACCACGGGCTTCAAGAAGGCCCGGGCGGAGTTCCAGGATCTGCTCTACCAGACGGTGAACCTGGCCGGCTCCAGCTCTAGCACCAGCACCACCATCCCCGCGGGCATCCAGCTGGGCCACGGCGCCAAGCTGCAGAGCCTCATGCGGCAATACAGCACCGGCAACATGCGGCAGACCACCAACCGCTTCGACATGGCCATCGAAGGCGACGGCTTCTTCCGCGTGACCACGCCGGACGGCACCCTCGCCTACACCCGCGACGGCAGCTTCACGACGGACCAGAACGGCGCCCTGGTGAACGCGGCGGGCTACCTGCTGGATCCCCAGATCACCATCCCCCAGGACACCCTGAGCGTGACCATTGCGCCGGACGGCACCGTCAGCGTCACCCAGACCGGCCAGACCCAACCCCAGCAGGTGGGCCAGATCACCATCTCGCACTTCGTGAACCCCACGGGCCTGAACCAGCTGGGCCGCAACCTCGTGCAGCCCACCCTGGCCAGCGGCGAGGCCATCGACGGCACGCCGGGCACGGACGGCCTGGGCACCATCAACCAGGGCTTCCTGGAAGTCTCCAACGTGGACGTGGCCGAGGAGATGGTGAACATGATCATCGGCCAGCGGGCCTACGAGGCGAACTCGAAGACCATCCAGACCGTGGACAACATGCTCAGCCTCGTGAACAACCTCAAGCGGTAGCCCCATGCGCGCCGCCTGGCTGTTCCTCCTTCCGCTGGCCCTCGTGGCCCAGGTTCCGCCCGCCGAGCGGCTGGCGGACGCAGCCCTGGCCTTCGCCAAGGTCGAGGCCGCCAAGCTGGGCGGCGAGCACAGCTTCAAGGTGGCCCAGCCACCCCGCGTGCCAGCGACCCGGCCCGGGAACCTCAGCTTCGAGGCCTCCCACCTCAGCAAACGGGAGCCCGTGGGCCACTTCTTCGTCGTGGTGGCCATCAAGGTGGATGGCGACCGGGTGGGCATGACCCGGGTGGACCTGGATGGCAGCTGGGTGGGGTCGGTCCTCCGCGCCAAGGGCGACCTGCCACGCCAGACAGAATTGACCGCGGAGCGCGTGGAGCCCAGCCCCTTCGAGGGCGTGCCGCCCGAAGGCGCCCTGACGGAGATTCCTGAAGGCCAGCGCCTCATGCGCGCGATGCCGTCCGGCAAGATCCTGACCCGGGGCGACCTGGAGGCCATCCCCCTGGTCCAGTCCGGGGACAAGGTCCGCCTGACGGCCTCTCACGAGACCCTGACCATCAGCTTGGACACCACGGCCCGCAGCCGGGCCGGCCTGGGCGATCGGGTGCGGCTCGAGGCCCCGGGCGCCCGCCGCCAGGTGACGGCCGTGGTCACGGGACCCGGTGAGGCGCGGCTGCAATAGCGACGGTTCTCACAGGATCTTTCCTTGGCCGGACAGGGATTCGACCGTATTCTGGTCCCTTGCGCAAGGAGGAGCCCATGGCTCACGAGGGTCACGAACACGGACCAGACTGCAACCACGAACACGACGATTCCTTCGAAATCGAAGTCGTTGAGCTCGAAGACGAGAATGGCGAAAAGGAAGAGTTCGCGATCCTGGAAGAGCTCGAGTTCGAGGGCCGCAACTTCGCCATCCTCGCGCCCCTGGCCGAGCTGCAGGCCCAGGAGGAGGGCACTGCGGATCCTGAGGAGGGCCTGAGCCTGGAGATCTTCGAGGTCAAGGACGACATGTTCACGCCCCTCGATGACGAGGAGCTGGCCGAGCGCCTCATGAAGCACCTCGACGAGCAGGAAGCCAAGCTCAAGGCCGAGGAAGAGAAGGACTGAGCCGGAACCCCCATGTATCGCACGAAGGCCCCCGGTTGGGGGTCTTCGTGCGTCTGGCAGGAACCCGGTACTCTGGAACCATGTTGTCCGATCCGATCCGCCTCGATGGCCGTCTCCTCTTTTTGACGGAGGATCCAGAGAGAGTCCTCCGCCAGTTGGCAGGAGAGGATCTCGATCCAGACGCCACCGGCCCCCTTCGGGACCAGATCAGTACGGATGAGATCACCCCGGCCTTCATCTGCTACCACTTCGACGAGAAGCTGGGCGACTTCCCTTACCTGGGCCTAAAGTGCGGCGAGGTCTTCCCAGTGAAGGAGGGCTCGGTGCGCGCCGGCGGCTTCGCCGTGAGTGTGGCCGGCAAGCGCCGGGGCAAGGGCAGCAGCCGCGAGGCCAGCCCCTATGCGGAACTGTGCGCGGGCATCCGCCTGGTGCTTGCCGAGAGCTTCGAGCGCATCTACCGCCAGAACGCCCAGAACCTGGGCCTGCTCACCAGCACGGACTTCGGTCTAATTCCGCGGCTCCGGCGGGGCGAGGCCATTCCCTTGGCGGAGTTCACGGCGGGCCTGGACGAGGTCACCGCCGAGATCGTGCGCCGGGGTGGACTCTTCGCCTACAACGCCGCCCGGCTGGCGGGCGAGGTGGCACCGCCGCTACCTGCCCACTCGCTTCGACCCATGACCTACGCCGAGAAGCTGCTGGCCCGGCACGCAGTGGTGGATGCCGGCGCCGGGAAAGTGGGGCTGCCCGCCGTGCGGCCCGGGGACGGCCTCTTCGTGCAGGCCGACTGGCGCTTCAGCCACGAATACGTGACCCCCATGGCCGCCCGGTTCCTGGAGCAGGCGCTGGGGACGGAGGTCACCCTGCGTGATCCGGCCAGCATCCTGGCCTTCCGGGACCACCTGACCTTCCTGCACCAGAGCATGAAGGCCGAACACCGCGCCATGGGCCTACTCACAGTGGCGGAGCGGCTGAAGCCAGCCCAGGAGGCCTTCTGCGGACGGCATGGCATCCGCCTCCACGGCGAGCTGCCGGATGGCTCCGGCAGCGAGGGCATCTGCCACTCGATCATGGCGGAACGCTACGCGGTCCCAGGTCAGTTGGTGGTGGGCACAGATTCGCACACGCCCCACGCCGGGGCCCTGGGCTGCCTCGCTTTCGGTGTTGGCACCACGGACATCGCCTGCGCCTGGGTTACGGGGGACGTGCGTGTCACCGTGCCGCCCACCCTGCGGGTGCGGCTGAGCGGCCACCTGCGGCCAGGCGTGTCCGCCAAGGACGTGGTCCTGCACCTCCTGGCCCAGCCCCTCATCCGTGAGGGCGGCGCCATCGGCCACGTCATCGAGTACCAGGGTGAGGGCCTGCTGGACCTCGATACCGATGAGCGCGCCACCCTCACCAACATGGCCGCGGAGATCGGCGGCTTCACGGGGCTCATCGCCCCGGACGCGGAGACGGTCCGGTTCATTAGCGAGCGCCGCGGCGCGGACCTGGTGCTGGAAACCTGGATGCATGGGGACGAGGGTGCGGAGTATGCCCACGCCCTGGAAGTGGACTGCCCGGCCCTGGGCCCCATGCTGGCCCGCCCTGGCGATCCCGGCAATGGTATGGCTCTGGCCGACCTCGACGGGGCCGTGCCCATCCACATCGCCTACCTGGGCAGCTGCACCGGGGGCAAGCGCGAGGACCTCCACCGGGCCTACGAGGTGGTGCGGAAGGCCGCAGCCGAGGGGCGCCGGGTACCGGAAGGCGTGCAGTTCTTCGTGCAATGCGGCAGCGAGGACGTGCGGTGCCACGCCATCGCCCAGGGTTGGATGGCGGCCTTCGAGGCCGTGGGCGCCACGGTGCTGGGCAGCTCCTGCGGCGCCTGCATCAATGCTGGACCGGGCGTGTCCACCAGCCCGGACCAGGTGACCATCAGCGCCATCAACCGCAACTTCCCCGGCCGCAGCGGCCCCGGCCAGATGTGGCTGGCCAGCCCCGCCACCGTGGCTGCTAGCGCCCTGGCAGGGCGCATCGTGGGCGCCGACGCGTGATCGATCCCGTCCACGCCGCCCGCTATCGCGCTCTCATCCTGGCCAACCAGGCTCGTCAAGGTGCTCCCGCCCTGGATCCCAGCTCGGAAGTGCTGGTGGTGGATACCGCCCGCCAGCACCTCGGCCTCCTTCTGGGCGGTCGCCTGGTCTTTGAGGCGGTCATCTCCACGGCGAAGAATGGCCTGGGCTGCGAGCAGGACTCGTACCGCACGCCCACGGGCTGGCACCGCATCCACGCCAGCATCGGCGCAGGGGCCGAGCTCGGCAGCGTGTTCCGCAGCCGCATGGCCACGGGCCAGATCTGGCGGGGGGAGGTGCTGGACGAGGACCTCATCCTCACTCGCGTGCTGACTCTGGATGGCCTGGAGGAGGGTTGGAACCGTGGTGCCGGCCGCGATTCCCGGGCGCGCTTCATCTACCTGCACGGCACAAACCAGGAGGGGCAGCTGGGCACGCCGGTCTCCCATGGCTGCGTGCGCCTGGCGAATGCCGCTGTGGCCGAGCTCTTCGACCTCGTGGCCGAGGGCGATCCCCTCCTCATCGCCGAGGGCTTGGAAGGGGATGCCTTCGGCCTGGGCCGCCTCCACTTCGCAGGAGTGGCGGGCAGCGGCATGAGCGCCCTCGCCCAGTTCCTGGCCATGAAGGGGGGCCGGGCCAGCGGCAGCGACCGCAGCTTCGATCGCGGCCAGCGGCCCGAGGCCAGGGGCCACCTCGAGGCCCTGGGCGTGATGATCACACCCCAGGATGGTTCCGGACTGGAGGGGGACTGTGCCGCCTTGATAGTGTCCACGGCCGTGGAGGAGGAAGTGCCGGATGTCGCGGCGGCGCAGCGCCTGGGCGTGCCCGTGCTGCACCGCTCCGAGCTGCTGGCGCACCTGGTGGCGCGGTATCGAACCGTGGCCGTCACGGGCACCAGCGGCAAGTCCACCACCGTGGCCATGACCTTCGAGATCCTGCGAGGCGCCGGCCGCGATCCCTCCATCATCACCGGCGGCGAGCTGGTGGCCCTGCAGCGCAAGGGTCGCTGGGGCAACGCCTGGGCGGGCGCGTCGGATCTGTTGGTCATCGAGGCCGACGAGAGCGACGGCTCCGTGGTGCGCTACCACCCGGCCCTGGGCGTGATCCTCAACCTGCAGCGGGACCACAAGGAGATGGCGGCCGTGGCGGAGATGTTCCGCACCTTCCGCTCCCAGCTGCGCGAGGGTGCAGTGGTGGGCGAGGCCGAGAACCTGTGCGAGTTCGCCGGGGATGCGTCGGTATTCGGCTTCGGTGAAGGGGCGGACCTGCGCGCGGAGAATCTTGCGCTCGACGGGGAGGGTTCTCGCTTCACCCTGCGTGACGTGGCCTTCCGCCTGCCCGTGCCGGGCCGGCACAACTTGGAGAACGCCCTGGCGGCCATCTCGGCCTGCGAGGCCCTGGGCGTGTCCCTGGCGGACATGGTGGGCCCCCTGGCCACCTTCCAGGGCGTGGCACGCCGCTTCCAGGTGCTGGGTAACGCCCGAGGGATCACGGTGGTGGACGACTTCGGCCACAACCCCGCCAAGGTGGCGGCTTCGATCCAGGCCGCCCACTTGCGGGTGCGGGAGGGCGGCCGTGTGCTGGCGGTCTTCCAGCCCCACGGCTTCGGGCCGCTGAAGTTCCTGCGCGCGGATTTCGTGGCGGCCTTCGCCGCCGAGCTCGCGCCGGCCGACCGGCTCTGGTTCCTGGAGGTGTTCTACGCCGGCGGCACCGCCGCCCGGGACATCAGCTCCGCTGACTTGATCGGGGACCTCCGGGCCCACAGAGTCGTCGCTGAGCTCGCGCCCACGCGGGAGTGGCTGGTGGCGCGGCTGGCGGCCGAGGCGAAGCCGGGCGACCTCATTCTCGTGATGGGGGCGCGGGATCCCTCCCTGACCGACCTCGCGAAGGCCATCTTGGCGGCCCTTCCCTCCACCGATCGCTGACTCGCGGTACCCTCAAGCCATGGAACCCGTCACCCTCCGCGCTGTCATGGCCGCGCTCCGCAAGCCGGAGTCGGGCTGTCCCTGGGATCTGAAGCAGGATCACCAGACCCTGGCCCGCTACCTGCGGGAAGAGGCGGCGGAGGTGCTGGAGGCCCTGGCAGCCCACAGGCCTTTCGACGAAGCCGCTGAGGCCCACCTCTGCGAGGAACTGGGCGACCTCTGGCTGCAGATCGCCTTTCATGCCCAGCTGGCGTCGGATCGCGGCGCCTGGGACATCCACGAGGTTGAAGCTGCGGTGGTGGAGAAGCTGGTGCGGCGGCACCCCCATGTCTTCGCCGAGGTGGCGGTGGACGGGGCTGATGCGGTGCTCACGAACTGGGCGGCCATCAAGCGCGAGGAGAAGGGCCTCACAGAAGGCACCGAGCCCCGCCTCTTGGAGGGCATCCCCGCCACCCTGTCGCCCATGGACGAGGCCCTGGAGATCGGCCGTCGCTGCGCCAAGGTGGGCTTCGAGTGGCCGGATATGGAAGGGGTGCTGGACAAAGTGAAGGAGGAGATCGCGGAGCTGCAGGCCGAGTCCGATCCCGTGCGGGTGGAGGAGGAGTTCGGCGACGTGCTCTTCAGCCTCATGCAGTGGGCACGCAAGAAGGGCGTTGATCCCGATGCGGCGCTGCGCCGCCAGATGATCCGATTCAAGGGGCGCTTCCAGGCCGTGGAGGACGATGCACGGACTGCTGGCGGTTGGGAGCGGCGCACCCTTGACGAGATGGAAGCCACTTGGCAGGCCGCGAAGCGGAAATGACGAAGCCCCGCCCGGAGGCAGGGCTTCGTGGCGCAGGTGCTGCCTAACCGATGATCTTCGACAGGCCGTAGGCGACCAGCGTGGAGGTGCCGACGCCGATGAGCCCGGGGAGCATGAAGCTGTGGTTGAGGAGGTATTTGCCGATCCGCGTGGTGCCGGTGCGGTCCATGTTGATGGCGGCCAGGTCGCTGGGGTAGAAGGCGAAGAAGAAGTAGGCGTAGCTGGCCGGGATGAGGCTCAGCAGCAGGGGCGTGGGCAGTCCCAGGGCGTAGCCGAAGGGCAGCATGATGGTGAGCGTGGCGGCCTGGCTCTTCACGAAGGCGGACACGCAGAACATGGCGATGGCGAAGGTCCAGGGGGCGGCCTGCACCATGGTCTTGATGTTGGCGATGAGGTAGCCCTCGTTGGCCTTGATGAAGGTCTCGCTCATCCAGGCGATGCCGAAGATGGAGACGACGGCGATCATGCCGGCGATGAAGACGCTGGAGCGGGCGATGTCCGGAGCCTTCACCTTGGTGGCGAAGAGGATGAAGGAGCCGAAGGCCAGCATGATGATCTGCACCACGGTGGTCATGGGCACCACCTTGCCGTTCACCAGGGGTAGCAGGCCGGGCTTCATGGCGATGAGGATGATGGTCAGCACGCCGGCGAAGAAGAGGCCCACGGAGAGCTTGGCCGTGAAGGGGATCTCCATGCCCAGGGTGGTCACGTTGGCGTCCAGGGCCTTGGCGAACTCGGGATCCTTCATGCGCTCGGCGAACTCGGGGTCCTGGTCCAGCTCTTTGCCGCGGTTGAAGCTCCAGGCGGCAGCGACCAGTACGCCGATGATGCCGGCGGGCAGGGTGATGCGGATGATGTCGAAGAGGCCCACGGGGTGACCGTTCTTGGCGGCCATGGCCAGAAAGGTGGTGACGGCGGCGGCCACGGGACTGGCCGTGATGCCCATCTGGGAGGCCACGCTGGAGATCGCCATGGGGCGCTCGGGTCGGATGCGGGTCTTCAAGGCAACGTCGGAGATCACCGGAAGCAGGGCATAGACGGCGTGCCCCGTGCCCACACAGACCGTGAGGAGGAAGGTCGAGAGCGGGGCCAGGATGGTGACGTATTTCGGGTGGGCCCGGAGCAGGCGCTCCGTGAGCTGCACCAGATAGTCGAGGCCGCCTGCCACCTGCAGGGTGGCCGAGGCGGTCACCACCGCGAGGATGATGAGCATCACGTCGATGGGTGGGGTGCCGGGCGCCACGCGGAAACAGAGCACCAGGACGGCCACGCCCAAGCCCCCGATGAGGCCCAGGGCGACGCCGCCCTTGCGGATGCCGATGAGGATGGCGCCAAGCACAAGGACGAATTGGATCCAGAACATCATGGCGGGGGACATGATCGACTCTCCTTTGAAAACCAGGCCCGGCCCGGTCTGAGATGGGGAATCGTACCAGACTCAAAGGTAATCAAACGCCAAGCTGCTTGGTTTTTTTAGTTGGTTATGGTTGGCTCGGCAGCGCCGCCCATCAGGTGGAGCTGAGGAATCAGGGGTAGGATGGCCACGTGTTGCACCGCCTCATCTACTCCGATTGGGACAATCCACCTGAATCCATGGCCTTCGAAGCGCCGTACGAGGAGATCCTCGCCCGGATCAAGGCCCTCCTTCCCGGCATCCTGGCGGGCAGGCATGAGGCCCTGGCTTCTCCCGCCACCATGCCTCCGGGCTACTGGGACGATTGCATCGCCCTCTACCTGCTGGCCCCGGCCCTGGTGAACATCTCACTCAATTTCAAGGTGTGCGTGGAGCAGGGCCTGCCGTTGCATCCGACCTACTACTTCGAGGTCAGTGAGGCCACCCGGTTCAAGGCCACCTATCCGACCCGTATGGTCGAGCATACGAACGAGTTCTTCATCGCTTCCATCGAGACCGCCCGAGGGCTCTATGCCCTCGAACCCGAGGCGGTGGAGCGCCTGGATGTCTACATCCGAAACCTGCCGGAGGTCATCTCCGGATTCATCTACACCAGCACCAAGGACAAATACACCTGGCGCGCCTCGAACCCCGCGAAGATCACGGATCTGGCGGACCACATCCAGAAGCACGTGTCACCGGCCCTGATCGTGGGCGCCGCGCACGGTTCCATTCTCTCGGGCCTCGTCCTGGCGAACCTGCTGAACACTCCCCTCTACTTCATCCGTTTCTCCATGTTCAAGCGCCAGGACACGAGCCCCATCCTCGCGCCCAGCGATCTGGCCTTCCTGGAGCCCTACAAGGCGGGCCCCGTGCTGCTCTTCGACGAGGATGTCGCCAAGGGCACCACGCTCACGAAATTCTCGGAGACGCTCCAGCCCTTCTTCCAGGAGTCCTACACAGCCAGTGTGCTGAGGCACGCCCTTTCGCCGTGCAAGCCCGACTTCGTCGGCCGTTCCTGGCACGACTGACCCCTGGACCTCCCACCGCGAGTCAGGATTGGCCACCCCGGTTGCTGGCTTGCGCTAGGCGGAGCGGTCCGGCGCGTTAGGATGGCCCTTTCTGGATGCCGACCTTGAACCCGCTCCCCTACCATCTGGTGACCCTCACCCACCCCGAGTGGGAGCAGGCCTTGGCCTGCGGCAAGCGCCTGGGTGACGACGCCCTCCCGGAGCTCCGGCTCGACCTCTTTCCGGATGCGGATCCCGAAGCCCTGGTGGATGCCCTGAAGCGCCGCTGCCTGGTGACCTGCCGACGGGTCGCCGAGGGTGGGCGCTGGCCCGATGACGACGAAGCCGGGCGGATCGCCCATCTAGTGAAGGCCCTCAAGGGCAAACCGCACTGGCTGGACCTGGAGTGGGACCTGCCCATTCCACCCGACATCCAGGCGGCCCGCACCCATGTGCGGCTGCTGCGCTCCATCCATGTCGGTCCCGGCGTCTTCGACCTGGAGACGAGGCTCCGCGACCTGCCCGAAGGCGAAGCCTTCAAGTGGGTGGGCTGGGCCGGCCGACTGTGCGACAACGGCCGCCTGCGCGCGCCCCTGGCCTGGGCCCGGAACCACGGCGTGCGCCTCGCGGCCTTCCTCATGGGCCCCAAGGGCCTGCCCAGCCGGGTCATGCAGTCTGCCTGGGGCGGGTCTTTCACTTATGCGGCGCCCGACGATGGTCCCCCGGCGGCGCCGGGGCAGCTGCCCCTGGCCACCCTGCGGGACTGGCGCAGTGCCAGGCTCCACCCGGGTCATGGTCTCTGTGGCGTCATCGGTGATCCCGTCCTACATTCCCGCGGCCCGGCCTTCCATAACCCGCGCTTCCAATATGCCTTCAAGGACCTGGTCTACCTGCCCCTTGTCTGCGCCGAGGCAGAGGAGGCCGTCGAGGCCCTGGATGCCCTGGACATCCTCGGCCTCAGCATCACCGCTCCCCTGAAGCTGGCGCTGCCCGAAGCGCTCGGCTTGGAAGGCCCCCTGAACACCCTCTGGCGCCGGGCGCCCGGCGCCCCCTGGCAGGGCGCCAACACGGACGCCGAGGCCTTCGGACAGGCCCTGTCGAACCTGACGCCGGGTCCCGTGCTGCTGCTGGGGGAGGGCGGCGTGGCCGCCACCAGCCGCGCCGTGCTGGAAGCCGCGGGGCGCCCCGTCCTGCATGTCTCGCGCCGTTCCCCTGCAAGGCCGGAGGCGGTCACCGCCTTCGCACCTTTGGGCCTCGTCCAGGCCACCAGCCTCGGCATGGCCGTGGAGGATCCGATCCCGTTCCCGGCGCTGCTGGAGGCTGCCCGTCCCAGCGCCCGCTGGGCCGTGGAGTGGATCTACAAGGAGGACACCGCCTTCGCGCTCTGGGCCAGGGAGGAGGGGCTGCTCCTGGTGGGAGGTGCAACCCTCTTCGAGGGCCAGGCCGAGGCCCAGAGCCGGCGGTTCATCGAGGGCTGCGGGGGCGCCAGTTGAACCCGGATAGCTGTTAATTTCAACGCATGGACCTCCTGCTGGTCGAGGACAAGGACAGCTTCCGGCGCCTGTTGAGCCAGGCCCTGGCGGGCTCGGTCTGGAAGGTCGAGGCCGTGGCTGATCCCCAGGCGGCGTTGCGGGCCCTGGAGGCCCGGCCCTTCCAGGTGCTGGTCACGGATCTGCGGCTGCCCGGCATGAGCGGCCTCGAGCTGATCCGCCGGGCCCGCTTGCTGCATCCGGGCCTGCGCGTGGTGCTCATGTCGGCCTTCGGCGAACCCAAGGACATCGTTGAGGCCATGCGGCTCGGCGCCGATGACTTCCTGCCCAAGCCCTTCGACCTCGACGCCTTCCTGACCCTGCTGGATCGCCTGCGGGCCCTGGTGGGCGCACCGCCCCCGGATCCGGCCGAGCCGTGGATCGCCCACAGCGGAGCCATGCAGGCCCTGGACGCTGCCCTCCGCCAGGCCGCCGCCACGTCGCTGCCGGTGGTGTTCCGGGGGCCCTGCGGCACTGGGCGTGAACGCAGCGCCCGCCGCCTCCATACCCTCCGCCACCCGACCGCGCCCTACCTGAGCATTCCAGCCGCGACCCTGGGTCCCGAAGGACCGGACCCCCGGACCCTTCAGTTGCTTGCAGGCGGCAGCCTCTTCCTGAGCGGACTTGAGCACCTCGCCCCGGCCGCGGCCGGCCCCCTGGCCCGGGCCATGGATGGCGAGGCGGGACGCCGCCTCGCCTGGATGGGAAGCATTGATGCCGATGGCCTGCTGTCGCCGGAGATTGCCGAGCGCCTGGGGTCCCTGGAGCTGCGGGTGCCCGCCCTGGCGGAACGCCGCGAAGACCTGCTGGCCCTGGCCCGCCTACTGCTGGAGCAGGCCGCCCGGCGGGAGGGGCGCCCCAGCCCCTGGCTGGAGCGCAGCGCCGAGCGCCAGTTGCTGGAGCACGCCTGGCCGGGCAACGTCCGCGAGCTGGAGGTGCTGGTGGGACGCACCTTTCTGTTCTCCGAAGGCCGGGCCATCCGAGCCTTCCCGGAACTGGGCCTCGGGCTGGAAGCGCCCCTCTGCCTGGCCTGGCCTGAACCGGGCGGGCTCGAAGCCATGCTCAAGGCCGTGGCCCACGCCGCCGAGGCGCAGCTCCTGCTGCGGGCCCTGGGCGAGGCCGGCGCCGACC